>JAJZVN010000001.1:0-164472 GCA_021845685.1 bacterium
TCATTGTTGTTATTATTGCCATTCTTAATATCTTTATGAGATTTTATCATATTTTTGATAATTATATATAATTATATGCAAATATTACATTTTAAATAAATAATTAATAAAACAAATAGAAAATTTAATAAATCGGATTATTAGTTTTTAAGAATTATATATTAATTATATATTATAATATTAGCATTATTATGATGATTATTAAATTTATTAAATTTCTATAATGCCGCCGCCTATAACTTTTAAGCCGCTGTATAAAACTGCAGATTGTCCGGGTGTTATAAATTTAACAGGTTCTATAAATTTTACTTTTACTTTTATTATATGATTATTATTTTTATCGCCGTTTCTGGCATCGGATATTTCATTATTTATAATTTCTGCCGAACATTTATAATTTAAAGAAGAATATCTTATTTTTGCCGTTAATCCCGGTTCTAAAAATTTATTTTTATATTTAATATCAATAAAATTAAAATCGTTGATATAAAGTTCATTGCTGTAACAATCATTCATAGTGCCGACAAATATATCTTTTGTAGGCGGGTCTATTTTAACTACATATAACGGTTGGACGGAAGCTATTCCAAGTCTTTTTCGCTGACCTACGGTATATTGAAATATTCCGTTATGCTTTCCGATAATTTCGCCCGCCATATTTTTAATATAACCCTTATAATCGTTTTCCATAATTAAAACTTTATTTTTGCTATTATTATTATTGTTGTTTTTTGGAATATTATAGATATTATTATTTCTAATATTATTATTGTTATAGGCGTCATTTATAATCTTGCTGCTGCTGTTATAGCTGCTGCTATTATTATTTTCGGTATCTTTTTTTTCTAAATTTAAAAATTTACCGGAACAACTTTCATTATCGCATTTGTCGGTATTATTATCGCCGCCCGCCTGTAATTGGTTTAATATAAATTTATGATAATTTCCGTCAGGTATAAAACAAATTTCAACGCTGTCTTTCTTTTTTGAAATTTCATTAAACCCATTTTCCAACGCTATTGTTCTTATATCGGTTTTATATAAATTGCCTACCGGGAAAATTAATCTGCTTAATGATTCTTGGTTTAGATTATATAAAACATACGACTGGTCTTTTAAAATGTCTTTTGCTTTTATAAGATTAAATCCGCCGTTTAATGTTTTAGTTATCCTTGCATAATGCCCGGTTGCTAAATAATTTGCTCCAAGCTGGGCGGCTCTTTTAAGCAAAATGTCAAATTTTAAAATCTTATTACACAATATACAGGGATTTGGAGTTTTGCCCTCAAGATATTCCTGAGTGAATTTATCAATAACATTTTCTTTAAATTCGTCTTCAAGATTTATAACAAAATGCGGTATGCCTAATTTTACGCAGACTCTTTTTGCATCAATTATATCTGATATCGAACAGCAGCTTTTTTCAATCGGTTCATCATTTAGCCCTTTATTATGCAAATCTCCGATAAGACGCATTGAAAGCCCTATTACGTTAAACCCCCTTTTTTTCAGTATAATAGCGCTTACGGAACTGTCTACGCCCCCCGACATAGCAACGGCGACAGTCTTTTTATTAATTTTTATAAAAGACATTTTGGTTTATTTCCTATGCGCTCATTACGTTTAAACATAAAAGCCCTCTTTTTATTTTTCTTTGACGAAGACATTTCGGTATTCTAATAATCGGCTTCAATATATAATGCTGATTTCCTGCATAATATTATTTTTAATCAGGTAGTTTAATTAAAAATAGCTTCAATATATAATATATATATAGATATATAATAGTCATTTTCTGTTTTTTTATTTTTTGTAAAAAACTTCTTAATATCAGCTTAAACACTTTTCAATAATTTCATCAAATTTAATAGCGTCAGGCTTAACTTCTTCATATGGTTCAGCTCCTGCTTCATTCATAGCGTTTATTATATCTTCTCCTGAAACATAAATTGTGTTTGAAGGTTCAACGATTTTTCCGTTGACAATAAAACTTGGAGCGTCGGGATCATCACTATTTTTATAAATTTCAGGCAGAATATTTATTGTGGCATTTTTATAATAATGTATTAAAAGCCAGACAATAGAAGTAAACATTTTACACCTTCCGTGAGGCGGGGTTTTAGTAATAATTTTAACATTAATTCTTTCCATTTTTTCTCCTTTTACAATTCATTTATAATTATCATATTTAAAAAATATATAAAATCTGTTATATTGTTATTATAATACAATCATATTATATATTATAGTTTATCAAATTAATTTTTCATTATATATATATTATATAAATAATTCAAAAAAATATTAAAATTTTTTAGCAGCATATTATAATTTAATGTTTAAAACTATAAAGGAAGATATTGATTCTGTATTTAAAAGAGACCCTGCTGCAAGAAGCACTATTGAGGTTTTACTCTGCTATCCGGGTCTTCATGCTATATATTTCCATAAAATATCTCACTTTTTGTGGATTCATAAATTAAAATTGCTTGCAAGGTTAGTGTCGCAATTTGCAAGATTTATTACTGGTATTGAAATTCATCCAGGAGCGAAAATAGGAAGAAGATTTTTTATAGATCACGGTATGGGAGTGGTTATAGGAGAAACGGCTGAAATAGGCAATGACGTAACGATTTATCATGGGGTTACGCTGGGAGGAACAAGCTGGAAGAAAGAAAAAAGACATCCGACGATTGAAGATAATGTTATGATAGGTGCAGGAGCTAGCATATTAGGTCCGTTTAAAGTAGGACACGACAGCAAAATAGGGTCTAATTCCGTTGTTGTGAGTGAAGTGCCCCCTCATTCGACGGTAGCAGGAGTTCCGGCTAAATCTATTACAAGAGACGAATCGGAAGTCCATGACCGCGTAGATCTTGAACACCATAAACTTTTTGATCCTAACTATTATGAAATTGCAGCATTAAAACAAAGAATTAATGAATTAGAAAATAAAATGAAAAATATTGAAAATAATAAAAAATAATTAAAACAAAATATGAGATTATCTTCAAGAGGTCAATACGCAGTAAGGGCTATTATTGATCTTGCCTACAATTCAAAAAATAATAGCGTACCGATTAGTCTTAAAGATATTGCTAAACGGGAATATATATCTTTAACATATTTGGAGCAGATTTTTTTTACATTAAAAAAGGCAGGAATAGTGAAAAGTATAAGAGGTCCGGGCGGCGGATATCTTCTTAATCAAAAGCCGTCGGAAATTTTTATCGGAAATCTTATTGCTTCAGTTGAACCCATTGAAATTATCAGCTGCGTCAGTAAAGAAAATAATAACAAAGGATGTGAAAGACAATCAACATGCTTAGCCTTTGACATGTGGAATTCTATATCTTCTAAAATTATTGAGTTTCTTAATTCAATTTCTATTGCAGACGTAATAAGCGAATATAATATAAAAAACAATAATAGATTAAACGATAGCATTAAAAGCATTAAAAATTGCCGACAAGATAAAATTTAATATAATATTGCAATATACTATATACTTATTTATTTAAATTAACGGCGTTTAAATATGATTTATTTTTAAATTATATAGCACCACAAAGAGTATATACTCATTTATTTAAATTAACGGCATTTAAATAGCATTGTAATTAATTATTAATTAAAAAAACTATTATCCGTATTTTATTTATTATAAAAATACAGACAAATCAAGTCTTGATTGCATCATCTATTTTAAATTTTATTATTAAAAAAATATAAAAGTTTAATAAACAATAAAACCATAAATTAATAAATAACTAATAAATAACGCAAAATGGCAAGAATTTATTTAGACTATAATGCTACAACCCCCTTAGACCCTGTTATATTAGAAGATGTTTGCAATGTTTTAAAAAATATCGGAGGGAATCCTTCAAGCCTTTATGAAGAAGGGAGAGCGGCAAGGATTTTAATAGAAGACGCAAGGCAATTTATTAAATCATTTTTAGATGCCAATACCGAAGATGAATTAGTTTTTACTTCTTCAGGGACAGAATCTATAAATCTTGCTATAATCGGGTATATTAACCGTCTTAAGTCTCTTGACAAAAACAGACAGCTTCATATTATTACAACTGCGGTAGAACATCATGCTGTTTTAAATACTTTCAAATTTTTAGAAACTCAAGGAATTGAAACTTCATATATCGGTGTAAATAATTTCGGCGAATTGCTGATTAATGATTTGCTGTCGTCAATTAAAGAAAGTACCGTTTTGATTTCAATTATGGGCGCAAATAATGAAACAGGCACAATATTTCCATTGAAAAATATTATAAGCGAAATAAAAAAGATAAATGCAAATATTATAATACATAGCGATATTGTGCAGATTATCGGAAAAAACTTTTTTTCGCTTAAAGATATTCCTTTAGATATGTGCAGTTTTTCAGGACATAAATTTTACGCTATGAAAGGAAACGGAGTCTTATATGTAAAGAAAGGTATTAAAATTGACCCGATAATACACGGAGGACATCAAGAGCGAGGCTTCAGAGGGGGAACTGAAAATACCGCAGGAATAGTTTCTATCGCAAAAGCTTTAGAATTAGTTAAAAATAATGCGGAAGAAAACCTTAAAAGAATTAATTTCTTAGGTTCTTTATTTTTAGATAAACTTTTTTCTGCTATAGACAACGTCCGTTTAAACGGTCATCCCGTAAATAGACTGAAAAATACTATCAATATTTCTATTGACGGCGTAAAAGCCGAGACGCTATTGTTTAATCTTGATCTTTACGGTATTAGCGCTTCGGCAGGCTCTGCCTGCAATGCAGGTTCATTGGTAAAATCGCATGTTCTTGAAGCGCATGGATATGAAAATTCAAGAGTGCAGTCTGCGATAAGATTCAGCATAGGAAGATGGACAACCGAAGAAGATATAGAATATGCCGTAAATGCTATAAAACAATCCGTGTTGAAATTAAGGTCTCTGTCGTAATAAACTATAAAATGAATGATTTTTTAAGCTATTTAGATAAAGAAATATTAAAATATAAATCTGAAAATAATGCAGTTAACTGTGCAGTCATATCTTCAGGATGTAAGCTGAATCAATTTGAATCCTATCAATTTGAGTCGTTATTTAAAAATAGCGGTATAAATGTCATAGAATCTTTTAATATTAATAAAATTAACGAAAATAAGGTTCATATTTTTCTTATAAATACATGCTCGGTTACCGAAAAAGCAGATAATGAAACAAGAAGAATAATTAACAGAATCAAGAAAAATTACCCGTTAAGCACCATTATACTTACAGGCTGCTTTGCGCAATTAAATAAAGAAACATATGCTAAAGCAGAATATCAAAATGCCGGAATAAAATTAATTGATAATATTCAAAAGCTTGATATTCTCACGAGATATGCAAATAAAAAAGATAAAAACATATTTTCTCCCGCTCAAAAAAGAATAAGAGCTAATCTAAAAATACAGGAAGGATGCGATATAAAATGCGCATTTTGCATTATACCTCAGGCGAGACCTATACACTGGTCGTTAAATTTTAAAGAAGTTTTGTCTTCAATAGAAGAATTTTATAATGCAGGATTTAAAGAAATTATTATATCGGGAATGAATATCGGTTCTTACCGTTCTTTTTATGAAGAATCGTATAGCAATAATTCGGATAGCAATAGTTATAATTACAACAATCACAATAGAGACAATTTCAAGCAGAATAGGCAAAAAAATCAAATCGGCAATGTTAACAATAATTATTATAATTACAATACTAATATAAATGGCGATTATTACAGCAATAATAGCAGTTATTACTATAATAAAAAAATAGAGAAAAATTTTAATTCTTTATTAATGGCTATAGAAGAATTAAATTTTCCTGTAAAAATAAGAATCAGCTCTATTGACCCGATACACATTAATGATGATTTAATAAATATTCTGGCGAACAGCAAAAAAATACAAAATCATTTTCACATTCCGTTACAGAGCGGTTCAAATAAAATATTGAATTTAATGAAAAGAAATTATACTTTTGAAGAATATTTTTCTGTAATTGACAAAATAAATTCAAAAGTTAAAGATGCTGCAATAGGCACCGATATTATTTCCGGTTTTCCGGGAGAAACAGAAGAAGATTTTAACGAAACAGTCAATAACTTAAATAAATTAGACATATATTATATGCATGTTTTTTCTTACTCCGACAGAAAAGGAACTGAAGCATTTCTAATGGAACATAAAATAAATCAGCATACAATAAAACAGAGAACTTCGATATTGAGAAATATTTCGCTTCGCAAGAAAAATATTTTTCAAAGAAAATTTTACGGTAAAGTTTTAGATTTTTTAAGTCTTTCAGATAATAAAGCCATTAGTTCTAATTATATAAAAGCAAATATACTTAAAGACAAAGGCAAAACAGTTCTTCCAAATACTTTTTTTAAAGGGATATTAATTGAACAGGAAGATGTTGCTAAATCTGAAAAAGAAGATGTTTTTTGCAAAATTTGCTAAAAATAAATTCAATAAATATTTAATTATTCTATTGCCCGAAAAGTCTTAGAATCCCTTTCTTTAGCAGGAGTGGAAATAGCCCTATTTAATTCTGAATCAGACCAAACCCATCCTTTTAAATTATTAGTATTAGCTCTCCTCTTTAGCAGGAGTGGAAACAGCCGAAGTTATTAATAAGAGGCATTTATTCATATCTTAACGCTTCAACAGGATTTAAGTTTGATGCCTTATAGGCAGGATAAAAACCAAAAAATACGCCTACCCCTACCGAAAATATAATTGATATGATAATAGGTTCAATAGTTAGAATAGTTTTAAGCGGCGTAATAATAGAAATTAAATCGGATATACCGATGCCAAGCCCTATTCCTAATATTCCTCCGAATAAACTTAAAACCGACGACTCAATTAAAAATTGTTTCAAAATATCGTTTTTTTTTGCTCCTACTGCCATTCTTATACCTATTTCTTTTGTTCTTTCGGTAACGGATACAAGCATAATATTCATAATTCCTATGCCCCCTACCAGCAGAGAAACCGCAGCAACCGCAGCTAAAAGTATGGTAAATATTTGAGCGCTTGAGCCTGCTGTTTGGGCAATTTGAGTTAAATTTCTTACATAAAAATCATTTGGTTTGTGAGGCGGTATGTGGTGTCTTTGCCTTAAAAGAGCGGTAATTTGATTTTGGGCTAATGCGGTATCTTGTTTAGATTTAGCAGATACCATAATTATATTAACCCAAGTAATACCTGCTACTTTTTCCATCATTGTAGTTATAGGTATAACAACTATATCGTCCTGGTCTTGACCGAATGCGTTAAATCCTATAGCTTTTAATTCGCCTATTATCTTAAACGGCACATTGTGTATTAAGATTATATGCCCTACGGGATTCATAAGTCCAAAAAGCTGAGTTGCAACGGTAGTCCCTATTACCGCAACATTGGCAGCGGTACTATTCTGCTGAGGATCAAAAAATTCGCCGTTAGTTACAGGCCAGTTTTTTATAATTGGAAAAGTAGAACTTGTCCCCATAACTGAAGTTCCCCAATTATTGCCTCTCCATATAACCTGCTCGGTCATTCTTATATTGGCAGAATCTGTTTTTACTGCAGGAAGTTTTCTTATAGCTTTTGCGTCACTTAGAGTCATTGTATTTAATTCTCCGAAGCCTGTTTGTACACCTCCGAGATTAGATGAACCCGGAAGAATGATTAGAAGATTAGAGCCTAAAGCGTTAATTGCATCTTGAACTGAAGCCGATGCTCCCTGTCCTATGCTGACTGTTGCAATTACCGACGCAACCCCGATAATTATACCGAGAGTAGTAAGAAAAGACCTTGCTTTATTTCGGGTAAATGTTTTAAATGCCGATTGTATGTCAAGTAAAATAGGAAATTTCATAATTTATACCGTATTTATTTATGCTATTATATATGTTTCTATGATAATTCTATGATAATTATTAATAACTTTGCCAAAATTTATCGTTTCACCCGTTGTGCGTCATTCCTGCGAAAGCAGAAATGTACAGGAATCTAATACCCCTTAATGTGTTGCGGTATATATAAGAATCTCTGTCGGCAATTTTAAAATTAATCATTTACGATATGTCCATCTTTAACTATTATATGTTTTTTGGCAAAAGCTGCTACGACAGGTTCATGAGTTACAAGTATTATCGTAACATTCCTTTCTTCATTTATTTTCTTAAAAAAAGACATAAGTTCGCTGCTTCTGACTGAATCAAGATTTCCTGTCGGTTCATCAGCCATAATTATAGACGCATTATGCACTATTGCTCTTGCAATAGCAACTCTTTGCTGTTCTCCGCCGGATATTTGATTCGGAAAATTATTTTCTTTATTTTCGGCAATATCCACTAACCGCAGAGCATCTTTTGCTTCTATAACCGCTTCTTTATGCGGTATTCCAGCATAAAATAAAGGAAGTTCCACATTTTCAATAACGGAAAGTCTTTGAATAAGATTGAAACCCTGAAAAACGAAACCTATTTTTTTATTTCTTATTTCGGCTAACAGGTCTTTGTCTAACTTAGATACATCCATACCCTCAAGAAAGTATTTTCCTGATGTAGGTTTATCTAAACAGCCGAGAATATTCATTAATGTAGATTTTCCTGAACCTGAAGCTCCCATAATGGAAAAGAATTCGCCTTTATATATGGTTAAATTAATGTCTTTTAATGCCTCGTAATTTATGATGCCAGTCTTATAAATCATTCCGATATGTTCAAGATTTATTACTACAATATTGTCATCGCCGTTATTTTTTTGAAAATCATTCATAGCATTGTTTTTATTATTAAAAATTAATGATATTGTTAATATAATTTATTTCTCTAATTTGTAAAATTTAGCTGTTTATCAATACAATACAGTATAATATAATTTTTTTTATTTATTGAAATTTGATTTAGTTATATATATTTATTATTCATCTTATTAAAATTTAGCTTATTTTGAATTATTCAATTAAAAAAACATTTTTCTTCCGGGTCCTTGAGGCTGTTTATTTTGTGCATTATTTGAAGAATTTAATCCCGTTATTACTTCAGAGCCTATTTTTATCTTATCGGATATTATCTCGGTGTAGCTATTATTGTTAATACCTAATTTTACAATTACAGGGACAGGTTTATTTTTTTGCAAAATCCATATCACGCCTTCGCCTGTTTTTAATTCATTGGTAATTTTATTGATTATATATTTATTTTCATTTGCAGGGACAAATCTTAATGCGGCGTTTGGAACAGCTATCGCATTTTCTTTTTTTTCAATATAAATTTTAGGCAGAGCAGTCATGCCGGGCAAAAGTAAATGATTCTTATTATCAAAAAAAATAGTAACATTATAGCTTACGACCCCTGAAACTGTAGTTGGATTAATTCTTACATTATGCACTAATCCGTAAAATGTTTTATCCGGATATGCGTAAACAGTGAACGAAGCTTTATCGCCCTTTTTGATCCCTCCTAGGTCAGCCTCATTAGTAGTCGTGTCAATTTCCATTTTGCTTATATTTTCTCCGATAGTAAAAAGTGTCGGTGTCTGAAAGCTTGATGCTACAGTTTGCCCCACTGCTACCGCAACATTTATAACAATGCCGTTAACGGGGGAATATATTTTGCAGTAAGATAAATTTGTTTCATCTATTTTCAGTTGAGATTTGTCTGATTTTACAATACTTTCTAAATATTTTAATTGAGCAATGTCTTGAAGATAAACGCTTTCGGCATTTTGTTCGGTTGAATGCGATATTAGATTCTCTGCCCATAATTTTTTATTTCTTATATACGTGAGTTTGTCATAATTTAATAGCGCGATTTGTTTCTGAACATTTGCTTCCGCCGATAATAAATTTGCTTTGTCCATATTAATTTTTTCAATGAATGTGGTAGGATCTATTTCGGCTAAAAGCTGACCTTTTTTTACGTCAGTATTATACCACACATCAAGTTTGCTGATTAGACCTGAAACTTGAGCGCCGACATTAATTGTATGAACAGGATTGATTGTCCCTGTAGTAAGTACTGATTTTTGTATGGTTATAGGCTTGATTTTGTATAATTTATAAGAATATGATTTCGTGCCCGTGTTTTTTATAAAATATATTGCTAAGCCGATTATTATTATAAATACAATAATAATAACGTATAATTTTTTCTTATTTTTCATTATAGATTAAATCTCCATAAATTATTTATAATGATAATTAATTATATTAGTAACATAAATCAAGTATAACATTTAAATAAATTTAATAGGTTTTACAGACTTTGACTTTATAGATTTAATTATATTTAAAAATATCCATAAACATAAATTATTTTAAATAATGATGCAATAAAAATGTCCTCTATATTTATATTTATTTTTATTAATTCTAAAATTCAATTATTTTAAATAATGATGCAATAAAAATATCCTCTATATTTATATTTATATTTATATTTATATTTATTAATTCTAAAATTCAATTATTTTAAATAATGATGTATTAACAGACCAAGATCTGAATATAATTTAGCTTTTTGATAAAAATATGTAAATTCTGCATTTATATAATTTGTTTTGCTTGTTATATATTGAGCGTTTGCAGTTACAAGCTGTACCATTGAACCTACTCCCACTTTATAGCTTTTAAGAGCCAGCTCATAAGCTAAACCTGAAGATTTTAATGATTGTCGCAAAGCTTTTGCGGTAAGATATTGATTTATTAAATTATAATAATCTTGCGAAACGCTATAAACTAAATTATTTTTAATTAATTGTTTATTCTCAACACTGCTGTTTAATTGCGCTTTGGCGGCTCCTACGCGATTTTCGGTTAAAAATCCGTTAAATATAGGGATACTGACAGTTATACCGACAGCATAATTTCTATTCAGAGGAAAAGAAGAATTTTCCCCTGTATAAGAGAAATTTGAATTAAGTGAAGGATAATAGCCTGTATTTGCTTGATTTACAGATGCTTTAGACGATTTAACCGTAAAAGATGCCTGTTTCAATTGAGGATTATGTTTAAGACCGTTTGCTATAAGTTTATCTAATTTTGTTTTAAAAGGTTTAAATTGAATAGAATTAACAAAATAATAATGTATCCCTGATTTAGGAGATATACCTATAGAATTAAAAATAGCAAGTTTTGCTATTTTTACATTAAAAGTAGAATTAATATAAGATGCTCTAGCTGTTTCCATAGTAGCTTTAGCTGTTTCTGCGTCAAGCAAATCGCCTGTGCCGACTTTATAGAAAGCGTATGCTTCTTTATAAAGAATTTCATCATTTTTTAAGTTTTCTTTATCTGCCAGTTCTAATTGTTTATTTTCAAAATAAGATTCAAAATTAAATATAACATTATATAAATCGTTGTTAATAGTAAGATTGTAGGAGTATTTTTGGCTAAGCATATTATATTTTGACTGAAGATAATTATAATATCTTGAACCAAAAGAATATAGCATTAAAGTAGCGTTAATGCTGGCATTATAATCATTTATAAAATAATTTTGGTTAATATTATTAATAACAACTTGATTTCCGATAGTTTGAGCAGCGCCCCTATTATTATTTACATTCATAACGGTTTCTTTGGTAAAACCGGCATTGGCGGAAATTTGAGGATAATATTGATAAGTTGATTCATTATTTAAATATACGTAATTTAAGTAATTGTATTTGCTTGATAATATCCCGGGGTAATGTTTTAATGCCAATTTAAGTGCTTGTTTAAGATTAATATATTTATTATTTTTGTTTATAATTTTAAATGTCTGTGTAGAAACAGGCATAATATAATTTTTAGTGTTGTTTTTATTATACATTAAAGTTTTGGCATATGAATTTGAAGAATAATAAAATGCGGAAAAAACAAATGCAATAATTAAAAAAACAAAAAATAATATAAAAGGTTTTATATATTTAGTATAAAAAAAAAGTGTCGGGCACCTTTTTTTTAAATTAAAATCATTTACGCAAACAAATGAATCTTTAGGCAAAGCAATATAGGAATTATTAATTAATTTCATAATTTTTTTTATTAATTCTATTAAATTTTTATAATATAATATATTATACTATACCGTATGAATTAAAATGAATTAAAACTATATGAATTAAAACTATATGAATTAAAACTATATGAATTAAATTTAATTATAAAACTATTTTGTAAACGCAATATAAACAATTCTTAAATGAAAGCAAATAAATTTATAAAAATTGTCAGCGATGCTATTTTAATTATATCTTTAATTATATCTTTAATTATATCTTTAATTATATCTTTAATTATGTCTATTTAATTATCTATATCTACCATATCTGCCATGAATAATTTAAAATTTCATCTTATAAGTTTAGGATGCCCTAAGAATCAGGTTGATTCCGAAGATATGTTCACAATTTTAAAAAAAGAAGGGCTGATTTTTAATCCGGAAATTTCAGGAAGCGATATATGCATAGTGAACACATGCGGTTTTCTTGAGAAAGCAAGAAAAGAATCTATTGATGTTATTGTGGAAACTATTAATTATAAACTTAACGGCGACATTAAACATATAATAGTTACAGGATGTATGGTAAATAATTATAAAGATAGTCTTATAAAAGAATTGCCGGAAGTTGATTATTTCCTGTCTACTTTTGATGAATCGGCTATTGCAGATATTGCAAAAAATAAATTAGATGTATTTGCGCATATTGATGACAATAATGACAATAAAAATAAAAATAATTTAAACAATTCAAGAGAAATTAATTTTAGCGGCAACTTAAATAAAAATGTAAATAAAAATAAAAATAAAAATAAACTAACTGGTAAAGAATTTATAAATAAAGGCGATTTAGATTTAATTGAGAGGGAGCATTTTAATCTAAAAAGAACAGCTTATTTAAAAATTTCTGAAGGATGCGGCAGGCAATGCTCATTTTGCATTATACCTTCCATAAGGGGTCAATATAAATCTAAGAGCGTTGAGGATTTAAAAAAAGAGGCGTTATATTTGTCTGAAAACGGAGTTAAAGAATTAATACTGATATCGCAGGATACTTCATATTACGGGGTTGATAATAATATTAAAGACGGGCTTTATATTTTATTAAAAGAATTAATAAAAGTTAAAAAAATAAAATGGATTAGACTTATGTATCTTTACCCTGCTTTAATAACCGATAATTTAATATCGCTTATTAAGGGAGAAGAAAAAATTCTTAAATATATAGATATGCCTGTTCAGCATATAAGCGACAATGTATTAAAACTTATGAAAAGGTCAACGGATAAGAGAACTGTTTTGGGGCTGATAGAAAAATTTAAAGTCGAAATTCCGAATATTGCTTTAAGAACATCCCTAATCGCCGGTTTTCCCGGAGAAACAGAAGATGATTTTAGCGAACTGCTGTCTTTTATAAAAGAAACAAAATTTGATAATCTTGGAGTGTTTAAATATTCCGATGAGCGCGAAGCCGCTTCTTTTAAATTAGATAATAAGATAAATGCAAAATTAAAAAACGAAAGATATAAAGCGCTAATGCAGCTGCAGAACTCACTGCTGCCTGAAATATTTTCAAAATATATCGGAAAAAATTATGATGTCGTAATAGATAATGAAAATAACGGCTCTAATATTATTAAGGCAAGAACTTATTTTCAGGCGCCCGATGTAGACGGATATACTTATATATACTTAGAAAATAATAGCGGCAAAGATATTGATATAATTGGTAAAACAGATTTTTTGCAGGTGAAAATTACCAAGCAAAAAAATTACGATTTATATGGTGTTATTTATAACAACAGGTTATAATTTAATGTAAATAAAGTTACATTATGATTACGTATTCTTACAATTAATATTTTTTTGCGGTAATGAGTCATATATTATAATAGTAAATAATTTTACATGATGATTACATATTCTTACTGTTCTTTTATTTTAGAATAGCCTACAAAATACTTAGACTAATATAATATAATCCCGTATATAAATAATTTATAAATTAAATAATTAAATAATAAAATAAAATTTAAATATGTATAATAACGTTTTAAAAACCGATAAAGAACTTGAGTTCCCTCATATTTTTCAATTATCGGCATCGGCCGGAAGCGGCAAAACCCACAATCTTTCCTTAAGGTATGTCCAATTTCTTCTATCTTCCGATATAAAATCAAATAATATAAAAACGAACAATTTAAATAATATTATAGCTATTACATTTACAAACAAAGCTGCCAATGAAATGAAGGAACGTATCTTAAAGCTGCTAAAATCTATTGCTATCGGAAATAAACAGGCTTTAGAGCAGGTAAAACAGGTAATATGTTTTGACGAAGACAGTAATGGGGCAAAATACGCGTTTGAAAAAAAAGCTTCCGCTCTTGTAGATAATATAATTAAAAATTATTCGGATTTTAATGTTAAAACAATAGATAGTTTTTTAACCGATATAATTAAAGCATCTTTATTAGAAACGGATATAAGACCTGGATTTAATATAGTTATGGATTCAACGGCTTATATAGAATCTGCTTTAGATAAATTGCTCTTAAATGTAAATGAAGATAAAGAAATTACAAAGATATTCATTGAATTTGTTAAAAATTATACCGCTGTAGAAGGTAAAAACAATTTTAATCCGCGTTCGGCAATTATAAAAATCATAAAAGAATTAAGAAATATAGAAAACACCAAAGGAAAATATTTTAAAGTTCCCGATGGTCAAGATTATTTAATTAAATCGCATAATTATATAGAAAAAAACATTAAAAATATATACGAAAAATCTTTTGCGGCAGACACTTTAGATACTTTATATAATTGCGGAGGCAAATTACAGAAATTAGCAAATATAATAAACGATTATAATAATAAACTTATTAATTATAGCGGCGGTGATAATAGTCAAAATTATTATAATAATCATAATTCTAATTCTGCTAAAACATCAAAAAAAATCGCGTCTAAATCAAAAGAAATAAAATTGCACAATAATGCCGTAAAGGGGTTGGCAAAAATTGCAGGGATGAATTTCAGTTCTGCATATTTGCTTAAAAATAACGTAAAAGAAATCATTACAAACGCTAAAAATATAGAAAGTTTAGAAATTTTAAATAAACTTCAGCAAACATGGGACGGCATAAGAGCAAGTATTAAAAATATTATATTAACGGTTAACGGCGTAAAATTTTATTCTTATATAAAAATATTAAAAGAAATTAAAAAAATAATAGCCATACAATCAAAAAACGACGGAAATATATTTATAGATGAATTAAAAATAAAAGTAAATGAGTTGATTAGAGACAATAGAGTTCCTGATATTTATTTTAATATCGGAGAAAAAATTTATCATTATCTCATAGATGAATTTCAGGATACTGACAGGCTTCAATGGGAAAACATAAAAGCATTAGTCGGAAACAGTATTGCAAACGGGGGCACATTTTTTTATGTCGGAGACAAAAAACAGTCCATATATAGGTTTAAAGGCGGAGATGCCGATTTATTCGATGAGGTTATGGACGATTTCCGCAGCGAAAATATTATTGATGAAAATAATTTTTATGAAGAAAAACTTTCTTATAATTTCAGGTCTGAAAAAGAACTTATATATTTTTTTAATAATACGTTTAATCCTGAAAATTTAATTTTAAATTTATTAAATGAAAATATTTTCAACAAACAACAGAACGCATTAAATTTAATCAATTTAACCGATTCAATTGACGGCTTAGTGAATAAAAAAATTATGTATCTTATAAACAAAGTATATAAAGACCATATTCAGGAACCGCCGAACGACAATTATGAAAATAAAAACAGCGGATTACATGAAAAAAATGAGAGAGAAATTTTAAACAGCGGCGAAAAAAATTTTGAAGGATATGTTTATATTGAACGAATTTTAGAAAATAAAGATGAGTATAAAAAAAATAATGAAGATATTAACGATATTAAGAACAATAATGACGTTAATGATGATAATAATGCTAGTAATGCTAGTAATGCTAATAGTAATTATATTTATGGCAATAACGAAGACAATGTATCCGATGTTATGAATTCACAGGAGATTAAAGAAATATGCTTAGATAAAACTATAGATATAATAAAAGATATTAAAAACCGCAATTACAACTATAAAGATATTGCAATTTTAACACGTACAAATCAAGAATCAAGCGATATAGTCCTCAGGCTGAAACATGAAAAAATCCCTGCCGAATCAGAACAAAATGCTGATATAAGAAATAATACTCTGATTAAAGAAGTTATCAGTTTTATTAAGTTTATTAATAAACCGGCAGATAATCTTTCTTTTTTGAATTTTATAAGCGGCGCAATATTTTCTTCTATATTCAATAAATCAACTAATTTTTCTATTATTTTTAAAAATGAGATAAATAATTTTGTTGCGCAAAATAGAAAAAAAGAATTTATTTATTTATATTTTAAAAAATGGATTCAAGAAATATTAGAAAATAATGATAATAATAATGATAATAATACAAATACAGACAATATATGGAATTATTATTTTGAACCATTAATGAATAGTGTGGGCTATTATCCGCCTTACGACATTGTATGTATGTTTTATCAAAAATTTAATATTTATGAAAATTTTATAAATGATTCAGGATTTTTTATGCATTTACTTGAACTTTTAAAAAATAGGGAGCAGGAGGGGGGAAATAGTTTGGAATCATTCATATATTTTTTTGAAAACAGCAAATATGAAGAAAAACTATTTTTAGTTAAGCTTAATTCTGCCAAAGATGCCGTAAATGTTTTGACTATGCATAAATCTAAAGGTTTACAGTTTCCCGTCGTTATTATTCCTTATGCGGGTATAAAAATAGATAGTCCCAATGAAATAATTGTTGAGTGTTTAAAATCAATTTCCGCCGGCAATGAATGCGAAGAATATAATCAACATTATTATAATAAAAATATTAATGATGATTTTTATTACAATAATAATGATAGCAATAGTTATAATAATAGCAATAGTGACTGTATTGAACTTGATTATGCCGATAAAATAAGTCAGGATTTTTTGTTTAGTATTATTAAAGATATTATTAAAGATGAAGAATCAAATTTAAATTTAAATTTAAATGTTAATTTAGATATAGAATCAGATTTAAAATCAATATCCGAAGACAATAAAACGATTATTGAATCTGTTATTTCATACATAAGACAAAAATCATTAAATTTTATAGATGAATTAAATCTTTTCTATGTAACCATGACAAGAGCGGAGAAAGAACTGTACATATTAATACCGCCTAAAATAGGTAACCATAAAAATAAATTAATGAGTTTATTTTTTAATGATAATAATGATGATAAATATAAAAATAAAAACAATATTTCCGATATAATACATTTAACTCCTGAACATAAATTTAATTCAGAAGATAATAAAGATTATAAATATGATAATAAAAATAATATTTCAGAAAATACCGATACGGTCAACATGCTGGAATTTGGTATGAAAAAAAATTTTTCAAATATAAATCAAGCTATAAATAAGCATTTTAATATAGTTAACGAAACTGCAGATATAAATACAGATACAACCGAAGATACAACCAAAGATACAACCGCAATTATAAATACAGATATAAATTCTGAAACTATTTCCTGTAACATATCAAATTTAACAAACGGTTTAATGTTTTTTAATAATCATTTTAATAATCATAATAAGAATAATTGGAATGAACATTTATATGGAATAATTCCTAAAGAAGAAATATTTACTATGCTGAACGAAGATATAAGAAAACGCATAACAAGAGGAAATATTTTGCATTTTATATTATCTAAAATCAATACTTTGAACAAAGATAATTTTGAAGCCTTATTAGACGAAACGATTCATGACTATATTTCTGAATTTGCCAATTCGCAAAATTATTTTATAGATATTGATGAATTTGAACAAAAAACTATTGCAAATGAACTTAATAATATATTTAAAATTAAAGAAGCAAATGAATGGTTTTTTGTAAAAGATGCAAATGTAAAAATATTTACCGAAAAAGAAATAGTCAATTACTATGGGGAGTTAAAAAGAATAGATAGACTTATGATATTTTCCGATAATATAAAAGTTATAGATTATAAAACAGGCATACCCGATGAACTCCAGTTAATAAAAGACAAAAATCAGATTGACGGCTATATCGGCATAATATCCGAAATGTATCCTGAGACGGCGGTTAAAGGATATATTTTATATATAGACAAAAAAGAGGTAAAAGAATTTTAATGAAAATTTATGCGCTTACATTTAAAGATTCTATTATTGAATACATAGCCGAAAAACTGATTAATGAAGCGAAAGGCAATTATAAAGATTATAATGGCAATGATAATAATTTTAATAACAATAAAAACAGCGGCAATAATAGATTAAATAAAGATTTTTCAAAATATGCCGTAGTTTTCCCCGGTAAAAGGCCTGCTTTATATCTTAGAAAAATCATATCCGATAAAATAAACTCGCCTTATTATCCGCCGCTTATGTTTTCAATAAATGAATTTATTAAATTTATTGCAGAAAAAACCAGAGGTATCAGAAAAGAGGTAAGCAGTATTGATGCCGTATGGTTTTTATATAATATCGCAAAAGATATTTTTAAAATTCAGAGCAATACTATTAATACAATTAAAATCAATGCAATTAATAATGATGACGCCATAAGTTCAGGTTTTAAAAATATAAATAAATTTGAGGATTTTTTCCCCTGGGGACTGCAGCTGTTTAATGTAATTAATGAATTAGACGCCGAGGCGATAGGAAATGATAAGCTTAAGTCTGTAAAATCTTATATGGAAAATATACCTTTAAATATAAGTCAATTCTATAACAATTTATCGGTAATACGCGAAAATTTTCATAATAAATTATATGAAAATAATCTAACATCACCGGGTTTAGACTATATTAATGCGTTAAAATATCTCAATAGCAATACAAATAATAGCAATACAAATAATAACTATATAAATAATAACAATGCAGATATATTATCGGAAAATATAATTAATTTTAATAATGAATTCGAAAAAATATTTTTTACGGGTTTTATTTCGCTTAATAAAACCGAATCCGATATTATTAAAACTTTAATAAAAAACGGCGCTGCAGAATTTTACACCCAATTTGAATCTTTAAAAGAAGAAGAATACTTAAAAGACCATATTGTTTCAAAATTAATAAAATCATTAGATAACCCTGAAATAGAACATGTTTTTAATAATAAATTTAATAATAATGAAAATTACACGGAAACGGTTTTAAATTTTTATGAAGGGTTTGATTCACATTCTGAACTAACTTCAAGCGTAAATATTTTTAACGAAAATAATTTTGACCCGGAAAATAGCGCAGTTGTTTTGCCTGACCCGAATACTCTAATGCCGTTTTTATACCATGTGATAAATAATATTGATTCCGATTACAATATAACTATGGGATATTCATTAAAAAGAACCCCGTTTTATTCATTATTTGAACTTATATCTAAGGCTCAAGAATCAATGATGACAACGGGAAAAGACATTAAAGAAAAAAATAAAAGCAGGCATAAATATTTTGCAAAAGATTATATAAATTTATTAAAGCATCCATATGTTAAGACATTATACGGCAAAGAAACCATTTTTGCCGTAAACTGTATAGAAAAATATATAGCAGAAAACGGCTATAGCTACATTACTCTTAATAGCATTGAAGATATAACATTAGACCATAATTATAATAATTATAACGGCAAAGTAAATTATAATACGGCAGAATTAAACAATACGGAATTAAAGAATATAATTCAGAAAATTCATAAACATTTTTTTATAAATTTTGAAATTAATAAAATTACGCCAAAAAACTTTTCAAATAATGTATTTCAAATAATTAATCTAGTAATCGGCAAAAATAGCAACGCTCTTAATTATAAACTTGCGCCGGAATTTGCCAAGAAAATCATAGAAATAATTAATATATTCAATAATTCTTATTTCAATAATGAAATAATGAATAAAAAATCAATATTCAGATTATTTCAATATTATATAGATAATGAATTTGCAGCTTTCAGCGGTATACCGCTGAAAGGTTTGCAAATTATGGGAATTCTTGAAACAAGAGCTTTAAAGTTTAACAGGGTTATAATATTTGACTCCAATGAAGACATTTTGCCTCCGATAAAAAAATATGATCCGCTGCTGCCTTATACTTTAAGGAAAAAATTAGAGATATTATATTATACGGATTATGAGGCTTTATACAGATATTATTTCAGAAGGTTAATTTTTGGCGCAGGGGAGGCTGATGTAGTTTATATTAAAAATGACAAAAAAACTAGAAGCAGATTTATTGAAGAAATTATTTGGGATGAAGAGAAAAAGGCAAAAAATCTTAACATAGAAAATAGAATAAAAATTTTAGGTTTTAAAACAGATATTTCTAAAAATAGCAATCTTAATTTTGAAATTAAAAAAAATAGTTTAATATTAGAAATAATTGACAATATATTTAAAAAACTCTCTATCACTGTAATAGACACTTACGTTAATTGCCCCGTGCAATTTTATTATAAATATATAGCCTGTCTGGCTGAATCCGATACTGTTAATGAAGGTTTAGAATCCGGCGAAATTGGGACATTTGTTCATGGCATTCTTAAGGAATTTTATGAAAATTTTAAAAAAGACAGTTGTAATATTAAAAATATTAAAGAGTTTGACAGTTTTGACAGAAATCATATAAACAGTAACGGTAAAGATGGCAACGGTAATGTTAAAGGCAAAGTTGGCAACGGTAATGAAATTGAAAATAATGAAAATAACTTAGATAAGTATATAAAAGAAAAAATAAACAAAATTATAGAAGAGTTTAAAATAAACGATTGGACAAACAATAAAAAAAATAAATCTGCAGATAATAGCGGCAACATCAATAGCAATAATATAAATAATACAGATATTAGCGAAATATATAGCGGCGATATCAATTCAAACCTCTCAAACAGGTTTAAAAAAAGTACCGTTGATTTTGATATAGGCATAAATGAAACTGATGGCGGAGATTATTTTTTATTTAAAGAAATGTCTAAAGATTTATTATTTAATTTTATAAAATATGATTTGAAAAATAACTGCCTGAATGAAAAAGGGTGGGAAATTTTAGAATTAGAAAGAGAAATTGAAGCTGATTTTGATATTGAAGAAAATGAAAAAGGCCAAAATAAAACAATTAAACTTTTTGGAAGAATAGATAGAATAGATAAATTTATATATAAAAATAATCAGAAAAACGGTGAATATTATAATAATTATAATGAAAATAATGATAAAGAAAATAATTGCAGTTTAACCGAGTCTGCCAATTCAAGAGATAATGGTTTTAATGAAAGTGCTGCCGAAGATATAATAATTATTGATTATAAAACAGGAAAAAAAGCGGTAAAACCTGATATTGACAAGCTATTAGAATATTGCAGCGGCAAACCTATTTCAGACAGAAGCAAAATAAAAGAACTTATAAAATCCTTTCAGCTTCCGGTCTATATTTATTTATTTAAACAATCAACATTGAGTGCCGGCAACAATAAAACAAGCATAAAAGATTACAATAATATTAACGCTTGTCTTAGTTTTATATCATTAGATACGAAAACCGATAAAGAAAAATATAGGCAGTATATGTTTAGCGCGAACAATAAAAACATTAATAATTGCAATAATAATGACGACGCGAATATAACGGATATAATGGAAAATATTATTCTGCCGTCTTTAAGAAATATAATAAATGAAATACTAGACCCAAAGAAATCTTTTATTCCGGATACTTCTGACGATAAAATTTGCGGATACTGTTCTTATTCTCAGCTATGCGGGAAAAATTATTAAATATTGCTAAAAATAAATATTACTCAATCCAATTGCAGTTAAAAAAATAATTTAAAAAACTTAAAAAATAATGAATGCTATTTTGCATTGATAAGTCTAAAAATTACCTTGACAATTTTTTTAAAATTTAATAGAATATAAAAGCTTTGTTTTTTTAAAATTTTTTTTAAAACAGTATATCAAATTTTTACCTGTATTTTTTTAATATAAAATACTCTAAAACAACACATTACATTTATAAAAATTAGTTATATTATTAGTTATATTAAAAAATCAATAAATAAATTTATTTATTGATAATGTATTTATTTGCTTGGTGTTTGTGTTTGGTTTATTTACAAAAATTATCAAAATAATTATTATAAATAAATAATTATTTTTTTTGTTTCTTACGCAAAATAATTATTATAAATAATTATTTTTTTTGTTTCTTACGATAGATAATTGATTATCTTAACTTTACTTTACTTTAAAAAAATAAATAAGATATAAAAATAATAAAAACAAAAACGAAAAAATGGAAACTACATTATGAAAACAGTTATAAATGAACAGCAAAGAAGAAATTTTGTCGGAGAAGTAGAATCCAAACTGCATGATAAACTTGCAAAATGTTATCAATGCGGAAAATGCTCTGCAGGATGTCCGGTAAATTTTGAGATGGATTACACTCCCAATCAAATAATTAAAATGGCCGAACTCGGTATGATTGATAATGTATTAAATTCTAAAACAATATGGCTGTGTGTTTCATGCAACACATGCTCCACGCGATGCCCTAAAGGTTTTGAGGTAGCAGGCATAATGGATGTTTTAAGAGAGATAGCTGCGCGCAGGGGAATTAAATCAAAAACGGAAAAAGAAATTCAAACTTTTCATGAAGTGTTTTTAGACAATGTTAAATCTAACGGCAGAATTTTCGAACTTGAATTAGTAGGAAAATATAAGTTAAAAACAAAACACCTTTTTAGAGATATGTTTCTTGCTCCAAAAATGATCGAAAAGGGAAAATTAAAAATGCATAGCGATAAAGTTTCTAATATTAATCAGATTGCTAAAATATTTAAAGATTTTGAATAATAATTTAAAATAAATGAATGTTATATTATAGTTATAGTAAGTAAAATTTGTAATAATTAATATTTATTATAATAAATAAGCATTAATAATTTTTAGAAAATAAACGGAGGACAGTTCGGTTAATAACCCGACTGTAAAATACATTATATGAAATTGGCATATTATCCGGGGTGCAGTCTTAAAGGGACATCGTTTGAATATGAAGTGTCTTTATTAAAAGTATTGGAAGCCTTGAATATTGAAATACAGGAAATTCCCGATTGGAATTGCTGCGGAGCTTCTGCCGCCCACAATCTAAACCACAATTTATCCGTGGCTCTTCCCGCAAGAAATCTTGCAATTGCAGAAAATAGCGGTTTTGAAGAAGTGCTTGCTCCATGCGCTGCTTGTTCAAGCAGATTAAAAACTGCAAAGTATGAAATGGCTGGGGACGATATTTTAAAAAAGAGAATAACCGATTCTTTAGAAATGCCTTACAATAATTCCCTTAATATCTCAAATATGCTTGAATTTTTATTAAATATAGCAGGCAAAGAAAAGATAAAATCATTAGTAAAAAAACCTCTTTCGGGTCTTAAAGTTGCTTCATATTACGGATGTCTTTTAGTTAGACCACCTAAAGTTATGCAGTTTGACGATGCGGAAAAACCGGTTTCAATGGACGAATTAGTTGCGTTAACAGATGCCGTGCCTGTTGATTATTCTTATAAAACAGAATGCTGCGGAGCAATTAACTCGCTGTCAAAACCCGATGTCGTTATGGCTTTGACTGGAAAGATTTTATATGATATGAAAGAACACGGCGCCGATCTTGTAGTAGTAGCTTGTCCGCTATGCCATTCTAATCTTGATGTAAGACAGAGAGAAATAGAAAGAAAATATGCCGAAAAAATAGGTCTGCCGGTATTGTTCATAACAGAACTTTTAGGTCTTTCTTTCGGTTTTTCTCCAAAAGAGCTTGCTATTGACGGACATATGGTAAATGCAGATAAAGTATTAGAAAAGATTTTGTAAATTAATAAATTAAATCCGATTGTTATTTATTTATATTGAGGTAAATATATTATGGCACGAATAGGGGTATTTGTTTGCTGGTGCGGTTCTAATATTGCAGGAACCGTAGACGTTAAAAGAGTTGCCGAAGAGGCGGCTAAAATTCCGGGTGTTGTTGAGGCTATTGATTACAAATATATGTGTTCGGACCCGGGGCAAAACGCTTTCAGAAATATGATTAAAGATAAAAATCTTACAGGGGTCGTGCTGGCTGCCTGCTCACCGCATATGCATGAAAATACATTCAGAAAAGCGGCAATAAAAGAAGGTCTCAATCCTTATTTTGTTGAAATAGCAAATATTAGAGAACAAGTCTCGTGGGTTCATGAAGATAAAGAAAAAGCAACTGAAAAAGCTATAGATTTATTAAAAATGATGGTGGAAAAAGTAAAGAGAAATAAACCTATTGAAGATGTAAGGGTACCTCTCACAAAAAAAGCTCTTGTTATAGGCGGCGGCATTTCAGGGATACAGGCTGCTTTAGATATAGCTAACGGCGGAGTTGAAGTTATTCTTGTTGAGAAAGAGCCTTCTATCGGCGGAAAAATGATACAGCTTGATGAAACATTTCCTACTCTTGACTGTTCAAGCTGCATAATGACGCCTAAGATGGTTGAAGCGTATCAGCATCCTAATATAAAACTTTACACATATTCAGAATTAGAAGATGTATCCGGCTACATAGGAAATTTCAATGTAAAAATAAGAAAGAAAGCAAGAAGCATCGTTGAGAAAGACTGTACAGGGTGCGGAGATTGCTGGAATGCCTGTCCTATGCATAAAAATGTAAAAAGTGAATTTAACGTGAATTTATCGGAAAGAACAGCTATTTATGTTCCTTTTCCTCAGGCCGTTCCATTAATTCCGGTTATAGATAGAAGCGTGTGTTTGCATTATAAAAAGGGCGGTAAATGTCAAAAATGTTATGACGCTTGCGGACCAAAATGTATAAATTTTGATTTGCAGGATGAAATAATAGAAGAAAAAGTAGGCGCTATTGTTGCGGCTACAGGCTATGATCTGATGGAAAATTCTTTATACGGTGAATATGGCTACGGTCAATTTAAAGATGTAGTTTCAGGTCTGCAGTTTGAAAGGCTTTTATCTGCTTCAGGGCCTACAGAAGGTGTTATCAAAAGACCATCCGACGGCAAAACTCCTGAAACCATTGTTTTTATTCAATGCGTAGGCTCAAGAGATCCTGAAAAGGGCGTTCCTTATTGTTCAAAAGTTTGTTGTATGTATACTGCCAAGCATGCGAAATTATTTGCGCATAAAGTTCATGGATCTCAAAGTTATGTTTTTTATATAGATATTAGAGCTACAAGCAAAGGATATGAAGAATTTGTTAGAAGTACAATGGAAAATGACGGAGCTATATATTTAAGAGGCAGAGTTTCTAAAATATATGAGAACGGCGGTAAGCTAATTGTCAAAGGCGCCGATACATTGTCTGGAAATCAGGTTGAAATTGCTGCCGATATGGTTGTTCTTGCAACCGGCGTTATTCCCAAAAAAGGTTCTGATAAAATGGCGCAAATGCTTGGTATCTCTTATGATAAATATGGTTTTTATACCGAGTCTCATCCTAAGCTTCGTCCTGCCGAATCTTCAACTGCAGGAATATATCTTGCAGGAATGGCTCAGGGACCGCGCGATATTCCTGAATCTGTTGTTTCAGGTTCTGCCGCAGCATCTAAAATACTCGGATTGTTTTCAAAAAGCGAGTATGAAGTTGAAGGAACGATTGCTTCGGTTAACAAGACGACTTGTGTAGGATGCTTTTATTGCCAGAGAGTTTGTGCTTATAGCGCAATAAGCAAAGAAGAAGTTAAAGATAGAAGCGGCAATGTTTTAAAGGTTGTTGCAAATGTTAATTCAGGATTATGCACAGGATGCGGTGCATGCGTAAATGCATGTTTTTCTAAATCTATTGATGTAAGAGGATTTATGGACGAGCAGATTTTTGCAGAAATAAAATCTCTTGCCGTATAATATATATAAAATATATAAACAATTGAAAGTGGAAATCTGCTGCAATCTAGTATTTCTTAAAGCATTGCGGTAAATTTAAAAATCTTTATAGGCAATTTTTAGCAATGTATTAATAAACATAAATAATTGATTAAATTATTAAATACACTTTGGAGCTAATTTAGATGGAAAATAACAATACCGAAAAAAATCAAAATTTTTCCGATAATTCAAACAAAGGAATTACTGCACAAAATAAAGAACCTCGCATTATTGCTTTTGTCTGCAATTGGTGCACATATAACGGAGCTGATCTAGCAGGCACAAGCAGAATGAAATATGCCGATAATGTTAGAGTAATTAAACTTCCATGCACCGGCAGGATTGATCCGCTGTTTGTTGTAGAGGCATTTAAAAAAGGCGCAAAAGGAGTATTGGTTTCGGGATGTCATCCCGGTGATTGCCATTATACCAGCGGTAATTACCATTCAAGAAGAAAATATACTGCATTCAGAGATTTATTAAGTTATCTTGGAGTTGACATAAGTAGAGTAGAATTTTCATGGATAAGTGCTTCCGAAGGCAATAAATGGGTTTCGGTTATAAATGATTTTACAAATAAAATCAAATCATTGCCGAATAATAGCGATATATTTAGCAAAAAATAAAATTTATACTTTATAAGGATATATATTTTATGGAAAAAATGAATGAAAAGATTCAAAATATTGCAAAAGAGCTTTTAGAAAACAAAGAGGTAAATTTAATTATCGGTTTTACTAAAGGTTCTAATCCATTAAGGATGCGGTCAGTGTTTATTACTGACCCGAAAGATGTGTCTAAACTTTCTTTCAATTCCCACTGTGTTCAAGATTTAGCAGTATTCTTAAAAAAACCTGAAGTAAAAAAATTTGGAAAAATTGGAATTGTCGTAAAAGGCTGCGATGAAAAAGCTGTTAACACCTTAATTCAAGAATATCAACTTTCAAGAGATAATATAAAAATTATAGGTCTTGAATGTCACGGAGTTATCAAGCAAAATTTGGCTGATAAAGGAGAAAATTCTCTAAATCAATCTACTGTTTATGATAAATGTTTGGCATGCGAAGTTCATACACCAACATTGTATGATTATCTTGTTGAATCGGATGAGCAGGCTTTTGAAATTAACGGTAATAGTATTAAACCTTATGCAAAAATAGAAGAGCTTGATTTAATGAGCGCAGAAGAAAGAAACGTTTTTTGGCAGAACGAATTTGAAAAATGCATTAAATGTTATGCATGCAGGCAGGTATGTCCGTTATGCTATTGCACGAGATGTATCGTTGAAAAAAATACGCCTCAATGGATTGAAACTAATATTGAAGAAACCGGTAATGCGCAGTGGAATATGATAAGAGCATACCATCTTTCAGGAAGATGTATCGGCTGCGGAGAATGTGAAAGAGCATGCCCAGTCAATATTCCTCTTATGCTTATAAATGAAAAAATGGCGAGGGACACTTTTGAGAAATTTGGTTATAAATCAGGTATTGATATAAATGCAAAACCTGTTTTCGGCACGTTTGATATTAACGATTTCAACGACTTTATAAAATAATTAATAAAATAAATAATAGATAAAATAGATTTTACTTGATGGAGAAGATAATGGAAGAAAAATATTATGAAATTTCTTCGGAAAATATAAAAAAATTTGTAAATAACTTGATAGAGCAGCATAATGAAGTCATTGCGCCAAAAGATAAAGACGGTGACACATTTTACGATAAAATCAATAATTTTGAAGATGCGGATTTAAATATTTTACTTCCTAAACTGTCTTTTAAAGAATATTTGCTTCCAAAAACGGAAACATTATTTGAATATTCTATTTCCGGCAGTAATATCAATATTTGCGATCCTTTAGAAAATATAGACGTTAATACTAATACAAATAATAGCGGTAAAGCAGCTGATTGCAGCGACAATATTAGCCAAAAAAGAATAATATTCGGTTCTAGACCGTGCGATGCGGGTGCAGGTCCTATTATGGAAAAAGTTTTTAACTGGGATTATAAAGATGAATTTTTTAACGAAAGGTTTAAAAATTTATATCTAATATCTATTGCATGCGATAAACCCGATAATTATTGTTTTTGCACGGAAGTCCAATTATCTCCCGAAAGCTCTTACGGCTCGGATATTTTGCTTAAAAAAGGCGGGAGCGGATATTATGCAAAGGTAATTACAGAAAAAGGAATGGAACTTATTAATTCAAATTCTGAAAATACCAGTTTATTTAAAGAAATTTCAAAAGATAAATTTCCTGCAGATAAAGATTGGAAAGCTGCGTTTGACATTAAAAAAACACAGAGTTTCCTTGATAAAAATTTCACAAGCAATTTTTTTCAAGAAAAGTTTTTATCATGTATAGGATGCGGCGTATGTACATATACTTGTCCGACTTGTCATTGTTTTGATATTCAGGATGAAGGAACGAATGAGAAAGGTAAAAGAATTAGAAATTGGGACTCCTGCCAGTTCGGAATATTTACATTGCATACATCAGGGCATAATCCGAGGGTAACGCAGGGCGACAGATACAGGCAAAGGCTGATGCATAAATTTAAAATATATAACGAAAAATTTAATAAATATTTATGCGTAGGATGCGGCAGATGTTCGAGAAATTGTCCTGAGGATATTGATTTAAAAGAAATAACCGCAGAATTGTCATTAATGGAAAATTCTAATAAACAAGCTGAATAATAAACTGATTAAATAAAAATAACTAATCAATTTGTTAATTCATTAATTGAATTAACAAAATAAACAAACTAATAATACAATTAATTAAGTAACTAAACAATAAACTAACTAAATTAATAAATTCATAAAATAATTAATTAATTAACTAAATAATAAAATATATAAACAATTAATTAATTAAATAATACTAAATATATAATATATATAATCATAATAAGGACTTGAAATGGAAAACATTTATTTGCCTAAATTAGCAGTTATTAAAGAAATAATTCAAGAAACGCCGGATACAAAAACAGTTCGGCTTACAGTTGATGGCGGAATTATTGATTATTTGCCCGGACAATTCGGAGAATTTTCTTGTATAGGGGAAGGAGAATCTACATTCGGTTTTGCTTCATCGCCTTTAAGAAAAGATTTTTTTGAATTTAGTTTCAGAACAGCCGGACGTGCAACTACAGGCATTAACGGTTTAAATGTCGGCGATAATATTGGATTTAGAGGACCTTATGGAAATTTTTTTAATACCGATAAAATGAAAGGCAAGGATATTATATTTATCGGGGGCGGTATAGGAATGGCTCCTGTTAAATCAATTCTTGAATACTGCATAGATGAAAGAAATAATTACGGCAAAATAACAGTATTATACGGCGCAAGAACCGTTATGGATTTAATGTATAAAAACGGAATTGAGGAATGGAAAGCTTCGCCTAATACCGATGTCGTAATTACGGTAGATCCCGGCGGAGAGACGCCAGACTGGAAAGGCAGAGTGGGTTTTGTCCCAACCATACTTGAAGAATTGCCTGTTAAAGGAAATAATGCAATAGCGGTAGTCTGCGGTCCTCCTATTATGATAAAATTTGTTTTAAAATCCTTAGAAAAAATGGGATTTAATAAAGAAGATATCATAACGACTCTCGAGAACAGAATGAAATGCGGACTTGGTAAATGCGGCAGATGCAATATAGGCAGTGTTTATGTTTGTAAAGAGGGTCCTGTTTTTACCGCTAAAGACCTAGAATCTTTGCCTAACGATTTCTAAAATTTTTAATAATATTTTGATATATTTTTGATTCCCGTCTGTTTTTTATAAAAAGACGGGAATTTTTTTATTTATAGCTTTTAATTTATTTGCAAATTATTTTTTATATAAGTATAATATTTATAAAATATTCTAATTATCTATACTTGCAAACTAATCTAATCTGAAACAAATTAGGCTAAATCAAACTAATAAATTAAACTAAACTAATAAACTAAATTAAATTAAATTAATAAACTAAATCAAACTAATAAATTAAACTAAACTAATAAGCTAAATTAAATTAAATTAAATTAAATTAATAAACTAAATCAAACTAATAAATTACACTAAACTGAACTGAACTAAACTAAACTAAAATTTAATAGAATAAAAATATGAGACTACTTCTTATTCATGCCGATAATTTCAGCTATGGTCTGACAGGAAAAACCCCGATGGCTGAAAAAATTAATACAGATGTTCATGAAAGTAATTCTTTTAACGAAGCGTTAGTAGTTTTTTCTACGATTGAAAGTTTAGATGCTGAAAGGCCCGATGAAATTATATACTCTGCTTTTCTTGAAATTAAGAAACTATATGATGAACTAAAACCTCAGGTGATCATAATATATCCATATGCACATTTATCTAATGATTTAGGAAGACCGTCGGATGCCGTTAAAATTTTAGATGAGCTTAAAAATAAACTTGAAAATGAATTGTCTGATGTATGCATAGAAAGGGCTCCTTTCGGCTGGTATAAAAGTTTTTCAATTGCATGTAAAGGTCATCCCTTAAGCGAATCTTCAAGGCATATAATATCTTCATCGGAAAATAGAATAGATAACAAAGATATTAAACAAGCAAAATCTAAAAATAGAGAGGATATTGCAAAGGAAGTTGAAAGTAATTTTTTTATTTTAAATCCTGACGGCAGTGAAATATTAATTGATATTAATGATAAAAAAATTTTGGATAGCGAAGCGTTAAACAATTACCCTTCTTTAAAAAAATTTATAGCGTTTGAAGAATTTAAAGTAAAAGAAGGCGTTGAACCTCCTTCTGTTGAGGCAATGCGTCGTCTTGAAATAGCAGACCATGAAGAAAACTCAGACTCAGGACATTTAAGACTCTATCCAAAAGGAACATTGCTGTATAAACTTATTTCAGATTGGGCTGAAGAGGTTGCATTAGTTAAGCTTAAGTGTATGGAGATAGAAACTCCATTGATATATAACTGGAATAAACCGGATATAAAAGGACAGGGAGAGTCTTTTCACGAAAGACATTACACTGTAATGGTACCTGATGAAAAGATGAAAGATGATTCAGTTTCAGGCGGTTTTGACAGGACAAAAGAGTTTGTGCTTAGATTTGCGGGAGATTTCGGTTTATTTTCTATGCTGAAAGATACGAAGATAAGTTATAAACAGCTGCCTTTAAGATTCTACGAATATTCAAAAAGTTTTAGATATGAAAGAAGCGGCGAATTATCAGGATTAAGAAGACTAAGAGCCTTTACGATGCCCGACATACATAGTTTTTGTCTTAACATTGAAGAGGGATTCAATGAATATCAGGAACTTTATAGGCAATATTCGGACTTAGCCGACGCTATTAATATTGAATATGCTGTTGTATTCAGAATAGTTCAGGAATACTACGATAAATATAAAGACAAATTAGTTAGTCTTTTAAAATATTCAAAAAAACCTGCTTTAATTGAAACTTTATCTAAAATGAAGCATTATTGGGCATTAAAACATGAATTTCAAGGTATAGATTCTATAGGCAGCTCATGCCAGTTATCTACGGTTCAGCTTGATGTTGCAGATGCTGAAAGATACGGCATTAATTTTGTAAATGAAAAAGGCGAAAAAGAAGGCTGTATAATTTGCCATTCTTCCGTCGGGACAATTGAACGCTGGATGTATTTGCTATTAGAAGAATCTCTTAAAAAAGAGATTCCCGTTTTACCCCTATGGTTAAGCGTTACTCAAGTTAGAATTATCCCTGTTTCGGAAAAATATATAGAATATTGTATAGAGTTAATGAAAAATATTGCTTCTTTTAAAATAAGAGCAGATATTGACGATAGGGCTTTTAGTATGGGTAAGAAAATTATGTATGCGGAAGAGGAATGGGTTCCGTATATTTTAGTCGTGGGCGAAAAAGAAAAAACCTCAAATTTATTATCCGTAAGAAACAGATATCAAAATAGAAAAACTATAAATATGACTAAAGACTCGCTTGTTAAAGAAATCTTAGATCAGACAAAAGATTTGCCTTTCAGAAATCTTAATGTTGCAGATACGCTGTCAAAAAGACCGATATTTGTAGGATAGTAGTTTATGAAAATTATTATCTAAGGTTTTCTAATGTATTCGAGAGATACGGATAACCATTGATTTAATATTTTATAGGTGTTAAATTTACTATTCCCAAAAAAGCTTTATAATGATTTTAAATGATTATTAATTAATATAAAATTTTATCAATTAATTAATTTTATTATTTATTAATAAATAATAAATAATAATAACGATAACAATCCGGAGGTTATAATAGTGGAAGAGAATACAGGAAATACAGAAAATGCTAATTTAGAGCAAGTTCAAGATTTATTGTTAATTGAAGAAATTTCTCCTATCAAAAGAAAAGTAAAAATAAAAATAGATGCCGAAAAAGTTAGCAGCCTTCTTGAAAAAAAATTAAAAGAAACCGCAAAAAAAGCTACTATAAAAGGTTTTAGACCGGGGAAAGCCCCAATTTTAGTAATTAAAAAATTTTATGAAGCCGAGCTTTTAGAAGAAGTTAGAATGGATATTTTAAATGATGATTTTAAGAAATTAATAAGCGATAAAAATATTATGCTTGCAGGAAATCCTTCAGTTGAAAGAGAATTATCGGCCGATACTTATGAAATAGGATTTGAAGTTTTGCCAAATATTTCAAGCGTTAATTTAGATTTAAAAATCAAAGAAATTAAAAAAAGAGAAATTACCGACAAAGTTTTAGAAGATGAAATTAATTTTTTACTTGAAAGATTGGCTGAACCTGTCAAATTAAACCTTGATGAAACTATTAACGATAAAGACCGATATTTTGTAAATATTGATTATGTTACGGTAGATTCCGAAAATAATACGATAGACAGCGCCAAAGATTATTCTTTAAGCATTAATTCCGGTGCTTCGGATAAAGATTTAGAATCTTCATTTATAGGGAAAAAGATAGGTGACGGTTTTGAATTTATAGATAAAGAAAAAGGCGTTACAATAAAAGGAATAATTAAGAATATTGAAAAGAAAGTTCTGCCTGCTTTAGATAACAATATACTCAAGAATTTTGGTGATTTTGAAAATATAGACGATTTTAAGAAAAAATTAAAGGAAGAGATTGAAAGTTATGAAGAAAAAAAACAAAAGCAAGCGCTCAAAGAAGCAATAACCCAAGAGTTAATTAAAATTAACCCTATAGAGATACCTGAAAGCATGATAGAAGAGGATGCGAAGGCGAGATTTGATAATTTAATGAAAGACGAAAAATATAAAAATGCCAATGATAGCGATAAACAAAAAAAAGATATATTTAATATACTTAAAGTTATGGCAAAAAAAGATATTATTTCTTTTCTTTTAATAGAAAATATAGCAAAACTTGAAAAAATTAAGGTTGACGATAAAGATATAGAAAACTTTTATCTTCAGACATCTAAAGAATCAGGGTTAGAATTTGAAGAAGTCAAAAAATTATACGCAAATGATAAAGATAATTATGAAAATCTAAAAAATCATATGCTTGAAGAAAAGATATTTGATTTTATTATTGCAAATAAATTATCTTATGTATAAGATATAGATATATTAATATATTATATACAGCATAAATATAATATATTTGTTTGGTATAAAATTCTTTTTTTATTAAAGTAAAATATATTATATAGATATATATAATATATCTATATAATATAATTTGTGTAATTTAAAAAATAATTAATCAGGAGATAATGGGCATGTCATTGATTCCAATGGTTGTAGAACAAACGCACAGGGGCGAAAGGGCTTATGATATATATTCACGATTATTAAAAGACAGGATTATTTTTATAGGCGAAGCAATTGACGATACGTTTGCAAATCTTATAATAGCCCAGCTGTTATTTTTAGAATCCGAAGATCCTGAAAAAGATATAAGTATTTATATTAATTCACCGGGCGGTGTTATAACTTCGGGACTTGCTATTTATGATACTATGCAATATATCAGACCTGATGTTTCAACTCTTTGCATGGGGCAAGCCGCAAGTATGGGGGCGGTATTGCTTGCTGCGGGAACAAAAGGGAAAAGATTTGCTTTACCTCACGCAAGAATAATGATACATCAGCCATCGGGAGGATTCCAGGGGCAGGCTACCGATATTGATATACAGGCGCGTGAAATTTTAAGAATGAGAGAAGAATTAAACTCTATTCTGTCTTTCCATACTTCGCAGTCTATTGAAAAAATTAAGGAAGATGCCGAAAGAGATTTCTATATGAGCGGTACGCAAAGCGTGGAATATGGCATTATAGATAAAGTGGTCGAAAAAAAGGATATAAATAAGGATAAAATTAAAGAAATAAATAGCAAAGATAAAAAATAAAGAGGTAATTAAAATGGCTAAAAAAAATAGTAACGATGATAGCAGCGGGAGAGAATTATACTGTTCTTTTTGCGGAAAATCGCAGGATGAGGTTAAAAAACTTATAGCGGGTCCATCGGTTTATATATGCGATGAATGTATTGAATTATGCAATGATATTATTTCTGAAGAAATTCATGAACCTGCGGAAGTCAAATCAAAAGATGAAGAACGGATTTACAAGCCGGTTGAAATTAAAGATTTTTTAGACCAGTATGTGATAGGGCAGGAAAGAGCCAAGAAGATACTTTCGGTCGCCGTATATAATCATTATAAAAGAATTGAATATAATGATGCATTGAAAAAAAATAAAAGCTTAAAAGAGCCAAAAGATAAGAATCCGCTTCAAGATGTTGAAATGCAAAAAAGCAATATTTTGTTAATAGGTCCTACGGGAAGCGGTAAAACATTATTAGCCGAAACTCTTGCAAGAATGTTTGAACTTCCCTTCGCGATTGCCGATGCAACAAGTTTAACTGAAGCAGGTTATGTAGGCGAGGATGTAGAAAGCATTATTCTATCGCTTCTTCAGAATGCCGATTATGATGTTGAAAGGGCTCAAAAAGGCATAATATATATAGATGAAATTGATAAAATAGCAAAAAAATCCGATAATGTTTCTATTACAAGAGACGTCTCAGGAGAAGGCGTTCAGCAGGCTCTTTTAAAAATTATAGAAGGCACAATTGCCAATGTGCCGCCTAAAGGCGGAAGAAAACATCCACATCAGGAATTTTTAAGAATAGACACAAGTAATATTCTTTTTATATGCGGCGGAGCTTTTACGGGTCTTGATAAGATAATTGAAAAAAGAATGAATTCACAGCCTATAGGATTTACCGTAAGCGCAAAAAGAGAAAAACAAACATATTCTTATGATATTATTAAGAAAGTTGAAGCAAGAGATTTACTAAGATTCGGTCTTATACCTGAATTTATCGGCAGACTTCCGGTTATAGCCGCATTAGAAGAACTAGACGAAAAAGCGCTTGTAGAAATTTTAACAAAACCTAAGAATGCTTTAATAAAACAGTATCAAAAACTCTTTGATATGGAAAGTGTTAAGCTTAAATTTACGGATTCGGCTATTAAAGAAATTACTAAACAGGCGATCACCCACGGTTCAGGAGCAAGAGGGTTAAGATCTATTCTTGAGTCTATTATGCTTGATGTCATGTATGAAATACCGACCGATTCTTCTATTAAAGAATGTGTCATTAATGACGATGTAATATTAAATAATTCAATGCCGATTATTCTTTATGAAAAAGATATGGATTCGGATAGTAAAGCAGGAAGTAGTTCTAAATAAAGGTAATTCTAAATAATAATAATATTTAAATAATAATAATAAGTTAAACGAATAATATTTATATAGTATAAAAAAAAATTTTATATAATTAAAGATTTTTATTGACATATTTAGAATAAACATATATATATTAAATATATTTATTAAAGTGCCGATGTTAAAGTATCTAAAAGAAAAACTATTTTACTTTAGTTTTATTAGTTTTACTTTATTAGTTTTACTTTAATAATTCAGTAATTTTAATAATGCAGTAAAATTAAATAAATCATTTTTTTATTACGAAGGAGGAATTTTATGACAAAAGCTGAGTTAGTAGACGCAATTGCAAAGTCATCTAAACTTACAAAAGCTGACAGCGAAAAGGCATTAAATGCAACAGTTGAATCGGTCGTAGCCGCACTTAAAAAAGGCGACAGCGTTAGATTAGTCGGATTTGGAACTTTTGAAGTTGTTAAACGCGCAGCAAGAAAAGGCAGAAATCCTCAGACAGGCAAAGAAATTCAGATTAAAGCATCTAAATCGCCTAAGTTTAAGCCTGGCAAGACTTTTAAAGAAGCTGTCAATACAGGAAAATAAACTAAATTATAATTTTATGCACAGATAATTTCTGATATTAATTTTATTTTTTAGTTTTTTTGATGTAGGTTCTTTAATAAACTTTAATAAAATAGTTTAGATTTATGATTAATGAGTTACAATTAAACCCCCTAATTCTTTTTTAAAAAGGTTTTTTCAAAAAGAACGGGGGTTGTTTTACTGTTTTATAATATTTCTCCTAATCCTGCGATAAAAATTTATTTTCTGGATTACTGCTTTCGCAGGAATGACTTTGCAAATATTTAAGTTTTCACCCAACGGGTGTCATTCCCGCTTTCGCGGGAATCCAGTGTTTGTTTAACATTAGAAAGTTTGGAAAGTTTCTAATGCATGATTAAGGATTTCATTTTATATTGCAACGAATTAAATAAAATGTTAAACTAATTAAGCTAAAAAATTTATGTATATTCCTTAACGGGCGGATAGCTCAGCCGGTTAGAGCATCGGCTTTACAAGCCGGGGGTCGCAGGTTCGAACCCTGCTCCGCCTACCATTCAAAGACGCAGTAAATAAGCACTTTCAAGTCTCTTGACATTCCAAATTAAACTTGTTAAAATCGCCATAAATGACGCATTTTTTAAAAAATCTGTCACAAATTCGTCACAATGGAAAAGGGGCGAGAATGTCAGATAAAATAAGGCTTAGGGGGTAAAGTTTGGCATTACGATATAATAATCGATAATATCCGGTATAGAGGAAGCTGCCAGACCGAAGATAAAAAGGAAGCAGAAAAGGAAAAAATCAAACAATTAAACGAACTATCTCGCCTCAAGACCCTTTCCGATGAAGATATTAATAAACTAATTTCCGGCGCCACGAATAAGCTAATGAAAGATTTAATTACTTTTTTAATTTATACCGGATGCCGGAAAGGAGAAGCATTAAATCTTATAGGTAAATAATATTAATTGGTTTGATTTCGCCAAACTTTAATAGAATATAGATCTTCTTTTATTTCTTTTGTTAAAAATTTAAACCCCGCGTCTTTTAATCTCGGATATAAATGTATCGGTTTTCTTTCATGAATTATAGATAGAGCGTTATCGCTGTCCATATTTTCTATAATTTCAAAAATTTTTAAAAGAGGTTGAGGAGGTTCTAACTCTCTAACGTCAATTTCTATTTCTTTACAGTGGGCAAGTTTTTTTAAATCATCATCATTGAAATTGTTCTCATTTTTCCAATCTTTATCAATAATTTCATTGTTAGCATTATTATAGTTGCCGGTTTTATAAAAAATAATTTCAAATCCGCCGTCAATATGGTTTGTGATATGTTCAAATCCTTTATTTTTAAGAACGGAATATAAAGGAGAAGGTTCAAAGCTGTTAATAAGCTCTAATGCTTCATCGTTTTTCAAAAGATTTATTGCCCCCATTATTTTTTTAAACGGATCTTCCCCATTTTTTATATCTTCCCTGACGTCTAATTTTATTTTCTTTAATTGTTCAATATTCATTTTATTTTCCTCTTAAAATTATTTTATTGATTATTTTAATATTAAATATTATAAAATTTAATATATTAATATATGAATTAGTTATTTACTTACTTTACTTAATTTTAAATTTTCATCTAAAAATCATAGCTCGGATACACCCGTCCGAGGGTCGGGGTGATTGACTATTTTTTATAGAATTACTTTATACTCCTCATTTTTTCCATAATTTCATTTTTCTCTTCATTGCTTAGCTGCATTTCTGCCATATTAAACAATATATTGTTTTCCTTATCTATGTGTTCCGATAACAGCTGAATAAGACTATCGCCTGAAGATACGATATTTTCATATTTATTGTTTGATAAATACTCCGATATAGCATTTTTAAATTCTTTTGAAAGTTGTCTTGATTGTTCATGTTCAATCAGCATTACATGAATAGGTCCTGTTTCTATGCCTATATAATTTCCAAGAACCGGAAATAAGGCGTTTTCTTCTTTTTTAAAATGTATTTCAAGGTCTTTATCAATAAAAGACGTAATTTCGTTGAGCTGATTTATCAAATTTTTCCTTAAAGAATCGGATACCTGCCCCCCTATTTTTTTTAGGTAGCCGTCAAGATTGTCTAAAACTACTTTTACTGCTTCGTGGTCGCTTTTTAGCGCATCTATAGGATCAAGCGTCGTATTCATTTGAATCTCCTTTTTAATTAGTTTGTTAATATCTGAAATTGTTTATCGCATAATATAATATAATATAATTACCCATTATCACAAAATACATCTGAAATAGAAATTTTTCATATAATGACGATGTGCGTTTATTTTCCTTTAATTATTTTTCCTTTAATTATTGTTTTATATCATATATAAATTTTACCATACAAAATATAAATAACAGTGATAAAAATCACATAAATATTTTAAATAAAAAATTATTATTATATAATATATAATATTATTATTATTGATTAAGGTTGTACCTTATAAAAATTTCTAATGCAAGATTAAGGTTGTATAACACGATAATAAAATAAGTTAAAATAAGTTTTAATATTAAACTAACCGTATTAGTTTGCTAATTTGAAGGATTTTATTAGAATAAATAAAATAAAAACAATTACAGACATTGTTTGATATAATCAATGATTAATTAATAATTTACAAAAAGGGGGTATTATGGCTGAAGTTCAAGGATGCGAATTACCCGAAGATATTTATTACGATACGGAAAAAGACACTTGGGCAAAACCCGTAGATAATAATATAGTGATTCTGGGAATGACTGATGTTGCCCAAACTCAGGCAGGAAAAATTCTTCATGTCACATTTAAAAAAATAGGCGCAATGGTCGTCAGACGCGGTAATACCGCCACTATAGAAAGCGGAAAATGGGTCGGTCCCATTCCTTCGCCTGTTTCCGGCGAAATAATAGAAGTAAACGAAAAACTTTTAAACGATCCGCTTTTATTAAATATAGTTCCTTACACCGACGGCTGGGTAACAAAAGTCAAAGCTGCAAATTTAGACGAACTTAAATTTCTTTTGACGGGCAAAGAAGCTATTGATAAATACAGAGAAAAAATTATGAAAGAACAGATACAATGCATGAGATGTTCCAGTCAATAAAAATATTAGAAATAAGTAATTTAAATTTAATTAATAATAAATTTAGTTAATAAATAAAATAATATTAAAAGAGAATGCGGAGGACAGGTTTATAAAAATATGGAAAAAGAAAATAATAATAATGACAATAATAATATAGATGCAAAATTTAATTTAAATGAATTAAACAATATAAAAATAAAACACAACGTAATATTATTAGTTTCAAAATGGTGTGCGGAATGTATACCCGCCGACAGGGTTTGGAGAACGTTAGCGGAAGAACGGAAAGATTTTACTTACAAGTTAATTGATGTTGCCGATCCGGAAGGAAGAAGATTATCTATAGATTTATATATAAGAAGCGTCCCTTCAACTATAATAGACGGCAAACTTTCCTATGTAGGTATCCCCACTAAAGAAGATGCAGGCGAATTGCTTTCTGTAAAACTATAAAAAATAGAATATTATGAAATCTAATGTCCCCGATAATAATAAGAACAGTAATAATAAATTTACATTTAATTTTTTTAAATTCAGAAGATTAGATAAATTTATTTTATGTATAGCGATATCCGTATCTATTTTAGTTGCCGTGCTGTCTGCCGTTTTATTGTCAAGTTTCAGCGATAAAATAATAAACACGGGGACTAGAATTACAAGTTCTTATATTGCCCATGAAACATTTAACGCAATGTTTCAGGTAATGAAAAGAGGATGGAATGAAAAACAGGTTATTGGATTTATAAAAGCTTTAAAGAAATCCTCTAATTCTGAGAAAATGATAAATGTAGTTATTTTTAGAGGCAAGATTGTTTCTAAACAATTTGGCAAAATTTCTCAGCCTGAAGAAAATTCGGTTGTAAAAAAATCTTTTTTAACCGGCTTGCCGTCCTATAAAAAAATTAATGGATTATCTGTTTACGCCTATCCGCTGAAAGATAAAGAGTCATGCCTTAAATGCCATACTATGGCAAAAGAAGGGGACGTTAACGGCGTCACCGAAGTTTCTTTTAATCCGGCTTATTTAACTCAAAAATTTAAAAATTATTATTATGCGCTCTTGCTGCTGATATTCCTGCTGCCTATAACTGGCGGAGCATTTGTGGCTTTTATTGTAAGGAAATCTGTTAAAAATGGTATAGGCAGCATCAATAAAGAAGTTGAGAATATTAATACCGTCAGAGACTTGACAATGCTCAAGTCTAATTTAGCAGACCTTAAATTCGATGAATTTAACAGCGTTTATCAGGGCATCCTGAGACTTTCGTCAAAATTGCGGGAAGTTGCTATAGATAAAGATATATTAGAATTTGAAACTAAACTTTTAGAACGTTTTATAATCACTTCGGAGGTTGTCAGGGATTGGAAAGAACATGTTTTTAATCTGCTAATTGAGATGAACAATATTATTAAAGTCTATAATGTATTTTCAATATTTGTTCAGGACGAAGACCTTATAGAACTTGAAGTTTTTTGGAGAGGAGAACCATCGGAAAAAACAAAAAAAATGTTTGATGAAATGATTAATAAAAGCATATATTATGATAATTCTAACATATTTTTAAAAGATATTAAAAATATAATAATAACTCACAATATTGCGGATAAAAAAATAAAATTGGCTGAATTAACCGCCGAAGATATTTTACTTAGAACTAAAAAAGTAATATTAGATGCTCCGCATATAGGCGGCATTGTAGGAATAGGCGTTCAATCGGAAGAATCGCTCGACAACACAAGGGAATTAGTAATTAATAGTGTTTTAACAACCCTTTTAAATGTTATCGGTTCAATAAAAGCTATTTATAAATATACTAAAGATCTTGAATATTATGCGACGCGTGACGGACTTACAGGGCTTTATAACCAGAGAGTTTTTAACGAATTTCTGCATTATGAAACGGAAAGAGCAAATAGAAATAATTCAATCTTTAGTTTGTTGTTTATTGATTTAGACAATTTTAAATTTGTGAATGATATGTATGGTCATAATTTTGGAGATAAAATGCTTCAAAATATAGGTGAAGTTTTAAATAAATTAAAAAGAAGCGAGGATATTTTAGCACGATACGGAGGAGACGAATTTGCAATTATTCTTCCCGGAGCAGGTATTGAACAAGCTTATATGATAGCAGAAAGGATAAGAGAAAAAATAGGGCTTATGCAAATGAATGATTCCGAACATAAAAAATCTGTCGGGATAACTGTTTCAATAGGCGTGGCATCTTATCCTATGTCGGCAGGCACGGAAAAAGATATTTTTATGCTTACTGATAATATGATGTATAAAGCAAAAGCCAAAGGTAAAGATCAGGTATATGCGGCACAGGAAGAAGATATGATTGCGATGTATCATGAAGCAAGAGAAAAGAGCAATATAGTAATAGACGCATTAAACAAAAATGATGTTATTATTCCTTATTTTCAGCCTATTTTAGGATTAAAAGACGGTAAAATTCTTGCAAACGAGCTCCTTATGAGAATCAATTATGAAGGAACAATACTCTCGGCAGGCGAATTTATAGAAGTTGCCGAAGCTATCGGCGTAGCGCATAAATTAGATCTTATGCTTATGGAAAAAGCGTTTAAAATGATGCAGGAAAGTAATTTTAAAGGTTTTTTATTTGTTAATTTATCGCCTAAATCTTTAATAATTTCCGAATTTATTAAAAATGTTAAAGATATTATTCTAAAATACGATATAAATCCGGATAAAATTGTTTTTGAACTTACCGAAAGAGAAACTATTAAAAATATAACATTGCTTGAGAAATTTGTTACTAATTTGAAATATGAAGGTTTTAGATTTGCCGTTGACGATTTCGGCTCCGGTTTTAGTTCATTTTTATATATTAAGCATTTTCCTGTTGATTTTATCAAAATTGACGGCGAATTTATAAGAAGCATTATGTCCGATAAAATAGACAGAGCTTTTGTTATAAGCTCTGTTTCTATTGCAAAAGAAGTCGGTATTAAAACTATAGCAGAATTTATAGAAACCGATGAAATATTGCAAGAAATTAAAAAACTCGGCGTAGATTACGGGCAGGGATTTTTTCTTGCAAAACCGGCACCTGAATTAAAATCATAAAATTTATATTTTTTTAAAACATATAAATACAATTTAATATATATTAATTTAAATCACCGTTAGAAATTATTAAAACTGATTCAGCATATGATAAATACTGGATTCCCGCTTTCGCGGGAATGACATCAAACAGGTTAAAATTTAAACCTTCGCAAAGTCATTCCTGCCAACGCAGGAATCCAGAAAAAGAAATTTCTAACGGTGATTTAAGGTATGAATATAAATATTTAAATATTATATTAATTTAATATAAATTTATATTTGACATATCTATTTATATTATGTATATTATTATAAAAATTAAACATTATTTTTAAATATTGATTTTAATAAAAAATATCAATTCATTGAGCTAATAAAAACTAAGGAGGAAAGTCAACTATGGGTTTAAAATTATTTAAAAGATTAATGTTTGTTTTTATTTTAAGTGCATTAATTGTTTCATCAAGCAGTTTGAAATCATACGCTTCTTCTTATGGCGTATTTACAAAAGTTGCGGTAAATGTCGGGGGAAGTTATTCATCCGTTATAAATAAAGTCAAAAGTGCTTTAAATAATATTGGCTGGAATGTTATAGCAGTAAAAAGAATTTCCCTTCCAAAAGGTGATTCCCATATATCTACCGTTATAGCCGCCAATAACAATTCTTATGACATGTATATGACGGATAACGGTAAAAATTCTGTTGCTGCGTTTGGTTTGCCGTTAAGAGTAAGCGTCTATACGACTCCGACGCAGGGAACGGTAGTTAGTATGATTAATCTTCCCGCTATTGCAAGAACTTTTTCGGGAAATTCTTATATTGCTTATGCCGCTAAGGCAAACAGCAATATTAAAAGCGCAATTAGAAAAGCTGTCGGAGGAACGGCATCAAACACTCAATACGGACCTATGAGAACGGGCAGATTTCCCGGAGGTATCGGCGGAGGTTCTTTCCCAGGCAGCGTTGTTGTAATTCAGAATTATTCAGGAAGTAAAAACTCAAATCTAGAAGGAGTTGCCGCTTTAGTAAAAAAAGGGATCCAGATTAATAAAAGCCGGTGGCATTATGCCTATGAAATAGACGATCCGTCTGCTGGTTTTATTGAATTAGGCGTTACAAGAAATTCTACCGAAAGGCATAGTATTTCAATTGATAGCGGCATAAGAGCTACAAAAACATATAAAAATCCAGGCATAGATCATAGTCCCGCCTTTCCTGTCGAAATATTAGTTTATCGCGACGGCGGTTATACAAATATTGGAATATTAGGCGAAATGTGGAGAATGAAATACTATTTTGCCGATGCGGGAATGTGGGCATTTATGACGCATATGGGAATGCCGGGCTCAATTCAAGGATCATTAAAACAATTAATTCTATATGGAACCGCATATTAATTTTAACTTATAACCTTAATTCTGGAATGGAAACTATTATATAAAGTTCTATCTCTGGATTAAGGTTATATAAATAAAATATAGACAAGATACTTTTTAGAAGTAAATAACCGAAGGCTTTTTCCCCCTAAAGTAAATAAGCCCTGTAATATATATTACAGGGCTTATTTATTACATCAGCCGCAGTCGGAATAGCCGCAATCTAAACATACCGTACATCCTTCCGCATGTTTAAGATTTGAACCGCCGCATGAAGGACATGCGCCTCTAAATTGAGTATTTAACGCATCAGTATTATGATTATGGTTATTTAAATTATTTTCATTATTATTATCTTTGCCGTTATAATTATTATCGTTATTATTTTTCTTTATAATATCGGCATTTAAGCCGTCTTCTCCGCAGTTGCATTTTTTTAAATCCGCTATTTCTTTTAAACTTTTTTCAAGAGCTTTACCTATCGCATCTGCACAGGAATAAATAATATTTTCTCCAAATCCGTATGGCTGATTACATCTTATTCCTTTTAACTGGCTTATAATTTCTTCAGCGTCTATTCCTGAACGTAATGCCATACTGACCATTCTGCCTATAGACTCTGTTTGGCTCTGGGCACAGCCTCCGGATTTTCCTATGGAGTTAAAAATTTCAAAGGGAGCATTGTTTTCGTCTTTATTTATAGTTACGTACAAAGGTCCGCATCCCGTTACCATTTTGATTGTCACCCCATGAATAATATCAGGTCTTTTTCTAGGTTCTATTAATATATGTTTTTTGTTACTTGTATCTTTATTATTTCTATTTTCATTTTCATTTTGTGTTTGCTGAGGCACGGATTTATTGGTTGTTAAAACCTGTTCCCGAGAACCGTCTCTATAAACTGTGATTCCTTTAAGGTTAAGATTATAAGCCTGCACATAAACTTCTTTAATATCTTCTTTAGTGGCGTTGTGAGGAAAATTAACTGTTTTACTAACGGCATTGTCGGTATATTTTTGAAATGCCGATTGTGTCAATACGTGCCATTTAGGCGTGATATCATGGCTTGTAATAAAAACCGAGTTTAAATACTCAAATATTTTATATTCTTCTATTTTCTCCCCGTTTTTCTCATATAAGTTTTTAATTTCGGAAGATATTTTAAAAGGTAAAGGATTATAATCTTTCCAATTTTTATATGCATTTTTATCAAACTTTCCTTCTTTTGCTATAAAATCTATTAATTCATTTGAAAAAATACCTAAATCGTTAAATTTATCTTTTAAATTTTTATCAATTTCTATTAATGACTGATTATCTAAAACATGTCTTTCGTAGCTTAAAGCAAATAAAGGCTCTATGCCGCTTGAAGCGCCGCCTATAATGCTGATAGTTCCTGTCGGAGCAATTGTAGTAGTAGTTGCGTTCCGCATTGCTTTATATCCTTTTGTTTTCCATATTGAATTATCGAAATTAGGAAAACTTCCGCGTATTTCCCCAAGTTCCTGAGATTTTGCTTTTGATTCTGTATTTATAAATTCCATTATTTTTTCTGCTGTTTGCAAAGCAATTTCGCTATTATACGGGATATCTAATTTAATCAATGTATCGGCATATCCCATAATGCCGAGCCCTATTTTTCTATTTGACAGAGTAGTTTCTTTTATTTTTTCAAGAGGATAATTATTTTTATCTATAACATTATCTAAAAAATGCGTAGCAATATGGACAGTTTTTCTTAAAGATTCCCAATCTATTAAATTAGCGTAATAATCGATATCTTTTAATCCGCTTATATTTATAGGATGTTTTTTTATAAATTTTCCAATGTTAATAGAACCTAAATTGCATGATTCATAAGGAATAAGCGGCTGTTCTCCGCAAGGATTTGTCGATTCAATTAAGCCGGCAGAAGGGACAGGATTAAATTTATTTATTCTGTCTATAAATATTATGCCCGGTTCCCCGCTTTTCCATGCCAATTCTACTATCGTATCAAATACCTCTCCTGCATTGAGATATTTTACTATTTCTTTGCTTCTTGGATTGACAAGCGGATATTCTTCGTTTTTTAACGCTTTATCTATAAAATCTTCCGTGATTGCAACAGATATATTAAAATTGTTAAGCTTTGAAGTATCCTTTTTAGAGGTTATAAAATCCATAATATCAGGATGGTCAACATTAAGTATTCCCATATTGGCGCCTCTTCTAGTTCCTCCTTGTTTAACGGCTTCGGTAGCCGCATTAAATACCTGCATAAATGAAACAGGGCCGCTTGATACTCCTTTTGTCGAATGGACAACATCATTCTTTGGTCTTAACCTTGAAAATGAAAATCCCGTCCCCCCACCGCTTTGATGAATAAGAGCGGTATTTTTTAATGTTTCAAATATTGATCCCATAGAATCTTCTATGGGAAGCACAAAACATGCAGATAATTGCTGCAGCGGTCTGCCTGCGTTCATTAAAGTAGGAGAATTGGGAAGAAATCGCAAATTAGTCATTTCATCATAAAAATCAGATTTTAATTTTTCAACCTGTTCCTTTGATGATTTATAATTATAATCGGCTTCTGAAATATTACTTGATACCCTTTCAAACATTCCTGAAATATTTTCAATTATAAAACCGTTTGTATCTTTTGCGAGATATCGTTTTTTTAAAACCGTTACGGCATTTTCACTAAAATTTTTTGTTAGATTATCTTTTTCGAGATTTATTTTTAAATCAATCGGTTTTTTAATGCTCATTTAAACACCTTATTTTTTAAAGTTAAATTAAAATTATAATTAATAATACTTAATTAAATCACCGTTAGAAATTATTAAAACTGATTCAGCATATGATAAATACTGGATTCCCGCTTTCGCGGAAATGATACCAAACAGGTTAAAATTTAAACCTTCGCAAAGTCATTCCTGCGTTGGCAGGAATCCAGAAAAAGAAATTTCTAACGGTGATTTAAGGTTTATAATATTATTAAACAATATATAGCATTTTGTTGAAATTATTTACAATATATAGTTATTATTTTTATTTGTCAATATATTTTTTATAAACAATAATCATTGTAAATTTAGCTATAATAATTTATAATTGTAAGATAGTGAGATAATTTTATTTTTTATCATTAAAATTATAAATTATAAAATAAAAAATAAAAATATTAAAAAACTATAAAATAAAAATATTAAAAATAAAAAAATATAAAATAACATGAGGTGATTTTGTATGCATACTTGGAGATGTGTAGTTTGCGGATATATATACTATGGAGAAACTCCGCCAGATGAATGTCCTGAATGCGGAGTCGACGGTTCTCAATTCGAAATGCTTCCAGATGAGGAAGTTCGTGTTTAATTGATAATAATTATAATTTAATAAATTTATTTATTTAATAAATATGAATGTGTAAATATATGATATATGAATTAAATATAAATATAAATATAAATATGGATGAATAAATTTATTTAAAGATATTTTTATTATTATTTATTATATTATAATATAGAATATCAAAGAGGTTCGTTCATATTTAATCAATAATAATTATATGTAATTAAATCAATTTATTTGTAATTGAATAAATTTATTTAAAATAAAATAAAAGAAAAATTAAATTTACTATGATTAATAATTTTGGTATTTTAGCGCACATTTTAAATACTAACATAATCGTAAAACTTGTTCTTTTAATTCTTGCTTTTTTTTCTTTGACTTCATGGGCAATAATTTTTTATAAGCTTAGTTATTTTAATAAAGCAAAAAAAGAAAACAAAGAATTTATAGACATTTTTTGGGAATCTAAAAGATTAGATTATGTTATGTCTACAGTTAAAAATTTAGATTTTAGTCCTATTGCTGCCATGTTTGAATCAGCATATAAAGAATTAGTAAGTTTAAAGAAAATAGCTGCAGAATATAAAGACAAATCTTCTATAGAATATGACACTAAAATAAACGGTTCTCATTTAGTTGAAAGAGTTTTAAAAAAGTCACAGCTTTCTTCAATATCAAAATTAGAAATGTACTTACCGTTTCTTGCTACAACAGGTTCTATTACCCCGTTTATAGGTTTATTCGGAACGGTATGGGGTATTATGACGGCATTTGAAAGTATTCAAAAAGCAGGAACGGCAGGTCTTGCCGTTGTGGCTCCCGGCATAGCCGATTCGTTAGTGGCTACCGCGGCTGGACTTTTTGCCGCGATACCTGCCGTAATAGCATATAATTATTATACCAATAGGGTTAGAGTGCTCGTCAACGAGACGGATGATTTTGCATATGAATTTATGGCTATAGTAGAAAAGCAAATTTTAAAAGATTAAAATATAAAAATATAATAAAACAAATAGTTTGTAATTTTATTTTCTAATATATTCTATTATGTTAAATTTTAAATTGTTAAAATAAATTTTATATAAGAAATGTTTGCACAAAACAACAATAATAATAAAGAAGGGAGAAACAATTTATCTTCAAACTATAAATTTATGTCTGAAATAAACATTACTCCGTTTGTTGATGTTATGCTTGTTCTCTTAGTTATATTTATGGTTACGGCTCCTATGCTTGAACACGGTATAAAAGTTCATCTTCCTACCGCAGCTGCGCATGCTATAAAATCGCCGGAAAAAACTATCGTGGTTTCTATAAACGGGTCAAGGGAAGTTTATATTAATGCGTTAAAGGTCGGTTTGCCCACTTTAACCTCAAAATTACGGGCTATTTATAAGAACAGAACTGATAAAGAAATTTTTTTAAAAGCCGATTCCTCCATTCCCTACGGTGTTGTTATTAGAGTTATGGCTGCGGTAAAAATGGCGGGTATAAGTAAGATTGGCATGGTAACTAAGAATCCTATATTAATAAAACGTTAATCTATTTATTGCTAAAGTTTACGCAAAAGGAACGCAAGGCTAAACTGAAAATTAAGTATTAATAAAATGTTAATTGATTTATTAAATTTGTTTTTTTAATATGGTTATTGATAATTATAATAATGTATAATGATAATAAAGCTAAAGGAGTAGGAAAATATTATATTGTATCATTTTTATTTCATGTGATTTTAATAGGTTTATTAATTTTTATTTCAATGAAATTTAAATCTAAAATTCAGTCATTAGGTTCAAAAGTGGTTGTTAGTGTAGTAAGCGCCGTTCCGGGGCCTTTGGCTTCGACAAAAACCTTAACGCATGCAATTAAAAAAAATACGGTTAAAAAGCATGTTGCTGTTAAGCCGGCAGTTACTTCTGTTATTAACAATAAACATAATAAAGCTGTACCAAAAAAAACAATTACACCTGTGCCTAAAGTTAATAAGGCAATAATACCTGTTGCTAAATCAAAATCATCAATGATTTATCCAAAAAAAACCGTTCATAAAATTAAAATTGTAAAGCCGCATCAAATTATTCCGTCTAAACCGGCTACTGTGCCTCAGCAGCAGGTAGCATCAAGCGTGTATTCGCATTTAAAATTAAAAAACGCTTACAGTAAATTGCAAAGCTCTCTAATTGCGGGCAATGTTCATAAATTTAGCGGTTATATAAGTAAAATAACGTCTATAATTATTTCAAATTTTAATATTCCTTTATCGCAGTATTTGCATTTTAAATCTATAATTGCTTTTAAAATAACGAAAAGCGGCTTAGTATATAATGTCAGACTTGTAAAATCGTCCGGTAGCGGCTATTTTGACGCGCAGTCTATTGCGGCTGTAAAATCGTCGGCTCCGCTGCCTTTTCCGCCGCGCGGGTTTATGGCTTACATGAATTCAGAAAATGACAATAATGGAGTTTTAGCAATTTTTTATCCCAAAGAAATATTGAAAAGTGAATAAAATATTTATATTTTTCTAATAAATAAAGTATAATGCTAAATAAAAATACTTATTAAGAATAAACAAAAGTACTTATATAAAAATACTTATTAAGAATAAATTAAGAATAAACAAAATTACTTATATAAAAATACTTATTAAGAATAAATTAAGAATAAACAAAATTACTTATATAAAAATATTAATTCAACTAATTAAAAATCAATAAAAATAAAATTAAATAAAAATTAAATATTATTAATAATGATGAATTAACGCTTATATATTTTTAACTATCATTGCCGAGAAGTCCCCTTCCGTAAATGAGGGGTGGTTCACTAGTTCTATATATAATATATAATATTTTATATATTAAAAATATCATAAATAAATAATTAATTTAAAATTATGAAGACAAAGATGAAAGAGCAGAAAATATTTAAAAAATCAAACAAAAATAAAATTAATTTAAATATTTATAATCATTATAATGATTATAACAAAGGTAATTATAGCAGGAAATCTAGGTTTTTTTTAAATTATACAAAATTATTTTTATTTTTCTTATTTTCTTTTTGTTTTATTTTATATTTCTTTAAACCTTCAACTGCGGCAGCAAAAGTATATATTAACATATATCAGGCAAGCATAAAAAAGATAAGAATTGCGGTACCCGGTTTTAAAAATTTAACAAAATATAAACAACATTCGTCTATTTCATCAAAATTGTCACATATAATCAGGCATGACCTTTCCGTTATCGGATATTTTCATATAGTAAATCCGCTAGCGTATCTTGAAAACCCGCAAGCTGCCCATATCAGAGCGTCTAAAATCAATTATTCTAATTGGACGGTATTAAACGCAGAGTATTTGATAAACGGTACTTATAAAGTTAAAGGCGATAATATTAAAATTAAAGCCAATCTCATCAGTATATATTCCCAAAAACTTTTATTCAGTGAAGTTTTAGAAGGCAGATTAAGTAATGACAGATACCTTGCAAACAAATTCGCCGATGCCGTCTTAAAATTTCTAACAGGAAAAAAAGGACCGTTTACTACAAAAGTTTTTTTTGTCGGCGAAAAAAATAATGTAAAAAATATATTTGAAATGGATTTCGGAGGACATAGAGTTAAAAGAATAACTAATAATCATTCAATCAATATATTCCCGTATCCTTCTCCCGACGGCAAAAAAGTTGCTTATATTTCTTTTAAAGACGGAAATCCGGCAGTGTTTATAAAAAATTTAATTACAGGTCATACAAAAAAATTATATCTACCCGGTCCTGCAGATTTTGTGAGCTGGTCGCCAAACGGAAAAAAACTATCTTTAGCCCTGACCCCGGGGCATTATAATACTCAGATATACACCGTTAATGCCGACGGAACGGACTTAAAAAGGCTTACAAATACATTCGGTATAAATACTTCCCCGTCATATTCGCCAAACGGCAATAGAATAGTTTTTGTTTCCAACCGCGGCGGCGGGCCGCAAATATATGTAATGAACTCTGACGGTTCAAATGTGCATATGATTTCTTTCAACGGCAGTGATTACAATAGCAGTCCTGAGTGGTCGCCAAACGGAAAAAAAATAGTTTTCACATCGTTTATCAACGGTGCTCTTCAAGTATCTATCATGGACCCTGACGGCAATAATGAACGGCAATTAACCGATACTCCTTACGGATGTCATCATCCTTCTTGGACTAGAGATTCCAGGATAATATCTTTTGATACCGAATTTGGAGGCAGAGAAGAAATATATTTAATGGATACTACCGCAAGCGGAATTATGCCTTTAATGCCGCATATGTTTCCTGAGATGCAAAATTATTATAATCCTGCTTGGACGCTTAAATCAATTTATTAATAATAATTTAATATTTTTTTATCATTTAAATTATGATATTATATAAATTATATAAATAATTATGAGGACTAAATTATGCCAATAATAAAAGAAAGCAGTTTAAATAAAAAACATATTATTAATTACCTTAAAATTATTTCTTTACTGTTTGTGTTTATTTTTACATTTTCTTTTTTATTGTCGGGATGCGCCGAAATGGAACCTGATACAATACATCATCTGAAGATTCAGGTACGCAACTTAAATAAAAAGGTTGATAGCCTTTCGCAAAATTCAACAGATTCAGAGCAAGCTATTCATCAAGTCCGGTTAAATGTTGCAAATCAAGGTTCAAAAATTGAAAGTATAAAATCCCATATGAGTGCATTATATGGAAAATATGAAATTATTTCGCATGATATGAAATTACTTAAAACAGAATTTAGAAATTATAGAATACTTGTAAATAAAGAATTAATAAAATTGCTTAAAAAGGAGAAGTTTAAATCTTCTGCTATATCAAAACAAAAAATAAGCATTAAAGTTCCTTCGAAACTTATAACGAGCAAAGTTAAAATTTTACCTAAAATTTCGGCAAAACAGCTTGCTGTTAAAAAATCTTTAAAAGAATACAATATAGCTAAATCTTACTACAATAAGGGCATATATCAAAAATCAATAATTTTATTTAAAAAATATTTAAAGAAATATCCTCAATCTAAAAAAGCAGGTAATGCAAATTATTATATAGCAGTTTCTAATTCTAAATTAAAAAATTATCCTATTTCAATTCTTGAATTTCATAAATTTACAAGACTTTATCCAAAAAACAAACACGTTCCTATGGCAATATATTTGCAGGGTTTAGGTTTTTCAAAACTGTCCGATCCTTCCGATGCCGTTATTTTATTTAAACAAGTTATATCAGATTACGGTTCTAGCAAGGCAGCGGCATTGTCTAAGGCGGCATTGAAAAAATTAGGTTAAAAAAAGATTATATATCAATAATATTCTAAGCCGTTATTCGTTATTATTGTAACGGCAAGTATTTAGGTTATGGTTAAAAAAAGATTATATTATTATATATCAATAATATTCTAATAGTGAGTATCTGAATTGCTTGAAGGGAAAAAATTAGGTTAAAAAAATATTATCAATTAATCTTACTCCTGAAAATTTTATTGCAGATAAAATAATATCGTCTTTTTCAGCATATACCTTTTTGTTAAGCAGTTCTTTATCCATAATTTCAATGTATTCTACTTTAAATTTATTATTTATCAATTCTTTTATAGCATAATGCCTGAGTTTTTCAGCCGAATTTTCGCCCTCATTAAATAATTTAGCCGTATTATTTAAAACTTTATAAAAATTGCATGCTTGTTTTTTATCATTTTCATTAAAATATGAATTTCTTGAACTTAAAGCAAGGCCGCATTTCTCCCTCATTGTAGGGACAGGTATTATTTTAACGTCCAAAAAATAATCTTCGGTCATTTTTTTTATGAGTATATACTGTTGATAATCTTTTAACCCAAAAAAAGCAAAATCAGGCTTAATTATTAATAAAAGTTTCATAACAATCGTTAAAACACCCTTAAAATGTCCAGTCCTATGTAAACCGCACAACTTATCGGAAAGAGATTCATTGCTTATAAAAGTATCAGTCCCTTTTATTATTGAATTATCAGGCATATATATATAATCTGCTTTTAATTGTTCAAGTTTTTTAATATCTCCTTCAATGTCTCTCGGGTATTTGCTGAAATCTTCGGAAGGACCGAATTGAAGAGGATTTACATAAATTGAAACAAAAACTTTTCCAAATTTTAAACCCTCTTTGACAAGGTTTAAATGTCCGTAATGAAGTTTCCCCATAGTCGGAACCAGCGATATTTTCTGGTTATCGGCTTTTAATTTTCTGCTTAATGCCTTTGCATCTTCTATTTTAGTTATTATTTCCATTGCAATAAATTTCCTTCCCCCCTATAAAAACTTTTAATATATCTTTTTCTTCTAAATTGATGATTTCATCAAAAACATTAATTTCATTCAGTTCTAAATTTTCAGGAATCTTAAATATTACGAAATCGGCATAAGAATTTTTTTCTAATGTTCCTGTTACAAATGGAATATTTAATATTTTAGCATTATTTTTGGTCGCCATTTCAAATAATTCTTTAGAAGAAATGCCGCAGCCGATTAAATCTTTATCGTTATATTTTATATTTTCATGGTCAATTTGTAAATTATTATGAATTTTTCTTGCATATTTTAATTCATCAAGAATGCTTATTGAATCGTTAGAATACAGACTATCGGTTCCCAATCCTGCAATTATATTATTATCCAATATTTTTCTTAACGGGAGTTTGTTTGATTTAAAAAAGCTATTGCTTCGCGGACAATGAATAACGGATGATTTTAAATCTTTGATTGTTTTAATATCATCGCCGTTTACCTCGTTAGCATGAATTAATGAAGTTTTTGGGGATAAAATTCCGACGGATTTTAAATATTGAACAGGGGTCGAATATTTTATTCCGTATTTTTCGGAAGGGTTATTAAATTCTTTTAAGTTTAAAGCCGCCAGTAAATTTTCAGATATATCGCCTATACCTTCCGATAAAAATTGAATTTCAGATTTATGCTCAGATGCATGGACAGTTAAATCTAAACCCCATTGTTTATTTTTTTCGGATAATATTTTAAAAAGCGCAGGTGAAACAGAATAAATAGAATGAGGGGAGACACCTATTGAGATAAATTTTTTATAATTATTGCCGGCAGTATCGTTTTTATTAATATCATTTTTTAATATATCTTTCAATTCTTTTATTTTGTCATTCGATAAAGAAGGATCCAAGCCTATTATCTCTATATATGCTTTTACTCTCGGAATGCCGGTTGAAAAAATATCATTATTATTATTGCCTATTCTGCCGCAGCCGGCAGCACTGTGGGCAGCATCTGATTTAGTGTATTTTAAAATTTTATTTTTATTATGTATTCTTTCAAAATCTAAAGCGCTGCAATTAATTTCATTAAATTTTTTATAATCAGATATATATTTATTAAACTGGGAAATAGGCACAATATCTCCTATCGCGGTTACACCTGCCCTTATAGATGTATTATATGCTTTTTGACGTATATCTGCTATTTCTTTATCAGATAAATTAGTACGTCTTTTAATCAAAGAAATTACCCATTCTGAAAAAATATGCGGGGTATTTTTATCCGCTGCCATAGTCAGTTCCGTATGGATATGGGCATTTATTAATCCCGGTATAATCAGCGTTGAATAATTATAATTATTATTAGCGCTAATAGCTTTGGGATAATTTTTGTTCTTATCTGCTGATATGATTTTACCTGTATTTAGATTTACCGATAATTCAGCATCTTTTAACAAAAAAGGAGCAGGTAGATTTAAATTGGTTAAAATAAATTTAGAATTTATTTTAAATATTTTTTTATCAGAATTATATAAATACACTTTTTTTGGACTGTTTTATTTTACTTTATCTATTTTGCAGGCTTATTATTTGTCATGTTATATTCTATACAAAGATAATCTTCATATTTTTATATGATATGATTTTATTTAGCTATATATTATAAATGCGCGTGATATTATTCTAAACCTGACAGAGAATTATGGACTGCTACTCTCCCCGGTTGCTATATATTATAAATGCGCGCAATACTATTCTAAACCAAGATAGTCTTTATATTTTATTGCAATTTTAATAAATTCGTTTAAAGTTAAAGACTGAGGTCTTTTGTCTAAATCTATATTTGAATCTTCATACATTTTTACTTTTATATCCGGAGGGATACCTTGAAAAGACGCATATATTGAATTTCTTAATTTTTTTCTTCTTAATTTAAATAACTGATGAACAAAATAGCTAAAATAAGGAGAGTTTGCAGCCCATTTTATATTTTCGGAGTATTTTAAATCTTCAAATTTATTTATATCTAAAGGAGTCATTTTGATTACCGATGAATCAATTTTAGGCTGCGGATTGAAATTTTCTTTAAAAACATTAAATAATAGTTCAATTTCAAAATTGGCCTCAACAATAACACTAAAAGCGCTTCTTGCGGATTCATCGCTTTTCGCAAGCAGTCTTTCCGCAAACTCTTTTTGAAACATTAAGGTAAAGTCTGAGAAAGCCTCTTTCTCTTTAATAAATTTTGCCATTATAGGGCTTGAAATTTCATAAGGGAGATTTGAAATTAATCTTAATTTTGAATTTAAAGTATTAGAGAGTTCTATAAAATTAAATTGTAAAACATCTATATTTATCAATTTTGCAGTATCATTTTTTTTAAGCTTATTATTATTTAAAAATAGCTTTCCTTCCACATAAGACAAATAAAAAGGATCTATTTCAATTATTGTTAAAGTTTTAACTTTATCTGCTAATAAATCTGTTAAAATTCCTTCCCCAGGTCCTATTTCGACGATATTGTCATTTTCTGTAAAATTGCAAGATTTTACTATATTTTTTGCAATTTCTTTATTTATTAAAAAATTTTGACCGAATTTAACTTTTTTTTTATTATCCATTTTTATTTATATTAAATGTATTAATATTTATTGCCTGCTTATTCATTTATTGTTAAATTAAAATATTAATTTATAGTTCCCATGAAGGTTCAGCATTTATATTATAGAATATTTCTTTGTTAATAATCGGATCAACAGGTTTTTTAAAATAGCCCGTGTATCCTATCATAGCTGCATTATCTGTGCTATAAGCAGGTTCAGGGAAAAAAACATTTAATTTACCGCTTTCAAGAAAAATACTTCTTATCCTAGAATTTGCCGAAACCCCTCCTGAAATCGAAACATCTTTTATTCCAGTATATTCGCATACCGACATAACTTTTTTATATAAAATTTTTGCGATTGTTTCTCTTAGGCATGCAAAGATATCAAAGACGGTTTCTTCTTGCAAATGCTTTGGACCGCCCAACTTGTTAATTTCCGATATTACCTGTGTTTTTAACCCGCTAAAACTTAAATCAAAATTACCTGAATGTTCCATAGGCATAGAGAAATTAAAAGCGTTAATGCTGCCTTTTTCGGCTAATTCATCAATAATTTTGCCGCCCGGATATCCATAATTTAAAAAATTTGATATTTTGTCAAATGCTTCTCCGCATGCATCGTCTCTTGTTTTTCCAATCAGTTTTATATCTTCGTGAGATTTTACTATATAAATATGAGAATGTCCACCTGATATAACAAGAGCTATAAAAGGAAAAACCTCTTTAATATTGCTATTCAAAAAAGGACTAAAGATATGACCTTCAATATGATTTACCGCAGTAATAGGAATTTTAAGAGCATAGCTTAAAGTTTTAGCCGTCATAAGTCCGACAAGTAAAGACCCTGCAAGACCTGGACCTGAAGTAACGGATACTAAGCTTATTTCTTTTAATTTTATATTTGCTTTTGATAATGCGATATTGACGGCGGGTATAGCGCTTTTTATGTGATTTCTTGAAGCTAATTCAGGAACTACTCCTCCATAAATTCCATGTATAAAATCCTGAGAATATACAACATTTGAAATTATATTAATTTTTGAATCGTTTTTTTTAAGAATTGAACAAGAAAAATCATCGCAGCTTGATTCTATCGCAAGATTTAAATTTGATGAAAATAATTTCATAATATTTTAATTAATTTGACCAATATAAAGTTTTTGACACTGCCTGTTTCCACTTATCGTAATACAATTTTCTTTCATTTTCGCTTATTTTCGGAGTGAATACTTTTTTTATTTTGTATAGTTTTAAGTATTCTTCTATAGACCATAATCCTGAATATATGCCTGAAAAACCGGCTATGCCGAACGCGGTCATTTCTGAAATAGTTGTCCGTTCTACGGGGATTCCGAGAATATCCGATTGAAACTGCATTAAAAAATTATTTTCGCTTGCTTTACCGTCGACTCTTAATTTATAAGGCATATTAAACAATTCGTTAATAACGTCTTTAGTAGAATAAGCTAATGATTCTAATGCAGCCCTGACAATATTTTCTTTTGTGGTTTTACCCGTTATGCCTATAATCATTCCTCTTGCGCTGCTATTCCAGTATGGAGCGCCTAGTCCCGATAAGGCAGGCACAAAGTAAACCCCCTCGTTGGAATTTAATTTTTCAGACGATTTATCGGTTTCAGAATATGATTTTATAATTTTTAGACCGTCCTTCAGCCAATTAATCAACGCTCCTCCCGTAAAAATGCTTCCTTCAACCGCGTAATAAGTCTCGTTTTTAATAGTCCATGCAATTGTTGAGACTAATTTATCTGATTTAAAAGGCTGTCTTCCTGATTGTGCCATTACAAATAATCCTGTTCCGTATGTATTTTTTACTATTCCGCCGTCAAAAGATGCATGCGCAAATAGAGATGCCTGCTGGTCTCCCAGAATTCCTATTATCGGTATTCTTTTAGTGAAATTTCCTTCTAAATATTTAGGATTCAAAAACCCAAAGATACTGCTGCTGCTTTTTACTTCAGGCAGAATATTTTCAGGTATTTTGAAAATATTGAGTAATTCATTATCGTATTTTAATGTATTTATATTATATAATAATGTCCGCGATGCGTTTGAAGTATCCGTAAAATGATTTTTTTCTTCCGTTAAATTCCATAAAATCCATGAATCAACCGTTCCGAATAAAATTTCATTTTTAAGGATAGATTCTTTGACGCCTGCAACATTATCAATAATCCATTTTATTTTTGTAGCAGAAAAATAAGGATCTAAAAATAAACCTGTTTTTTCTTTAATTAGTTCTGAATAGTTTTTTAAGTTTTCGCAAATATTTTCTGTTCTGCGGCATTGCCAAACAATAGCGTTATAAACAGGCTTGCCTGTTTTTTTATTCCATAAAATTGATGTTTCTCTTTGATTAGTTATTCCGATTGATAAAATATCATAGTTTTTGCTTTCGCAAAACGATATTGTTTTCTGCAATGATTTAAGCGCCGTATTTAAAATATCGAACGGATCTTGTTCTACCCAGGCAGGGACAGGAAAAATCTGAGGAAATTTATAATAAAAATTAGAAATAATTTTACCTTTTTTATCAAAAGCTATACTTCTATTTCCCGTTGTTCCAAGGTCAAGAGCAATAACGCATTTTCCCATATATATTATTCGCCATGATTAATTTTTTGCGTATTAAATAAAATTGATAAGCAATAACGTATTTTTCCATATATTATTCGTTATGCCTATCTATCTTTATCTATCTGTTGCATTATATTTATGTTAATATTCCTTAACTCAACTTCACCGCTTTTATTATTATAAAATTATAACTTATTGATATTGTTGCATTTTATTTTTTATTTTGTAATCCCCATAGACATTTTTATTGCCCCCCCCATAAATCATAAATATAGTAATATCAATATGTTGCTGTTAATTATGGTGAAGTCGGGTTAATACTTTCATATGTCCGAAAGGGCGGGGTGATTGACGATATGATTCTCCTCATTTACATAAACAAGTTTTGGTTTAAATGAATTTGACTCTTTATCATCATATAAAGCAAAAGTTGCAATAATAATTACGTCATTTATTTGCACAAGCCTGGATGCTGCTCCGTTTACTATTATATTCCCCGAATTTTTAGGCGCTACAATAGCATACGTGTCAAATCTATTCCCGTTATTTACATCCCATATGCTTACTTTTTCATACGGTAATATATAGGCTTCTTCCATTAGTTTTTCGTCTATTGAAATTGACCCTTCGTAACCAAGATTAGCATCGGTAATCTTGACCCTGTGTATTTTTGATTTTAGGAGAAATCTTTGCATTTATGAAAATTTGAATTATTAAAAAATTAAATTAAAATTTTTTGAATATAATGAATTTTTTTTTAAGTTCTTCCGAATCGGAGTTACCGTTTGCATTATAATTTGCATTATAATGAACAAAAGAACCTTTAAATTTATTTTTGATATATTTAAATATTAAAAAAAGTAAAAAATAATTTAAGAAAGGTATTAAAAATAAAATAGCGATAGCATCGGTTAAAAAGCCCGGTATTAAAAATAAAATTCCTGCAATAAAAAAAGATGCCGTTTTTAATATATTTTTTGAAGGAGATTTGACATTGTAAAAATCGTTCAGCGCATTTTTAAACGAATTGCTTTTAATTTTTTTTGATATTATATAACCAATAATGCTGAAACCTGCCAATAACAAAAATGCGTAAAAAAATCCTATTATAAATGCAACTTCAACAAATATATATACTTCTACGAATATATAAATTAAAACGGTAAAAAATAATTTAGCTATAATCCCCATAATGTTTAATTATATATTTATTTTAATTTTAAGTCAAATTAAAGAAAAAAAAGAAAAACAAAATGAATAATTTAATGCTAAAATTATTATTTGCAAAATATTATAATTATATAATAAATAATAATTATAATATTATATTAAATTAAATTATATTATATTATATTATATTCAATTGAAGCAAAAAAATATTAATAAAATATTTTATTAAATAATGGAAACATTTAATTTAACAAAACTTGAAAATTTATTTTTTTAAGATATAATTAATAATAATATTAAGTATATCTTTAAGTATATCTTTAAGTATATCTTTAAATATATCTTAAATATATCTTGAAAGATTAAAAAATTAATTTACTAATCTAATTTACTACTTTACTACTTGATAATTATTTAATATTTACTACTTAATAATTACTTAATAATATTGAAAAAATTTAATTTAACAAAACTTGAAAATTTATTTTTTTAAGATATTATTAATAATAATGCTAAATATATCTTTAAATATATCTTTAAATATATCTTAAATTAGATTAATAAATTAATTTACTAATTTACTAATTTACTAATCTACTAATTTACTTTACTACTTAATACTTACTTAACAATTACTTGACAATAAGGATGCAAAAAAATGGATATTTATAAAGAAAAAGGGGATATTTGTTTAATTTTTGACTATAAAGTCATTGAAGATTTTAATATAAAAAAAAAGAAAAATATATATTCTAAATTTGAAGACAAACAAAAGTATTCCTCTATTCTTAATAAATTGCATAATAGTGCCGATGAAGACAGCAGGCTTTATAATAAAAGAAAAATTTCAAAAATCTTTAATCCTTCCGTGGGAGGTATTTTTTTTATTAAAAATGAAAAAATTCACGAATTAGAAAATAATATTTTGCTTGAAAGATTTGATAAATTATGCAGGTTAATAGAATATGATTACGGTTTAAATATTTTTAATTATATATTAAATGAAGTTTACGAAGAAGAAGAAAAAAAAAGGAAATATTTTGAAATAGAAATTTTTAATTATAATTTTGTGTCGCATAAAACTGTAAAGAGTAATTTAGCAGCAGATTTTGTAAAAGAATTAAATGATTTTATAGGAAAAATTTTTTTCAAGGATATTAGCGCAAATAAAATAAATAAGCTAAAATCAAATAAAACAGAAAATGCACAAAAGACACAAAAAAATGATTTAAAATCCGGAATAATCAAAAGCGCTCCTGGACATAAAATTAAATCTGAAATAAAAGAAAATGCTGACAAACGAAATAATAAACCTGAATTTGCCAAAAATATATCTAAACAAATAAATGTAAACAAAATGCCGGAAAATATTTATAAACAAAAAAATAAACATGAAAATGAATCAGACAAAATTATTGCAAAAACACAGATTAAACCAGAAGAAACTTATGTAAGTGATATAAATATAATAAATAAAAAAGAAAATGAAAGCCGAATGCCTGCACCAGGCAGTTTAACGGATATTCATTCGGAAATTAGCTTAATTTCTTTAAGCTGGAGTTCACTGAGTCCTAAAGATGAGGCTCCTGTTCTTGAACATGGAATTCCTGTTGAGATTAATAAGTCAAGCTGGATAAGAATTTATTTTCAAAAACCTCGAGTAAGAAAAGTTGTCTGGAGATTAAGATATAAACCTGATTTAAATAACATAAAACCTCTGTTGAGAGTTTATGCCGACGATAATATGCTTTGGTATGAATCATTAGATTCTCATGCAGGAGATAAATATATAATTCTTTCTAAAGAGTTTGAATTATCGAGAGTTTGGGCAGAAATCGGTTATATTACTAAAGAAAATGAATTTATATTTATTACCAGAACTCCTGTCTGGCCGCCTGAATGTTTATTTAAGTCTCCGCCGAGAAATTATTCAAAAAAATTATTAAATAATAAAATATCTCTAATAGGTGCTACAGAAGGTCTATCTGCAGGAAATAATGCTGTTTTTACTTCATCGGGAAGCGGTTTTTACCGACAGTTGCCGTAAAGCCCCAAGCTTAAAGCTATGGGGATATAAGGCAATAAGTTTTTTTCTTGTATTATATAATTAATTGTTACGGAAGAAATAAGTAAATTATAAACCCGTATTATAGAGTTAAATAAATATAAAATATATAATTTTATTCATTCCATCCGCTATCTAAACTACAGAATTATCAATTATCTATGGTATAGTTTAGATAGAATAATTTTCTTAATTTGCAATATTAATTTATCGCTATCCCGTATTAATTAATAGCGGAGCAGAATACTTATGACAAGCAAGATGGTTGGCTGTGTTATAATAGCTAAAAAGGCTGCACATTACTTCTCAAAAAAAAATTGGGGGGGGGGGGTAGATAAAATTATATCATAATTATCGTTCTAAAGTATTAAAGTATTAGCTTTATCCCTCAAAAGGTAGATGCAAGCTGTTTATATAATTTTACAATATTAATTTATTATTCTGGAGTGAGGCAACTTTACTATGAATACAGAAAAATCTGAATGGATCCCTGTTCTTCATTTTCACCTTCCTTTTGTAAGACATCCTGAAATGTCTAAATATTTAGAAGAAGAATGGTATTTTGAAGCGGTAACGGAAACTTATTTGCCGTTATTGGAAGCATTTGACAATCTTGAAAGAGATAATATAGATTACAATATAACTATTTCTCTGACGCCAACTCTTTTAACAATGATGGCTGATAATCTGTTGTCGGAGAGATTAATTAATTATGTCAACGCAAGAGTTAAAGTTCTTGACGAAGAAGCATTCAGAACTCAGACAGATCCTGAATTTCATCCTGTAACATTATTTTATAGAGAAAGATATAAGAACTTGGCAGGCAAACTTAGTAGAGGCGGCGGTCAATATATAATTAACGAATTATTAAAACATAATAAAATAGGGCATATAAATATAATAACATCGGCTGCAACGCACGGTTTCTTATTATTTATGGTAGGAGAGCCAGAAACTATTGCCGCTCAAATACAAGTGGGAATTGAAACTCATGAAAAATTGCTTGGGATTAAACCTTCAGGGATTTGGCTGCCTGAATGCGGATATACGTCAGGATTTGATGCTATTTTAAATAGATACGGTATATTTTATACTTTTTTAGATCAGCATGGAATAGAAATGGCGTATCCTGAACCGCCAAACGGATGTTTTTCGCCTGTAGTTACCCCTTTCGGAGTCGTGGCTTTCGGCAGGGATCCTGAAAGTTCCAGGCAGGTCTGGTCTAGCAAAGAAGGTTACCCTGGAGCGCCGATTTATAGGGAATTTTACAGAGATGTCGGATTTGACCTTGATTTGCCGCATCTTATTCCGTTAAGACATGGAAGTATTAAGACATTTACTGGGTTAAAATATTATGCTATTACAGGAACGGGAAATTACAAAGAAGCTTATAGACCCGGCGCTGCAAAAAGAAAAGCTTCCGAACATGCGGAGCAGTTTGTATTCAACAGGGCATTGCAGGGAAATTATTTAAAAAATATAATAGGAGAGCCGCCTGTAATCGTTTCCATGTATGATGCCGAGTTGTTTGGTCACTGGTGGTTTGAAGGACCATGGTGGTTAGAGTCTGTTTTTAGACAGCTAAATAAAAACAGCAGTATAGAATCTGCCGCTGCAGAAGATATATCAAAAGAAGCACTTTCTAATGTAAAATCAAAAAACGGCATACTTTACAGTCCCGATGAAAAAACATGGATTGCCCAGCCTGCCACTTCTACATGGGGAGGTGGAGGCTATAGCGAAGTCTGGCTTAACGGCAAAAATGACGAAATTCAGCAATTTTTATCGGACATAGCTATTGAATTGATTGATATATGTAAAAATAGATACAATGAAGTAATTTATAATGATGCGCTTAATCAGGCTGCAAGAGAATTAATGCTTGCAGAATCAAGCGATTGGACATTTCTGCTTTCAACAGGGCAGGCTGTAAGCTATGCCGAAAGACGCATTAAGGCTCACTTGATAAGAGCAAGAAAATGTTTGTCTATGGCAATTGGATCCGAGCCGTTTGATAAAAAATGGTTTAAAGACATATCTTATAAAGACAATATATTTCCATGGATTGATGCAAAAGAACTGTATGGAAAAGATATATGCTGAATTATAATAAAAAAGTATCAAAAAAGTATCAGATTTATTTTTCTTTTTTCAAGATATCTTTAAGTAAGTGTTACAATAAATAATCAGATAATTTTTTTGTATCTTTTTTGTTTTTTATTTTTTGATTTTATAAATAATAAATATTATAAAAACTCCAGCTATATTAATTATTATGAGGTTAATTAATTAATGAACTTAATTTTATGGTGGCATATGCACCAGCCTGATTACAGAACTCATGAAAATGAGTTTATGCTTCCATGGGTTTATCTTCATGCCATAAAGGATTATATTGATATGCCTCTTAATATTATGTCGGTAGAGGGTATGAAAGCCAACATAAATATAACGCCGGTGTTAATTGACCAATGGCAGGAATATAATTTAAAATTGGAATTAGCTCTAAGCGAAGAAGATCCTATGAAAGTCGAAAATATCCTGCCAGACAGGTTTCTTAAGCCTTTAGTTGTCAATACGCTCACAGACGAATGGCGGCAATGGATTGTTAAATATTATAAATTGGCAAATAAAGAAAGAATGATTGAAAGATTTGAACCTTACAAGCAATTGGTCAATATTTCTTTGGAAGATAACAATCTGCATTATTTAAACGATTCGTATTATTTTGATTTAACGGTGTGGTTTCATCTTGCCTGGTGCGGAGAATGGATTAAGCGGTATGACCCTGTGATAAAGCAATTGATAAATAAGGGGCATAAATATACTTATAACGACAGAATACTCTTGTTAAGAAGAATATCTAAATGGCTAAAATACGGATTATCGTTATATGGACAGCCTTATATAAAAGGAGCGGAAATTCCTTCATGGCAACCTGATTATCCTGATTTAATAGATAAAACTTTGTTAGTTGAACTGTCTAAAAAAAAGAAAGGCGAATATCAGGTTACACTCACGCCTCACTATCATCCTATTATACCGCTTTTGCTTGATATTAATGCGGGAAGCATTATAGCGCAAATTACGGGAATACAATATGAACCTGTTGAACTTAATGAATACCCCGAAGGATTAAAAAGTGCGAAAGAAAATATTAAAAGAATTAATAATTATTGGTCTGCGGAACCATTTTTTAATATAAAAGCCGTATGGCCTTCAGAAGGTGCTATATCGGCTGAGACGCTTAATTTATTTGCAGAAGAGAAAATTGACTTTTGCGCGAGCGGAGAAGAAGTTTTAAGCAATTCCTTAGGCGTAGATATTCATAAGCCGATTTCTTTAGAAGGACGCAATGTAATTCCTCTTTATAAAATTTATAAGTGGAAAAATTCATCTATTAAATTAATATTCAGAGATTCGGAATTATCGGATATTATCGGTTTTACTTATTCTAAATGGAGAGGCGATGATGCCGCAAATAATTTTGTAAACAAGATAAAAGAAATTGATAAAATAGATAAAAACGCTATTGTTTCTATAATTATGGACGGCGAAAATGCATGGGAATATTATTTTGAAAATGGGTTTTATTTTTTAAAAGATTTATATGAATTGTTTGTCCAAACCCATGAAATTAATCCGATAACTCTTAAAGATGCTTTTGAAACGGAAGAATATTTAACTTTAGATAATATTTATCCGGGTTCGTGGGTTCAAGGAAATTTGCAGATGTGGATAGGAGAACAGCAAAAAAATTTGGCTTGGATGCTGCTTGCAAATGCAAAACAAGAATTTTTAAAATGGAAAAAACAAATTAAAGATGAAATTAAAATTAAGAATGTTGAAGAACAAATTTTAAAAAGCGAAGGATCTGATTGGTTCTGGTGGCTTGGAGAAGATAATCCTCTTCTGTCTCAATCAATGATGGAAAAAGTTTTCAGGCAGCATTTAAAAAGTATTTACATTTTGATGGATAAAAAACCGCCTGCTATTTTAGATGATACTTTAGTAGTTACTTCGACAGTTACTTCGGCAGTTACTTCAAAAATTGCTTCAAACATAAATACTGCAGAAATTGGCGGAAGCATGAAGAGAGGAAAATCATAAATGGTTAATTTTTTATTAGGTTTTCATTGCCATCAGCCTGTGGGCAACTTTGAAGGAGTATTTAAAGAAGTGCATAATAAATCTTATAGTCCGCTTATAAGAACTCTTTTAAAATATGATTCTTGCAAATTTTGTCTGCATATATCGGGATATTTGCTTGAATGGATTGTTAAAAATGACCCTGAATTAATAGAAATTATAAGAGAAGGCGTATCTGAACATAAAGTAGAAATGCTCGGCGGAGGCTATTATGAACCCGTATTAGCTTCAATTCCCCGCCGCGATAGAATTAAACAGCTTGAAATGCTCAATGAAGCCGTCAAAAAATATTTTGGCGTTTATCCAAAAGGCGCATGGATTACAGAAAGAATATGGCAGCCCGATATTATTGATTCGCTTGATGAAGCAGGCATAAGTTATGCTTTTTTAGACGATTCTCAATTTTTTCAATCGGGCATTGATCCAAACGATATAGATAACATTTTTATAACGGAATATAACGGAAAATATTTCAATCTATTTCCTATTCATGAAAGATTAAGATATAAATTGCCGTTTGCTAACCCTGATGAATCAGTGCGCGAAATTTTATATATGAATGAAAGATTATCTAGTCTTTCCGTTATGATTGACGACGGTGAAAAAATGGGAAGCTGGCCGAATACGTTTGAGTGGGTTTACGGTAAGGCTTTTAATAGCGAAGATAAGTTTGACGGTATCGGCGGCAACGGATGGCTCAATAAATTTTTAACTATTTTAGGCGATCCTTCTAATAATATTAAAATGAAACTGCCCTCTGAATTAATTGAAGAAATTCCTATCAAACAGCCTGTTTATTTACCTTTGTCAAGCTATAGAGAGATGGGTGAATGGACTTTACCCGTAGAAAAAAGATTTAAATACGATTATACAAAAGAAAAGTATCCCGATGCTGTATTAGCAGGAGGAATATGGCATAATTTTTTTATTCATTATCCCGAATCAAATTTATTGCATAAACGAATGCTTTTTTTAAGCAATAAAATTAACGATTTTAAAATAAAATTTCCTGAAATGCAAAATTCAATAAATTATAAAAATGCAATAAAGGAACTTTTTAAATCTCAGGCGAACGATGCTTACTGGCATGGAGTTTTCGGCGGAATTTACCTGCCTCACTTAAGAAGAGGTGTACAAAATTCATTAATTAAAGCATCTGTTTCCTATGATTTATTATGCAATGAATTAAAACAATTTGAAAATGATAATAAAAATAATAAAGATAAGAACAATAAGAAAGAAATCAGAAAAGATAAAAATAAATCAAATGATTACAATAATAACGTAAATAATATTGTTAGCGCAGTTAAAGTTGATAAAGGCGAAACTGATAAGTCGGAAGGTATAAATAATATTAATGCAAATAATGATTTAAATAACCAAGATAACTCAAATAATGCAGGTAATGCAGGTAATATAGATAAATTTGATTTTGATATGGATGGAGAATTAGAATATCAGGCAAGAAATAAATTTTGGCAAATAATATATAAATCCTCTAACTCTCATATTATTGCGCTCGACTATCTTGAAAAAAATATGTTTAATCCTTTCGGAGATATTTTTTGTTTGCATGACGAATATGATATACATATAATTAAAGATAAACTGAATATTAAAAATAATTCTGCAGAAAATAAAAATATAAACGAAGATGTTCCTCATACTATACATAACAATGTGAAAGTTCCTGAAGGTTTAACCGAAAAAGATTTATTTGTTAATAACGGATTGATGCCTCATTTTCAATTAAAATACAACGGCAAAGATTTAAATTTTAATTTAAAATCAATTAATAATAATGATGATATAATTGTTATAATATCTGAAGGATTTACAGAAAATAAAGAAGAAAATGAAGAACCTAAAATTTTAATTGGTTTAGAAATAACTATATCCGATACTTTGCAATACCATATTAGTTTTAATAATAATAAAATAGGCGACGGCAAAATTATAAAGGGAAACGATAATTTTAAAGATATCAAAGAGTATACTAATATTAGTAACGCAAATAATTCCGATAATTCTATTGACAATAAAAGCAATAACGACAACATTAATAACATTAACAACAATAATAACGATAATAATTTTGGCGGCGAAGAAAATACGGCATTAAAAAATTTGTCGGTATTTTTTAGATTTTCGTTTCCGGGAGGCGACGGTCCTGCTACATATATTAAACCTGATGAAAAAAATATTTACGGATTGCGCGAAAATCTTATAGGCATACCTGTCAATTCAGTGATTGAAATAGGCGACTCTTTTTGGGGAGGCAGTCTGAAAGCGTTTATCAACACAAACGGTTATGCAAATTATAAAACAAATGAAGAAAATAGTATAAACCTTGACTATATTCCTTTATTGAACTATTCTCCTATTACCACTATTTCGTTATATGAAGGCGGAAGCGAAAAAATATTTCAATCGGCAGAAACCATTATATCATGGGATTTGGAAGATAAAGATATTTCAGATATACATATTAAATGGAAAGCGGTAAAAAAATAAATTAAATAAGGATTTTAAAAATTGAATAATTTTAATGATGAAATATGGTTTGTGGCTTCCGAAATGGCTCCGTTGGTAAAAGCTGGAGGTTTGGGCGATGTTATCGGAAGTCTTCCTAAGTATCTCATAAAATTAGGAATGAATGTTAAAGTTATTATTCCCGCCTATAAATTTATTAATTATAACGAATTTGTGCAATTTGAAGAAAATCTGCCTGCCGGAAGAGTTTATTTCGGCGATATTCCGTTTGACTTCGGTGTAAAAAAAGCAAAAACCAAAGACGGCATACCTTTAATTTTTGTTGAGCAAAATCATTTTTTCGGAAGAGACGATGTTTACGGTCCTCACGGCGGAACGGCAGGTTATCGCGATAATTTATGGAGATTTTCTCTTCTGGCGCATGCCGCCGTTCATTGCATGAAAATACTCGGCGTTCCTAAAATAGTGCATTCTCACGACTGGTCGGGCGGACTTGTACCTGCAGTTGTTAAACAGACATTTAATGACAAAGAAAGACCTAAAATAGTTTTTACGATTCACAATCTCGGATATCAGGGCGTATATCCGATTGATGATTTCTACGATATCGGAATTGATTTTAGGTTTAATTCTTCTGGAGCTTTTGAACATTTTGGAACCTTTAACGCTTTAAAAGGCGGAATTCTTTTAAGCGACGCGGTTACTACGGTAAGTCCTTCGTACGCTAATGAAATAACAACGCCGCAAGGAGGATTCGGGCTTGACGGGGAATTAAGAAATTTAAGAGAAAACGGAAAACTTTTCGGCATCTTAAACGGAATTGACGAAGAATACTGGAATCCTAAAAACGATGTATTTTTAAATGTTTATTTCAACGGAAAAGATAGACCTTACAATTTTGACGATTACAGCGGCTGGAAAAATTTTAAAGAAGATAATAAAAAAGCATTATTTTCAGAAATTGGATTGAAATTTAAAAAAAATAGCGTCGGTAAGCATGTGCCTGTTCTTGGAATTGTAAGCAGGTTAACTGAAGAAAAAGGAATAGATGTTTTTCTAGACTCGCTTTTTAACTGGAACAATTTTCCGTTTCAGGTTTTAATATTAGCAACGGGAAAACTTTTTATAGAAAAAAAAGCATTATATCTGCAAGAATTTTATAAAGATAAAGTTTATGCCAAAATAGGCACATTTGACGAAGCATTGGCCCATAAAATTTATGCATCCTCCGATATTTTTATTATGCCTTCAAGAACAGAACCGTGCGGATTATCTCAGATGATATCAATGAGATACGGCGGAATAATTCTGGCTGGCGATACGGGAGGACTTCACGATACCGTTGCAGATTTAAATGCAAACAAAGAAAACGGGAACGGAATAACCGTTAAGCATATTGACGTAAACTCTATTTCATCGGCATTAGACAGATTATATAATTTATACTATGAAAAAGACTGGGGACAGTTTGTTATTAATAGCGTTAATTCCGATTTTAGCTGGAACGTTTCTGCATTAAAATATATAGATTTATATAATAAAATTTTGTAAAATATATACAAATATATAAAATAAATATTGAATAATTATTAAATTTATTTAATGTCTATTTGTCTATTTAGTAATTATTTCATTGTATAACTTTATATACCTAACTTTTCTATTAATTTTATACATTTCATTATAACTATGGGATATTATTATTATGCTGCTTATTTTATAAAATAGATAATGTCCTGTATATTGATATACAGGACAAATAAAGATAATATATAAAAATATTTAATAAAAATAGGAAGTTCAAATGTCCTGCATAAAAAAATAAGGAAAAATTAGGTATATAACTAACTTTATTATACTTTATCGTATATTATTTATTACTTATCAATTAAAGAACAAGCTTATAAGGAACGAGCTTAATTAAAATTATTTAATGAATATCATCCCTATTATATCTATTATACTTATTATAAAAATTTTAGTTATTTTATTTTCAAGCTTGTTTTTAGTTTTTTTAGCCTTAAAAAAACCTGAATTAAGCGGATTTTTTGAAAAAGCAGGACTTTTCGGCATATTTTTATTTGCCCTTTTTATACCACTCAAAGATGGGTTTGCAATTTTTGGAATGGTTGTTGCCGTTGTTTTTTTTATCGCTTACCGCATTTCTAAAAGGGATTTTAAATTACCTTACACTGTTTTTAATAAACCTATTATTATATATGTCTTTATAGTAGCCCTTTCTTTTATATGGACGTATAGCATTAAAGACAGTATCAACGAAGGCGGCGAGATATTTTATTTTTTTGCTTTCTTTTTTGCGGCGGCATCTTTATTAAATACAAAAAAGAGAATAAATTTTATAGTCTATACTTTTACTTTTTCAATAAGTATTGCTATAATTTACGGTCTTTTTCAGGGAATTTTTATAAATGCTCTTCATTCGCTAAACAGAGTAACAGGACTTATAGGCAACTGGACGAGCTTCCCAGTTCAGGTTTCTTATGGTTTGGTTGTGATAACGGCGTATTATCTGGTAAGTTTTAAAAAACAAAATAACAATAAAGGATTAAAAAAAGGATTACAATATTCGTTAAAAAATTTATTATTGCGTTTAGGTTCTTTTGTTAAGAGTTTTAAAAAAATACCGTCATTAACGCTGTCTTTTTTGTTAGCAATAATTGTATTATTAGGGTTTTTAGACATTGTGTTTTCAAAGGCAAGGTCTGCATGGATAGGAATTATTCCGGCTATTTTTATTTTGATGTATTTAAGGTCAAAAAAGTTTTTTTTAACGGCCGTCATTTTATTTTTAGCGTTAAATATAGGATTTTTTTCTATTTCAAAAACATTTAAGAGCAGAATGCTTGCAATGTTTAATCCAAAAATTTATAAAATAGAATCAAAAAGTCACGGAGACATTGAAAGCCATCTTGCTCTTATAGAATCGGCATGGACTGTTTTTAAAAGATTTCCTTTAACCGGCGTGGGGGTTGGAGCATTCTCAAAATATTTTAATGAGCATAAAAAGGTTCGTTTTCCGTGGTATTATAATCCTAAAACAGGTAAAAAGCTATACGATTTATATGATAACTGGCCTGAAAATGGTTATATGCAAACCCTGGCGGAAACGGGTATATTTGGTTTTTTATCGCTTATCTGGCTCTTTATAATTGCATTACGGCAGCCGATTAAACTTTTTATGAGTACGGATGATAAATTTAAACGAAAAATAGCTGCTATGACTCTGGGAACAAGTGTTATTTTTTATGGTTCTTTTGTAGGGGTTTCCAATATGTCTAATGATGAGCTTACTAACCTCTGGCTTTTATTTCTTGCAATTTTTGTTGCTGCTCTAAATATTTCTAACAAAGACAAAAATAATCAGTAATTGATAATTATTTACCTTATAAAATATAAAATATAAAATATAAAATATAAAATATAAAATATAAAATATAAAATATAAAAAATTATGATATCCCAAAAGAACAAAATATTGTCAAATTATCTTTATTTTGTTGATTTAATTTTTATTACAGGCGCCTATTTTCTTGCTTACCTTACCGCTAATCTTTTAGATCCTCTTATTGTAGGATTCGGCTTACTCTCTGTATATGACTATATCTGGATGCTTATTCCTATTGCACTTATATTTTATTTTTATCTTATTATATTCAGTTTTCATAAAGATTTGTTTATTAAGAAAAATATAATAGTTCAATTATTAAAAAGTTTTGAGCTGACTTTTGTTGCCGTATTAACTCTTTACGGAATTTTGTTTATGTTGAGAGTTCATTATGTATCAAGGCTTTTTATAGGATATTTTGCAATTTATGTATTTATGTTTTTAGTTATTTCAAATTTTATAAGCAAGAGAATATTAAAATTATTTAAACGCCGTGATTATTCTTTTAGAACAATATTGGTAGTCGGTGATATAGATTCATCCGATAAGATAGAAAAAATAATTCAAAAGAATGAACACTTAGGGTTAAAATCGGCAGGCATTATCAACAAAGCAAATATTGGCATTATTCCTGATTTTGTAGTTAAAAATCCTGTGGATGAAGTAATATTTGATATCAACGAAAATGATTTGAATAATATAAAAGAATTAACTCTTCTTCTGGAGGAAATGGGTATTACGGTTAAAATTATTACCAAGTTTATCCCTTTCAAATATTCAAAAATATCTTTTGAAAAGATTGATGATTTACCTATGCTTTCATTTTATACTGCCCCAGAAGATGAAATTCTGCTCCTTATAAAAAGAATAATAGATATAATAGTTTCATTTGCAGGCATCTTGATATTCTTTATTCCTTCAATAATAATAGCAGTATTAATTAAATTTTCTTCAAAAGGAAATATATTATATAAAAGCAAAAGAGTAGGTCTTCACGGAAGACTTTTTACTTTTTATAAATTCAGGACTATGATTAAAGCAAGCGATATTATGAGGGAAGAATTAAGAAAAAAATTCAATCCGGACGGAATTGAAATAAAGCTTAAGGATGACCCTAGACTTACATGGATAGGTAAAATATTAAGAAAAACAAGTTTAGATGAAATACCCCAATTTTATAATGTTTTGCGCGGCGATATGAGTATTGTGGGTCCTCGCCCTCCGATGCCGGACGAGGTTGTAAAATACTCGCTTTCGCAGAGAAGACGTTTATCAATGAAACCGGGCATTACATGCCTCTGGCAAATAAGCGGAAGGAGCAGGCTAAGTTTTGAAGATAGAGTTTTTTTAGATTTAAAATATATTGATAACTGGTCTTTAAAACTTGATTTTATTATCTTATTTAAAACTATACCGGCTGTTATATTTGCTAAAGGCGCTATGTAAATTTTTATTTACTTCTTATGTTTTTTTATATTATTATCAAAATATAAAAATATTATATAATCTATAATTATATATTATATAATTATAGATAAAATATGTTTATAGATAAAATTATTTTTAATTTATTTACGGAGGTAGAATGCAATCAGAAGGATTAAGTCTTACTTACAAAATTTTAAAATCTCATTTAATTAAAGGAAATTTAAATACTGGCGAAGAAATTGCAATAAAAATTGACAGAACGTTAACGCAGGATGCGACAGGGACAATGGCTTATCTCCAGTTTGAAGCCATAGGGGTTCCGCGTGTAAAAACAGATTTATCGGTTAGCTATATTGACCACAATACCCTCCAGACCGGTTTTGAAAATGCCGATGACCATAAGTTTTTACAGACATTGGCGGCAAAATACGGGATATTGTATTCTAAAGCGGGAAACGGCATATGTCATCAGGTAAATTTAGAAAGATTCGGAGTTCCGGGTAAGACCCTGTTGGGTTCGGACAGCCACACTCCTACCGCAGGAGGAGTCGGAATGATAGCAATAGGCGCAGGCGGTTTAGATGTTGCCGTTGCTATGGGCGGAGGCGCTTTTTATATGACAGCGCCTAAAGTGGTTCTCGTAAAACTTTCAGGCAAATTGCAAGATTGGGTTTCCGCTAAAGATATAATTCTTGAACTCTTGAGAAGGCTGACGGTTAAAGGAGGAGTGGGTAAAGTTTTTGAATACGGCGGAGAAGGGGTAAAGACTTTATCCGTTCCGGAAAGAGCCGTCATAACAAACATGGGAGCCGAACTTGGAGCTACTACGTCTATTTTTCCAAGCGATGAAAAAACTTTAGAATTTCTAAAAGCCGAAAGCAGAACTGAAGAATATATGCCTCTTGCCGCCGATGAAAATGCCTTATACGATGAAGTAATAGAGATAGATTTATCTACCCTTGAACCTATGGCTGCAAAACCGCATATGCCGGATAATGTCGTAAAAGTCAAAGAATTAAAAGACGTTAAAGTAGACCAGGTAGCTATCGGGAGCTGCACTAACTCTTCTTATGCTGATTTAATGACGGTAGCTTCTATTCTTAAAGGCAAAAAAGTACATCCCGATGTAAGCCTTGTAATATCTCCGGGTTCTAAACAGGTTTATGAAATGATAGCAAAAAACGGCGCTTTAGCGGATCTCATTTCATCAGGCGCAAGAATTCTTGAATCAACTTGCGGGCCATGCATAGGCATGGGACAGGCTCCTCGTTCAGGCGCAGTTTCTTTAAGAACTTTTAATCGTAATTTTGAAGGCAGAAGCGGAACAAAAGATGCAAATATTTATCTTATTTCCGTGCAAACTGCCGCAGCATCAGCATTAGCCGGTTACATTACAGATCCGCGGACATCGGGGAAAGCTCCTGAAATTAAAATGCCTGAAAAATTTTATATTGACGATTCAATGATTTTACAGCCTTCAACCGAACCTGAAAAAGTTGAAGTTTATAGAGGACCTAATATTAAACCGTTACCGGTAAAAGAAAAATTGCCTGAAAGTATCGGCGGAAAAGTTTTGCTTAAAGTAGGGGATAATATTACTACCGATCACATTATGCCTGCAGGCTCAAAGATACTTCCTTTAAGGTCAAATATACCTGCAATTTCCAAATATGTTTTTGAATCGGTTGATCCTGCTTTTTCTGAAAGAGCTTTAAAAGAAAAAGGCGGGTTTATTATTGCAGGAGAAAATTATGGACAGGGCTCCAGCAGAGAGCATGCAGCGCTTGCGCCGATGTATCTTGGAGTTAAAGCCGTTATCGTAAAATCTTTTGCAAGAATTCATTTTGCAAATCTTATCAATTTTGGCATATTGCCTTTGACATTTGACAATCCTGCCGATTATGATAAAATTAATCAGGACGATTTATTGGAAGCCCCAAATATTTTAAAAGAATTAAGCGAAAGAAAACCTTTTAAATTTATCAATAAAACTAAAAATGAAGAATATATTTTTAAATATAATTTGACTGATAGGCAGATTAACATAATAAAAGATGGCGGTCTTCTTAACGAAACTAAAAATTCTAAAAATTAATGCTATCAAAAGAATTTAATAAAAATGTAAAAAAAGTTTTAATTTCATATAAAAGAGACGCTCAAGAAGCTTATAACGCGGCAGTTTATACAAGTAATATTTTTGAAAACAGAAATATAAAAACTGTTGTAAGACCCAGCATGGATATAGCTGCCGCAGATTTACTCGATGCTAATTTAATTATAGTTCTTGGAGGCGATGGAACGCTTTTAATAACTTTCGGTAAAATATTTCCTTTAGAAGTTCCTGTAATAGGAATAGATTTCGGAAAACTCGGTTTTTTGGTTGAAATATCGGATAATGAAAAAGTTAAAGCAATCGAAAATTTTTTTGAAGGAACATTAGAATTCAGCGAGCGTATTACATTAGATATTACAGTTATGAGAAGCGGCGGGGTTGCAATGAATTTTGTTGCTCTTAATGAAGTTGTTATAGCTCGCGAGCAAAGTATACATGCCAAAATTATCAATATTAGAGTTAATATTAACGATGTATGGCTTAATGATTACAGATTAGACGGACTCATTGTTTCCACTCCTACAGGTTCTACCGCGTATTCATTAGCCGCAGGCGGTCCGATAGTATTTCCCGATTTAGAAGCAATAATTATTACCCCTATTTGCCCTCATATGCTTTCAAACAGACCTGTTATAATCAATTCAAATGAAGTGCTTAAGGTAACATTTACTCCTCAAGACAGCAGGTTATTTATATCTGTTGACGGAAGAGACGGAATCAGGCTTGAAGACGGCGATGAGGTAATTGTCAAGAAGCGCCCCGTTAAGTTTTATCTGGCAGAATCTGTGAGTATGAGCTACTGGGATATTTTAAGAACTAAATTAAAATGGTAAAAATTTAATTTAAGGATGTTGATTAGTGTTTTTTAAAAAATATATTATACTATAATTAATTTTTAATTAATTGTTATATTTTTTATTTACTTTTTATGTTAAAAAAATTATATATTAATAATTTTGCCACGGTTGATTCTTTAATTCTGGAATTCGGTCAAAATTTAAATATACTTAGCGGGGAAACCGGCGCAGGCAAAAGCATAATAATAGAATCCGTTAATTTTTTATTCGGAAAAGCTAAAAATGTAGGCAATATCATAAGAACGGGTGAAAAGGAAGCATTTATCAGCTGTGTTTTTGATACGGGAGAGGAAGAAAAATATAAAATTATAAATGCTATTCTGGAAGAATGCGGGATCGGAACAAATGACGACGAAGTTTTAATAAAAAGAACGGTTAATTTATCGGGCAAAAGCAAATATTTTATAAATAATGAACCGGCTAACAAAACAGTTGTTGAAAAACTTAGTGAAATTTTAGTTAATATTTTTGGACAGAACGATAAAAGATTTTTAATTTCTAATGACAGTCAGCTTGCTTTTTTAGACGAATACGCAGGAAATCAAACTTTTATATCGGATATTAAAGAGTTATATAAAGAAATAAACGGCATTAAATATCAATTAGATGAATTGTATAAAACAGCTGAAGATATTTCTAAAATAAAGACTATTAATTCTTATATAATTTCTGATGCGGAAAGACTTGAAATTTCATCGGAAGAAGATGAAGAAAACATAAAAGACGAGCTTACAAGATTGGAGAATATTAATAAAATTAAAGAAACAATATTTACGGCATCTGATTTAATAGAAAATGAAGAAACAGGAATTTTAAAAAATTTTAATTTACTTATTTCATTATTTGAAAAATTAGAAATCATAGACCCGCAATTTAAAAAAGATAATAATCTTAAAAATGCTTTTGAAGCTAAACTTTTAACGGAAGATATATCGTCATCGTTAGAAAAGCGCTCTTCTTTTGACTATGACGAAGAAAGACTTAATATATTAAGAAATAAGCTTGATTTGATTATAACGATAGAAAATAAATACGGGTTTAAAAATATTAAAGAATTTTTAGACGGATATCAAAAAGCAAAAAACGAAATATATGATGCGAATCTTATTGATGAAAAAATTGCGAAGTTACACAATAAACTTGAAGAGAAAAAAATTGAATATTTGAATATCGATAAAATTTTGCTCAAAAATCGTATAGAAGCATCAAAAAAACTTGAAAAAGAAATTATTGAGGAACTCTATTTTCTGGGCATAAAACCTGTATTCAATATAAATATAGAACATTTCAATTTTGATAACGGTTATTCTGAAACAGGACTTGCCAAAGCAATATTTATGTTTTCCGCTAACCCGGGAGAAGAACCTAAACCGCTGTCAATGATTGCTTCAGGGGGAGAACTTTCAAGGGTTAGCCTTTGTATGCTCAAAGCCGTGAATTCCAAAAAAAACGCAGGCTGCCTGATTTTTGATGAAATTGATTCGGGTATAGGTGGAGAAGTCGGCGATTTTATAGGAGAAGCTTTAAGAAAAATTTCTGAAAACAGTCAGGTTATATGTATTACGCATCTTGCGCAGGTAGCTTCATGCGGACAAAAACATTTGTTTGTCTATAAGACTGTCAAAGACGGCAGGACATACACGTTGTTAAAAGACCTTAATGCCAATGAAAGAATTGTTGAAATAGCAAGGATGCTTTCGGGAGATACCAAAAGCGAGCCATCTCTGACGCATGCTAAAGAAATTCTAAAGAAAAGAGGATTTGTCGTGTAAATATAATTAATTAAATTTTAAAATTTAAAAACAATAAGATAATTGATTATAAAAATTTATATAAATACATATAAATAAAAATACAAAAACTTATATTATTATATGTATAGTACGGCAATAACTATTTATATAAATAGGTCAATTTTCAAAACTTATTAGTAATTTAATATTATTAATAATTAATCTAAATTTATGAATAATAAAAAAATTGTATTAAAATTTATATTTAAAAATAAGTAATCAAAATAAGGAGATATTTTATTGTATAAATCAGGAAAAGAACGGTTTGAAAAAGCCGGCGTAGATATTTATTTTCCGTCAAAAATTGAAATAGAAGACGACGCTAATAAAGTCGTAATATTCAGAAAAGCTCTTATGTGCGACGTGAAAAGTCTTTATAATCTGTTTTCCGAATATTCAAAAGCCGGCGAAATGCTTCCGAGGTCAATGATTGATATATATGTTCATTTGAGAGATTATTATATTGCAGAGACAGAGATTGAGACGGAAGGAGAAGATTGCAGAGGATATGAGCTTGTCGGAGCATGCGCATTAAGCATCGTATGGGAAAATTTGGCGGAAATAAGGTCTTTAGCCGTAAAAAAACCTTATGCCAGAAAAAAAATAGGCACGGAACTTATAAGGAAATGTCTGATAGAAGCTAATTTTTTTAAAATTACAAAAATTTTTGCTTTAACTTATAAACCTCAGTTTTTTATATATAACGGTTTTAAAATTATTGAAAAATCCGAACTTCCTCATAAAATATGGAGCGATTGCATAAATTGCGTAAAATTTCCTGATTGCGACGAAACTGCGGTTATGATTCAATTGTAATTAAATATTAGATAGACATAAGTATTAATTTGTAATATAATTAAAAAATGACAAATGTTTTTGCATAAGTATTAGGAGGATATATAAAATATGTTTAATATTTTCGGCAGGAGCGATTCTGCGAGTGAAATTAAGCAAATCAATCCTGAAGAGGCGCTTAAAATTATTGAAAAAAATAAAGGAGCAAAAACTATTATATTAGATGTTCGCGAGCCCCATGAATTTAAAGGCAATTTAGGACACATTAAAAATGCGATGCTCGTCCCTTTAAAATTGCTTTCGCTTAAAGCAAAAGAACTTGAAAAACATAAAGAAGACGACATTATTGTTGTTTGCCATAGCGGAATAAGAAGTCATTCGGCTTGCAATATCTTAAAAAGACACGGATTTAAAAATGTATACAATTTAAAAGGCGGAATGATACTCTGGAAAAGATTAGGGTTAGATTCGCATAATGATTAATTTATTGATTTAAAATAAAAAATAAAATTATGAGAAAAATTAATAATACGGAATCTGAAAATAATAAATATTTTTATGTTTTTGTAGTTTCCGATTCAACCGGGGAAACTGCAGAAAAAGTTGCAAGAGCAGCCTTATCCCAGTTTGATGTCGGCAATGTGCGCCTGAAAAGATTTTTGCTTGTTGATTCCGCGCAAAAAATAAAAGAAATTATTACCGAAGCATCCGAAAAAAAAGCTGTTATAATTTTTACTCTTGTAGGAGACGGACTCAGAAATACAATGTTGTTGGAATCTAATAACAGCTCGGTAGTCAGTATTGATATTATCGGACCTGTCCTAAATTCTATTTCGACGGTTCTGAATAAATCGCCTGAACGGAAACCGGGTCTTATTCACAGGATTAACGACGAATATTTTAAAAGGGTAGATGCCCTTGAATTTGCCGTAAAGCATGATGACGGTCAGAGAATAGACGAGATTGGAGATGCCGATGCTTTGGTGCTTGGAATATCAAGGACATCAAAAACTCCGCTTTGTCTGTTTTTAGCGCAAAGGGGTTTTAAGGCGGCAAATATTCCGATAATTGATCATCAGGAAATAAATGAATCGGTTTATAATATTCCTAAAGAAAAAATATTTGGTTTAATTTCAAATCCTGAAAGAATACTCAGTTTGAGAAAAGAAAGACTTAAAAGAATGGGAATTCCTTTTTCTTCAGACTATGTCATAAAAGAATCTATTGAAGAAGAAATTGAATATTCTAAAGAAATTTTTACAAAACTCGGTATTCATTTTATTGACGTTACGGATAAATCCATTGAAGAAGTTGCCGCAGATATAATATCATCTATAAACAATAAATAAATAATAAATAAATTGTTTGATTGCAAAAAAGGGGAATAAAAATTAATGGATTTTGATAAAGTTGTGTCGATGGCTCAAGATTTTGCCGAAAAAAAAGGTTTGGAATTTGAAATTTATTTATTTGATGCTAAAATTTTAAAAATGGAAGCTGAAAATTCTAATATATCAAATTATACCGATGCTATATCAAATGGATTTTCATTAAGATTAAAAAAAGAAGATAAAATAAGTTTTTCATATTGTTCAGGTTTAGATGAAGAAAAAGTCGTTAATTCATTTAATAACGGTTTTAATTTAATCGGATTAACCGAAAGCAACGGTGATATTTCTTTTAGCAGCGCCAAAATTGATGAAAATAATTTATATGAAAATAATTTAGGTATTTATAGCGATAATTTTTTCAGTGTAGATATCGAAACTAAAAAAAATAATCTTATTGAGATGGAGAATATAGCATATTCTTTTGATAAAAAAATATATAAAGTAGACAAACCTTCTTACAGCGAAGTTCTTATTGCTAAACGGTTAGTCAACTCTAACAGTATTGATTTATCTTCAAAGAAAACTCATTACGAGATTTTTTTATCGGCTGCTTCAAAAAATAATGATGAAAATGCTTCGGGTTTTGATTTTGATGCTTCTTTCGAATTTGGTTCTCTAAAATTTAAGAAAGTGGCCATGAATGGCGCTAAAAAGGCTGTAGATCAGCTTGGAGCAAGAATTATAGAAAGCGGAAAATATAATGTTCTTTTTGATAATATAACATCCTCGGAATTACTGTCAATCTTAAAGCAATCTTTTTATGCAAACAGCGTCTATAAGAAAAAATCATTGCTTGACGGAAAAATAGATTCTAAAGTCTTATCTGAAAAATTAACTATAATAGATGACGGAACACTCTTTGGCGGCTATGGAACCGATATTTTTGACGGCGAAGGAACTGCAATGCAAAAAAAGTTTCTATGTCTTAACGGAGTTATAAAAACTTTTTTATACGATATTGAATATGCCAATAAGTTTCAAGTTAAATCAACAGGAAATTCGCGCCGTTCATCCCATAAGGAACCCCCTGAATTAGGGACGACTAATTTTTTTATAGAAACAGGTAAAAAACCTTTTATAGATGTCTTGAGTTCTATAAAAAACGGATTATACATAACTGAACTGATGGGTCTTCATATGGCAAAACCTTATACAGGCGAATTTTCTCTCGGCGCCTCCGGTTTTTATGTAAAAAACGGTCAGGCAGACTTTCCTATTAAAGGCATAGTTATAAGCGGCAATATAATAAATCTTTTTAATAATATTGTTGAAATTGCAGATGATATCCGTTTTTTCGGGACTATCGGCTCGCCTTCAATTTTAATTGATGATGTTCAGATATCGGGTAAATAAAATATGGCTATGAATTTGCTTAAACAAATATTCGGTACAAGCAATCAAAGGGAAATAAATAGATTAAGACCTGTCATTGAACAAATAAATTCTCTTGAAGAGAAATACACAGCTTTTACAGATGACGAAATTAAAGGGGCAACTCTTAAGTTTAAAGAAATTTTTAAAGATTTGACGGATGAAGAGCAGGATAAAAAATTAAATGAAATATTGCCCGATGCTTTTGCGATAGCAAGAGAAGCATCTAAAAGAGCATTAAAAATGCGGCCTTTTGATGTTCAGCTTATCGGGGGAATAGTGCTTCATCGCGGTAAAATAGCGGAAATGACGACAGGTGAAGGAAAGACCTTAGTTGCCGTATTGCCCGCTTATCTTAACAGTCTTACGCAAAGAGGTGTTCACGTAATCACCGTCAACGACTACCTTGCGAAAAGAGATTCTGAATGGATGGGAAAGGCTTATAATTTATTAGGATTAAGCGTCGGGGTTATCACTAACGATTTAAACGATGAAGATAGAAAAAAGGCTTATTGCTGTGATATTACTTACGGAACTAACAATGAATTCGGCTTTGATTATTTGAGAGATAATATGAAATATTCGCTTGACGATTATGTTCAGCGCGAACTAAATTATGTTATAGTTGACGAAGTAGATTCCGTTCTCATAGATGAAGCAAGAACCCCTTTGATAATTTCAGGCGAAGCCGAAGAGATAACCGAGACGTACTATAAAGTTAATAAGGCAGTTGCGTTCTTAAAAGAAAATGAAGATTATACTGTTGACGAAAAACTTAAAACGGCTATTCTAACGGAAAACGGCATTGAAAAAATTGAAGAAGCATTAAATATTAAAAATATTTACGACCCAAGACATCTTGAAACTCTCCATGCCGTTAATCAGGCTCTCAGAGCTCGTGCATGCTATTCTAAAGATATAGATTATGTCGTAAAAGATAATGAGATTGTTATTGTTGACGAATTTACGGGAAGACTTATGACAGGCAGACGCTTTGGGGAAGGGCTGCATCAAGCCATCGAAGCCAAAGAAAATCTTACCGTTCAGGGAGAAAACCAAACTCTTGCAACTATAACATTCCAGAATTTTTTTAGAATATATAGAAAACTTGCAGGTATGACGGGAACTGCCGATACCGAAGCCGAAGAATTTAAAAAAATTTATAATCTTGACGTAGTGATTATTCCGACAAATAAGCCTATGGCAAGGAAGGATTATTCAGATCTTGTTTTTGCTACCGAAAATGAAAAATTTTCAGCCGTTGCCGATGAAATTGCAGAATTATATAAAAAAACTCAGCCTGTTTTAGTAGGAACCGTCTCAATTGAAAAGTCTGAAAAATTAAGCATTTTGCTGAAAAAAAGAGGAATACCGCATGCTGTTTTAAATGCTAAAAATCATCTTAAAGAAGCTCAAATTATTGCTGCGGCAGGTCAAAGAAAATCGGTTACAATATCTACAAATATGGCAGGAAGAGGAACCGATATTGTTCTTGGCGAGGGCGTCGTTGGACTTGGCGGTTTGCATGTTATAGGAACGGAAAGGCATGAGGCAAGAAGAATAGACAACCAGTTAAGAGGAAGATCAGGAAGACAAGGGGATATAGGCTCTTCAAGATTTTATGTTTCGTTGGAAGATGACCTTATGAGAATATTCGGCTCTGAGCGGCTGTCGCCGTTTTTAGAAAAATTAGGGCTGAAAGACGGGCAGGCAATTGAACATCCTATGATATCAAAAGCAATAGAAAATGCTCAGAAGAAAGTTGAAGGGCATAATTTTGATATAAGAAAGAATTTGATTGATTATGATAATGTTATGAATAAACAGAGGGAAATAATTTATTCTTACAGAAGAAAAATATTGCAGGCTGAAAATTTAGACGAGATGCATGAAGAAATTATTTCCGATGCGGAAACAATATTGGAAAACTATTTTGATATTTATATACCCGTTAAAGAGCATAGTGAAAACTGGGATATAGAAGGACTTAAAAATATTATAAAGGCTGACATAGGCATTGATTTAAGTGTAGATAAGGCAACAGATAAAAAAGAAGACCAAATTGATGAAATTAAAAAATTAGACAGAAAATCATTATTTGAAAAAATTTATACAGAAGTTAAAGAAAAACTTGAATTAAAACTCGGAGAATTTCCGGAAGAAGAAGCGCTTAATATAGAAAAAGCGTTATACTTGCAAGCAATAGACAATATTTGGAAAGATTCTCTTACTTCATTGGAAACTTTAAAGGAAGGAATAGGGCTTAGAGGCTATGCTCAGCAAAATCCTTTAATAGAATATCAAAGAGAAGCTTATGAGCTTTTTATTAATATGCAAATGCGCATGAAAGAAGAAGCTGTCAATTCTATTGCTTCTGTCCGAATAGAAGAGGATATTACGGGAGAAGATATCCTTGAAGGCGCCGGTTTTGGAGCAGGAAATATGATGCTGACGCACGGAAGTTTTATAGGCGAAGAAGATGAAAATACCGTTAAACAAAAACCTATAGTAAAACCTAAAAAAATAGGCAGAAATGAACCCTGTCCATGCGGAAGCGGAAAAAAATATAAAAATTGTCACGGTAAAAATTTATAAACGGTATTATAATAATAATTATAATTAATATACGATAATATAGTATAATTTGAAAAATTTAATTTTTATAATATTATTATTTAAATAAAAATTTATGAAAATAAAAAATTATCTTTTTTCGGCAAAGGCTTCAGGATTAAAAAAAAACGGACAGCTTGATTTGGCTTTGATTTTTTCTAAGATACCTTTAAGAGTAAGCGCCGTGTTTACAAAAAATAAAATTAAAGCTGCTCCCGTAATATTGTCTAAAAAAAATTCTAAAAATATTATAAGAGCCATAATAGTCAACTCAGGCAATGCTAATGCATGCAACGGATTAGACGGCGTTAAAGATGCTAAAAAAGTTATGTCCATTGCGTCTAAAGCTTTAAATATTAAAGAAGACAATATTTTAATATGTTCAACAGGCGTAATAGGCGAAAGGTTAGATACATCAAAAATAGAACATGTTTTTCCCGAATTAATAAAATCATTATCCGAAGACACGGCTGAAGAGACTGCAAGGTCAATAATGACGACGGATACATTTCCTAAAATATTTCTTAAGAGTATAACTATAAATAATACAAATTATCATATATTAGGTATGGCGAAAGGTTCAGGCATGATGATGCCCAACATGGCTACTATGCTTGCTTTTATTTTTACAGATTTGCCGATAAAAAAAAGTTTAGGAGATTCTTTATTTAAAGAATGCGTTAAATATTCTTTTAATTCTATAACAGTGGACGGGGATACTTCAACAAACGACACGGCGTTTTTTTTATATCCGGATGCGGATACTAATTTTGATAATAGCAAGATAAATAATAATATCGGCGATTCTACTTACTCTGTAGGTTCCAACGATGATATTTTCGTAGGAGTTACGGAAAAAGACATTAGCTATGACATTATAAAAGATTCAGTCAGAGACGTATGCTTCAATCTTGCAAAAATGATTGCGGAGGACGGCGAAGGCGCTACTAAATTTATAACCGTTGAAGTTGTAAATGCGTATAGCGAATCGGCGGCAAAAAAAATAGCATTTTCTGTTGCAAATTCTCCTTTAGTTAAAACAGCTATTGCAGGCGAAGATTTAAACTGGGGCAGAATAATGATGGCGATAGGAAAAGCTCCTGCAAGAATAAAGCCTAATTATATTGATATTTATATTAACAATTTTAAAATTGTAGAAAATTCAAAGTCATTAGGATTTATAGGCATTGAGAATGAAAAAAAAATTATGTCTCCAAAAGAAATAAATATTAAGATTGATTTAAAATGCGGACCTGCGCTCTTTAAGGTTTTAACATGTGATTTTACAAAAGAATATATAAATATTAATGCATCTTACAGATCTTAATAAAACAATTGGGATTATTTTAACTTCTTCAAAATGCGAATTTGTAATATTTTGATTTTATACACATGAAAATTCCCGTATTATACTATCATAAAATAGATTATCCCAAAAATACCGCAATTTTAAAAGGCTTATATGTTAAACCGGAACAGTTTAAATTTCAGATGAAAGTTTTAAAAATTTTAGGCTACCGCACTATTTCGCCGTATGAACTCCTTCTATTTATTAAAGGTCATAAATTGCCTTTTAAAAAACCTGTTTTAATAACATTTGACGACGGCTATAAAAATAATTATACTTATGCTTATCCTATTTTAAAAAATTTGGGTTTTACCGCCACTATATTTATAAGTTCGGGATATATAGGTAAAACAAATGCGGTTATGGAACAAAACGGAAAAGAAAAACAGCCTGAAAATTTTTTGGATAAAAAAGATATTATTGAAATGTCCGATAATGGAATCACAATAGCTTCTCACGGAATCAATCATTATTTTCTCGATAGTTTAGACGATGACGGGATTCTTACGGGAGAGCTTTTAGCTTCTAAAGCAATACTTGAAGATTTGACGGGGAAAAAAATTGAATTTTTTTCGTATCCCTACGGAGCTTATAATGCAAAAGTTATGAGAGAAGTAAAAAACGCCGGATACAAAGGAGCGTTTACTACAAACAAAGGCAAAACTGCGGCAGGAGATAATTCATATGAATTAAAAAGAATATCTATAAACGGACATAATAAAATTTTTAATTTTTTATACAAAATAATTTTCTTGCAATAATTCAATAAAAATGATAAAAAGTTAAGTTTAGGTAAAAAAAATCAAATAAACCGTATCCGTTTATTATTTGTGCTTGATTTTAATTTTATTAATTAATAGATTTAAATTAATAGATTTAATAGATTAATTTTAATAAATTAATGAAAATTTAATAAATAAATATAAACGGAGAGAACAAAGCACAAAGGAGAAAAACATGCCATTTACAGTTACAATTAAACAGTTGTTGGAGTCGGGAGTTCATTTTGGACACCAGACAAAAAGATGGAACCCTAAAATGAAGCCGTATATCTATGGCGCAAGGAACGGGATTTATATTATAGACCTTCAAAATTCTCTTCCCTATTTAAAATCTGCATACGAAAAAATAGTTGAGATTACTAAAAATGGGGGTATAATTCTTTTTGTCGGAACAAAGAAGCAGGGTGTTTCAATAATAACCGAAGAAGCCTTGAGATGCGGTATGCCTTATGTTACAGAAAGGTGGCTCGGCGGTATGCTGACTAATTTTTCAACAATTAAATATTCTATCGTAAGATTAAATGAACTCGAAGCTTTAAAAAATTCCGAAGAATTTTCAAAATTTACAAAAAAAGAAATGGGAAGAATGGACAGAGACATAGAAAAACTTCAAAAAGTTCTAAGCGGTATAAGATATATGAACAAGATACCCGATGGACTGTTTATAGTAGATACAAACCGCGAAGAAATAGCGGTTAAAGAAGCAAATAGATTAAATATTCCGATAATCGGCATGGTTGATACCAATGCGGACCCTGCCCCTGTTGATTACATTATTCCGGGAAATGATGATGCTATAAGGTCTATAAAACTAATAGTGAGCATTATAGCCGATGCCGTTATAGAAGGAAAATCAATGCATGAGGCAAAACTTAACAAAACAAAAAATTCCGAAACGCCTATCGCCGATATTAACGAACAAACTTTTATGCAGAATAATGAAAATGAATCGGCAAATAATAATACTAATACTGAAAATAATGATGCAGTGCCGGCACAGCTTACTAAAACTGTTATATCGGAAGAGCTTAATGCAGTATCGTAAATTATAAATTATAAATTATAAATTTAATTTGTAAATTTTCGGTATAAAGGGTTATTTTATATTGTTGTAATATAAAAATTCAAAATTATCTTTCAAAACGGAGGAAAATATAATTGGAAAAGTCGCCTAATGTTGATGCAGGACTTGTCAAAAATTTACGTTCCATGACAGGAGCAGGTTTTGTAGATTGCAAAAATGCTCTTGTAGAATCAAACGGAGATATTGATAAAGCCGTTGATGTGTTGAGGAAGAAAGGGCTTGCAAGGGCTCAGAAAAAGGCTTCTCGGGAAACTAAAGAAGGATTAGTTTTTTCGTATATACATGCAGGCGGACGTATAGGCGTGCTTATAGAAATAAACTGCGAAACAGATTTTGTAGCAAGAACAGATGAGTTTCACGAGCTTGCAAAAAATATTTCAATGCATATTGCAGCTGCGAATCCGCTATATTTAAAAAGAGAAAATATTTCTTCGGAAGTTATTGCAAAAGAACGTGAGATTTATAAAGAACAATTAATTTCAATGGATAAACCGCAAGCCGTAAAAGAAAAAATAGTAGACGGAAAATTAGATAAGTACTTACAGGAAGTATGCTTATATGAACAGCCGTTTATAAAAGATCCTTCTAAAAATGTATCTTCTTTAATAGACGAAAATGTTGCAAAACTTGGAGAAAATATTATAGTTAAAAGATATGCAAGATTTCAATTAGGCGAATAAACAAATGGATAATCAGCTTCCGTATAATCGTATTTTGCTTAAAGTCAGCGGAGAAGCGCTTGCAGGAGATAATGGCTGCGGCATTGACCCAAAGGTAATTTTTTTTGTTTCACAAGAAATAAAATCTATTGCAGAACTCGGTATAGAAATTGCCGTAGTTATAGGCGGGGGCAATATATTCAGAGGATTTAGCTCATCCTCCAAAGGTCTGGGAATAGAAAGATCTTCCGCTGATTATATGGGTATGCTTGCAACCGTTATTAATGCACTTGCTTTGCAAGCGGGATTAGAGGATATCGGCGTCATATCAAGAGTTCAGTCTGCCATAACAATGCAGCAGGTTGCAGAACCTTATATAAGACGAAGAGCCATAAGGCATCTTGAAAAAAAAAGAATTGTTATTTTTGGAGCAGGAACGGGAAATCCTTATTTTACGACAGATACGGCTGCATCTTTAAGAGCAATGGAAATACATGCGGATGTTATACTAAAGGCTACAAGAATTGACGGAGTTTATGATATGGACCCGATGATTCACAAAACTGCGCGTAAGTTTTCTAAATTATCGTATATTGATGTTTTAAACAAAAATTTAAAAGTTATGGATTCAACTTCAATTTCTATGTGTATGGATAATAATTTGCCGATTATTGTATTTAATTTATTATCGGCGGGCAATTTGCTAAAAGTTGCAAAAGGAGATGAATCTATCGGAACCATTATTAACAAGAATAATCAATAATAATTAAGAGTAGTAGTAATAATATAATAATATTGATAAAAATTTAAATAAATAATTAAAATATATTATACATATTTAAAGGAATTACTCTATGGACGAAAATAAATTAATTTCAGAATTGAAAAAAGATATGACTAATGCTGCCGAAGCTTATAAAAATGAACTTTCCAGAATTAGAACAGGCAGAGCTTCCGCGGCGTTAGTGGATAATATTACAATTGAATATTTTGGAGCATTGTCCCCTTTAATAAGGCTTGCAACAGTTTCTATTCCTGACAGCAGGACTATAATGATTAGTCCATGGGATATAAACTCTCTCGGGAGCATAGAAAAAGCTATACAAAAACACGATTCGTCTTTAAATCCTTCTAATAACGGCAAAAGTATTACAATACTTATTCCGCAGCTTACAGAAGAAAGAAGAAAAGATATTAATAAACAAATTAGCAAGATGTCGGAATCTATGAAACAGGAATTGCGGAATATTAGGCGTATATCTAACGATAAAATAAAATCTGCCGAAAAAGAAAAAGCAATAGATGAAGATAAATCATTTAAACTGCAGAAAAAAGTTCAGGAATTAACGGATTCTTATATAGAAGAAATTGTTAAAATTACAAAAGCTAAAGAAAAAGATATTATGGAAATTTGATATTTTAAGATAAAATCCGTTATATACTGGTTATATACTGTTTAATTATAAATAAAATAGATGAAAGAAAAAATTATATTTGATAATTTGCCTCATCATATAGCAATTATAATGGACGGCAACGGAAGATGGGCAGAAAAAAGAAATTTAGATAGAATTGAAGGGCATATAAAAGGAATTAAGGCATTAAGAAGTGTATTAAAATCTTCATTGGAATTTGGGATTAAATATCTTACGGTTTTTGCATTTTCATCTGAAAATTGGCAAAGACCTAAAAAAGAAGTGGATTCTTTAATGCATCTTTTAGAACAATATATTTCGGCTGAACTTCCTATGCTTATTAAAAATAAAATAAATTTCAACGTTATAGGAAATATTGAAAAAATTCCTTATTCTGCAAAAAGAAATATTCTAAACGCTATAGATAAAACATCAGGGTATAGCGATATTTTTTTAATATTAGCTCTTAGTTACGGTTCGAGGGAAGAAATAATTAATTCTGCCGCTAAAACTGCGTTAGATTTTAAAGAAGGCAGGATAAAAAACTTAAATTCAATAAACGAGAGTGTTTTTTCTTCCCATCTTTACACTAAAAATATGCCTGACCCTGATTTATTAATAAGGACTGGAGGAGAAGAAAGAATATCAAATTTTTTACTTTTTCAGATAGCATATACCGAATTGTATTTCACTAAAACTATGTGGCCTGATTTTGGAAGAAAAAATCTCATATCCGCTCTTAAAAATTATGAAAAAAGGATTAGAAGATTTGGGAAAATTAAAGTTTGATTTTAAAAGATTTATTGCAGGTGTAGCATTCGGCGCTTTAATTATTTTATCTATTTTTTTGCTTAATACTTTAGGTTTTTTTTTTATTTGTGCAATATTAATCTCACTTTCCGTATATGAATTGTTTTTAATTCAAGATTTAAACAAACCCGATTTCTTTATTCCTCCTATTTTGTTGTCTGTTGCAGTAGCTTATTCCAATATTTTTCTATCCGCCGATTTATTTGTCTTAATTCTTTTTACAGCATCTTTTTTATTGCTGTTAAAAGATGTCTTATTTTTTAATTCCGAAAAAGACCGCAGTATTTATTTAGATTTATTTTCTATTATTTATGCAGGATTTTTTTTATCGTTTATCGTAAAAATATTTAATTTGCCTCAGGGCAAATTGATGCTGATGCTTTTGTTTATTATAATATGGGCGTCTGATATATTTGCGTATTACGGAGGGAGACATTTTGGCAAGCATTTCCTGCATCCGTCTTTAAGTCCGAAGAAAACTGTTGAAGGTGCTATATGCGGTTTTGCAGGGGCTATCGGCGCTGCGCTTTTTTTTAAAATTTTAGCGGGTAATAATTTTGAACAGGCTAATATTTTCTTATATATTTTAATCGCGGGCATAACGGCGATTATCGGAATGATAGGAGACTTAGCCGAATCTCTTATTAAAAGAATTGCAGGCAAAAAAGATTCAGGCCGTATTATTCCCGGTCATGGAGGCATACTTGACAGAATTGACAGCTTGATTCTTGCGGCGCCTGCTTTTTATTATATGTTTTTTTATTTAATTTTAAAAAAATAAAGTATTGTATTTTACACAACAATATAAATAATTAATATAATTAATAAAATTTTTTTATCATATTTAATAAATATAAATCAAAAAATATATTTAGATATTAATTATATAATAAATAAATTAAAATTTTTCATATACAATAAGCTATTATAATATCAAATATTTATTTACATAATATAACTTAATCAGACTCAATGAAAAAAATTTTTATAGCAGGTTCAACAGGCTCAATCGGCAAATCAACCGTAGAGGTAGCATTGGCTTATCCTGAAAATATTAAGGTAACGGCAATTTCCGCAGCGCATTATTCGGAAATTTTATTAGAACAGGTTATAAAGCTAAAACCTAAATATTGTTTTATTCCCGATAAAAATGAAGCTTCAAATGCGGAAGCGCATTTTAAAAAAAATTGTATAAATAATTTGATTTTTTATGAAGAAAAAAATCTAAAAGAAATAATTGATTCGGAAGATGTTGATATTGTTCTTAACTCTATAAGCGGTTCTTCGGGACTTTTGGCTTCTTACTATACTATTCTTGCAGGAAAGGATATAGCTCTTGCAAATAAAGAATCTTTAGTAACCGCAGGGGGTATTCTTATAAAACTTTCCAAAAAAACAAATTCTAAAATAATTCCTGTAGATTCGGAGCATTCTGCTATTTTTCAATGTTTGAGATGCGGCGTCAAAAAAGATTTAAAGAAACTTATTTTAACTGCTTCAGGCGGTCCGTTTCTTAACACGGAGTATAAAAATTTAAGCAGTGTTACAAAAGAAATGGCATTAAATCATCCTAAATGGAAGATGGGAGAAAAAATCACGATTGATTCATCAACTTTAGCCAATAAAGGTTTAGAAATAATAGAAGCGCATTATTTATTTGATGTAGAAGAAGATAAAATAGATGTTGTTATACATCCCCAAGCCGTTATTCATTCCATGGTTGAATTTCATGACGGAACGATATTGGCTCAGCTTGCCGATGCGGATATGAAAGGACCTATAGGATATGCATTGTCTTACCCTGAAAGATTAAACGGTTTAATGAAATCAATTAATCTTGCGAAAATAGGCAGTATAGAATTTTTAGAACCTGATTTGCAAAAATTTCCTTTTATATCTATTGCAAGAGAAGCGTTAAAAATAAAAAAAAGTATGCCGTGCGTTTTTAGCGAAGCAAATGAATTTTTTGTCAAAAAATTTCTTAAAGGAAATATTAAATTCACCGAAATTGCGGAAAAAGTAAAAAAAGTAATGGAAAAACATATCTCTTTTGAAATGAACAACATTGAAGATGTACTGGAAGCCAAAAGGATAGCAAAAGAACTTGCCTCTAAAGTCGGTTAGAACAATACAATATTAACATTAATGCAAGTTTATCATTTATTATTTAAAATATAATAATGTAAGCTTTTAGTTCATAATAAAATTAAGACTAATTAAGACTAAGGCTTATTAACGGCACTTTAATATTAGCGTAAACCATATTAAGTATCTTATATATATAAGTTAAGTATCTTATGTAAAAACAATATGCAATAAATAAATAAATAATAGAAAATTTATTAAAATTCTTTAAATTCTAAATCAATTAAATTATTTATAAGCAGCGTTGCTTCTTTATATTTTATTTCTAACGGAGCGTCTATAATAATTAAGTCTATTATTTTTATAATAGTATCTTTTAAATAAGCGTTAACCTTCTGTTTAACTATAAAACTTGATATATGGCTGACTTTGCTGCTATTTTGTAATTGGATAGGCTCCAATTTTTCGGTTTCTTCATAAAGCGAAATAATATCCAAAATTACCGATCTTAAAGTATATATTAAAAAAGGGTCAATTTCTAAATTGATAATAATTTCAGGTAATATTAATATTAGATTTTCTTCAGAAAGACCCGTGTTTAATATTTCTTTTATTTTATTAAGTTCCATTTATATATTTTTATAAATTTAATTTGTAAATACAAAAATTATAATTATTATATTAAAAATATAAATAAATATAAATAAAAAATAATTAAATAAAATAAAAAATAATTTTTTAAATTCGTCTTAATTATTATATAATATAATAAAAATGGAGGACTATAAATGATTATTGAGAATTATTTAAACAAAATTCCCGACATTCATGATTCGGTTTATCTTTGCGATAACATAACAATCATAGGCGATGTTAAAATAAAAAAAGATTCAAGCGTATGGTTCGGCACTGTTATCAGAGGAGATGTCAATTATATAAGAATAGGCGAAAGAACAAATATTCAGGATAACAGTGTGCTGCATGTGCAGCATGATACAGGACCGCTAATCATAGGAAGCAATGTCACGGTCGGTCATAGCGTCAATTTGCATGGATGTTCCATAGGGGATAATTGTTTAATAGGAATAGGGGCGATAGTTTTGACAGGAGCCGTAATCGGCAGCAATTGCATAATAGCGGCGGGAACTGTTATAAAAGAGGATTTTATTGTTCCCGAAGGCAGTCTCGTAGCCGGAGTTCCGGGTGTTATAAAAAAAAGCCTTACAAAAGAAGATATAGAGTCTATAAGTTCATCCGCTCAAAATTACATAAATTATGTTAAAAATTATAGAAATGTAACATAAAAATTGATTTAACTAATCATAAAACTGAATTCCCGCTTTCGCGGGCCGGCGGGTGCTCGGAATATTGAGCATAGCCGTCATACTTTGAAACAGGAAGCTCACGCCTCTTAAGGCGGGAGTAGTTCACCCTTTTTTATCATGAGGATGTGTATATAATGTTTGCCGCAATAGACATTGGAACCAATACTATAAGATGCATTATTGCAAAATCAAAAAAAGACGTGCTGTCGCCGTTGTTTGTAGATATGAAAATTGTCAGACTCGGGGAAAATTTTAAAAAAACGGGAATAATTAATAAATCTGCCGTTGATAGAGCAATGAAAGTGCTGGCGTATTACTCGGATATAATCGGACAATACAATATAAATCCGGAAAATGTTATTACAACAGGCACAAGCGTTATGAGAGATGCTTTAAACGGAAAAACGGTAGCAGGTAAAATATATGACGAGTTTCATATTAAAGTCAATATAATAGACGGAGAAAAAGAAGCCGAAATTACACTCTCGGGAATTGAAAATTGTTTTGACGGGTTAAAGAATTTTTATGCTATTGATATAGGAGGGGGCTCTACAGAGTATATTTGCTGTAAAAACGGGCTGCCTATATGGAAAAAAAGCATTAACGTCGGAGCTATTCATTTAACCGAAGAATTTCTGAGGTCGGATCCCCCCAAATCAGATGAAATATTAAACATGGAATCATATATAGATAATAGTATAAATATTTTGAAAAACGGTCTATCAGCTTCAGGATACAATTTTAAAGAACCTTTAAGCCTTATAGGGACGGCAGGCACTATTACGACTCTTGCTATGGTAGATATGCAAATTAAAGATTATTATAGAGATAAAATTCACGGCTATAAGATAAAAAAAGAAAATATTGAAAATATATATAAAATTTTTCGCAGCGTTAATAATACCGAAAGATCTAATATAATCGGCATTGAGCATGGAAGAGAAGATTTAGTTATTTCAGGTACCGCAATTTGTCTTAAAAGTATGGATTTTTTTAACGCATCAAATATAATAGATTCCGAGTGCAGTCTGCTGGAAGGGCTTATAACTTATGAGAAAGAAATTTAATTAAAAAAATTAAAACGGGGGATATTTAAATGAAAAATATCATTAAAGAAGCGCTAAGTTTTGATGACGTTTTGATTGTGCCTGATTACTCCGATATTTTGCCAAAAGATGTTGCTCTTAAAACAAAATTTTCTAAGAATATAAATTTAAATATACCGTTTGTAAGCGCTGCGATGGATACGGTAACCGAATCAAGAACCGCAATAGCAATTGCAAGGGAAGGCGGTATAGGCGTTATTCATAAAAATATGAGCCCGGAAGAACAAAAAACTGAAGTAGATAAAGTTAAGAAATCTGAAAGCGGAATGATAACAAATCCTGTTACGGTCTTTGCCGAGCAAACCGTCTCCCATGCTTTAGATTTAATGAAAAAGTATATGATATCCGGTCTGCCTGTAATAAGAGACAAAAAACTTGTAGGTATTCTAACCAATAGAGATTTGAGATTTGTAGAGAATGTAAATGAAACAATAGAAAGTATTATGACTAAAGAAAATCTTGTAACCGTGCCTGTAGGTACAACATTGGAGGAATCCAAAAAAATTTTGCATGAAAGAAAAATAGAAAAGCTTCTTGTAGTTGATAAAAATTATAATTTGAAAGGTTTAATCACCATTAAAGATATTGAGAAAATTAAAAAATATCCCAGCGCGTGCAAAGATTCATTAGGGAGACTCAGAACAGCCGCTGCGATTGGAATTTCTAAAGAAACGGAAAAAAGAGTTGCTGCTCTGCTTGAAGCTGAAACAGATGCGATAGTTATAGATACCGCTCATGGGTATTCAAAAGGCGTTATAGATATGATAAAATACATTAAGAAGAATTTTAATTGCGAATTGGTTGCGGGAAATATTGCTACTTACGATGCTGCGGAAGCACTTGCAAAGGCAGGAATAGATGCAATTAAAATAGGGATAGGACCAGGTTCTATCTGCACTACAAGGATTATTGCAGGTGTCGGCGTTCCTCAGCTTTCGGCAGTTATGGAATGCTCCCCAATTTATGAAAAATACGGTATTCCCGTAATATCAGACGGAGGAATTAAGTTTTCCGGAGATATTTGTAAAGCATTGGCGGCAGGAGCAAATTCTGTTATGATGGGAAATCTTTTCGCAGGAACGGAAGAAAGTCCCGGAGAAACTATAATTTATCAGGGAAGAAGCTATAAAGTATATAGAGGAATGGGCTCTCTTGGGGCAATGGTTAACGGATCTAAAGACAGATATTACCAGTCTCATCAGACCGAAGAATCTAAATTTGTTCCTGAAGGAATTGAAGGAAGAGTTCCTTATAAAGGTAGTCTATCCGATACTATTCATCAATTAATCGGCGGATTGAGGGCAGGAATGGGCTATTCGGGCGTTCACTCAATAGAAGAGCTCAGAACAAAAACTAAATTTATGAGAATTACCTCGTCCGGATTAAGAGAAAGCCATGTTCATGACATTATAATTACTAAAGAAGCGCCAAATTACAGACTTGATTAAACAGCAGATTAATATAAATATAAAAATTAAATATGAAAATAAATTCGTCAAAAGTATTAATAATAGATTTCGGTTCTCAATATACTCAGCTTATAGCCAGAAAAATTAGAGAAAGCGGGATTTATTGCGAAATATATCCTTTTCTAAGTTCTATAGAAAAAATAAAAGATTTTAATCCCGCCGCTATAATTCTTTCAGGAGGACCTTCGTCGGTTTACGATAAGAATGCTCCTTCTATATCGGATGAATTATTTAAAATAGATGTTCCTTTTCTTGGTATATGCTACGGTATGCAAATAACGGCATATTTATTTTCAGGTAATGTAAAGCCTGCAAAAAATAGAGAATACGGTTATTCAAAATTGGAAATTACCAAAAAAAGCGAATTATTTGACGGATGCGGCGATAATAATACGGTCTGGATGAGTCACGGCGATATAATCGTCTCTCCGCCGAAAGATTTTATAGTTACATCAAAAACAGAAAACGGCAATATTGCTTCTTTTGAAAATAAAGAAAAAAAAATATACGGTCTTCAGTTTCATCCTGAAGTTGCGCATACATTATGCGGACATAAAATATTAAATAATTTTTTATTTAATATTGCAGAAATTAAAAAAAATTGGGAATTGTCGGATTTTATAGAAGATAAAATAAAAGAAATTAAAACAGAAATATCATCTGACGATAATGCTGCTATCTGCGCACTGTCGGGGGGCGTAGATTCAACCGTAGCTGCTGTTATAGTGAGCAAAGCTATCGGTAAGAAACTTATTTGTATCTTTGTAGATAACGGTCTTTTAAGAGAAAATGAAGCAAAAGACGTTGTTAAGTTTTACAAAGAAAATTTATCTTTAAATGTAAAATTCGTAAAAGCCGAAAAAATATTTTTAAGCGCCTTAAAGGGTGTAAGCGACCCTGAAAAAAAAAGAAAAATTATAGGAAAATTATTTATTAATATTTTTGAAAAAGAGGCGGAAAAAATAAAAAACGCAAAATTTCTGGTGCAGGGAACTCTTTATCCCGATGTGATAGAATCTGTTCCTGTATACGGAGCATCAAGCATAATTAAAAGTCACCATAATGTCGGCGGTCTTCCTAAAAAATTTAATTTTAAATTAATAGAACCGTTAAGAGAGTTATTTAAAGATGAAGTTCGTAGGATAGGGAAAAAATTAGATATTCCGGATGCAATAATTGAGAGGCAGCCTTTTCCGGGACCTGGGCTTGCAATAAGAATTATAGGTGAAGTGACTGCGGTAAATCTAAAAATGCTTAGAAAAGCCGATACGATAGTGAGCGAAGAAATTAAAAAAAATAATCTTTATAATAAATTATGGCAATCTTTTCCTGTTATTATTCCCGTTAAAACAGTCGGCGTTATGGGAGATAAAAGAAGTTATGAATCTTTAATAGCAATTAGAGCGGTAACTTCTTCGGACGGAATGACCGCCGATTTTGCAAAATTAGATTATGATGTGTTAAGGCAAATATCTTCAAGAATTATATCGGAAGTTAAAGGAGTCAACAGAGTGGTTTACGATATATCATCTAAACCGCCTTCAACTATAGAATGGGAGTAAATATTTTATGTAATTTAATTATTTATTTTATTATAATATAGTTATATTAATATTGAAATTATTAAAATATAATTTATATAAATCTATATTATATTATGTAATTATATATATTTAAGGTTTGTTTAGATTATTATTAGATTATAAAATTGGAGTATAATTTTTATGTAATTTAATTATTTATTTTATTATAATATAGTTATATTAATATTGAAATTATTAAAATATAATTTATATAAATCTATATTATATTATGTAATTATATATATTTAAGGTTTGTTTAGATTATTATTAGATTATAAAATTGGAGTATAATTTTATGGATTCAAAATTTGTTCATCTTCATTTGCATTCGCAATATAGTTTATTAGACGGCGCAAATAAAATAGACGATATAATAAATAAATCTATAGAATTTAATATGCCTTCCGTTGCAATAACCGATCACGGTAATTTGTTCGGAGCGGTAGAGTTTTATGAAAAGGCCGTAAAAAAAGGAATTAAACCTATTATAGGATGCGAAGTTTATGTTGCTCCCGGCTCAAGGTTTACTAAAAACCAAAATGAAAAGCATTATTATCACCTTATTCTTCTTGCTATAAATGATGAAGGCTATAAAAATTTATGCAAGCTTGTATCAAAATCTTACTTAGAAGGTTTTTATTATAAACCGCGCGTTGACAAAGATATTTTACAGGAATACAATAAGGGGCTTTTTGCATTAAGCGCCTGTATTAAAGGCGAAATTCCGCAAAAAATTTTATCGGGAAATATTGAAGAAACCGTTAAAAGCATCCAATTCTTTTCTAAGGTTTTTGATAACGACAGGTTTTATCTTGAAGTTCAGGAAAATGGAATTAAAGAGCAAAATATTATAAATAAAACAATATTAGAATTAGGGCAAAAATATTCTATACCCGTAGTTGCGACAAATGATTGCCATTATCTAATGCAAGAAGATTATGAAGCTCACGATATTTTATTGTGCATACAGACAGGTAAAAAAGTAGATGATGACGATAGAATGAGATTTTCAACCAAAGATCTTTATTTTAAATCCATATCTAAAATGTATGAAGACTTTTCTGATTATCCTGATTCGGTTCTAACAAATTCTATCGATTTATCCGATAAAATTAATTTTAATTTTAAATTCGGAGAATTTCATTTTCCTGCTTATAAACCAAAGCATATTCCTGCAGGCAATATATATTTATCAGATTCAAACCCTGCTTCTTCAATAATTGCAGCATCGGGAATATCCGACTTAGATAATAAAGGGGATAATAAAGATAATAAAAATGATTATTCCGATGCACTTCGGGACGGCGCGAAAGGCAGCGATGCAGGCGGCAGCGAAAACATGGAAGAATTGTTTGAACATGATGCAAGAGAAGGATTTGAAGAAAGAATAAACAGTAACCCCGTTTATCAGCCAAAAATTGAGGAATATAGGCAAAGACTTGAAAGAGAAATTGATGTAATAAAAAAATCTAAATTTGCAGGTTATTTTTTAATAGTTTCCGATTTTATCAAATACTCAAAAGAGCATGATATTCCCGTGGGACCGGGAAGAGGTTCCGCCGCCGGAAGTTTAGTTGCCTATTGTTTAAAAATTACCGACATAGATCCTATAAAATATGACTTGCTGTTTGAAAGATTCTTAAATCCGGAAAGAATAAGTATGCCTGATATAGACAGCGATTTTTGCATTAACGGAAGAGACGAAGTAATCAAGTATGTCGCTTTAAAATACGGAGAAAGCAATGTTTCGCAAATAATTACTTTTGGAACGATGCTTGCCAAAGGCGTTATTAGAGATACGGGGCGCGCATTAAATATGCCGTATAGTGAAGTAGACAAAATTGCAAAGTTAGTTCCGAATACGCTGAAGATCACTCTTGATGAAGCTATAAAAGAGGAACCTAAACTTAGAGAGCTGATACAAAACGATGAAAAGGTCAAAAAATTAATAGAAATAGCGAGAAAGCTTGAAGGTCTCACGAGGCATGCTTCTACTCATGCAGCCGGCGTTGTTATTGCGAATAAGCCCCTTGATGAGTACCTGCCTCTATATAAAGGTTCTAAAGACGGCGATGTTGTTACTACGCAATATACAATGGAAGGCGTTGAAAAAATAGGTCTTATAAAATTTGATTTTTTAGGCCTTAAAACTTTGACGGTAATGAAAGAAGCAATAAATCTTATTAATGAAGCCGACAAGAATAACGGTATAAAAAAAGAATTCGATATTTATAATATAGATTTAGCCGATCCAAAAACAGCCAAACTTCTTTCAAACGGGGATACTACGGGGGTTTTTCAGCTTGAAAGTTCGGGAATGAAAGAACTGCTTTTAAAATTAGCTCCAAAATCGCTTGAAGATATTATTCCTCTTGTTGCGCTATATAGACCGGGTCCTCTCGGCAGCGGTATGGTTGATGATTTTATTAAAGCTAAAAACGGCGTTAAAAAAATTAAATATTTACATCCGTTATTACAGGATATTCTTAAAGAAACATACGGCGTAATATTATATCAGGAACAGATAATGAGAATTGCTATTAAATTGGCTAATTTTTCTATGGGAGACGCCGATGTTCTCCGAAAAGGCGTCGGCAAGAAAAACGCTGAACTTATTGAAAAAATGAGAAATAAATTTATAGAGGGATGCAAAAATAACAATATTGACTATAATATTTCCGAAAAAATATTTTCGCTTATAACAAAATTCGGAGAATACGGTTTTAATAAATCTCATTCTGCCGCTTATGCTCTTGTCGCTTATATGACTGCGTATCTTAAGGCTAATTACCCGGATTATTTTATTGCCGCCTTGCTTTCAAGCGAAATGTCAAATACTGATAAACTTGCGAAGATAATTAATGAAGCTAATCAATCAATAATAATTGCTCCTTCCGTGAATTATTCTACTAAACATTTTGCTGTTTTACCGTTGAAAAATCATCCTGATATTAAAGAAAATTTAATTAAAAATGTGCCAAAATATGCCATAGAAACAGCGACAGCGGCGGGTTTAGACGAAAAAAACGTTATACAGATAGGACTTGGAGCTATAAAAAATGTCGGAGATGCTGCTATTGAATCTATTTTATCTGAAAGAGAAAACGGCAAATATAAGAATTTACTTGATTTTTGTTCAAGAGTAGATACCAGAAAAGTTAATAAAAGAACAATAGAAAATTTAATTAAAAGCGGAGCTATAGATATAGATATATATGAAACAAGAAGAAGTATGCTTGAAAAATTAGAGAAAGTAATGCAAGAAGCTGTTTTTATAAAACAAAAAAAATCATCGGACGAATTTGAATTGCCGCTGTTATTTAATACAGAATCTGATGATAGTAATTTCCCAGAATTTAATAATATTATTTCTTCTGACGATATTTCTAAAGTTCATTATAATACGTATAATAAGAAAGAGATTTTAGCTTATGAAAAAGAGGCTATAGGTTTTTATATTTCAGGGCATCCTTTAGACGGCTATGAAGAAAAGATTCAGCTCATTACGGATTATTCTATTTCATCGCTTATAAAAGAATGCATTTTAAATACATATAAAAATAATACCGAAAATACCGGAAAAAATCTGAAATATTCTCAAAATGATAAAAAGAAATACATTTTATGCGGAGTCGTTAACCAGCTAAAAATACATAACACTAAAAATAATGAGAAAATGGCATCATTTATTTTAAGCGATGCCGATGCATCGGTCGAAGTTGTTTTTTTTCCTAAAAATTATATAAAATATGAAAACATATTTAGTACTTCAGAGCCGGTAGTAATTTCAGGCAGGGTTGACGAAACGGCATTAAAAGAAGATTTTTTATCTTCAAATAATAAGAATTCTTATGAGGATAGTGAAAATGAAGATAAAAATAGCAAAAGTTTTATAGAAAATTCGGATTTTGACGCACGCGATTATAACGTTAAAATTATCGGAGAAACAATCGATTTTTTAGAAAGCTATATTATTAAAAACAATAAAAGTTTAAAAAATATCCCAAATAAGAATAATAATTTATGTGTCATTGAAATTACACAGCAAAATCTATATGATAAAGATAAAGAAGAATTAAAAAAATTTATAAAGCGGCTAAAAACAGGTTTGATAGATTGCAGCGGCGGAACATCTAAGGTTTTAATAAAAGCAAGAAATATAGAAATAAGGCTTAATGAAGATATATTGGTGGATATAGAAACTTTAAAAAAAACAAATATTGCTCAAAATATAAAAATAATTTAAATTATATAAAAAATAATTATTTATAATATTTTAACAAATAAAATAAATATAAAATAAAAATTATGGCAGCATACTTGTTAGATTTCGAAAAACCTATAGGCGAACTTGAAAATAAGATAGAGGAACTAAAAACATTTAATCTTAGCGGCATAGCCAATGTAGATGAAGAAATAAAAAACCTTGAAACTAAAAGAGATAAGGTGATAAATGAAATATTTAAAAATTTAAACAGCTGGCAGATTGCTCAGCTTTCCCGGCATCCGTCCAGACCTTACACTTTAGATTATATAGACATTATTACCGATAATTTTATAGAAATGCATGGAGACAGGGCATTTATGGATGACAGATCTGTTGTCGGAGGATTCGGGTTTATTAAAAAAGACAATGCTGCATCAAAACCGCAAAGAGTTCTTATAGTCGGACATCAGAAAGGCAGAACCACAAAAGATAAGATGCAGAGAAATTTTGGAATGTCTAATCCTGAAGGCTACAGGAAAGCTCAAAGACTTTTTAAGCTTGCGGAAAAATATTTAATCCCTATCATAACGTTGATAGATACACCCGGCGCATATCCCGGTCTGGGAGCGGAAGAAAGAGGCCAATCGGAAGCCATTGCGCGTTCAATTTACACGCTGCTTAACATAAAAGTTCCGGTTATATCGGTAATAATAGGCGAAGGAGGAAGCGGAGGAGCGATTGCTTTTGGCGCTGCAGATAAGGTCTTTATGCTTGAGTATTCTATATATTCAGTAATATCGCCCGAAGGATGCGCTTCTATTTTATATAAAGATATAGCTAAAACTGAGGAAGCCGCAAATGCGTTAAAGCTTACCGCTAAAGATTTGTTAAATCTTAAGATTATAGACGGCATAATACCCGAGCCGTTAGGCGGGTCGCATAGAAATAAATTTGAAGCGGCTGGTAATTTAAAAAATACTATAATTGAAGCTATTAATGATTTAAAAAATAAAAAACCGGATATAATTAGAGACGAAAGAATTAAAAAATGGATAAACATTGGCAGGACAAGTAAAAATACTTAAATTGAGATATAAAATATAAATTAATTAAAGATAAATATTTAAAAAAATAAAAAATATATAATAAAATTTAAATGATTATTAATTTAACAATTAGCAGGCAGGACATTTTTAAATTGGTAAAAATCGGTAAAAATAGAATATTTTTAAATATGCTCGTCGGTAAAAATTTAACTTCTTGCTTGCAGGATTGATTATTTATGGTAGAATTCCCTGAAATTGCATATTTTATCTCCAAAGATTTATTGTCAAAAAATTCAAAAGAAGACGTTTATGAGAAAATTGCCGTAACAGCTTCAAAATTTATAAAAAGCGATTTAATCACAATATTTATTGTGGATGATGAACTTATCAAACCCGGAGGTCCTGAATTATCGGATAAAATAAATTGCGTAAAGTATTATAAAGACAATCAATTTATAAAAAAAGATTTTACGCTTAGTATGGGAGAAGCTATAATCGGTTCCGTTATTGAAAACGGCGAGCCTATTGTTATTAAAAATTTTAAAGAAAACTTAACTGATGTTTATTATGAAGTTGAGAAACAGTTTTCGGGAATGAGTTCTCTTTTAAGCATACCTATTTTTTCAGGACCGTTAGTACTGGGAGCGCTCAATATTTATTCTGAAGATATTCACGAATTTACGGAGCAGGAAGAAGAAATCGGAAATTTTATCGCTTTATTAGGCGGAATATTTATTTATAATTCAACGCTATTTGAAAATGCCAATTTTTTATATCTTAACCAAAAACAGCAAAATGAAAAAATTAGCACACTTCTTTCTATGTCTAATCTTGTTTCGTCTTCGCTTGATTTATCTAACATTTTAAGTTTAAGCGTAGATAAATTAATAGAATTTACTGGTACCGGCGGTGCTGCAGTATATTTTGCAGATAAAGAAGAAAATAAATTTTGCTATGAATTTTTTAATTGCGGCAAGCCTGAATGCGAATTATACAACAGCATATTGCATTGTTATACCTATCCTAATTTTCAATGTATTTATTTAAATGAAAAATTTTATCAGAAATTATCTGATATAGAAGAAAATAATGTTAATAGCAGTGAAGGTTTAAATTATAATTTTTTAAGATGCGATAAATCTGACGTAATTTTATCAAAATGCACAGAATGTAACTATTTTAAAAACTTACAATTCAAATTATTAAAATTATATATAAGAAGAAAAGGAAAAACTTATGATGCCGAAATTGTAGAAAATAAAAATAATAATCGCAATGGAGATGATGAAATTATATGCACTTTAGATAATGCCGAAGACAATAAAAACCCGTCGCTGCCTAATAGCTTTCCATCCTCATTTCTTGCAGGCGCTGGATTATGCTTAGATTGTTTAAAAAATTTCAAGCCTATTGTTAAAAACTTTAATCAGAATATTTTTGAAGACATAATAAAAGATAAGTTTGCAGATTCTAACAAAAATAATAATTCTAAAACAAAAGACGATTGCTTAAAGAATTTGTACGTATCAACAGAGGTAGTAATTCCGCTTAAGACGGAAAAAAATTTTATCGGATTTATTTTTCTTTTAAATGACAACATTGATAACAATTTACAAAAAGAAAATAAGAAAAATGAACGTAAAATCAAACATATAAACATTCATTCAAGCAATTTGACTAATTTACCCGACTCATTAGATTTTTTATCCGCTGTTTCGGATATTATTGCGGTGGCATTGTCAAATGCCGAGAGTCTCAATGCAGTGGAGGAAGCGCATTTTGAAACTATTAATTCAATGTCCGAAGCAATAGAAGCAAGAGATGAATATACCAAAAATCACGGGGACAGGCTTGTTGAATATGCAACATCAATAGCTGCTAAGTTAGGTTTGAACGGAATTGCTATAAGAGATATAAAATATGGCGCCGTATTGCACGATGTCGGAAAAATCGGCATAAGAGATTCTGTTTTAAATAAACCGGGGAAACTCACGGATGAAGAGTATGAAGAAATAAAAAAACATCCTGAAATAGGTTTTAATTTATTAAAAAAAATAAAATTTTTAGCTCCGGTCGCCAATATAATTCTGCATCATCAGGAAAGATACGACGGTAAGGGATATCCTGAAGGATTAAAAGGCGATTCTATACCTATAGGTTCAAGGATTATCGCCGTTATCGATACTTTTGACGCAATGACTACTGATCGTCCATATAGAAAAGCTTTGCCGAAAGAAAAAGCTTTGCAGGAAATAAAAAATTGCTCAGGAACCCAATTTGACCCAAAAATAGTCAATGTTTTTCTTAAAGTTATATCTGAAGAAAAAAATTAATGACAGATAAATATTTAATGATTCAAGGAACATCAAGTTCTGCCGGAAAAAGTTCGCTAACGGCAGGTTTTTTGCGTTATTTTTCAAATAATGGTTTTATCTGTTCCCCTTTTAAGCCTCAAAATATGTCTTTAAACAGTTATGTAACGGATGACGGCTGCGAAATTGCGCGTTCACAGTCCATGCAGGCTGAAGCGGCAGGTATCAAACCTACGAAATTTATAAACCCTATTTTAATAAAACCTTCAAAAGATAATTTAATGCATCTGATTGTAAATGGAAAATTTTTTGGTAATATGACTTTCCAAGAGTATAATTCTAAAAAAGATGAATTTGTCAAAGTAATAAAAAAAAATTTTGAATATTTATTAAGCAAAAACGATATTATAATTATTGAAGGCGCAGGCAGCCCCGCAGAGATTAATCTTTATGATGCAGATATTGCAAATATGGGTTTTGCCGAGATTTACGATATTCCAGTAATACTTGCAGCAGATATTGAACGCGGAGGAGTTTTTGCGTCAATTTACGGTACGATAATGCTTTTGCCCGATAAATGGAAAAAATTAGTAAAAGGATTTATTATTAACAAATTCAGAGGAGATGAATCAATTCTTAAACCCGGGATTGAAATAATAGAAAAAAAAGTGGGCATACCGTGTCTTGGAGTTATACCATATATAGAAAACCTGTATGTAGAGCCTGAAGACAGTTTAAGTTTGCAATATTACGACAAAATCAAAAAAATAATTTCTACAAACTATAATTCGCCAAAAAATAATATTAAAATTAATACAAACGATTTTTTTAAACATAATATTCGTCAGGATAATTATTATAAAGAAGGCAGCCTAAGCTATCAAAAACTTGAAGGTAATGAATTTGAACTTTATGAGAATAAGAACAGTAAAATTAAAGTTGGAATTATACATTTAGATAGTATTTCAAATTTTAATGAATTTGATCCGCTTTTTCTTGATGAAAGATTTAATATTTCTTTTATTAAAGAATCATCTGATAAAGAAACTTCCTTTGAGGAAACTTCTTTTGCTTTAAATAGTTTTGATATAATTATTATTCCGGGAACAAAATCTACTATTTCAGATTTAAAAAAAATTAAAAAAATAGGATTATTTAATTGTATTAAAAATTATTATCGTAATTCTGAAGGTATTATAATGGGTATATGCGGCGGATTTCAAATGATGGGGAAAATCATCAATGACCCTATGCATATAGAATCTCAAGAATTAAATATTGACGGTTTGGGTTTTTTTGATATGGAAACCATAATGCAAAAAGAAAAAATACTTTTTAATCAAAAGTATAAAATTAATAATAAATTAGATTTTTTTTCGGATAATTTAAATGAAATATTGCTTGATGGTTATGAAATACATAACGGAGTATCATTTTTTAATACTATTGATACTAATGATACTAAAGAAATTAATAACCAAACGGAAGAATTATTTAGTAATTTTGTAGGGAAAGGAATTATATCGAAAGATAAGATTTTAATAGGAACCTATGTCCATGGTTTATTTGAAAACGATATATTTAGAAACATTATAGCTTCCGTATTAACAAAAAAGAAAATAAATAATGAAAATTATGAAAATAAATACAATAAAAATTTAATCATTAATAAAAATAGCAGTAAAAATAAAAATAATGATTTTTCTTATCAGAAAATCAAAAATTATAATTTTGAATTATTGGCAGAAATATTAGAAACAAGCGTAAATATGCCATTGATTAAAACAATATTAAGATTATGATATGATCGGAATTAAAAATTAATAATTATAATTCGGTTTATAGTATATTATTAAGCAAAAAATACCCGCTTTTCTTTTTAAAAGAATTGCGGGTATAAACTTTTAAAAATAAATTAATAAAAATAAGTTAGCTTATTTTTTCTTACTTTTTAGCCGCTGCTGCTGTTTTAGCTGCTGCTGTTTTTTTAGCTGCCGCTGTTTTAGCTGCTGCTGTTTTTTTAGCTGCCGCAACTTTTGCCGCTGCCGTCAGTTTAGCTGCTGCTGTTTTAGCCGCTGCTTTTTTAGACGGAGCTGCTGGAGCCGTTGGAGCTGGAGCTGGTTTAGTCGGTTTTTTGGCACATCCAGAAAATGCTAAAGTAGATAAAGCTAAAAACATTCCTACGATTAACACTGTAAGCTTCTTCTTCAAAATTAATCACCTCCTTTAATAATATTTATTCTATTTTTCGCTATGACTTTTGTCAAGAAAAATCTATAATAATTAATAATAATTTATATTATATAAATGTATTGTTGTAATATAAATAAGAATTAACTGTCAATTTTAAAAACAATTTTAAAAATGATTTATTTACTATAATATTTAATTTATATAAATTATACTATTAAATTTATAAGCTTATATTATATAATAAAAAATATACTTAATTGCAACGTATTTATTTATTAATATAAGCTATACTATTAGAGCTATCCTTGCTAATGTTTATAATTTATACTTTGAATACAGTTATTAGTTTTAATTATACATTAAATAATTTAAAAAATAAAATTAATTATGGAAATTTCAAATATAAATATTTTCAATAAAAAATTTGTATTAAATATTATAACTCCTGAATTTATGGACAATGATGATAATGATAAAGATATTGCCGACGATATTATTAAATTGGGTCAAACTGCAATAGATAGTAAAACTTCTTTGTTTCAGCTTAGAATTAAGAATATAAGCGGTAACGATTTTTATTATATTGCTATGAAATTAATAAAATTTTTTAATTTATATAGTAATAAAGAAAATAAACCTATTTTAATCGTTAATGATCGCGCAGATATAGCCGACATTGTCGGGGCTGACGGCGTTCACATCGGAGATGACGATTTGCCGCTGTTTTATATTAAAAAAATATATCCTCAATTAATTGCAGGCGTTAGCGTTAAAAATATTGACGAAGCTAAAAAAGCCGAAGCAGAAGGCGCCGATTATATTGGCGCAGGTTCAGTTTTTGAAACTTCGTCAAAATCTGATGCAGGTAAACCGATCGGCGTAGATATTTTAGCAAAAATATGCAATTCCGTAAAAATACCTGTAATAGCAATAGGCGGGATAACTTTAGACAACATAGAAAAAGTTATAGAAACAGGCGTTAAAGGTATTGCTGTAATCGGCGCTGTTTCAGGAGCTAAAGATCCGTTAACGGCTGCTATAAAACTTAATAGCTATAACTATAAACAATAAATACTATGTATAAATTAAAAACATATAAGTAATATCTGCAAGTAAATTAGTGAGGTCTTAATTACTTTGATAGAATTTGCGCATGTCTATAAATCTTATGATAAAAATTATATATTAAGAGATTTATCTTTTAATATATACAAAGGTGAGTTTGTCTTTATTACGGGACCATCGGGCGCAGGTAAAACTACTACTATGAAAATGGTAATAGCGATGGAAAAACCCACGCATGGACAAATTAATGTCTTTAATGAGGATATTTCAGCTATTCAGCCTAAACAGATCCCTTTTTTAAGAAGAAAAATCGGATTTGTTTTTCAAGATTTTAAACTTCTTATCAATAGAACTGTTTTCCAAAATGTAGCATTAGGGCTAGAAATTTCAGGTGTTTCAGGTTCTATTATTACTAAAAATGTTACGGAAATTTTAAAAGCCGTAGAATTATATCAAAAAAAAGACGAATATCCGCTGAGTCTTTCGGGGGGAGAACAGCAAAGAGTGGCCATAGCTAGAGCTCTTGTTCAAAATCCATCTGTGCTTATTGCAGATGAGCCGACGGGCAATCTTGATTTTGAAACGGCGTCAATTATAATAGACATATTAAAATCGTTTAACAATAAAGGCACGACCATGATAATAGCAACGCATGACAAAACTTTAATTGAATTAGGAAGGGCAAGAGTAATTGATATCACAAAAAATTAATTATTTAAATAATTATTTCAAAATAGCATTTTTAAATATTAAATCAAATATTGCAGGGAATATCTTTGCTTTAAGCATAATGTCATTTTCTTTTTTTATTATGCTTTTCTTTATGCTCAGCTATATCAATATTTATAATTATATGCTTTCTTTTGAAAAAAATAATACTATGATAATTTTTTTGAAAAATACTAATAATAAAAATAGCGAAGATGCGCACTTTAATAAAGTGCGTTTTAATAGAATAATAGCAAGTAATATTATTAATAAAATTAAAAAATTTAAAGGCGTAAAAAAAGTTAAATACTATTCTAATAAATTATCATATAAATTTATGATTAAACATACGCCTAAAATAAAATCAATTTTAGCTAAAATTAAACCTGCATATTTTCCTAAAATAATTAAAATATATTTTAATTCAAATTATATAAGTAAAATATATCTGTCTAATATATATTTGCGATTAAAATCTATGAGACATATCAGGTTTGTTTATTACAGCAAACTTATGGAAGATAGAATAAATCAATTTATTTTTTTCACTAAAATAATAGGATTTATTGTTTTAATGTTTTTATTTATATCGTCGGTGTTTGTTTCTTACAGTGCCATTAAACTTATTATTTTGAGAAAACAAAACGATATTGAAATATTAAAACTGATCGGAGCGACTAATAATTATATAAAAATTCCTATGTATATAGAAAGCGGCATAGGTTCGGTATTTGCATTTATTTTGTCGTTAATTTTGCTTTTTGCTATATTTAATATTTTTATATATTACAGATTCAATAATTTCCTTGCTTTTTTTAAAATAAATATTACATTTTTAAGCAATTTTGATGTTTTTATTATTTTTTTTGTTGCATTATTATCCGGTATTTTAGGAACATATTTTTCATCAAGAAAATTTTTCTAAACTAATTACGTTATTAAAAATATATTAATTTAAATCACGTTAGAAATTGTTAAAACTGATTCAGCATATGATAAATACTGGATTACCGCTTTAGCGGTAATGACACTCTAAATAGGTTAAAATTTAAATCTTCGCAAAATCATTCCTGTATTGGCAGGAATCCAGAAAAAGAAATTTCTAACGGTGATTTAAGGTATTATAAAAAATGTTATTAAAAAAAATAAAAATAATTTTTTTTATAGTCATATTTATTGTTTTATCTATAGAGACAATAAAATCTGCAGCAGCCGTATCTCCGTTTATTAAAAACAGATCTGTATTTTATGAAAATTCATTGTCAATAATTAATAAATTAAAATTATATAAACTTTCATTAAATAAACTTTATAAAGATTTAAAAAAAAAGAAAAATGAATCAAATAAATTAAATCATAAAATTAAACATCTGAAGATAAAGTTAGAAAAGCTTAAAAAAAAAATTAAAAATTCTGGATATATTATTACGCAGCTTCTGAGGGATATTTTTATAATCAATAAAGAAAAAAAAGCCGACATAATAAACTTATCCGATAAAAATAATAATTATTTTATTACTAATTATATTTTAAAAAATTTGCTTAATAATGAAGAATATAAATTAAAAAAATTAATAAACCGCAATAAAAAATTTGCTAATATTAAAAAAGAAATTGTAATTGAAAGAAAAAGGCTTAAAAAAGGAATAGACAGTCTTTCCCAATCAAAATTAAAATTAAAAAAAATGATTGCCGATTCGCAAAATTATATGAGTACTGTTAAAGAAATAAAAACAAAAAAATCGGCTATTAACAATAAAAAGAGTAGATTTTTAAGAAAGAAAGTTATAAAATTAATTCATAAAATTAAAAATAAAATTAAAAATAAAAATAAAAATAAAAATCACGGCGATATAAAATTTATTGTAGTAAAATAAATTTCTAATCCTGTAATATAAATATTAAATAACCCCCTCCCCTTTGATGAGGAGGGGAATCGGCGGCGGTGAATGATAACCGTGCATGTTTACCTCTCCGCTTGGTCTCCTTCCGTGAAGGAGCGGTACTTCACTAATTAAGATTTGGAGGAATTTAATTGAAAAATAGAAATATTTTATTAATTTTTTTATTTACCGTTTTATTATTTGTGTTTCCGGCAAAAGCAAACGCTGTACTTAAAATACCTGCAAGCGCCGGTCATAAAAAGCTGACTTCTCTCCCCCAACGCAAAATATATATATCCGCCGACGCTTTAAAAAATTTAAGGCTGTTTTCTAAAGTTTATACTTTAATTAAAAAAAATTATGTTAAAAACGAAAATTCCAAAAAATTAATTTACGGCGCTATTGAAGGTATGGTTGCAACGCTTGACCCGCATACTTATTTTTTAACTAAAAGCGAATTCAAAGAAATGAAAGAAGAGACTACGGGGGAATTTGTCGGTATAGGTATAAAAATTTCATCTCGAAATAACCATATAGTAGTTATTTCGCCGATTGATGGGACTCCTGCTGCTATAGCAGGGATTAAAGCGGGGGATATAATAGAAAAAATTAATAATATACCCGTTTTTAAAATGGGAATTATGAAAGCGGTTAAGCTTCTTCAAGGCAAACCGGGAACTAAAGTTAAGCTTTTAATTATGAGAAAAGGTTTTAAAAGACCAAAGACATTTACAATCGAAAGAAAAAGAATATTGTTAAAAAGTGTAAAATATATGGTAATGCCTGACCATATCGGTTATGTCAGGATTTCAAGTTTTCAGGCGGATACTAACTCTCAATTATTGAAAGACCTCAATATATTAAACAAAAAAGAAAATGGACTTAAAGGTTTGATTTTAGATTTAAGAAACAACCCCGGAGGTTTGTTGAATCAGGCAGTAAAAGTATGCAGCGATTTCATAAGAAAAGGCGTAATCGTTTATACCAAAGGCAGGTTAAAATTTCAGAACGTAAAATATTATGCGTTGAATCAGCATCTGCAGCCTGATTATCCGATTGCGGTACTTGTGAATGCGGGGACTGCCAGCGCGGCGGAAATTACAGCAGGAAGTCTTCAAGTTCACAAAAGAGCCGTCATTATAGGAGTGAAAACTTTTGGAAAGGGTTCCGTGCAGACTATTTATCATCTGCCCGAAGGTGCGGGTATAGGTTTGACTACTGCTTTTTATTTTCTTCCGAACAATGTTTCTGTTCAGAATACAGGCGTTATTCCAAACTTTATTGTTCATTCTTCAAAAGACTATATATTTGTTAAACCCTTACCTAAATTAAGAGAAATAGATTTAAGGCATCATTTCAAAAATCCAGAAAGTCTAAAAATAAAAAAAATGATAAAAAATAATGAGCTGTCAACATATTTTAAAAAAGACAATCAATTAAAGTTTGCTTATGAACTTTTAAAAAGCTGGAATATTTTAAAAAGTAATTGAAATAATTTTTTATATAATTTATATATGATTAGCGATTATAAAAAAAAAGTAATAATAGCGTTAGATTTCAATAATATTGAAAGCGCTAAAGATTTAATAGGAAAGTTAAAAGGAGAAGTTTATTTTTATAAAGTAGGGTTGGAACTTTTCTTAAATTGCGGCAAGGAAATTGTTGTATTTTTAAAAGAATCCGGCTATAAAATTTTTTTAGATTTAAAATTTTACGATATTCCAAATACGGTATATAATGCAGTAAAGTCTGCAGGATTGTTTGGCGCAGATATAATAAACATACATGCTTCTGGCGGCATTGAAATGATGAAAGCGGCAAAAAAAGGTTTATCGGAAGCAGAAGATATTACCGGAAAAAAAATAGAACTTTTTGCCGTTACCGTTTTAACGAGTTTTTCTTCGGATAGTTTAAAAGAAATTTTTTATTTTAATAAATCTATTATAAATATTAAAGAAAAAAGCATCAAATTTAATAATAACGGCAATTACGACAAAGAAAGCGGCAGCATAAATATTAATAATAGTAAACCGTGTCATAATAATTTTGAAAATAGATATATAGGCGGCAATTATACAAGCGGTCAACAAAATAAATTAATTAACGGCAAAACAGAAGAAAATATAGCCGAAAATATTGCTTTGCATTTTGCAGGTCTTGCAAAAATTTCAGGAGTTGACGGCGTCGTTTGTTCCCCTCTTGAATCTATGAGTATTAAAGCAATGTTCGGGGATGATTTTAAAACAATAACTCCTGGCATCAGATTAGAAGAAAACGGTGCAATAAAACAAAATGACGATCAAAAAAGAATCATGACTCCGTCAAAAGCCTTTAAATCTAAAGCAGATTATATTGTGGTAGGCAGACCGGTAACTTGCGCAGCCGATCCGCTGTTATCGCTTAAAAATATTCACAAAGATATTCAAAACGGCTATTTAAATAATTGATAAAATAATAATACTTTGACCCGACTTCACCATAATTAACAGCAGCATATTGATATTACTATATTTATGGGGGCAATAAAAATGTTTATGGGGACTACAAAAAATAAAAAATAAAATGCTACAATATCAATAAGTTATAATTTTATAATAATAAAAACGATGAGGTTGAGTTAATTTAATAATATATTATATGTATAACGACGATATACATAAGTTGTGAAATAATAATAATATACTTTAAGGATAATATGGAACTTAGAATTTACGGAGTTAATACAATAAAAGAAGCAATTAATTCAGGCAGTGCAGTTTCAGATATTTTTATAAGCGAAAAAAAACATAAAAACGGTCATATAGATAATGATTTGTTTAGACTAATAAAAGAACATAATTTAAAACTGACTATTAAAAACGAGCAATTTTTTCAAAAAGAATTTGGTAAAGATGCGTTAATAAAAGGAATTGCTGCTATAACAGACTATAAAGAAAAATTTTTCGAAGACGTAATTGCCAAAAATACCGGCAAATCCAATGTATTCTATGTAATTTTAGATGATATGAACGATCCGCAAAACTTAGGCTCAATAATAAGAACAGCAAATTGCGCAGGAGCGGATTGTATTATTTTGCCTAAATCCAATTCGGTTTTTATCACTTCTTCCGTGGCTAATGTTTCTCAAGGGGCTGTTTTTTATTCAGATGTCGTCAGGGTGCCAAATATTGCAAGAGCCATAGAGGATTTAAAAGATATGGGCATTTGGGTTGTAGGGCTTTCAAGCGAAGCTGAAGACGATATATATTCTTTTAAATTTGATATTCCCGTTGCTATTGTAGTAGGTTCGGAAGGTAAAGGGCTGAGGAGACTTACGCAGGAAAGATGCGAAAAGATATTAAGTATTCCTATGAAGGGTAATATAAATTCACTTAATGCTTCGGTCAGCTTTGCTATTTCCGCTTACGAAATTTTTAGGCAGCGATATTTTATAAAATAATTATAAAATTAATTAAAAAAACTTGACAATATTAAATTAGTGTTGTAAACTTAAAAAATAATAATTTATCTAAGTGTTTAGATAAAAATTTAATTTTAACGTATTACAGTTTGTATTGTAAAATTGTAAAAGAAGTAAGGAGAAGTAGATTATGAAGAGCCAAGGAAAAGTTAAGTGGTTTAATGACAGCAAAGGATTTGGATTTATTGAACAAGAAAATGGACAGGATGTTTTTGTTCATTATTCCGCAATTACTCAGGACGGTTTTAAAACCTTAACTGAAGGACAGAGAGTGGAATTTGAAATCACTAATGGAGCCAAAGGACCGCAAGCTGTTAATGTTTCTAAGGTCTAAACTATTTGTTTGCTGCCTTGAGCGATATTATTTATTTCATTCAATCTAAATAAATAAACGATTTAAAATTATATGTAATGAATGTAAATGTATAGTTTAATCTAAAGGCGAAATTTTAGTTATTAGCAGATCCATTTACCCCAGTAAATTAAATTTATTGGGGTTTTTTATTTTTGGCTATTTTTTCTTGCGATATATAATTAAAAATTAAAGGGGTTGCAATATGTTTAAAAACAAAGACGACTCGCAAAAGGCATGCTTTTGCATATCCCTTATCTTATACGAAAGGGGTCTTCAAGTTTAAAGAATGATAAAAATTGCAAAAGATAATTAGAAATTAAATTAATAATAGAATAGTAATAATAATAAAATAACTTTATGTATAATAACAAGCTATGATAATAAAATGTTAAGATTAATTTATTATTCGGCAGTATTTAATCGGGAGGAAAATAATTTTGTTATATCAAGAAAAAATGAGAAATATCGCAGTAGTAGCCCACGTTGATCACGGTAAAACAACTTTAATAGATAAAATGCTTAAAGAAAGTTCCACCAGCAGAGATTCGCAAATGATGCCGGAAAGAGCTATGGATAGCGATGATCTTGAAAAAGAACGCGGTATTACAATTTTATCTAAATGTACCGGATTAAATTATAAAAATTACAAAATAAATATAGTGGATACGCCGGGGCATGGCGATTTCGGGAGTGAAGTAGAGCGGGTTCTTGCAATGGTTGACGGGGTGCTTCTTCTTGTAGATGCATTTGACGGACCTATGCCTCAGACAAGGTTTATTTTAAAAAAATGTTTTGAATATAATTTAAAAGCGGTGCTTGTTATAAACAAAATTGACAGACCCGGCGCAAGACCCAAAGAAGTTCTTGAAATGGTTTACGAACTTTTTATGGAATTAGGCGGAGAAGACGTTAATTTAGATTTCCCCGTGATATATGCTTCCGCTAAAGAAGGTTATTCTACAACCGATCTTGAAGAAAACATCGAAGATGTCAAAAAAAATGGTCTTACGGCTTTATTTGAAGCTATTATAAATTCTCTTCCTCATCCTGCTATATTAAATAAAAGTGATTTAGAATTTCTTGTTACAAGCATAGGGCATGATGATTTTTTGGGGGCTACGGCTATTGGAATAGTTAAATCAGGCAAATTAAAATCTAATGACCAGATTTATTTATACAATATAAATGACGAACTTGTAAAAACTAGACCTAATAAAATGTTTGTCTTTGAAGGTCTTACAAAAATTGAAACCGATGAAATTCAGGAAGGAGATATTGCGCTTGTTGCCGGTGTTACGGGTGTTAAGGCAGGCGATTATTTAGTTAAAGACAAACCTGTTAATCCGCTGCAAAGAATAAAAATAGACGAACCTGTAATACTCGTTAATTTTATTGTCAATAAAAGTCCTTTTGCCGGCAAAGAAGGCAAGTTGGTAACTACAAGACAATTAAGAGAACGTCTCCATAAAGAAATTCTTAACAATGTAGGATTAAAAGTTTCAGATACAAACGATGAAACCGTTTTTGACGTATATGGAAGAGGGCTGCTGCATTTGTCTATTCTCATTGAAAAAATGAGAAGAGAAGGTTTTGAATTTGCTATTTCAAAACCAAGAGGAGTTGTAAAAGAAATAGACGGTAAAAAAATGGAACCTTACGAACTTTTATATATAACCATAAAAGATGAGTTTACAGGTCCTATTTTGGAAAGACTGTCGGGAATGAAAGGATTATTGCTTGATATGACAAAAGACGATAAAGGTATGACTTATCTTGAGTTTAAAATACCTTCAAGAGGCATAATGGGTTTTCATAATGAGTTTCTTACAATGACTAAAGGTACGGGCACGATGCATCATAATTTTTATAAATTTGAAGAATATGCCTTTGACATTTCGCCAAGAAAAAACGGAGTTATGATTTCAATGGAAACAGCAGCAGCTAATTCTTACGGTCTTTACAATTTGCAGGATAGAGGCAGTCTGTTTGTGAATCCGCAGGATGAATTATATGAAGGCATGATTGTGGGACAGCATTCTAAACCCGGCGATATTACCGTTAATCCGTGCAAGAAAAAGCAGCTTACTAATATGCGTTCTAAAGCTTCCGATGAAATGATAGCTTTGACTCCGCCTATTAAATTATCTATTGAGTATGCTCTTGAATTTATAGAAGACGATGAATTAATTGAATTTACTCCAAAATCTATAAGACTGCGCAAAAGATTATTGACGGAAAGCGATAGAAAGAAAGGTTCCAGATCCGGCGGCAAGTAAAATAAAAATAGTATAATTATATATTATTATAAATTAATTAAATACTATGAGAATAAAAGTTTGTGCAATACAGATGGTTTCTTCATCAGATAGAGACAAATCTATGGATAAGGCTTTGTCTCTTTTATCTATGGCTGCAAAAAACGGGGCTAATATCGTATGCTTTCCCGAGCTGTTTCTTAATAATTGGTTCGTTCAATCTAAAGAAAACGAAAAAATAGAAGAAAGCTATAAACTTGCAGAACCGCTAAACGGTAAAACAATAAATATTATGCAGGAATATGCAGGCAAGTATAATATGGTTATAATAGCTCCATTTTTTGAAATGCATAACGGTTTATATTTTAACAGCGCTGCCGTTATTAACAGTACCGGAGAAATTTTAGGGGTTTATAGAAAAATACATTTGCCTGAAATACCGCATTATTACGAAAAATCATATTTTTCTAACGGCATTGAAATACAGGTTTTTAAAACCGAGTTTGCTACGATAGGTATACAAATGTGCTGGGATAACTTTTATCCTGAAATATCTAGAGAACTTGCGCTTAAAGGAGCGAATATAATTTTTGCGCCGACAGCTTCCGCGTTTAATACAAACAGTAAATGGTTTTTAAGCATATCGGCTAATGCATTTATAAACGGCGCTTATATTATAAGAGTAAATAGGGTAGGAAAAGACGGCGGACTTGATTTTTACGGAAAATCTTTTTGCTCGTCGCCGGACGGCTCTCTTGTAGATGATTTTGCAGGTTTAAATGAATGCGCTCTTATTTATAATATAGATACATATGAAATAGAAAGAGCAAGAAAAGCTTGGCCCTTTTTAGAAAATAGAATAAGCGGAATTTATAAAAACTTGTGCTGAAAAATAAAATTGCATATTTTATATGAACGATATAAACTTAATTAATTTAAAAGATATATACTATAAAAAAAATAATATTGAGGATATAGAAAATAAAGATTTATTGGATTATGCAATAAATGAAGTGTTTAACATTCATCTTGAAGCGTCTAAAACAAATTGGAGCAGAAAATTATTCGAAGATGAATTAAAAAAAGAAAATTCAGTATTTTTGTTATCTTATTCTAATAATAATAATTTAAAAGAATTTAATTTAAATTCTAAAATAACCGGTTTTATAATTTTTTATTTTGTGTTAGATGAAATACATATCTTAGATATAACAATATCTAAAGCAATGCAATCCCGCGGCATAGGAAGTTACCTATTAAATTATACTATTTATAAATTTGCGGATAAAAATATTAAATTAATATTTTTAGAGGTAAGAGTTTCAAATTTAAAAGCTATTAATTTATATAAAAAATTAGGATTTAAAACATTTATGGTTAGAAAAAATTATTACGACGACAACGGGGAAAATGCTTTGTGTATGGTAAAAGAATTAACCGATTTTAAGTTATTTACTTAACAGAGATATGGAAATCAAAAAAATAATAAGCGGAAATTTTGAAGTAACCGTCAACATAAAGGTTAAAGATACGGATAACACATATTTGCTAAGAATTAAAAATGCTTTTATATCGCAAAATTTTATTCCCGGGCAATTTGTAATGATTAAACCTGATTTTTGCTGTTCCGACCCGCTATCGGCGCGGCCGTTTTCAGTTTTTAGAAAATTTAATGAAAATGAATTTGAAGTTTTATACAGGGTTTGCGGTAAGGGCACCGAATTATTAAGCAATGTTAAAAAAGGTGATTATGTGTCCGTAACAGGTCCGTCGGGTAACGGATTTAAAATTTTAAATAATAAAAAATCGCAGAATATATATATATTAATTGCAGGAGGTATAGGCATAGCTCCTCTTTTTTCTTTGCCCGATTTTATAAAAAATCACATTATAAAAAATAGTATAAAAGAAAATGAAGAAAATGAAAATTATGATTTAGAGGAAAATAATAAAATTATTCTATACTATGGAAGCAAAACTGAAAATGAATTGTATTTCAGGCACAGTATTCATTCAAGTTATGATGAAGTTTATTTTGCAACCGACGACGGTTCTTTCGGATATAAAGGCAATATTGTAGACCTTTTATTTTATAATATGAAAGATTATTGTTTAAAAAATTTTGAATTAGAAAATAAAGATAAAAATAATGAAAAAGATAAAAAAAATGTATTTGTCAATAAAGAAGTGATAAAAAGTGAAGAAAATGTAAGTATTAAAGAGCAATTAAATATTCAATTTTATTCATGCGGTCCGAAACCTATGCTTTCCAATCTAATAAATAAATTTAGAGATTATAGCTTAGATACATTTAAAAAAAATAGTCTTCAAGTGTCATTAGAAGAACATTTTGCATGCGGAATCGGAGTTTGTCTCGGATGCGTTATTAAAATAAATTCTTATAATAATTCAGATAATTTTATTTTTAAAAGAGTTTGCAAAGACGGACCTGTTTTTGAAGCATCAGAACTTTATAATTATTAACAGCAAGACAATTAAACCTGAATTTTAAATAAAAATAAAGACGATAATGATAATTGATAATAAAGAAGAAATTAATTTATCCGTCAGATTAGGAAATCTGTTTCTTAAGTATCCGGTAATGCCGGCATCGGGAACATTTGGATACGGAGAAGAGTTTTTTGAAATAATTGATTATTCGCTTTTTGGAGCTTTAGTGACAAAAGGCATATCTTTAGAACCGTCAAAAGGCAATGAAATGCCTCGTATTTGCGAAACCCCGTGCGGATTAATAAATTCAATCGGTCTTGAAAACGTAGGTTTTGAAAGATTTAAAGAAGAAAAAATTAATTTTTTAAAAAAATTTAATATACCGATAATTGTCAATTTTTTTGGTAAGAGTATTGAAGAATATTCAATTATGGCTGAAAAATTATCTGATATTAATGGAGTATCCGCATTAGAAGCTAATATTTCTTGTCCAAACGTAAAGGAAGGCGGGAGGTCTTTTGGAGCCGATCCTGAAATTGTTTATGAAATAGTATCGTCTATAAAAAATTGCTCCGCCCTTCCTTTGATAGTCAAATTAACTCCATTGGTGACTGATATTGCTATGATTGCTGAAGTTGCGGAAAAAGCAGGGGCAGATATAATTTCATTGGTAAATACATTTCCTGCGGCAAGTATTGATATTAATAAAAGAAAATTTAAATTGAGCAGAGGTTATGGAGGTTTGTCCGGACCTGCAATTAAACCGATAGCGATTAAATTGGTCAATGATGTTTATAATGCCGTCAGAATTCCTATAATAGGTATGGGCGGTATAAGTTCATGGGAAGACGCCGTAGAATTTTTTATGGCGGGAGCAACGGCAGTTGCCGTTGGAACAGGCGCTTTTAGTAATCCGCATCTTATTTCTCAAATAACGGCAGGAGTTAAAAAATTTCTTTATGAAAATAATTTTAGCAATATTTATGAAATAATAGGTATCGTAAATAATTAATATAGCCTGAAACATCAAAAAAAATTATATATGCTTGTTTTGAAGACAGAAATGAAATATTTATTGCATTATTGAATTATAAAAAATATAATTTATTAAATTATTCTCTAAATTTAATATTAACTTTTTTAAATAAAAAGTAGAGGTAGCCGATATGGATTACGGAATGAAAAACAGGCTTAGCCGTATTATTAGCCCTAAAGACAATAAAACCGTTATGCTTGCTATTGACCATGGTTATTTTATGGGACCTACGGGGGGACTCGAAGAACCCGATAAAACAATTTCTCCTCTTATACCTTTTGCCGATTCGCTAATGCTTACAAGAGGCATTCTAAGAACAAAAATTAATCCTGATTTTAATATTCCGATTGTTTTGAGAGTCAGCGGCGGAACCAGTATACTAAAAGAAGATTTGTCCGACGAAGATATTTCAGTATCCATGGAAGATGCCGTAAGGCTTAATGTTAGCGCTGTCGCATTGTCTATTTTTATAGGGGCGGAACATGAAAAACAATCTATAATAAATCTTTCAAAATTGGTAGATAAGGGTTATAAATACGGTATTCCCGTTCTTGCAGTAACGGCTGTAGGGAGAGATATGAAAAGAGATGCCCGCTATCTTTCATTGGCATGCAGAATTGCCGCCGAGACGGGCGCAAATATCGTCAAGACTTATTATTGCGATAATTTTGAAGAAGTTATCAGAACTTGTCCCGTTCCTATCGTTGTTGCAGGCGGCAAAAAAACAACAGAGCAGGAAGCTTTGCAGCTTGCATATAATGCGGTTAGCAAAGGAGCTGCCGGTGTTGATATGGGCAGAAATATATTCCAATCCGAAAAACCTTTATCTATGATAAAAGCAGTCAGGAGTGTTATTCATGAAGCATTAGAACCTCAAGATGCATATAAAAAATGTTTTTAAATTGAATTATAAAAAATAAAAACAAATATGAATAATTTAAAAAGCGAAAAAAGCGCTTATTTGCAATCTGCAGTTAATCAACCCGTCAACTGGTATCCATGGTGCAAGGAAGCTTTTGAAACCGCAAAAACAAAAAATATTCCGGTGCTAATGGATATAGGTGCGGTATGGTGTCATTGGTGTCATGTAATAGACGAAGAATCATATGAAGACGAAGAAACCGCTTCAATTATAAATGATAACTTTATTGCAATAAAAGTTGATAAAGACGAACGTCCCGATATAGACGGCAGATATCAGAAAGCGGTTACCGCTTTTGCGGGTCAGGGCGGCTGGCCGTTAACTGCATTTTTAACATACGAAGGCTATTTTTTTTACGGCGGCACATACTATCCCAAGGAATCAAAGTTTGGTCTGCCGGCATTTAAAACCGTTTTGCTGCAAATATCAAAATATTACACGGAAAATAAAGAATTAGTGATAGAACAAAGCAAAGATTTTTATAATGAGCTTTTTGACGAAAAAAAAGGTATCGCAGGAAAAGGCGCAAGTTTGTTTTATCAGACAAATGATTTAAAACATATTTTTTCAAGCTCTTATGATTTAAGTTTAAAAGATACCGAAAAAAAAATAAAAAAACTTGCGGCAGAAAGCGCTAAAGAATTTTTGGTTCATTTTGACTATGAAAACGGAGGTCTTGACGAATCGCCTAAATTTTATTATTTTCCTGTTCTTGAGATGTTATATTATGATTATTTGATAAATTCAAATAAAGAATCTTTTGGGGCAGGTTTATTTGCTTTAGCTAAAATTGCGCTTGGAGGCGTTTTCGATCAGGTTGAAGGCGGATTTCACAGATATTCCACCGACAAAAAATGGATAATTCCCCATTTTGAAAAATTAGCTTCGGACAATGCTTCAGGCTTGAGAATTTATGTAAAATATTACAGCCGCATAAAAATATATTCCGGTTTAAATTTAAATTTAAAGTTAGATATCGGCGAACTTCAATCGCTTCTGCTCAATATTATAAACAAAACTTTAGATTTTTTAACAGAAAGATTGTATGACCGCATAAACGGAGGCTTTTATTCAAGTATGAGCGCAGATGTTTCAGGCGAGTCTATTACCGATGACGGAAGTTTTTATACGTGGACGGAAGATGAACTAAAAAATGCAATTTTTTCAAATGATAAAACCTTAAGCTATAATGAATTAAAATTCAGCGAAGCTGAATTTTTACTAAATTTTAACAAAGAAGACGGTACAATGCCTGACGGCAGGAAGGTAATCTATTTTAAAGAAAATGCTTTTAAAAAGGAAAATTATGAGAAAACTAATAGCTTAATTAATAAACTAAAGGAAGTAAGAAATAAAAGAAAGTTACCTTTTATAGACAAATTAAAATATGCTTCAGTGAACGGCAATATAATATATGCGCTAACGGAAGTATATAAAATATTTAAAGAAGATTATCAATCAACTGAAATAAATACAAATAAAATTAACAGTTCCGATAATAATGCCGATAATTTTAATAATAATAACGAAACATTAATAAATAAAATCAAAGAAATAGCCGAAAAAAGCATTAAACCTTTTATTGAATACTTTGACAAAAACGGCGACGTCGGAAGATTTATAGGCGAATATACGGAGTCTAATCTTGAAGACAACAGTTATATTTTATCAGCTTTAATCGGATTGTATGAAATTACTTTAAAAGAAGAATATTTAGAATATGCCAAAAAAATTGGAAATTATATTATAGTAAATTTTTACGACGGAGATAACGGTGGTTTTTACGATGTAAGAAAAAATCCAAAAACACCTTTGATAGGATTTCTAAATTTTAAAGAAAAATCAATATTGGATTATGGCGGCTATTCTTCTAATGCATTAGTATTATGCGGAATTGCAAAATTATATTATTTAACTTCGGACGATGTTTTTGAAAGAGCGGCGGCCGTATCCGCCGGATATTTTATTAATTATGCTTCAGTTTATAAATATAATATAGCAGGATTTATTTCCAGTATTATGGAGTATTCTATTTATAAGAATTATAAGAAGAAATGATAAATAATAAAATAGAATAAATATTAAATTTCTCATTTGCAGGATTAAGATGAAAAATTATTACCTTTATTTTCTTATATATATTTAATATAATAAATAAAATGAATAATAAAAACGTTAATATTAATGAAAATGAAAACAAGAAAACGCCTCTTTACGATAAACATTTAGCATTAGGCGCAAAGATTGTCTCTTTTGCCGGTTTTTATATGCCTTTATACTATAAAAGTATAATAGACGAACATCTTAATGTAAGAAATCATTCCGGATTATTTGATATATCGCATATGGGCGAGATTATCGTAAAAGGTAGAGATGCAGGCCCTTTTTTAGATTTTGTTCTTACGGCAGATGTATCTTCAATTTTTCCGAACACTATAGCGTATTCCCTCATTCTTAATGAAAACGGCGGTGTTATTGATGATTTAACTGTTTATAAATTTTCTAACGAAAGTTATATGATTGTGGCTAATGCTGCCAATACTAAAAAAGATTTCGCATGGATTCACACTCAAATGATTAATTTGCAAAAGTCAAAATTACAGGATCAAAGCAAATTTCAAGATTTAACGGTTGAAAATTATAGCGATAAAATAGGCTTGCTTTCAGTACAAGGACCAAAATCCCGCAATATAATATATCCTTTAGCGGAAGATATTTCCGATAATTATGACAAAAGCAAAAATAATTTTTGTAATATTTTTAATTTTCAATATAATATTAAACCGTTTAAAGAACTGAGTCATTTTGAATTTAGCTGTATAAAATTTAAAGAAATAAATATTGAAGCCGTAATATCAAGAAGCGGCTATACCGGTGAATTCGGCTTTGAAATTTTTGTTTCGGCAGATGATGTAAACAAATTATGGGATTATATTCTTGACAATAAAGAGCTTTCAAATCTTATGCCTGTAGGATTAGGAGCGAGAGATACTTTAAGATTTGAAGCTGCCCTTCCTTTATACGGACATGAGCTTGATGAAACTATTACTCCTTACGATGCGGGATTAGAAAAATATTTATCAAAAAATAAAGATTTTATAGGCAAAGAAGCTCTAGAAAAAGTTAAAAATAAAGAAAAGAAATTAATATTTTTTAAGCTGGCAGGGAAGCAGATACCGAGACATATGCAGAAAATACTTGATGAAAATCTTAAACCTATAGGATGTGTTGCCAGCGGAACTTATAGCCCGCTGAACAAAATGCCTATCGGCAGCGCATATATTTCAGATTCCAATGTAATCCCGTCATCGTTAAAAAACTTTTATATTGATATAAGAGGTAATTTTGAAAAAGCTGAAGTAGTAAATCCTCCGTTTCATAAAATGAAAAAATAAATGTTAAAAATAATCAATTCTTGAAGGAGCTGCAAAAAATGACGGATAAAAAAAATTTTTATTTTGCAAAATCGCATGAATGGCTCAGTAATTATTCTAATAATGACTATAGTCTCGGCATTTCCGATTTTGCTCAGTCTGAATTAGGAGATGTAGTTTATATCCAACTCCCCCAAGCCGGAAAGCAATATAAAAAAGGTGAAAAAATAGGCGAAATAGAATCTGTCAAATCTGTTTCAGAAATTTATGCCCCTGTAGATTTAACGGTAAAAAATATAAATTCTAATCTTAATGAAACTCCAGAATTAATTAATAACGATCCTTACGGCAAAGGCTTGATCGCCAAAGTTGAATTACACAATCCCTCCGATTTATCACTGCTAATGGATAACAATTCTTACGAATTATTTGTAAAATCAAATCATGAATAAATCATGAATAATTTTCGTTATATTCCTGCTTCAGACGAAGAAGTAAAAAATTTATATAAATTCATCGGGATTAAAGATAAAAAAGAGTTATTTAATAAAATTATCGGCGATATTCCTTTGATTAACGAAAAAGAGCTTGATTTTATGCCAGATCAAATGGACGAGTTATCGCTGTATAAATATTTCTCAAATATAAATGATAGTTTGCGTGATTGCGGCAATATACCGGTATTTGCCGGCGGAGGTATATACGACCACTATGTTCCGTCTGCAGTTGACGCAATAATGTCAAGAGCCGAATTTTATACTCCTTATACTCCATATCAGCCTGAAGTCAGTCAGGGAACATTAATGGCGATGTTTGAATTTCAATCTATGACCGCTTCAATTTTAGGTATGGATGTTGTTAATGCTTCTATGTATGACGGCGCAGAAAGTTTGGCGGAAGCAGTGCTCATGTCTTCCCGTATTTATCATCAAAATAAGCAGAATGATTCAAGTAAAAGCAATAATAAAAAAATTAAAATTATAGTCTCTAAAGCCGTCAATCCATATTATATAGAAGTTGTTAAAACTTTCATTGAAGATTTAGATATTTTTATAGAATTTACAGATATTGATTCAATAAAAGGCAATACCGATGCAAACGATTTAACGGAAAAATTAGCCCAAAATAAAAATATATGCGCTTTTATAGTTCAGCAGCCCAATTATTTTGGAATAATAGAAGACTTAGAAACTATTGAAAAGATAGTCCATAGCAAAAATTGCGATGCTTCTTTAAATCCTCATCTAATAGTGTGTTCTGCAGAGCCTTTTAGCTTTGGGACGATTGCCCCCCCTGGATTTTATAATGCCGACATTTTTGCAGGCGAAGGAAACGGTTTTGGAAATTATATGAATTTTGGCGGACCGCTTTTAGGTCTTTTTGCAGCAAAAAAAGAATTTATAAGACAAATGCCGGGAAGAATTACGGGCAAGTCCAAAGATAATAGAAATCAAGATGCGTATTTGTTTATTCTTGCAACTCGGGAACAGCATATAAGAAGACAGGCGGCGACATCTAATATTTGCACCAACAATTCGTTAAACGCGCTCAGGGCAGCCGTTTATTTATCTTTATGCTCAAAACAGGGATTTAAGGAAATTTCCCTTTTAAATCTTAAATTAGCTCATATTTTGCATGAAAAATTATTAAATACAGGCTTGTTTTCTCTTAAATTTACCGCCGATTTTTATAATGAGTTTGTTTTAGAAATAAATAACAAAAGCATTAATTCAACAAAATTTATAAATGAAATGCTCAAAGAAGGCATATTGGCAGGAATACCTGTAAAAAACTGCAGCAGCGATGAAATTTTAATAGCCGCTACGGAGAAAGTCAGCATTGAAGATATTGATAAATATGTTGAAAGCTCGGTTAAAATACTCGCTTAACAGCTAAATTAATTTTTATTTTAATAATATTATATATTATGAAAAAATTTCCCGGATCAAAGGGTTTAATATTCAATGAAGATTTGTTAATTAATCAAAGTTCAAAAGGATTATACGGTATAAGCATTCCTCTAAATAATTTTAGTTTAAGTCAATTTAAAAAAACAGCTAAAGATTATATTGATCCAAAATTTTTAAGAAATGAAGAAAAATCCCCTTTATTGCTTCCTGAAGTATCCGAACCTACCGCAGTCAGGCATTTTACACGTCTTTCAAGCTGGAATATTTGCGTAGATACCGCTTTTTATCCCTTAGGTTCATGCACAATGAAATATAATCCTAAAATTAATGAAGTCATAGCTTCATTAAATAATATAAGAAATTTACATCCGTTAATGACTGCGGGCTATATTCAGCCTATTTTGAAAATAATGTATGAATTTAACCGTTTATTGTGCGGATTAACAGGGCTCGACGAATTTACTTTTACTCCTCAGGCCGGTGCTGCAGGCGAATTTACAGGCTTGAAAATTATCAAAAAGTATTTTGAAGTTAAAAATGAAAAAAGAAATATTATTTTAATTCCCGACAGTTCTCATGGAACTAATCCTGCAAGCAGTCATATAGCAGGTTTTACTCCGGTTGAAATTAAAACATTTTTACAGGATTATTCGGAAAATCCTAATGATTTAAATCAACATGCGAATAGCGGCATTTTATCTTCAGATAAAGGCGGAAATAATATCAATTATAAAACAAATAAAAATGGATATATTGATATAAACGAACTTAAGAAGTATATAAATAAAGATGTTGCGGCAATAATGATAACCAATCCAAACACATTCGGGTTATTTGAAAAAAATATCATAGAAGTTGCCGATTTAATGCATAAAAACGGTTCCTTAGTTTACATGGACGGCGCTAATTTTAATGCTTTTATAGGTAATTGCAGAGTTTCGGATTTTGGGGTTGATATATTGCATTTAAACCTGCACAAAACATTTTCTACTCCGCATGGAGGCGGCGGACCAGGAAGCGGACCCGTCGGAGTTAAAGATTTTTTAAAAGAATTTTTGCCTGTTCCATATATTGCTGTTGAGAGGCGAAAAGTAAAAAATCAAGCTAAATTTCAAAATGAGGATGGCTGTTGTTGTATAAAAGACGGCAATAAATATAATAACAATATTAACAGCAGCGGTAAAAGTGCAAGCTTAATAAATAATAAAAATTACGGCGAAGATAAATTTGATTATGAAAAAGAAAATTACTGCTATTACTATGATTTAGAGAATGAAAGAGAACATTCTATAGGCAGAATTTCTTCGTTTTACGGAAATTTTGCGGTAATATTAAGAGCTTACGCTTATTTATTGTCTCTTGGAAGGCAAAATATATCTAAAGTCAGCGAAATAGCAGTTTTAAATGCAAATTACATAAAGAAGAAACTTAAAGATGCTTTTATTGAAAGCGATCCGTTCCCTGAAGATTTATGTATGCACGAATGTGTATTAAACGACAGTGTTTTTCAATCGGAAGGAATTTCAACTTTAGATTTTGCAAAACTTATTATAGATTACGGTTTTCATCCGCCTACCATATATTTCCCTAAAAATATTCACGGAGCAATTATGATTGAACCCACGGAAACCGAATCATTACAAACTATGGATAATTTTATTGCCGCTATGAAAGAAATAAAGAAAAAAGGTAAGAAATATGCCTCAAAATCACCTAAAAAAACAAAGACGGGAAGAATTAATGAAGTTTTGGCAAATAAAAATCCTGTATTCAAATAAAAAATTATTAATTAAATAACAATTTAATTAAATACAATCAAAAATATTTCAATTTGTATTGAAAAAAACTAAATTTTATAGTATTATTATAAATATATTGATAAATAACTTATCACAAAAGGAGCATAAATATGAATTTCAAGGAAGTTCAATTTGAAGCTGCCGACGGCGGGGTAATACACGGCTCATTATTCGGGTCATATCCAGATGCCGTTATACTTGCGCATGGTAAAGTTTTCAATAAAGAAAGCTATTATGATCTGTGTGAAATTCTTTCAAAAAATAAAATTACTTCATTAGCATTCGATTTTAGAGGTTATGGACTATCAAAGTCCGGCAGCAGCGGGTTGGCAGGGTTAGGAGAAGATGTTATAGGCGCAATAAGCTTTATGAAAAAGCAAGATTTTGTGAAAAATATAACATTATTGGGGTCAAGTATGGGTGGTGCTGCAGTCTTAAATGCATCTAAATTATATAAACCTGAAGAAATAAAATCTGTCATAGCCCTTTCCTCTACTTTTACAGATGGAGTTAATGTGATAGATGTTCCTGTGCATTATATAGGATCTGAAGATGAAAAATTTGCCGAAGGAATTAAAAACATGTATATAAATACAAGATCTAAAAAGTCTATTCATTTTTTTAAAGGTAATGTGCATGGTCAAAATATTTTTGCGGCAGAATCAAAAGATGAATTAATTTCATTAATTATTTCTTATATCAAAGAATAATAAAATAAATTAATGCCTGCTATATTTTTTGTATTTATTGTAATACTTTTCCAAAGGGCTAATACAATGATGGCGCAATCCATCAACCCGCTCTTTGTAAAATATGTATTACATACGAGTCTTGTATATGTTGGAATAGCTACCGCCGTTTATGCCGCCAGCACCCTTTTAGTCCGCTATATTGTAAGCATCAGAGTAAAGCCTGCCCACATAACAAAATTTATAATTACAGGAATGATTTTATTCTCTATAGCAATGTTAGGATATTTTTTTTCTAATTCCCTTATAGAATTTTTATTCTTTGTTGTTATTTCAGGGTTTGCGACTGCTATAATAATGCCTTTTTTGCTTTCATTAGTTAATTTCGTTTCTGATAAAAAAGATATTGAAAAAAATTTAACCATATATTCTTTAATGTTAAGTCTTGCGCTCGTCATAGGACCGCTTCTCGGTACTATTATGTTGTCTGTTTTTAGCATAAGATATATTTATTTGCTTTTATTCGTATTTGCCGTTGCAGGATTATTTTTTGCTATGAAGATTAACAAAACTGCAAAAAATAAAATAAAAGAAAAACTCCGTCAGGGTGATAATATAACCGATAGCATTTCCGAACCTAATGATAGCGTATCAATAAATAAACACGGCAGCGGAATTGACGTCGTTGAACCTGAAAAAAAAATAAACAATAATTCAAACAACCGACATAATAATAAAAAAATAAAGCAAAAAAAAGATAGATTAATTTTTAGACTTTTTAAAAATAAAAAATTTCTTGAAGTTGTTTTTTATAATACGGTTTTTAGTATATGTTTTGCTTCTATTGTTGCCTTTGGAGGTGTTTATGCAAGAAATAATTTTCAAGCGCCTTATTTTTTAATAACCTTGCTGTTTGCTATATTTTTCATATCTTCGTTAATCACGCGGTTAGTTCTTTTATTTTTTACAAAAAAAGGCAAAATAAAACAAAAAATGAATATAATGAATATTTCAATCCTTTTATCTTCGTTGTCTTTTGCAGCTATGGTTTTATCAAATAATATTATTTTTTATGCATTAGCCCTTGTTTTGCTCGGTATACCGCATGCTTTAATTTTTCCTATCGGGACTATGCGAATTTCCGAAGTTGTTGAAGTAAAACAGATTGTAGCAGCCAACACTATATATCAGTCAAATTTTGATATAGGAGGAATAATAGGTCCGCTTTTTCTTTCATATATAGGAGAAGCATATTCAATAAAATTCATATTTTTTTTACTTGCGGTATTTTTAGGGTTAGCTTTTATACTTGGACGTGTTTTTATGAAATTACTTAATTAAAATGATATTAATAAAAATTTTGCTTTTTAATATAATTTAATATAAAATATCATAACTTTAGCTTATTTAATTTAACTTATTTAATTTATTAATCAAATAAAATTTTTATTATGAAAGAACTTGAAGATTTAAGAAATAAAATAGATAAAATAGATAAAGAATTAGTTGATATTCTTAATAAACGAGGCGAAATAGCCGTAAAAATCGGAGAAATAAAGTCAATAAATAATAAAATATATTATAATCCTGCTCGAGAAAATAAAGTATATGCAAATGTTAAATTGCTTAATAAAGGACCATTAAAAAACGACCATTTGGTAAATATTTTTAGGGAAATAATATCGGCATGTATTTCCATTGAAGCAAGCATTAAAATAAGCTATTTAGGACCGGAAGGCACATTTACTCATCTTGCGGCTATTAAACGTTTCGGGCAGTCAAGAATCCTCATTCCCGTTAAAACAATCGGAAATGTTTTTGACAATGTCACTAAAGGACTTTCGGAATATGGCGTAGTTCCGGTAGAAAATACTATAGAAGGTATGGTGAATATTACCTTAGATATGTTTGTAAATTCCGATATTACAATAATAGGAGAAGAGCTGATATCCATTAGCCATTTTTTATATTCTAAAGAAACAGATAAAGAAAAAATTAAAAAAATATATTCACATCCGCAAGCGTTAGCTCAATGCAGAAATTTTCTTGAAGAAAATTTTAAAAATGCAGAATTAATTGACGCATTTTCTACGGCTGATGCCTGTAAAACTGTTATGCAAGAAGCAGGCTCCGCAGCGATAGCTTCGGAAGCAGCGGGAAGTATTTTCGGTCTTAATGCGTTGTTTTCCCATATTGAAGATTTTACTAATAATTATACAAGATTTTTAATTATATCTAAAGGGGAAAAAACAGTTAAAACAAACAATGATAAAACTTCAATATTATTTTCTATAAAAAATTCTGTTGGAGCTTTATATAAGATATTAAAACCATTTTATGACAATAATATTAATATTACTAAAATAATTTCAAGACCTTCAAAAAAAACAAATTGGGATTATTTATTTTTTATAGATGTTGATTGCCACGAATCTGAAGAAAAAATAAAAAATGCCATTGAAAACATTAAAGAATTTACTATTTTCGTTAAAATACTCGGTTCTTACGAACATGCAAATGTGTAAAATTTTCCATTTATTTAAATCGTATGTAACTATAAGTTTTAAAGGTTTTATTTATAGCGAAGCGTTAATTTGTAGACAGGCAATTCACTTGAAGGGAGGCGTAAATGTCTTCAATTAAAAGGAATCCCCTGCCTTCAGGCATGGGGAGGTTCAACTTAATAAAAATTATATAATTATTACAATTAATTTAATATGGATAAAAATTTGTTTAAAGATAAATTAGAAAATAATGAATTTATTTATACTTCCGAAGTTTCTCCCGAAAGAGGAACGGATTTGTCTAAAATTAAAATTATTTTAAAATCGTTAAAAGATAAAATAACAGCTTTTAATGTTACCGACAATCAAGGGGCTAATATGAAAATGTCATCGTTAGCCGCTTCAATATATATTAAAAGCATCGGAGGGGAACCAATTTTTCAGCAAACATGCAGAGATAGAAACAGAATGGCTCTTGAATCCGATCTTCTCGGCGCTTCGGCACTTGGAATAAATAATGTTCTTACTCTGACGGGAGACTATATAACTTTTGGCGATCATAAACATGCAAAACCTGTTTATGATATAGATTCGGTTAATTTAATAGAAATTATTAAAGGACTTAACAGCGGATATGATATGAACGGCAATCATTTAAACGGTAAAACCGATTTTTACATAGGGGCGGCTGTAAATCCAGAATCAAACCCATTGGAGCCGCAGCTTATGAAATTTGAAAAGAAAATAAAAGCAGGATGTAATTTTTTTCAGACTCAGGCTGTTTTTTCCGTTGAGAATTTTGAAAAATTTTATAATTATTATAAAAATTATAACAATATAAAAATTATAGCGGGCATATTTATATTAAAATCTGCAAAAGTTGCAAGATTTATGAATAAAAATATACCCGGAATATATATACCTCAATCAATCGTTGATGAACTTGAGAATTCAAAAGATCCTTTAAAAACAGGAATTGAAATTTCTGCGCGAATTGCAAAGGGTTTAAAAAATAAAGTAAACGGATTGCATATTATGGCTTTTGGAATAGAAGATTCCATACCTGATTTTTTAAAAAATTTTGAAAAATTTAAAGAAGAAAAATAATAAATAAATAATTGTTAAAATATATGACTATGTTTTAAAAATTTAATTAAAAATAAATTATAAAAAAATAATATATGATAAATAATTTATAAAATAGCATTGACATTGGTTATTAAATAAGTTATAATTTTTATAACGATGATGTAAAAATATAATATAAATAAAAAATATATACTTTAATTTTTTTTATTTATATTAAAAATTATAATAAAATATGTATAATGTAATACGCAAAATATATATTGTATATTTATATATTTAAGATAATTTGTAATAAAATATAATAAAATATAATAAAATATAATAAAATATAATAAAATATAATAAAATATAATAAAATATAATAAAATAAGGATATAAATTATGAAAGAAGTTAGAATACACGGAAGAGGCGGTCAGGGTTCTGTAACTATGGCATCTATTCTTGCTATAAGTTTTTTTGATGACGGAAAATACTGTCAGGCTTTTCCGTCATTCGGCTCCGAAAGAACAGGGGCACCTGTCCAAGCTTTTGCAAGGGTATCTGACACGCCTATCAGAACAAGACATCAGATTTATAACCCTGATTATATTATAGTACAGGATGTTACTTTAATAAATTCCGTGTCCGTCGCTAAGGGACTTAAAGATAGCGGAAAGTTAATAATAAATACCGAAGTCGATTTAAAAGAAATTATTAAAAATTTTGACAATATTAACGAGTCTAATATTGTATTATTTCCTGCTTTAAAAATAGCAATGAAAATATTAGGTAAGCCGATAGTTAATACTACTCTCTTAGGCGCTTTTTCTGCTATTACCGGAGAAGTTGCCATTGGTTCGGTCAAAAAAGAAATAGAAGCAAGGTTTAATTCAAAGTTAGGAAAAATTAACGCTGATGCTGCGCAGGCTGCTTACGATTATGTTAAAGGAGGAAAAATTGGATTTTAAATTAGGTATTATAGCCCGACCGGGAGCTGCTCTTGCAAATAAAACAGGGTCGTTTAGAAGTGAAATTCCTGTATTTAAATTAGATAAATGTACAGGTTGCGATCTTTGCATATATTATTGCCCTGAAGGTGTTGTCTTTGGGGATAAAAAGACTAAAAAGTATAGTTTTGACGAGGATTATTGCAAAGGATGCGGTATTTGCGCAGAAGAATGTCCGGCTAAAGATATTGATATGGTCCTTGTTGAAAAATAATTATAAAGAATAAAACAACAAAACATATTTAAGCTATTTAAAATTTAAATTAAAAAATGGTGAAATAATTATGAAAAAAGTCCTGGAAGGTTCAATGGCTATTTCAGACAGTATCAGAATGGCCGAACCTAAAGTAATTTCTGCCTATCCGATTACTCCCCAAACTCATATAGTGGAACATCTTTCTCAAATGGTTGCAGACGGTGATTTAAAAGCAGAATATATTATGGTTGAGAGCGAACATTCGGCTGCTTCGGTTGTTTTAGGCGCCAGCGCTTGCGGCGTAAGAACTTATACCGCCACGGCAGCACAAGGATTGCTATATATGGAAGAAGTTATTTATAATATTGCAGGCATGCGTTTGCCTGTTGTTATTACAGTTGCCAACAGAGCCGTTTCAGCCCCTATAAGCATATGGAACGATATGCAGGATTCTATGGCATTAAGAGATTCAGGAGCAATTCAGTTAGTTGCCGAAAATAACCAAGAGGCTTACGATATGCATATTCAGGCGTATAAAATTGCAGAAAATCCTGACGTTATGCTTCCTGTTATAGTTTGCGTTGACGGTTTTGTGCTGACCCATACTTTTGAGGTTGTTGACACTATTGACCATATTGAAAAAGTCAGGGAATATTTACCTCCGTTAAATATGCAATATAAACTTGACGTAAATGACCCTTTTTCTTTTGGTACGATTGCGGAGCCTTCGGTATATCTTGAAGCAAGATATAATCTTTCAACTGCTATAAATAATTCTAAAAGCATTATAATTAATGCTGCAAACGAATATAAAGAAATGTTTGGAAAATATGAAGGCGCGCTTATTGACCCTTATAAAATGGATGACGCCGATACGGTTATTGTTGCAATGGGTTCCGTTCTCGGCACGATTAAAGACGTTGTAGATGAATTAAGAGAATCAGGTAAAAAAATAGGCATTCTTAAAGTCAGGTCATTTAGACCTTTTCCTGCAGACGAAATTGTTAACGCATTAAAAAATATTAAAAATGCTATTATTATAGAAAAAGCGGTATCTCTTGGAAAAGGCGGAATATTGTCCTGCGAAATAAGGGACGCTTTGTATCAGCGCAAAGTTTATTCAGTTAATGTGAATGGTTATATATTAGGACTCGGCGGAAGAGATATAACCCCAAAAAACATATATGACCTTATTATGAAAGCCGAAAAAGAGGAAAATATAGACGGAGAATTTTTTGGTTTAAATAATGAAATGTTAAATAAAGTATTTTAAAAATAAAATATAAATTTTTGAAAATTTAAAATATAATTATTAATTTCATTATACTTGTTAAAATAAAATAAAAAGTTTTTAGTGAATAGAACAATTAATGATATATTCTAATTTCTTGAATATAATCAAATATAAAATTTATATAAAATTTAATTTGAGGCAAATTAAATTATTAATATTAATAATGAGGTATATAAATTATGTTAACAAATATGCTGACAAAAGAAGATACTCATAAACAATTATTTACAATGGGTCATACGGGATGTTCCGGATGCGCCCAATCTATGGCGGTAAAGCTGATTATGGAGGTTCTTGGAAAAAATACTATTGCAACATCCGCTACAGGTTGTCTGGAAGTGTTTTCCGCAAAATTTCCCGAATCATCATGGAATATTCCATGGATCCATTCTTTGTTTGAAAATTCTGCCGCCGTTGCTTCAGGAATTGAAGCGGCATTGCAGATTACCGGAAAAAAAGAAGGCATAACCGTATTGTCGCAAGCAGGCGACGGGGGAACCGCCGATATCGGTCTTCAAGCTTTGAGCGGAATGTTTGAAAGAAATCATGATGTGCTTTATGTTTGTTATGATAATGGTGCATATATGAATACAGGATATCAGAGAAGCGGTTTAACCCCTTATGATGCTTTTACTTCCACAAGCCCCTCGGGCAAAATATCGTACGGTAATAACAGACCCAAAAAATATATGCCTGAAATAGCTATGGCTCATAGAATACCGTATACAGCGGTTGCTTCGGCAGGATATCCTATGGATTTACAAAAGAAAGTAAAAAAGACTATGTCTATAAAAGGTTCTAAGTATCTGCAAGTAGATGTTCCATGTACGCCGGGTTGGAAGTATGAACCGAGATATTCGGTAAAAATAGCGCAGCTCGGAGTCCAAAGCGGGCTTTACCCGTTATTCGAAGCTGAATATGATAAAATTATTTCTGTAAAGAAAATCAGCAAGAAAGTCCCTGTTGAAGAATACCTTAAGCTGCAGGGAAGATTTAAACATTTATTTAAAGATGAAGCAGGCAAAGCTGAAATTGAAAAAATTCAAAAAATTGCCGATGAAAATATTGAACGGTATGGTTTGCTTTGATGACCGATACTAAAATTATTGACGGTAAAAAAATTGCCGCCGATATTGAATTATCTTTAAAAGAAAAGATTGATTATTTAAAAAATAACGGGATTGTCCCATGTATATACGTTATACTTATAGGGGATAACCCCGCTTCTGTTATATATGTCAGAAACAAAGAAAATGCGGCAAAAAGATGCGGAATATTGTCGAAAAAAATTATCCTTCCCGTTGATGTTTCCGAAGATGAATTATTAAACAAAATCAATGAATTAAACGATAATCCTTTAGTTCATGGGATACTTGTCCAACTGCCTGTTCCTCCGCACATAGACGAAAATAAAATAATGGAAACAATCTGCGTCAATAAAGATGTTGACGGATTTCATCCTTTTAACGAAGGAAAGATTTTCACCGGCAATTCAAGTTTTTATCCATGTACTCCTTTCGGCATTATAAAAATGTTGGATTATTCTAATATTGAGTTAACCGGTAAAAATGTTATAATAGTAGGTCAGAGTATTATAGTAGGTAAGCCATTGTCTATTATGCTTATGAATAGATATGCGACCGTCAGCGTTCTTAATATTTATACCGGCGATATAAGACGCTGGACTAAAATGGCTGATATTTTGATTTCTGCTACGGGTAAAGCTCATTTGATTGACGATAGCTTTGTAAAAGACGGCGCCGTCATAATTGATGTCGGAATAACTAAGCTGAACGGAAAAATTTGCGGGGATGTTAATTTTGACAGCGTTATTGAAAAAGTATCAAAAATAACGCCTGTTCCCGGCGGCGTAGGTCCTGTAACCGTGTCGGTATTAATGGAAAATACCGTTAATGCTGCTTTTAAATTTTTATAAATAAATTTTATAAATAAATAGTAAAAATTATTTTTCGGATTTAAATTTAATAATAAATATTATATTTAGATTAACGTTTTAAAATTTTTTATTTTATAATTTTAAACTAATCAAGTAATAAATAATATAAACAATAAATATATCTTTAAATTAATAAAATTAATAAATTAATATTTAATTTCATTGTAATAAATTAAATTAAATATACTATATATACTATGATAGTAACAAAACAAAAAATATTAGACGATATTATAAAAAAAATTAAGGGTTCTGTTTTTATATTCGGCTGCGGTATATGTTCCGACACATCAAGGACAGGCGGGACTAAAGAAGTAGAAGCAATGCGGAAAACTCTTGAGTCAAGTAATATAAAAGTGAATGGCGTATACGTTATTGACGCGATGTGTCATTTGCAAAAAGTAAAAAAAGCTATAAGAGATAATAAAGAAGGTATTGAATCATCCGAATCCGTTCTTGTTCTGTCATGCGGCAGCGGTGTTCAGTCTGCCGTTAATTCTATTAATTTAATAGATAAGTATAAAAAAGTTATTTCAGGCGTTGACACTATGTTTCTTGGAAATATTGAATCGTTGTCATCGTTGAAAGAAATGTGTTCTTTATGCGGTCAATGTGTTTTAAACGAAACATCGGGCATTTGTCCTGTTACATTATGTCCAAAAGGACTTTTAAACGGTCCTTGCGGAGGAATGAAAAATTATAAATGCGAAGTTGATGAAAATTTAGATTGCGTATGGGTTAAGATTTACGAAAGGTCATCTGTTCAGAATTCTTTAGAAGATATTAAGAAAATTGCTTCTCCAAAAGATTATTCCGTTAAACAGCCCGTTGGCTCCATAAAATTTAAAGGTTCGCATTAATATTGATTTATTAATACTGAATGATTTTGAGGATTTTAAATTAAAAATATATAGCAATAGCAAAAATATTAGATATTTGGAGGAATAATATAAGATGCCGTTTGAAATTAAATCGCCTGATTATATATACAAAATTGAGCCTTATATACCGGGAAAACCTGTAGAAGAGGTGGAACGGGAAAAAGGTCTTAAAAATATCGTCAAACTGGCATCTAATGAAAATCCGCTCGGACCGTCCCCCCTTGCCATTAAAGCTATTAGAAATCATTTAAAAAATTTGAATAGATATCCCGACGGTTCAGGTTTTTATTTAAAAAAAGACTTAAGCGAATATTTTAATAATTATAAATTAAAAGCAGAAAATTTTATATTGGGAAACGGTTCGAATGAACTCATAGATATTGCCGTAAGAACTTTTTGCAATAAAGATGAAAATATTATTGCCCCATTCCCTTCTTTTGTTGCTTATTATCTGGCAGCGGAGCAGCTCGGTTTAAAATTAAAAATTTCAAATTTATCAAAAGATTATAAACTTGATTTCAATTCAATGCTAAAATTTATTGATAATAAAACTAAAATAATTTTTGTTTCAAATCCTAATAACCCGACAGGCACATATTATAAATCTGAAGAAATATTAAAATTTATAAAGAATGTTAGAAAAGATATATTGGTTATAGTTGATGAAGCTTATATAGAATATATCAATGAATCAATTTTAGATTTAATTTCTTTTGAAGAATACGGCAATGTTCTTATACTAAGGACATTTTCAAAAGCATACGGTCTTGCAGGCTTAAGGATTGGTTACGGTATTGCCTGCAAAGAGCTGTTATCGCTTATGGATAGAGTAAGGGAACCGTTTAATGTTAATTCTTTGTCTTTAGCGGCAGGACAGGCGGCATTAAAAGACGAAGATTTTATCAAAAAAGTTATTTCTGTCAATGATGTCGAAAAAAAATATTTATACGGTGAATTTCAATTATTAAATATAGATTATGTTGAAACAGGCGCTAATTTCATTCTTGTTGATTTAAAAAATAGAAAAGCTGTTGACGTAAACGAAAAATTATTGAATAAAGGCGTAATTGTAAGACCTATGAATAGATTCGGTTATGAAAACATGATAAGAATAACCATAGGAAAACATAATGAAAATTTAAAGTTGATTAGAGCGTTAAAGTCTATTATAATATAAAAAAATATGGTTAAAATTAATTAAAAAAATAAAGACTAAATAATGCGGCGTTAATTACAATTTTATTAAACAATAATAATAAAAAATTATTTAGCTATAAACAAAATAATTAAATAATAATAATTAAATAATAATAATTAAATAATAATAAATAAATAATAATAAATAAATTTTAAATATTTTTAAAAACGTATATATTATATAATTGTATAATAAATTAAGTTTAAAAATTATTTGCTGAAAAAATTATTTGCTATATTATCTATTTGCTATATTATATAATATTTATTTAAAATTAAAATTTTGATTAAATTATTTAAATAGTTAAGACACTTAAGGAGATGAGATGATTTTAGTGCTTAAAAAAAATACAACTGAGAATGAATTTAGTTATATATTAAAAAAGATTGATGCGGCAGGGCTAAAGCCGCATATTTCAAAAGGAGAAGAGGTAACTATAATAGGCTGCATAGGCGTTGAAGATGCCGTTAAAAAATTTTTTAATGAAGCAGAAGCATTACCCGGCGTTGATAAAGCTATAAGAATTACAAAACCTTATAAATTAGCTTCTAAAGAAATTGGCAAAGAAAAAACAGTTATTAAAGCAGGGAATGTTTCTTTCGGTGCTGAAAAAATAGTTATTATTGCAGGTCCTTGCGCTATTGAATCCCTTGAAGGTCTTATAGATATAGCGGAACATGTTAAAGAATCCGGCGCTACAGTTTTAAGAGGAGGCGCTTTTAAACCGAGGACAAGCCCTTACAGCTTTCAAGGATTAGGCGAAGAAGGACTTAAACATATGCAGAAAGCTAAAGAAAATACGGGTATGTTAATTGCAACCGAAGTTATGGACCCGAGAGATTTAGAACTAATATGTTCTTATGCTGATATATTGCAAATAGGAGCAAGAAATATGCAAAATTTTAGACTTCTACAGGAAGTAGGAAAAGTTAAAAAACCCGTTATATTAAAAAGAGGATTGTGCTCTACTATTCAAGAATTTTTAATGTCTGCAGAATATATTATGTCTAACGGCAACGAAGAAGTTATACTTTGCGAAAGAGGCATAAGAACTTATGAAACTGCTACAAGAAATACTTTAGATTTAAGCGCCATTCCCGTATTAAAACGGCTTTCGCATTTACCGGTTATAGTTGACCCGTCTCATGCTGCAGGCACATGGCAATATGTAGGACCTCTTTCATTAGCCGCAATCGCCGTCGGCGCAGATGGTCTTATGATTGAAGTTCATCCTATACCTGAAGAAGCTTTTTCTGACGGAACTCAATCTTTAAAATATGATACTTTTAAAGATGTTGTAAATCAAGGCAGAAAAGTGGCGGAAGCTGTCGGAAGAAGTATATAATATAATATAATATAATATAATTTTAAATCACCGTTAGAAATTATTAAAACTGATTCAACATATAATAAATACTGTCATTCCCGCTTTCGCGGAATGACACCAAATAGATTAAAATTTAAACCTTCTGAGAGGGAATGACTTTATTAAGAAATTAATAATTAATGTTTAAAGAAATTACTATAATCGGTTTGGGATTCATGGGCGCTTCCTTAGCGGGAGCTTTAAAATCCAAAAAGTCTGATATTATTATTAACGGGTTTGATATTAATCAAAAAAATATTGATTTTTGTTTAGATAATAAATTCATTAATAAAGGAATAAAAATTAATTGCGGCTATTGCAGCAATAATTCGGAAAATAAATTAGCCGATAATAATAGCATTAACTTTAATACAGGCATTAATATAATTAATATAAATGACGATATAAATAGAAATAGATTAAACAAAAATATTAACAATTTTGATTTAAATTACCTCCCTGCAGGCTATAATCCTTTAAAATCAGACATTGCAATTTTATGCATTCCCCCTAAAGTTATTTTAAAATTTTTATACGATAATAAAAATTTTCTTGCAAAATTCTCTTTAATCACTGATATAGGAAGTATAAAAAAGGAAATTATATCGGCATCAAAAAAGAACAATTTGAAAAATTTTATAGGTTCCCATCCTATGTGCGGTTCTGATAAAAGCGGAGCGGAGAATGCCGATACTAATATTTTTCAAGGCAAAACCTGCATTGTAATAAATAAAAAATGCAATGATACGACAATTAACAGTAAAGACAATTTAAATAACTTAAATAAAACAGATTCTAATTGCACTGATAATTCAGTTAATTACGAAAAAACTACCTCAAACAATTACAGTAATGATTTAACTGATTCTGAAAAAATAGCTTCGAACGATTATGATATTAATTCAGGAAATTATTATAGCGGTAATTCAGCTGATATAGAAAAAATATCATTATTTTGGAACATATTAGGAATGGATGTTATATATGCAGATGCCGATTTTCATGACTATATAGTAGGATATTCAAGCCATTTGCCTCATATCGTTTCTTTTTGTTTAAGTAAAACCGTTCTTGATATCGCAGATGCAAACTTACCTTTAAACTCTTTAAAATACATATCTTCCGGTTTTAAAGACACGACAAGAATTGCTTCATCTTCCGAAAATATATGGGCAGATATATTTTTATTAAATAAAAGCAATTTAATTTCATCATTAGATAATTATATTGATAATCTTAATAAATTTAAAGTATTACTAGTAAACAACGACGAAGACGCTCTCAAATTATTAATTGCCGAGATATCTAAACAAAGAAAAATGCTTGGTTGATAATTTTCTAACAAATTTAAATTTATATATTTTTATAGTTTGAAACTGACGGAGGTTAGCTTGATTAAATTACTGGCAGATAAAAACAGTGTATTGATTAAAGGTTTAAATAAACCGATAAAATCAGAAATAAATGTTCCGGGCGATAAATCAATTTCTCATAGAGCAGTAATGCTTGGTTCTATTGCAAACGGAAATTCAACAATTATTGACCTTTCGGTATCGCGAGATAACCTTGCTGCTATTGCAGCGTTTAGAAAATTAGGTATTAAAATTGAGACGCTTGAAAAAAATAAAATAAAAATTCACGGTAACGGTCTATACGGACTTAAAGAACCGCAAAATATCATAAACACTTATAATTCCGGAACGCTGACAAGGCTTATCTCAGGTATTTTAGCAGGAAACGATTTTTTTTCGGTATTATCGGGGGATAAATATTTAAATTCGCGGCCTATGGCAAGAATAATAGATCCTTTAGCACTTATGGGGGCTAAAATTTTTGGCAGAAAAAATAATTACCCGCCTTTATCCATAATAGGCTCAAAATTACATTCGATTTACTATGATATACCTATGCCAAGTGCGCAAGTAAAATCATGTTTGATTTTTGCAGGATTGTATGCCGACGGCAACACTGTAATTTATGAGAAAAATAAGACAAGAGACCATACCGAAAGATTTTTATCGCTTCAAGATTATCCATTTACGGAAGAGGATACGGCTGACGGCGGAAATATAATAAATGTTAAAGGCGGCGGAGAGTTAAAGCCTTTTAATATTGAAGTTCCCGGTGATTTTAGCAGCGCCGCTTTTTTTATCGCGCTTGGACTTCTTTTGAAAGATTCTGAAATAACTATAAAAAATGTGCTTTTAAACGATAGAAGAGTCGGGCTTATTAATATCCTGAAGAGAATGAATGCAAATATAGCAATAATTGATTACAGAGAAGGTTTTGAGAAAGTCGGAACGATTAAAGCATCATATTCTAAACTATCGGCAATAAACATAACCGAAGAAGATGTCCCAGATATGATTGATGAATTTCCAATATTTGCGGTAATAGCGTCTTTTGCCGAAGGTATTACAGCTGTTCACGGGGCTAAAGAATTGCGTGTAAAAGAAACAGACAGAATAAAAGCTATTGTGGTTAATTTAAATAAATTCGGTATTAAATCCAAAGAATATGACGACGGGTTTGAAATAGAAGGAAACCCTGATTATTCAGAGCAATTAGATAAATTAAATAAATCAGATAAGTTTGAAGTTAAATCTTACGGCGACCACAGAATAGCCATGTCTATGATAATTTTGGCTCTCTTATTGAAAAATAAAGAAACGGCAGTTAACGATGTCAGATGTATAAATACATCATTCCCCGGTTTTTTTGATAGTATCAGATTTATTTATTTCCTTACTTCCGCTTGAATTTGCAGGCATTTTTAGTAAAAAATATGAAAATTATTTTTTTAATATAGCTGCTGCGGTATAAATTCTTAAAAAAAATTAATAAATAATATAAATAGTTGAAATTTTAAGCATTGATGCTTTAAAATAGAATGCTTATAATTTCTTTAAGTTCAACACTGCACATAGACAAGCTTTAATTTTAGTTTAATGATTAATGATAAATAGAGAGAAACATTTGAAAATTGTTGAAAAATATTATATATTTTATATAAATAACTTAAATAAATAATGAAAATAACGGTAGCTCCAAGCGCAGGTTTTTGTTTTGGCGTAAAAAGAGCAATAAATCTTGCAATAGACAGCGCATCTAAATTTGATTCCGAATTGAATACTTTAGGACCTATTATACATAATCCTCAAGTCGTCAGCCAGTTAAAAGAGAAAAAAATATTTCCTGTAGACACCATTGATGAAATCAAATCCGATAAGGTTATAATAAGGTCTCACGGTATTAAGGCAGATATAGAAAATAAAATTTTACAAAAAAATATTACCATTATAGACGCAACTTGCCCTTTTGTAAAAAGGTCGCAAGAGTATATCAGAAAAGCTTTTTTAGAAGGTTATTTTATAATAATGGTCGGAGACGACAAACACCCCGAAGTTCAAAGCGTCATCAGCTTTGCAGATTCTTCAAGATATAAAGTCGTAAATAAATTAGAAGAGCTTAATAAAATAAAATTTGATGAAAAAATAGCGTTAATTTCTCAAACTACTCAGGATACTAATTTTTATTTGTCTATAATCTGCGAAGTATTTAAAAAAACAAGCAAGGAAATTATAGTTTTTAACACTATTTGCGATGCTACAAAACTTAAACAGGAAGAAGCTGCTTTTCTTTCCTCTAAATCCGATATAATGATAGTAGTAGGCGGATACAATAGCGCTAATACAAACAAACTTAAAAATATTTGCAGGAAAATTCAAAATAATACATATCATATTGAAACCGAAGAAGAACTTAAACAAGAATGGTTTATAGGAGCAGAAAATATTGGAATTACGGCGGGCGCATCCACTCCTGATTGGATTATAGAAAAGGTTGTCAGAAAAATACAAAGTTTTGATATATTATAATTTTTTGACAGTATATAATTATTATAATTTTTAATATTAATTTTTATAACTTAATACTAAAAATGTATAAATGAATTAAATTTTAATAAAAAATGAATTATAATAAAAAAATTAAATAAAATTATTGATTATTAAATCTTAAATCTTAAAAGTATATTAAATCAGACTGTTAATTATTATTTTATAAAATTTTAAATTAGAAAAATTAAAATAGAAAAAATAGTTATAAAGGAAATAAAATATTTGCTAAATTATTAAAGGTGTGATAGATTAGATTTATTAATTTTAGGAGGTTACAACTATTATATGGCTCAAAAAAATTTTAAAGAAAGAATTAATGCAGGCGGTGAACTTTCAGAGTTTGAACTTTTATTAGCATCTTACGATAATTTATCTAATCCGGGATTAATTAGAAAAGGGCGGATTATTAATATTGACGATAAGTTTATTTATGTCAATGTCGGCGATAAATCCGACGGAATTATTTCCATAGAAGAGTTTATTTCTGAGGACGGTCAATTAAATATTGAAGCTACCGTAGGCGAAACTATTGATGTATTTGTCGGTCAATATGATGACAGGATAGGCTATTTAAGATTATCAAAAGAAAAGGCGCAAAGTTTATCTATTCTTGACGATATAGAGGCGGTATATAACGAAGGTGGAACTATTAAGGGAACTATCGTATCTAAAACTAAAGGAGGATTAATAGTTGACCTTAACGGAGTAACGGCTTTTTTGCCGGGTTCTCAAATTGATATTAAACTCACCAAAGATTTTGACAGTTATTTAGGAAAAACATTAGATTTTGTAATAATAAATTTTAATAAGAGAACATGCAATATTATTCTTTCACGACGCAAAATTATAGAAGACGACCTTAAAAAAATCAGAGAGAATGTTATCACAGAAGTGAATGAAGGCGATATAATAGAAGGTATAGTCAAAAATATTACTGATTACGGAGTTTTTGTTGATCTTGGCGGCATGGACGGTTTAATTTATATAACCGACGTCTCATGGAAAAGAATTTCGCATCCTTCCGAAGTTCTAAACTTAGGAGAAAAAATAAAAGTTAAAGTAATTAAATACGATAAGGAAAAAAATAGGGTATCGTTGGGTTACAAACAGCTCTTTCCGGATCCTTGGGAAAATGTTACAGAAAGACATAAAGCAGGCGATATAGTAGACGGTGTAGTAATAAACATTACCGATTATGGCGCTTTTGTGGAATTAAACGATGATGTAGAAGGCTTAATACATATATCTGAAATGGCATGGGATAAGAAACAGTCGGATCCCAAGCTGTTTGTTATTAAAGGAGAAAAAATTAAAGCCGCTATTATAAGTATTGAACCAGAGACCAGAAAAATGTCGTTAAGCATGAAGCAATTGACGGAAAATCCATGGGATAGCATTAAAAACAAATATCCGGTCGGAACAATAGTAGACACAAAAGTTAAAAATATATTTGAATTCGGCGTATCGGTTGAATTAGAAGATAATTTTGACGGATTTATCAAACAAAGCGATATTTCATGGACTAAAAGACCTAAGCATCCTCAGGAAATATATAAAAAAAATGATGCCGTTAAAGCTGTTGTTATTAGTATTGATGATGAAAGACAAAGAATTTATCTCGGAATTAAGCAGCTGACGGAAAATCCATGGAAAACCGTTAATGAAAGATATTCTATGGGATCAAAAGTGGAAGGTAAAATATCAAATATTACAGAATTCGGGGTTTTTGTTTGTCTTGAAGAAGGCATAGAAGGATTAATACATAATTCAAAAATTCCTGAAAATTTTATTGAAGAAAACAATATTAAAATTGGTTCTAATATAGTTTCCGAAGTAATTTCAATAGAGCCGGAAGACCAAAAGATAGGACTATCGCTTGTTAACGTAAGCTAAAATTAAATTATTTTAAATTTTCTATTTTTGGATTAGATTAGGAATTTTGACGCAGAAAAATTAAAATTATTATTTAAAATATAAATATATATAATGGAATATATTATTGTAAAGCGCAGCTTACTTATTATAAAATATATTCCATTTTTAATACACAGGTGTTTACAATATGAGTAATTCGAAACATCCGTTTATTACGGGATTTGTCTTTCTTATTGTTTTTGTTGCCGTCTTCGGTTTAGGAATATATTTTATTTTATTCAATTTTCAATCCAAGCCGGGTTATAACGTAGTTCGCGGCACTTCGGCATATGCGATAGGCGTAATAAATTTAGACGGAGCTATAACATCTTCTTCTAATTTTATTACATTATTAAATCATTACAAACATGATTCTTATGTTAAAGCAATTGTTATAAAAGTAAATTCTCCGGGAGGGGCAGTCGCCCCCTCGCAGGCAATCTACGAACAGCTTACGAAGTTTAAAAAATATAAAAAAGTTGTTGTTTCTATGGGTTCGGTTGCTGCTTCAGGAGCATATTACATTTCATCTGCGGCAAATAAGATTGTGGCAGAGCCAGGAACATTAACAGGTTCTATCGGCGTGATTATGGAAATGCCTAATGTTTATAAATTGTTTAAAAAAGTAGGCATATCTTATAATTATATAGTCAGCGGCCCCTATAAAGACATAGGCACCCCATTCAAAAAAATGACTCCTGCCCAAAGAAAGAAAATGCAAGGAGTTGTTATGAACGTATACGGTCAATTTGTTAGGGCTGTTGCTAAAGCAAGACATTTAAAGGTTTCTTATGTAAAAAAGTATGCGAATGGAATGGTCTATTCAGGAGAACAGGCTTTGGAGCTGCATTTAGTAGATAAATTAGGAGATTTTCAGGATGCGGTTAAATTGGCTGCAAAATTATCCAATATTAAAGGCAAACCTACGATTATCTATCCTGTCAAAAAACAATCTCCTCTTTTTCAATCGTTTATCAAAAAAGCAATCGAAACATTTATTCACAAAATTGGATCAGAAAGCAATCTTCAAGGGTTAGATTCTATAACTTCATTAAGATTAAATTTATAATAATTATTTTAGGAATTTTTTCATATTTTTATAAAGCATATCGCAATATATATGTAATATATAATATTATAAATTGTCGCCCGCTTTATTAGAATTAAATTAGAAAATTTGTATTTTGTTATTTTTATTGTATAATTTATAATAACAATTAAATTAAGCATCTTGATTTTTTTCTATATAATTAAGGTATTAAATAAGTTATTAAAAATGAAAATCAATAAAAATATATTTGTAAATTTATTATAAATTATGAAAATTATATATGCTCCATGGCGAATGGACTATCTTATGCAGGATAAATCTAAAATAAATGAATGTGTATTTTGCGTTGAAGATAAATCATTTGATAATAAATATATGTTATATAGGGGTAAATATTCTTTTATTAAGTTAAATATGTTTCCCTATAATTGCGGACACACGCTTGTTATACCATATGCCCACACCAAAGAGCTGAATAATTTATCGTATGAAGCCGGCGCCGAGATTATGCTGCTTATCTCTAAATCTTGCGATATATTAACCGAAGTATATAAATGCGACGGCATTAATGTAGGATTAAATTTAGGCAAGGCTGCAGGAGCAGGTATTGAAAAACATTTGCATTTTCACATAATTCCAAGATGGGAAGGCGATGTTAGTTTTTATTCTACGTGTTCTGATTTAAGAGTTGTCTGTGAACTTCTTGATGATACATACGCAAAATTGATAAATCATTTTAAGAGGATAGAAATTTAATTTATGTTAAAAATTATTAATTTTATAATACTCGTTATATTTGTAATATTTGTTCTTATTTTTACAATATATAATCACACGCTTGTAAGAGTTACCTTTTTTAATTATAAATCTATAAAAATTCCATTGTCGGTTATTGTATTTGCATCTATTATAATTGGAATAATTATAGGTTTGATTTATCATTTCTATATTTTATTTAAAATAAAAAAAGAAAATAAAGAAAAAGAAGATGTTATTCGGAATAAAAATTCATGAAATAATTAATTTTAATCTTAATGCTGATTTTTAAATTAAAAATTTGCTTACCTCTTCTATTATTAAATCTAAAATTTCATCAGAATTTAAATCGTTAAAGCAAGACCTGCTTAATTTCTCATCTTTTGATATTGCCGCTAAAATCTCCGCCATCATAGATAATATAATCACAGATGTTTTTAATGAAAATATTTTTTCCGATGATGTTTGTATAATTGCCGCAGGAAGTTACTCCATTAATGAGCTGTGCCCTTTTTCAGATGTAGATTTGATGATTCTTATCAGAAATAACGTAAATGAGGCAGATCAAGAAATTTTAACGAAAAAATTAAAAATTTTTTTTTACCTGTTCTGGGATGCTGCCGTAGATCTTTCGCAAAGCGTGAGAACTGTCGGAGAGGCTATAGATTTAATGGAAAACGATTTAAATACTTATACTTCTTTCATAAATGCAAGATATATAACCGGAAATATTAAGCTGTATGACGATTTTAAATTAAAATTTAAAAATATTAATGCTAAAAATATATTTTTAACGGAAATAATGAAAAGTCTCCGTAAAAAAAGACTTATTAACGTGATGGTCGACAATGATATTTTTCTTTTAGAACCTGATGTAAAAGACGGAATCGGAGGTCTGCGCGATTATTCTTGGTGTGAATGGATTTATTATATTTCAGGCAAACCTTTTAAATCATTAGAATTTTTGCATTACCATAATATTTATGGCGGTATAGCGGGAAGAGAAGATTTATATGAAAATTCAAATTTAAACTTAAATGATATAAAATATTTTATCAAATCCAAGGATTTTATTTTAAAAACTAGAATAATGATGCATTTACTGACAGGCAAAAAAATTGACAGGCTAACTTTTGATATACAGGAAAAAGTTGCATCGGCTTTTTTTTATAAAGATATTAAATTTTTAAATAAAATAGAATTATTTATGCATGATTATTATTTGAACTCTAAAAATTTACATATAAATTCTAAAATTATTTTAAATGAATTAATAAAAAAACCTTTGTATTTAAATTCTAGATTAGAAATTAATAATAAAAACATTAATAGTCAAAATAAAAATATAAGAAAAAAAATAAATTTAGAATTTATTTCTACTGCCGCTCCTAACACTAATACGGATAATATATTAATAGAAAACGGATATATATATATTAAAAATAAAGAAAAGTTTTTATCTGATCCCGAAAATTCTTTTTTACTGCTTGAAATATTTTTAAATACAGGGCAGAGACTTGATATGGAATCTGTTAATATATTAAAAAAAGCTTATTTTCTGCATAAAAATAATATTGTCAATAATAAAACGGCAATAAATTTTTTTATTAATTTATTAAAAAGCAGGAGAAGAGTGTATGAAACTCTTCTATTAATGCATGAAACTAATTTGTTAAGCGCATTATTACCGGAGTTTAAAAAAATAGATTCTCTTTCAACTAATGATGTTTACCATATCTACACTGTAGATGCCCACTCTCTTAACGGTATACATATTCTGGAAAAATTTGTCAATTTTAAGATACATAAAGATTTAAAAGATATAGCAATTGACCTAAACGAAGAAGATATGCTGGTTTTAAATTTATCTATGCTGCTGCATGATATAGGCAAAGGATATGCTCCGCATCATGAAAAGATAGGGTCTAAAATTGCGGTAAAAATAGCAAAAAGGCTCGGTATTGAAGAAAAGTCTTACGGAATGGTATATTTTCTTATTTTAAATCATTTTTTAATGCCGCTTACTTCTGAAAGAAGAGATATGCATGACCCTGTAACTATCAAAACTATAGCGGATGTTTGCAAGGACATAAAGCACTTAAAATTTTTATTTATTATAAGCCTGTGCGATTCAATAGCTGTGGCGCCGGGCAGGTTTAATTCATGGAGAAAAATGCTTCTTGTAGAATTATATAATAAAACATATTCTTATATTGAGAATGAAAACAGTTTAAATTATTATAGTCAGGACTTATCATATTATATTGATGAAATTTATAATAATATAATTTTAGAAATTAACAAAAATAAACCTGCATATTTTGATTTTATGCTGAATATTGAAAAAGATAATGTCAATAATTTTAATAAAGATTTACATTTTAATTTTAAATCAGATTTTGAAATCAATAATATACATAATACAAATAGTATAAAAGCAAAAGAATATATAAAAAACTACTTAAATTCTTTTTATTATCCTATTAAATATCTTCAAAGAAATTCTTCGGAAAAAATAGTATCCCATATCAAATTATTATCTGAAATAAATGATAAACATATATTTAATTATGCCGTTATACCAAATAAAGAAGCAAATTACTTTGAGTTTATTATTTGCGGCAAAGAACGGAAAAATATTTTTTCTGATATCACGGGAACATTGTCTTATTATGATTTTAATATTATGAGCGCCGATATCAACACAAGAAAAGACGGCAATTTTATTGATATATTTTTTATTAACCATATATATAAAGATATTAATTCAGAAATAGAATGGGATAAAATAGAAAATATTATCGGTCAAATTTTTCAAGGAACATTGACAGTATCTATATCTGATATGTTTCATAAAAAGATTGAAAGTTATAAAATTTATAAAAAATTTACGCCGCACGTTTATTCGGCATGTAACGTTTATAATAACTTGAGCGAAGAATTTACCGTTATCGAAATTCAGGCGCCGGACAGAAAAGGCTTGCTTTATGATATTTCAAAAGTTTTTAATGATTTTAACATTGATATATTTGAATCAAAAATAACCACTATGGGCAGCAAAGCTTTAGATACTTTTTATATAAAAGATGAAAAAGGCAGGAAGATTAAAAATATTTTAGCCATAAAAAAAATTAAATCGTCGCTTATAAACATATTATAAACATATTTAATTTCTAATATAATTTTTAACTAAAAAAGACGCCTAAAAATAATAAAATAAAGACAATTAACACTTTAATCCTGCGATAGAAAATGTTTTAGATAGTTTAATACTAAGCAATACTGGATTCCCGCTTGCGCGGGAATGACACCCAAAGGGTGAATGTTTAAATCCTCGCTAAGTCATTCCTGCGTAAGCAGGAATCCAGAAAATAAATTTCTATCGCAGGATTAGGGTAACAGGAATTAGTCGTAATCTATTTGAAAAAAATGATATAATTATTTATTATATAAAATGTAAAAGCTTAACCCGACTTCACCATAATTAACAGCAGCATATTGATATTACTATATTTATGGGGGCAATAAAAATGTCTATGGGAACTACAAAATAAAAAATAAAATGCAACAATATCAATAAGTTATAATTTTATAATAATAAAAACGGTGAAGTTGGGTTAATATATGAAAAAAAATAATCCATTATTTATTTGCAGTTTTTATGCTAAGCAGATATAAAATAATATGATTAAAAATCAAGAAATATTAAATCAAGAAATATTAATAGACAAATATATAACTTATTTAAAGATTGAAAAAGGTTACAGCCAGAACACTTTTTATGCATATTATAAAGATTTAAAATTTTTTTTCAATTATCTGCAGCAAGAAAACAAAAATTTTTTTTCAATTACGTCTCTGTCGGTTCAGGAGTTTCTTTCTTCTTTAACTGCTTTAAATATATCCGCAAAAACACGCGCAAGATTTTATTCGTCAATAAAAGGATTTTATAAATTTTTATACAGAAATTCAGAAATAAATGAATTTCCTTTTAAAGATATAGAATATCCTTTTGTCCGCAGAAAATTGCCGGAGTTTCTTACTAAAGACGAAATTAATAAGATGCTTGGGGTTAAATTTCAAAATAATTTTGAAGGTATAAGAAATAATGCTTTTATAGAACTTTTATATGCCAGCGGCTTAAGAATATCCGAAATTGCCTCAGTTAAACTTGAAAATTTTAATTTTGAAATTAATTTTGTTAAAGTAATAGGCAAAGGCTCAAAGGAAAGAATAGTTCCGTTTAATATGTCGGCGGCAAAATACATTAAAGAATATCTTAAAGAAAGAGAAAAAGTAGAAAGAGGCATCGGCAGCTATCTTTTTGTGACAAAAAAAGGCAGACCCATCACGAGACAGGGTCTATGGAAAATAATCAAAAAAATTGCGGTTAAATCCGGTATTGATAAAAATATAACGCCCCATACCATACGCCACACATTTGCAACGCATCTTCTTGAAGGAGGCGCAGATTTACGGTCTATCCAGCAAATGCTGGGGCATTCAAATATTTCAACCACCGAGATTTACACTCATACAGATATAACACATTTGAAAGAACAGCATTTAAAGTATCATCCGAGAAATGTTAAAGGAGAAAAATAAAACAAATAAATAAATATCATTTGTGGAGTATAAAGATATTTATATTTGACATACTCCCCACACCTAAAGGCGGGGGATTCAGGTATCAACGGCAGTTGCGGACAACATAAACGGCATGCGTTTATATGTCTTACACTGCCTACTCCAAGAGAAGATGCCCCTTCTCTGTTTTATGATTTATAAATTTTATTTTAAGCGATGAGCCGTTACAGCTTCTTTCGCAAATAGGAATTAGTTTTACTCGGCAACCGTTGACTTGCCGAAACCGCATACTAATTATCAAAGAACAATAAGCCATTGGGCTTAGTAGATATATTTTATAAAATTATGAAAACAAAATACAAGAAAAACTCATTGCTTTATATCCCCATTGATAAAGCAAGGGGGCTTTACTGTAATCGTGAGGTAAATAATCATATAAGTAATATAGATTTTTATAAAACTCTCGGTAAAATTGCAAAAACACACGGGTTCAAAATTTACATAATAGGCGGTTTTGTTCGCGATTTAATTATTTATAACATATATGAAATTTATAATAAATCTGAAGATAAACCATTAGATATTGATATATGCGTGGAAGGAGACGCTACTATTTTTGCGGAAACGCTAAAAAATGAATTGCATAAATATAATAAAGCCTTTGTTTATATTAATAATATAAAAATACATAAACAGTTTAAAACTGCACGTATTTTTTTTACTATAAAAGAAAATAATAATATAGATATTGTCAATAATATTGAAAATATTGAAAAAACAGATAAAACAATTAATACTAAAATCAATATAGATTTTGCATCGGCTCGAGAGGAATCTTATTTTAAATCTGGAGCTCTTCCTTCAGTAAAATTTTCAGATTTAAAACATGATGTAATAAGAAGAGATTTCTCAATAAATACATTAGCGCTTGATTTAAATCCCGACAATTTTTTTGAAATAATTGATTATTGTAACGGCGTTAAGGATATTTTAAATAAAAAAATCAGGGTTTTACATAATTTAAGTTTTATTGATGATCCTACAAGAATATTCAGGGCTGTAAGATTTGAAAAAAGGCTGAATTTTAAGATTGAAAAAATTACAAAGAATCTGTTATTAGATGCTTTATCAAAAGGAGTAATGAATAATATTTCAGGAAAGAGAATAAGTAATGAATTAAGTTTAATTTTTAAAGAGAATTATCCTGAAATTTATTTTGAAAGACTTGAAAAATTAGGCGCATTGAAAAGCATTGACGAAGATTTAAAATTTACGTCTGAAAATAAAAAAGTTTTTAAAAATATACATAATTTTTATAAATTAAATAAAGAAAAAATTAATAATATTAAAATTAAAAATGAGATAAAAATAAAAATTAATTTTGAATTATTTTACATAATTGAATTAATAATTAAATTAGAAGAAAAAAAGATAATTTCTATTCTTGAAAGATTAAATTTTGGCGAAAATATAAAAAAATTAATTTTATTAGTTAAACAAGAAACTGAATTTATTGAAAATGGAGCTATTTTTGACAAATTAAATTTGAATGCAAAAGAAAATAATATAAGAAAAAATAATAATATAAAAGAATACAATTATATTATAAAAGACAAAATGCTGTCTAATAATGCAAATAATAAAGCATTGCAAAAAAGCGAGATATATTTAATTTTAAAATCGTTTAATTTATATTCGGTTATTTTTTTTATAGTAAGATATAATAATAAATGTGAGAAAAATAAAAAAGATAGTAAGAAGAGCGATAATAAAAGCAACGACAATAGGAACAGCGGCAAAAACTGCGATAATAATAAATATATTAAAGAAAATCAGGATATTCAGGATAACAAATATAAAAACATAATTAAATATTTAAATACTTATTTATTTGAAATAATAAATATTAATTTAAATATTTCAGGCGATGAATTAAAGAGAATAGGTATAAAAGAAGGTCCAGAACTGGGAGAAATTTTAAATAAATTAAAACTTTTAAAAATTGACGGTATAATTAAAAACAAAGAAGAAGAAATTAAATATATAAAAAATAATTATTTAACCAATAAAATATAATGCTTTAAATCACCGTTAGAAATTTCTTTTTCTGGATGAGCCGCCTAAATACCGGCGGCTTTAAACCGTACCTGCCAATGCAGGAATGACTTTGCGAAGATTTAAATTTTAACCTGTTTAGTGTCATTACCGCTAAAGCGGGAATCCAGTATTTATCATATATTAAATCAGTTTTAATAATTTCTAACGGTGATTTAAATTAATGCAAATATTCAATAAATAAAGTGGATGAACTAAAATATATAATAAAATTTATTAAAAAAATTTCTATAGGCAATTTTGAGCGATAGTTTATTGCTGCAAAATTTTATTTAATTATATTGTCTTAAATCACCGTTATAAATTTCTTTTTCTGGGTTCCTGCTTACGCGGAATGACTTTTAGAGGATTTAATTCTTAACCCGACGGATGTTCATTCCCGCGAAAGCGTGAATCTAATTTTTATTATATACTGAAACAGCTTTAATAGTTTCTGTCAGTGATTTAAGATAATATTATTTATCGGGAGTTTATATGATTAATTTTAATTTCAAGTTTGCGTTAAAACCTGCAATCGGGGAAAACGGCATTTCCTATGATGATATTAAACTATTAAAAGAAAAATTAACCGATGCCAAAAATAATTTAGATAAACTGAGAAAAGGCGGCGCTATCGGTTTATATGATGTTCCAGAAGATAAACAGATGATTCAGGATATTAAAAATATGGCTGAAATTTTTTTTTCCAAAGGCATAAAAACATTGTTTGTTTTCGGTATGGGCGGTTCTTCTCTCGGCGCTATATTCTTACGCAATGCATTAAATCAAACGATAAATAAAACGGAAAATAAAAAAATGAACGTATTGTTTTCCGAAAATATTGATCCTGCATATTTAAGCAGCAATCTTGAAAAATTAAATTTTGAAGAAACTTTATTTTGTTTTGTTTCTAAATCAGGAAGCACTATTGAAGTTGTATCTCAATTTTTTATCGTGAAAGAAAAATTGGAAAATAAAATTAAAAATAGATATAAAGAACATCTTATGTTTATAACCGATAAAAAAAGCGGTTTTTTAAGACAGTTTGCAGATGATAACAATCTTTCCGTTTTAGATATTGCCGCAAATGTAGGCGGAAGATACTCAATAATAACTGCCGGCAGTTTATTCCCGGCATATTGTATGGGTTTAGATATAGATAAATTTTTAAACGGGGTAATTTCCGCTAGAGACGGTATATTAGGCAGAGGACCGTTAGATGCAAACCCCGTTTATACTGCGGCATCTATAATATATCTTTATTACACTAAAAAAAACCGCAATATATTTGTAATTAATACTTATAGCGATTATTTAAACGAATTTGGAAGATGGTTTAGACAATTATTTGCTGAAAGCCTTGGAAAAGATTTAAAATCTCCTACGCCTGTAAAAGCGGCAGGAGCAACAGACCAGCATTCGCAATTACAGCTTTATATGGACGGACCTCAGGATAAGCTGTCATGTTTTATATGTCTTAAAGATTATGGATTAGATTATAATATTAATTCAGAAGGTTATGAAAAGTATGATTATTTGAACGGTAAAAAACTATCGGAATTATTGCTGAATGAATTGAACGGCGTAGAATTGGCATTAGCAATGAAAGGCAGACCGTCTTTTAGAATTACCGTTGATAAAATTGACGAATTTACAATGGGTGAATTATCTTTTATTTGTATGGAAATGGTTCCCGTGCTTGGAGATTTGCTTGGCATTAATCCTTTTGATCAGCCCGGAGTTGAAAAAGGCAAAAAATTTGCTTATCTTTTAATGGGCAGAATAGACAGTTCTTTTGCTTCTGAAACGGAAGAGCTTAAAAGATTAGAAAAAATTGAAGATGTAGCATATTAAGCATTTTATCATTAAAACAAAAAATAAAATTTATTCTAACAATTTTTAATGAGTGATAAAATACGGAAAATAGTAATTTTGGGTGGACCTACCTGTTCCGGAAAAACAGATGTTTCTATTGCTTTATCTCAAATTTATCCTTTTGAAATAGTAAATTATGATTCATTGTGTATTTATAAATATTTTGATATAGGCAGCGCTAAACCTGAGAAATCAGAAATTTTAAAAGTAAAGCATCATCTTATTGATATAAAATTTCCCGATGAAAGTTATAATGCTTTTAATTTTTCAGAAGATGCATCATCCTTGATTGCAAACATTGAAACAGACGGTAAATTACCATTATTTGCAGGCGGAACAGGGTTGTATATAAAATCTTTGCTTTACGGATTGTCCCCTGTTCCTGTGATATCAGGCGATGAAATAAGAAAAAAATTATCTGCGTCAATTGAAATTGAAGAGAATGGTATAATCAATCTTTACAAAAAATTGCTGGAAGTTGACGAAGAATATGCTTTAAAAATTTCTTCTAATGATAAAAGCAGAATAATTAGGGCTCTGGAAGTTTTTTATCATACAGGCAAGCCATTATCGTATTTTATTAATTTAAATCCTTTTAAAGAACCTGCTTATAATTTCTTAAATATTATTTTTATACCTCCTAAAGAAATTTTAAAAAAAAAGATTGAGGAACGTACAAAAAAAATAATACATAACGGTTTAGCCGATGAAACATATAAAATTATCAATATGGGCTATAAGACAGATTTAAAACCTTTTAATTCTATCGGATATAAACAGTCCGTAATGTATTTAAGCGGCATTATAAAATCTGAAAGCGAACTTTATTTAGAAATAGTTAAGGCAACAACACAATATGCAAAAAGACAAATTACTTGGTTCAGGAAGTCAAAAAATGCAATTTTCATTGAAACAATAAATGAAAATGAAAGATTAAACATTATTAAGGAAAATGTAGATAGGTTTTTAATTTAATTTTTAATATGATTATTTGTTTGATACAGGTTTTTAATATATTGATTATGTTCATATGATTTTTTAAATTTTTTTATATATGATTAAATAATTAATTTAATTTTTTTTATAATATTGATTTAAACATTATATCATAATATGGAAAAGGCATTTTTAGTTGGAATTAACAGGGGTAAAAAAGAAATAAGTTTAGATTCTTTAGAAGAACTTGCTATGCTTTCAAAAACCGCAGGGGCGCTCAATATAGATCAGGTTCTAAAAAATGTTAAAAAAATTGACCCTGCTTATTATATAACAAAAGGAATGGCTGAAGAATTAAAAGAAGTAATACAATCTCATAATGCGGATATTGTTTTATTTGATGTTGATCTGTCCCCGGCGCAAGAAAGAAATTTGACGGATTATTTTGAAGTAAATGTTTTAGACAGAACAAGGGTTATTCTTGATATTTTCGCAACGCATGCCAAAACAGCAGAAGGTAAGCTTCAGGTTGAACTGGCTTTACTTCAGTATATCTTGCCGCGGCTTAAAGGAAGCGCCGATATGCTTTCAAGAACAGGAGCGGGCATAGGAACAAGAGGTCCAGGAGAAACTAAGCTGGAAACCGATAGAAGAAAAGTCAGGCTTAAAATAAAACATATTAAAGATAAGCTTGAGCTTACCAAAAAAACACGTTCTTTACAGAGAGCAAGAAGAGAAAAACAAAGATTAGATACCGTTACGCTGGTAGGTTATACTAATTCTGGAAAAACTACACTTTTGCAGGCATTGACGCATTCTAAAGAGCAAGGAGAAGACAAACTTTTTGCTACGCTTGGAACTAAAATGGAGGCGATTTATGATAAAAACGGAGGCAAAAAAGTTATTGTATCCGATACTGTAGGTTTTATACAAAACTTGCCGCTTTTTTTAATAGAATCATTTAAATCAACCCTTGAAGAAGCTGTGTTTTCTTCTCTCTTAGTTCATATTGTAGATCCTATGCAAAACGAAGCAATCGTAAAAGCTGAAGAAGTTATTAAAATTTTAGAAAAAATAGGCGCAGGAGAAAATAAAATTATAACGGTATTAAACAAAATAGACCTTATATCCAAAGAGCGGGCGGCTTATTTGAAAAATAAATTTGAACAGATTACGGGAGGAGCCGTTGTACCGGTATCGGCTAAAAATAATATTAATTTAGATTTGCTTAAAGATTCGATTTTTAAGTCTTTATTGATTTATTAATAGTTTGTTGTTTTTTTTATTATATTGATATAAATAATATTATTTTTGCCCATATATTCTTTATATTTAAGAAATGTAGAGAGTTTTGATTTAATACTTTTTAAGAGCCTTAAAATTCCGCCTGCATATTTAATTTTCACACCGACATAATCGTTGGAAAACGAAGATACATATATATTTTTTAATTTAGATGAATATTTTATCATCATTTTCATAAATTTATCTGCGTATGCATATTTAAAGTGCCCTATAAATCTTAGTCTGTAAGTATTATATATTATTTTCTCAGTATTTTTAATTTGCCGTATTTTAAAACCTAAATTTAAAAGTTCTTTTTTTAAATAATTTATATGAACATTACAGATAAGATTTATATAAAAAAGATTTAAATAAGTTTCTGATTTTACAACTTTAAAAGAATATATGTACTTATTAGTTCCTGAATATATTTCTTTATAGAGAATTATTTTATTTTTTTTATTATTTGCAATATCTTTTCCTATTAGCAGGGCTACAGTTTTTTGCAGCGCAATCGTTAAATCTTTTTTTATACCTATAGCCTGAATAAACTGTTTATTTTTTTTCTGAACGACGACAAATGTATTGGCTTTAATACTGAATGCATAAATATTTTTTAAAAATAGTCCCGATAAAAACAAAAAAGCAAATAAAAGTATCGTCAAAAAAATTAAATTCTGACGAATATTAATGTTGTATATATTAAAAATATTGCAATTAAGACAAGATATAAAATAAGAAAATTTTTTAAAATTTTTATTACGCATTTTAAATCTGCTCCCTTTTTATATATTTTTTGCAAATAATTATTTTGCAAGTAAGCTTAAAAGTAAGCTTAATATTAATATGAATATTCATTTTATTATAATTTTAAAAAATATTATATCATAATCCATAAATTATTAAACAACATTAAAGAAAGCTTTAATCCAGCGTTAGAAATTTTGGGTAAAGTTTTAATCCTGCGATAGAAAATGTTTTAGATAGTTTAATACTAAGCAATACTGGATTCCCGCTTGCGCGGGAATGACACCCAAAGGGTGAATGTTTAAATCCTCGCTAAGTCATTCCTGCGTAAGCAGGAATCCAGAAAATAAATTTCTATCGCAGGATTAGGGTAAAGATAAAAACTTTGTTTTTCAGCTTTTATTTGTTATAATGATATTAAATAAATATTTATTACATGGTATTATATGGGTATTATATGGATAGATATTGCAATATTTTAAATTAAATTATTCATATATATTATATAAAAATTAAATGTTAACCAAGAAATTTTAAAGGGAATTTTAAAATGAGCTTTGAAGGGCAAAAAAAAAATAATTTAAAATTTATTATAAATGACGAATACAAAAAACGCCGCGACGATTCTTATTGTTTTAAGCCGTTTGCCGATATGTGCGAGTCTGCAGGGAAGATAGTTATACAGGTTGAATTATCAGGCGTAAAAAAAGAAAACCTGAATATAGAATTGGGTGACGGTTTTATTGAAATTAGCGGGGTTAAAACTAAAGATAAAGACATAGCGCAAGAAGAAGAAAATTATCAAAGAATGGAAAGATCATACGGTTTTTTTAAGAGATCGTTTAATTTGCCTAAAAATATAATAGCAGAAAGCATAAATGCTTCGTTTAAAGACGGAGTGCTGAATATAATTATTCCAAAGAATGCGGATATAAATGCAAAAACAATCAAAATATATTAAAATAAGATATATTAATAATTTTTTATTAAAATTTAAAAACAGGCGGTATAAATTATTATGTTTAATTTAGACAATTATGAAGACAAGCTGTCGGAAAGCGGATACAGAGTCCTTACTATTTCTATAGAAGAATCAAAAAGAAGAAAACATTACTATCTTGGATTGGAACACATATTTTATGCACTCACCATAGTTGATGAAGATTTAATGAACGATATATTCGAAGATCTTAAAATAGATAAGAAAAAATTACTAAAATTGTTCAACGATTATATGATGTCCCAAGAACAATATATAGGCGAAGGTCTAAAAATACCTCTTCAAACCAGAAATATTTTTAAGAGCGCTTATGATTATGCACAGAGTTCTGGGAGAAATATGATAGACTCTACCGATTTTCTTATGGTAATGTTTCAAGAATCTTCTTCGGTTATTGCAAAAGTATTTAATAGCATAGGAATTGATTCGGTTGTTATAGCAGACAAAGTATTTCAAAAAATTAGAGAAAGAAAAAACAGAAGCGATGAAAATAGAAGAAAATATGATCTTCCTTATACTTTAAGACAGCATGCTATTAATTTAAGCAAATTGGCAGTTATGGATAAACTGTCTTTAGTTTTTGACAGAGATGCGGAAATTACTAAAGTTATGGAGATATTGTGCCATATAGACAGGTCCAATTCCGTTATGATTGTCGGCGAACCTGGGGTAGGTAAAACCGCAGTAGTTGAGGGATTAGCCAGAAAAATAGAACTTGAACCTTACAATGTGCCGCCGAGGCTTAGAAATAAAGTTATAGTAAATCTTCAAATGAATTCTCTTATAGCAGGCACTGTTTTTAGAGGTATGTTTGAAGATAGGATGGAAAAAATAATAAATGAGATTAAATCAAGAAAAAACATTATTCTTTTTGTAGACGAAGTTCATTCAATTATAGGAGCAGGTTCTGCGATAGGAGTGCCCAGCGATGCGGCAAATATTTTAAAATCTTCTCTTTCCCGCGGCGACGTTCAGATAATAGGCGCTACGACTTTATCGGAATATAAAGAATATATTGCAGACGATGAAGCTCTTGCAAGAAGATTCAGGCTTGTGTATGTTAAAGAGCCGTCAATTGAAAGCACTAAAAGAATTATGTACGGATTAAAAAGAAGATTTGAAGACACATATAATGTTGAAATAACAAAAGAAGCAATAGACGAATCAATTCATCTTTCATCAAGATACAGCAGATCATTAAGACTTCCTGATAAAGTAATTGGCTGGTTAGATACCGGATGCGTCAAGGCGGAAATATATTCCGAAGATAAAATAGTGAGAAAAGAAAATATTTATCAGGTCGTATCACAGGAGACCAATATACCTATTGATTTGATTAAGCGCGATGTCCTCGAAAGATTTCAGGATATGGAAGATTTCTTTTCTAAAAGAATAGTTGGACAAACTGAGGGAATAGAATCTCTTGCCAAACATATAAGGCTCAACAAGGGTCCGCTTAAAGAAAATTATGACAGACCTGACGGGGTATTGCTTTTTTTAGGTCCTACAGGTGTAGGAAAAACTGAAACAGCGAAAGCACTGGCAGAATATATGTTCGGTTCTCCAAAAAATTTGATAAGGGTTGATATGTCGGAGTATAAAGACGGTTCTATTGCGGTAGATAAACTTATAGGAATGCCTCGCGGAATTGTCGGTTCTTCAAGGGGGGGTATTCTTTCCAATCAAGTAAAAGATAACCCTTTTTCAGTTATTTTATTAGATGAAATAGAAAAAGCGAGCGATATGGTTTTTAATTTATTTCTGCAGGTTTTTGACGAAGGATTTTTAACAGACGGGAGAGGGAAGAGAGTATATTTTTCCGATTCTATAATTATAATGACTTCAAATCTTGGTTCGCATGAATTTTCTAGATTTACAAAACCGTTAGGATTTATTGAATCTTCCGATGTTATTAAGTCTATTAAATCTACAATTAACAAAGAAGTTGAGAACCATTTTTCGCCTGAGTTTATCAATAGAATAGATGACGTTGTAATTTTTTCTCCGCTAACGAAAGATGAAGTTAAAAAAATTGCGTTATTGCATATAGAAAGCATTAATAAAAGCATGGCTAATTATGATAAATTATTAATTGTAGAAGACAATGCATTGGATAAACTTGTTGAACTCGGTTTCAGCGCTAAATACGGAGCAAGATTTTTAAAAAGAACAATGGACGATATAATAAAAGTCCCCCTTACATTAAAATGGAACGACGGATACAGGTTTATCGCCGAATTAAAAGACGGTAAAGTGTATGTTGAAGCTGATAAAAATTATAAATATAAAAAAGAAAAATTAAATAATGATAAAAGCATACTAATTAAAGAAACCATCGGAGGAGAACCTGACTATGTTTGAAGAATCTAAAAATGATGACGATAAGGATAGAACTAATAATCATACGGATAAGAATGATAGTCATGAAGGAAAAAGTTTTAAAGTTGTAGATAAAAGATTATTTTCAAAAGACGGTACGTCTAATAAAGATAGCGGACAGGAAATTCAAACTAAAAAAAATGATATAGACAAATCTGAATCTGTGCATAACATGCATAGCAATAATATTAATGAAGAAAAAAATACGGATAGCGAAAAAACAAGAACGGAATTATATAATAACGCCAAAAGTGAAATAATCGGCGATGATAATGATAAAAGTGAATTTAGCGCAAGCGTTAATGATAATAATGATAATAATATTGAAGAATTAAAAGCGGATTTTTCTACTTTTGTTTATTCTCTTAATGCTCAAGCTTTGTTCTATCTTGGGAAACTTCCAAATCCTATGACCGGAAAATATGAAAAAGATTTAAAAACGGCAAGATATTTGATTGATACGATAGATATGCTTTTTAATAAAACAAAAGGTAATCTTGATGAAAATGAGTCAAAATTAATTACCAATATAATGTATGATTTAAAAATGTTTTACGTTAATGAAAAGTAAGAGGAGTTTTTCAAATGATAGATATGCTTTTTAATAAAACAAAAGGTAATCTTGATGAAAATGAGTCAAAATTAATTACCAATATAATGTATGATTTAAAAATGTTTTACGTTAATGAAAAGTAAGAGGAGTTTTTCAAATGA
>JAJZVN010000001.1:164572-228198 GCA_021845685.1 bacterium
GATAGATATGCTTTTTAATAAAACAAAAGGTAATCTTGATGAAAATGAGTCAAAATTAATTACCAATATAATGTATGATTTAAAAATGTTTTACGTTAATGAAAAGTAAGAGGAGTTTTTCAAATGAGATTAGACAATTTTACTATAAAGTCGCAAGAAGTTATAGAATTAACAATAAATACCGCAAAAGAATCAAGAAATCCGGAAATTACCGATTTGCATCTGCTTTTTGCTCTTTTAAGCTATGACGACAGTATGGCTGTTTCTTTATTTAAGAAAGTAGGGGCGGACACAAATAAAATATTAAATGACGTTGAAAACGCGCTATCGTCGCTTGCTTCTGTTCAAGGAGGCGCTTTAGAACCTAATTTTTCTTCTTCAATGAGATTGATATTGGATTTTGCCGATAAAAACAAAACCGGCATGAAAGACGATTATGTTTCCGTAGAGCATTTAATTCTTGCTCTCTTTGACGTAAGAGATACAAAATCTTTTGATATTTTAAAAAATAACGGATTAAACAGAGACATTGTTCTTAAAGCGCTCTTAGAGATAAGAGGCAACACGAGAGTATCCGACCAAAATCCGGAAGATAAATATCAGGCTTTAGAAAAATATACGGTAAACCTTACAAAAATGGCAAGAGCCGGAAAGATTGATCCTGTTATAGGCAGAGACGATGAAATTAGAAGACTTATGGAAGTTCTTTCAAGAAGGACTAAAAATAATCCCGTGCTGATAGGAGACCCTGGAGTAGGCAAAACCGCGATAGTAGAAGGGTTAGCGAGAAGAATAGCAGACGGAGACATTCCTGAAATTTTAAGAGACAAAACAGTATTATCGTTAGATTTAGGATTATTGATAGCGGGAGCTAAATACAGAGGCGAATTTGAAGATAGGCTTAAAGCTGTTGTCAAGGAAATAACCTCTTCCGAAGGGAAAATTATAATATTCATTGATGAACTTCATACGCTTGTCGGCGCCGGCAAAACTGAAGGTGCTATGGACGCGTCTAATCTTTTAAAACCTGCTCTTGCAAGAGGCGAATTGCGGGCAATAGGAGCGACGACACTTGATGAATATAGAAAATATATAGAAAAAGATGCCGCATTAGAGAGAAGATTCCAGCCTGTTTTTGTAGATGAGCCGTCAGTAGAAGATACAATAGCTATTTTAAGAGGACTCAAAGAGCGCTATGAGGCTTATCACGGTATAAGAATTAAGGATTCGGCTATAATTGCGGCGGCTACGCTTTCTCACAGGTATATAACTGACAGATTTTTGCCTGACAAAGCAATAGATTTAATTGACGAATCCTCTGCTAAACTCAGGATAGAAATTGATTCTTTACCTACCGAAATTGATGAAATACAAAGAAAAATCATTAAAATTAAAATAGAACAGGAAGCGCTAAAAAAAGAAAAAGATAAAGAATCCAAAAAAAGATTGAATGATTTAGATAAAGAACTTGCCGATTTAGAAGAAGAATTCAACGGAAAAAAAGCAAAATGGCAGAATGAAAAAGATTTAATTAAAAAGATAGGCGATGCTAAAAAAGAAATAGATTCAGTGAGAACATTAGAACAAAAATTCGAAAGAGAAGGTGATTACGAAAAAGTTGCTCAAATTAGATACGGTAAATTAAACGAATTAGAAAAAAAAATGGTTGAATATAATAATTCTTTAATAGAACTTCAAAAAAACGGAGGCATATTAAAAGAAGAAGTTGATGCAGAAGATATAGCAAAAGTCGTTGCAAAATGGACCGGGATTCCAGTTACAAAATTACTGGAAGGTGAAAAAGAAAAACTTTTATTAATAGAAGAGCATCTGCATAAAAGAGTTATATCGCAAGATGAAGCTATAAGCAGTGTTGCTAATACTATAAGGCGGTCAAGGGCGGGTCTTTCGGATACTAAAAAGCCTATGGGGTCTTTTATATTTTTAGGACCTACAGGCGTCGGAAAAACTGAGCTTGCAAAAGCTTTAGCAGAATTTTTGTTTGACGATGAAAATAATATCGTAAGAATTGATATGTCGGAATATATGGAAAAACATTCAGTATCAAGGTTAATAGGCGCTCCTCCCGGCTATGTGGGATATGAAGAGGGCGGGCAATTGACCGAAAGCGTCAGGAGGAGACCTTACAGCGTTATTTTATTTGATGAAATAGAAAAAGCGCATCCGGATGTTTTTAATATTCTTCTACAGCTGCTTGACGACGGACGTCTTACGGACGGACAGGGAAGAACCGTTGATTTTAAAAATACTATTATAATTATGACTTCCAATATCGGTTCCGATATTATTCAAAATTATAGCGGAAGACAATATGAAGAAATGAAAAATAATGTAATAGGACTTTTGAAAAATTATTTTAAGCCCGAATTCCTTAATAGATTAGACGATATTATAATATTTCATTCGCTTAAAGAAGAAGATATTATTAAAATAGTTGAAATTCAGCTTATTAGTCTTTCTGCATTATTAAAAGAAAAAAGTATTGATGTCGAATTTACGGATAATTTGAAAAAATTTATTTCTATGGAAGGTTATGACCCTGTATTTGGCGCAAGACCATTAAAAAGAGCAATAAAAGCATATATTGAAGATAAACTTGCCTTAGAACTTCTTTCGTCTAAAATTGTCCAAAATGATTCAATAATTATAGATTATGACGAAAATAATAACGAAGTTATTTTTAGTAAATAAATAAATAAATCAAAATATTAAAAAATATCTAAATTAATAATAAAAAGAAACGGAATTATGCACTTGACAAACCAATTCCAGCATTTGACATAACTACGAGACGAGATTGTTTCGTCGCTATCGCTCCTCGCAATGACGGAATAGGCAGTCATTGCGAGAGTAGCGGACGAAGCCCGGCGAAGCGAAGCAATCTTGGTTTGCCAAGTGCATAATTTCGAAAAGAAATAATAAAAAATAGATAAAAAAAGTATTAAAGTTATTGTCAAAATGACAACAAGATGCAGATATTTTATTGTCATTTTGACAATTTTGTTTTAAATTATTATAATAAATTAATAAAATTAAATTTTTAAAAACAGATTTTTAAAAATAAATAAAAAAAATATTTACGATTAAGTATTTGATTATATTAAATCTTATATTAAATATTATTTTTTTAAATTTTTTAAAAGATATTTTATTTATTATTGGCATAAAAAATGCATATTATATTAATATTGAATATCTAACAAAAAATGTTAATATAGAAACTAAAAATACTACTAATTATGTTGCTGAATGTTATTTATGTTATTAAAAATTAATGTATATTTTATTTTTAAATTAACTTTACGGAGGTCTTCAGAGTTATGAAATTAAAGTTTAAATCCGATACTAAGATTATTGGTGCAGCCGTTGCGGTTTTTATTGGTTTAATAGCGGGGATTATTATTACGGCAAACTTGCATTTGCTTCAGAAATCAAATGCAGCGACAAATCCGCCGTTGATTTATACTACAAAAAATTCTAAGATGCCTGCTCAAAACGGACCTAAAAATTTTATTGCTCTAATAAAGCAAGATAAGCCTTTTGTGGTTAATATTAGGACAACGCAGCAAGTAAAGGGCGGACCGTTTGCTATGTATCAAAATCCGTTTGGAAATAAACCAAATCCGTTTGGCAAATTTTTTCATAATTTTTTTAATAATACCCAGCCTCAATCTTCATATACCGAAGAAAGTCTCGGTTCGGGGGTTATCATCAGCAAAAACGGTTATATTATAACAAATAACCATGTTATAAAAGGGGCAACTAAAATATATGTTAAACTTTATAACGGCAGAACTTATAAAGCGCGCGTAATCGGCAAGGATCCGCAGGTTGACCTTGCTCTATTAAAAATTCATACAGGCAGACAGCTTCCTGCCGCAGTATTGGGCGATTCTTCAAAATCTCAAATAGGAGAATGGGTTCTTGCTATCGGTAATCCTTTCGGTCTCGGATGGACGGTAACCAATGGTATCATAAGCGCTAAAGGACGTGCAATAGGCGGTCCGTATGAAGATTTTATACAAACAAACGCAGCTATTAATCCTGGTAATAGCGGAGGTCCGCTTATCAATATGAAAGGGCAGGTTATCGGAATAAATACCGCAATAATAAAAGGGGCGCAGGGAATCGGGTTTTCTATTCCTATAAATGTAGTAAAACAAGTTCTGCCTGAACTTGAAACAGGGAAAATTACCAGAGGATGGCTCGGCATAGAAATTCAGCAGATAACCCCTTCTCTGAAAAAGGCGTTTAATTTAAATACTACTTACGGAGCGTTAGTATCTTCGGTTTTGCCGAACAGTCCTGCATCAAAAGCAGGATTAAAGAGCGGAGATATTATAATTAAGTACAATAATGCCAAAGTTAAAGAAATGTCCCAATTACCTTGGCTTGTGGGGAACACCAAACCTGGATCAACGGTTCCTATTGAAATTATAAGAAACGGAAAAAAAATAAATCTTAATATTACCGTCGGAAATTGGAAAAGTCCTAAAAATGTATTTAAAGAAAAAAAAGTTATAACTGATAAATTTGGAATAGGCGTTGTTCCCTTAAATACAGTAAATATGCAAAAATATGGACTTAAAAATGTACATCACGGAGTTATAGTCGCAAAAATTACGCCGGGAAGCATTGCGCAAAAAATGGGATTAATGCCGGGTGATGTTATACAGGAAATAAATCATTCCGTATGCAGCAATATAAATGAATATAAACAGGAAATAAATAATGCAGAGAAAGAAAATCAGTATTTATTATTTGTCAGACGCGGAGCTATGAAATTATATTTAGCTTATTCGAAATAAATTAATAAAAACTAAAAACTGTAAGCTTTTCCATCACTCCTCCTAAAGGTAATCCGGTCTCGAAAGGGACCGGATTATTTTTTTATCTTTTTTTATTCCATAAATATAAAATAGACGATATAATATTTTAAATTACCTATAGAAATTATTAGAGCTGTTTTAATATATAATAAATATTCGGAATTATGCACTTGACAAACCAATTCCGGTATTTGACATAACTACGAGATTGCTTCGTCCGCTACTCTCGCAATGACGGAATAGGCAGTCATTGCGAGAGTAGCGGACGAAGCCCGGCGAAGCGAAGCAATCTCGGTTTGTCAAGTGCATAATTTCGTAAACATTTAATATACAATAAATACCGGATTCCTGCTTTCGCGGGAATGACACGCTATGGGTTAGAACTTAAATATCCTTAAAATTATTTAGTTTTGAACGGAGCAAGCGAAAGTGCCGAAGCCGAGAGCGAAGCGGTCATCCAGAAAAAGAAATTTCTAATGGTAATTTAAGGTAATATTACAACAAAAAATTATAAATTTTTATAAACAAATAATATGCAAAACAAATATATAATTATCGGTACCGCAGGTCATATAGACCATGGTAAGACTTCGCTTATAAAAGCGCTGACGGGCAAGGATACAGACAGGCTTATTGAAGAAAAAAAAAGAGGTATAAGCATAGTTTTGGGTTATGCGGATATCGTTTTGCCGTCAGGCATTCATGCCGGAATAGTGGATGTTCCTGGTCATGCTAAGTTTATAAAAACAATGGTCTCGGGCTCAACAGGAATGGATATGGTGATATTGCTAATTGCCGCCGATGACGGAATTATGGCGCAAACAATAGAACATTTTAATATTTTAAAAATATTGGGTGTCAATATCGTTATTCCTGTTATTACAAAAATTGATACGGTAGATAATAATACTATTATTCAAAGAGAAAAAGAAATTATTGATTTTTATAACAATGAAGGATTTAATTTTAAGGACAATGATTTTATAATTAAGGTTTCTTCAAAAACACGCGAAGGAATTAATGATTTAATTCAAAAATTAGATTATTATGCTTCTAATTTATTAAATTTAACTGATTTTAATACAAATTTAAATATAAATAAAGAAAGCATAAATAAAGAAAAGATAGATAAAGATATGAATAAATTAGATTTAGCTTTATTTGCCGATGCAAATTTATTTATAAAAAAAAATTCTTTTACAAAACCGTTTTTACCGATAGACAGGATATTTACCATAAAAGGAATAGGCACAATTATTACGGGAACATTAAAATACGGTAAATTTTCCGTTAACGATGAAATTGAAATAATGCCTGAAAAATTAATATCTAAGATTAAAAGCATTGAATCTCATAATGAAGTTCAAATTACTGCATCAAGGTCAACTAGAACTGCTTTGAATATTTCAGGCGTTGATAAAAAAGCTATAAATATGGGAGACGCAGTTTCTTTAAAAAACAGTTTAACGGTATCAGATAAAATTATTGCAAAATTTTATTATTTGAAATCAAATAAAAAAGAATTAAAGAACTTATCAAGCTTTATTTTTATGACGGGAAGCTTAAATTTATCCTCAAAAATTATTATCCCCGGACGGGATAATAATAAAAAAATAATACCCGATTCTTGGGCTTATATAGTAATTAAATTAGACAGAAAAATTTCTACCGTTTCAAAAGAAAGATTTATTATCAGAGACAATAGTATTGCCGGAACAATAGGCGGGGGTATTATAATAGATCCGTTTATGGATTATAAATACGGCAGCTATCAAGAAAAATATTTTGAACAAATCCTGTCGGATAATGACTTAGACGTTGTTAGCGGTTTTATTGGATTATCTGGAGATTCGGCTGATCTGGATAATATTTACAAAAAATTGTATTTTTCCTATGAGGATTTTTTAAATAATATTAATAAATTAAAAGAAAAAGGGCTTATTATTACCGATTTGAAGAATAAATTTGCGGTTTTAAAAGAAAAGTATATTGATTTAAAAAAATCATTGAATGAGAATGTAAAATTATTAACGGAAAAAAAATCTTTACAGAGCGGGATTTCAAAAAAAGAATTATATCATATATATGAAAACAGTCTTGATATTTCAATATTTGATATTGCTTTAAATGAATTAATTAAAGATAATTTGATTATTGCTGAAGACGGTAATATTTTTATAGCGGGCAGGGGGAAAAATGCAGAAAATGAATTATCGGAAGAATACAATAGATTGATAGCTAAAATTGAAAATATTATTAAATCTTCAGGTAACAGCGTTCCTTCTCCTGACGAAATAGAAAAAAAATTAGATATAAATAAAAAGCTGTTTAATTTTCTTATTAGCATTATGGTTAAATCTAATAAATTAGTTAAAATAAAATTTGATTTATATTATTTAAAAGATCAAATTGATTTGATTCAAAGAGGATTGAACGATTTTTTTAAAATAAACGATAAACTTGAGCCTAAAGATATTAAAGATATTGCAGGGGTGTCTCGGAAATATGCTATACCTTTGTTGGAATATTTTGACGGCATAGGATTTACCGTTAAAAAAGATAATTATAGAATAAAATCCCGCAATTAAAAATAAAATAAGGATTAAGGTATATTTATTAGTTGAGTTAAAAAATAAATTAGTATATAATGTATATATAATTTATCTCTTGCGTAGTTTATTATGTGCGTAGTTTATTATTTAGTTTATTAGTTAAAAGACTGCTTAAATTGTAAAAAATATAATATATATAATATAATTTACATTTACATATAGTTGCCGTAAAACCCCTTGCTTTAGCTATGGGGATATAAGGCAATAATTTTTATAAAAAAATGATATTAAAAATCAAAAATGTCTTATAAAGACCTGCACGATTTTGTTAATCTTCTTGATAAAAACAATGATTTAAAAAGAATTAGCATACCTGTCGACAGAATTTTAGAAATTCCCGAGATAGCCGACAGAATTGTTAAACAGGAAGGACCTGCATTATTATTTGAAAATGTTAAAGGATTTAAATTTCCCGTATTAATTAATATGTTCGGTTCTCATAAAAGAATTTTGCAGGCTTTTGAAGTTGAAAGTCTTGACGATGTCGGAAAGCGCGTCTCTGAAATTATCGATCCTGAAATACCCACAAATTTTTTTGAAAAAATCAAATCTTTATCAAAATTAAAAAAATTGGCGGATTATATGCCAAAAATAGTCAAAACAGGTAAATGCAAGGAAGTTATAATAAAAAATCCCCCGCTGCTTGATATTCTGCCTGTTCTCAAAACATGGCCCGAAGACGGCGGTCCTTTTATCACATTGCCGTTAGTTTTTACTAAAGATCCTGAATCTAATGCTGTAAATGTCGGGATGTACAGAATGCAGGTTTATGACGACGCGACTTGCGGAATGCACTGGCATATTCATAAAGACGGAGCGAGGCATTTTAGAAAATATAAAGAGCTTGGCAAAAAGATTCCTGTTTCCGTTGTGTTAGGATCTGATCCTGCCGTTATTTATTCTGCTACGGCTCCGCTTCCTCCCGATATTGAAGAAATGATGTTCGCCGGTTTTTTGAGAGAAGAAGCGGTAGAATTAGTAAAATGCGAAACTAATGATTTACATGTTCCTGCTAATGCAGAATTTGTTATTGAAGGATATATTGATCCTGAAGAAGATTTAAAAATTGAAGGTCCTTTCGGCGATCATACGGGTTATTATTCATTGGAAGATTATTATCCTGTTTTTCACGTAACATTAATATCTCATAGAAAAGATGCTATTTATCCTGCTACTATCGTCGGAAAACCTCCTATGGAAGATTGCTATATAGGCAAGGCAACCGAACGATTTTTTTTGCCGGCGATCAAAAAAATATTTCCTGAAATTGTTGATATTAATTTGCCTTTTGAAGGTATTTTTCATGACCTCGCTTTTATAAGCATTAAAAAAAGCTATCCCGGACATGCAAAAAAAATAATGCATGGCATCTGGGGATTAGGTCTTATGATGTTCACAAAAATCATAGTTGTTCTTGACGAAGATGTTAATGTGCAAAATAAAGGCGAAGTAATATGGAGGCTTTGCAATAATATAGACCCTAAACGCGATGTTTCTTTTGTTGAAGGACCTATTGACGTTTTAGAACATGCCTCGGATATTCCTAATTACGGTTCTAAAATGGGAATAGACGCAACAAAAAAATGGGCATCCGAAGGATATAAGAGGAAATGGCCGAATGATATAGTTATGTCTGCGGAAATTAAAAAATTAGTCGACGATAGATGGAAAGAATACGGTTTTTAGGCAAAATTATTGACTAATTCTCTCCAATTTATCGGAGAGATACAGGCAATGTTATATCTAATTTAAATCACCGTTAGAAATTATTAAAACTGATTCAATATATTATAAATCATATGATAAATACTGTATTCCCGCTTTCGCGGGAATGATACCAAATAGGTTAAAATTTAAATCTTCGCAAAGTCATTCCTGAGTTGGCAGGAATCCAGAAAAATAAATTTCTAACGGTGATTTAAGGTATCTATTATTCTTATATTTATTATGATATCAAAAAAAATTAAAAATACATTAGAACTTGTAAAATTTTCCCATACAATATTTGTTCTTCCGTTTGCTTTAAGCGCATTTTTGCTTGCTTTTTATGTAAAATTTCCATTAGAAATAAATACAATTTTTTTTTATGATAAAATATTGTGGGTTATAATCGCTATGGCATCTGCAAGAAGCGGAGCAATGGCTTTTAACCGTATTATAGATGCTAAAATAGACGCTCTTAACGATAGAACTAAGTCAAGAACGCTCCCGAAAGGCGAACTTTCGGCGGTATACAGTATAATTTTTGGATTATTGTCTTATGCCGTATTAATATTTTCTGCGCATGAGCTTAATTTCTTATGTTTTGTTTTGTCGCCTTTTGTGATTATTTTTATTACTTTTTATTCATTTACAAAGAGGTTTACTTTTTTTTCGCATTTTGTTCTTGGAGCCAGCATGGCGTTTGGTCCAATAGGCGCATGGATTGCGGTAACAGGCAGTATTGATTATAAAATTATAATACTTGGAACTGCAATATTATTATGGGGAGCGGGTTTTGATATATTATATGCAATAATGGATTATGATTTTGATGTTTCGCACGGTCTTTTTTCCGTGCCGGCTAAATTCGGAATTAAAAATTCTGTTATTATTGCAAGAGTTCTTCATTTAATAACACTTTGTCTCCTTGTTTATATTTATTTTATATTTAATCTAAATTATTTATATATTGCAGGATTATTTTTGATTGCAGGATTTTTTATTTATGAACATTATTTAATTTATAAAAGTTTGAAAAATATAGATATGGCATTTTTTAATATGAACGGATATATTTCATTAAGCTTTTTTTTATTCATAACTATGAGTGTTTTTAGCAAAATATTTTTTCAGTGAAATAAAATAATAAATTATTATTTAAATATAAGTTATTAAATCTATTGTATTATTGCATTAAATTTATAATTATTGATTCTTAACTTATAAGCAATATAAATAATTTATAATTCACTTATATTTGATAAAATTGATAAGTATTAATGTGTAAAATGTAAATAATCAATAATAATTTAAAAATTTAAATTGAAAATATATTGAAAATATGAAAAAAAAATCGTATATAGTCGCAATTACAGGAGCCTCAGGCTCAATATACGGTTTTAGACTTTTAGAAGAATTAATAAAACATAATTTTTATGTTTATCTGATCATTTCAAAGCCTGCCTTTAAAGTTATAAAAGATGAATTACATATGTTTAGCGGTATAAATTTAGACAATGAAAATAAAAATGGCGCAGCGAATATAAACCATATATATAATAATATATATGGCGAGATTAAATCAAAATTTAATATAGACGATAAAAATAATTATGAATATTTAGACGAAATGTTTATAGAAGCAAAAATATCAAGCGGTTCTGCTTCGGGTATTAGAGGAATGGCTGTTATTCCCTGTTCTATGGGCAGTTTATCAAGAATTGCAAACGGGAGCTCAGGAAATTTAATTGAAAGAGCATCGGATGTTATGCTTAAAGAGCGTAAAAAGTTGATAGTCTCTCCTAGAGAAACGCCTTTAAACGATATACATCTAAAAAATATGCTTTCTTTAAGCAGATCGGGAGCTATAATATTACCTCCGATCCCTGTTTTTTATAATAAACCTGAAAGTATTGACGATATGGTTAATTTTATTACAGGAAAAATAATGGATTCATTTGGAATTGAAAATAATATATATAAAAGATGGGGAGACCAATAACTAACTAAAATAATAAAATAATAAAATACCTTAAATCACCGTTAGAAATTTCTTTTTATGGATTTCTGCCAACGCAGGAATGACTTTGCGAAGGTTTAAATTTTAACCTGTTTGGTGTCATTCTGGAACAACGGGAAATAGAAGTATAGCTTTTGATAGTTTAAATTTTAACCTGTTTGATGTCATTCCCGCGAAAGCGGGAATCCAGTATTTATCATATGCTGAATCAGTTTTAATAATTTCTAACGGTGATTTAAATAAATAATAAAATAATAAAATAATAAAATAATAATGACAAACTTTGAAATTATTAAAAATAAAGTTTATAATAATATAAGGTTAAGTGATGAAGACGGTTTATTTTTATTTTCCTCGAATGATATTTTGACGACGGGGGAACTCGCAGGTTATAAAAATTTTAAAATAAATGGCGATAATGTATATTATGTTGTAAATATTCATATTAATTATACTAATATTTGCGTTAATCAATGTGCTTTTTGCGCTTTTTACAGAAAAGAGAACAGGAAAGACGCATATGCTTTTAATATAGATGAAATAATTAATTTTATAAGGTCTTATTCTAAGGTAAATAATTTTAAAGAAATACACATCGTCGGGGGTCTTCATCCGTCTTTGCCTTACGAGTATTATCTTGAAATGGTTTCAAGAATAAAAGAAAATTTTCCTTATGCCAATATTCAAGCTTTTACTGCGGTTGAAATAGATTATCTATCTAAAATTTCAGGATTATCTATTGAAAATGTTCTGACTGATTTGAAAAATAATGGATTAGGAAGCCTTCCCGGAGGAGGAGCCGAAATATTTAATAATAATTTAAGAAAAAAATTATGCCCGCAGAAAATAAATTCGGAAAAATGGATAGAAATTCATAAAACAGCCCATAATCTTAATATATGGTCAAATGCATCAATGCTTTACGGAGTGAAAGAATCTTATATGGATAGAATTAACCATTTGAAAATCTTAAGAGATGCCCAGGATATTACCAATGGGTTTCAATCTTTTATTCCATTCGCTTTCCAGCCTAAAAATACCGCAATAAAAAATTCTAATAAAACTTCCGGTTATGACGATTTAAAAGTGATAGCCGTCTCCCGACTTTATTTAGATAATTTTAAACATATAAAGACATTTTTTGTTAATTTAGGCATAAATCTGGCTCAGGTTTCTTTATCTTTTGGGGCAGACGATATTGACGGAACTCTCATAAAAGAAAATATATCTCATAGTGCAGGAGCCGACACGGAGGATGGCTTGAGCGTCAAAAGGCTAAGGAAAATTATTGAAGAAACCGGAAAAATTCCGATAGAACGTGATACTTTTTATAATATTATAGTTTGATTAGTCTGTTTCAAGCTTTAAAACGTAAATTAAAGAGCAGATATTTTATAGTTTAATTTATTTAAATATTTAATATTAAATATTTAATATTAAATATTAAACTTTTTTTGTATTTACTAATATAATTTAAAAATTTTTAAAAAGTATTATTTTGGATTTATTAGATATTATCATATTAAATAAAATTATGCTTATAAATTTCAATTAAGAAATATAAGATTATTTGTATAATTAATTTAATAAATTAGGAGGCAAGTCATGTTTAAAACAAATGAATTTATTTTTTATCCCGGTTATGGGGTAGGAATTATTAAGGAGACCACTGTTCAAAAAGTAGGGTCGGTTGAAATTTCATTTTATAATATTGTTGTAATTGAGAACAATATGAAAATTATGGTTCCGGTGAAAAATTCCGACGAAGTAGGTTTAAGACCGTTAATTACCATGGAAGATATTAAAAAAGTGTTTGATGTTCTTGAATGTAAAGAAGACAAACATTCTTTCGCTAAAAAAGAATCATGGAACAAAAGGTATAATGGATATAATATAAAATTGTGTTCTTCGTGCCTATTTGAAGTAGCCGAAGTCTTAAGAGACCTTTATATACTAAAAGCCGTAAAAGATCTTTCTTTCGCTGAAAAGAAAATGTTTGAAAAGGCAAAACATTTAATAGTTACAGAAATATCTACAGTTACCCAGAGACCATTCAGTTATGTTGAAGACCAGATTAAAAGAATTTTTATACAATAAAAATTTTAGAAATATGAAATATGCATGAAATATGCATTATTATTTAAATTTTTATATGCTATATAAATTTAAAAATAATAATAAAAATAATAATAAAAATAATAATAAATATTAAAAAAACTTAAATTAAATTATATAAACATTATTAAATAACTTACATAATTAATCAGTTTACTAACTAACTAACTAAAATTAACGAATTAATTTACTACTAACATGAATTTTATAAAAAAGAAACCTATTTTTTTCGTCAGATTGTTGCTTATTTTAATATCATCTGTTTTGGGTTTTTTAATAGGCAAAGAATATTGGCATAACGATTTTTTGGCTTACGTTGGACTCTTATTTGGGTTTACAATAGGATTTATAGTTGTTACGTTGGAAAAAAGTATGGAAAATATTTCTACAAGAAAGATATTAAGCGGGGGCATAGGATTATTTATTTCTCTTTATGTAGTTAATTATTTAACTTATAAATTATTTAAAACTTTTTTTACAAGCGGCTTATTAGGATATGCATCTTACGCATTTATAAATTTTGTTGCGGGCTATATTGGATTAATTATAGGACTCAGGGCTAACGAAGAAATTGCAGCATTGGCTGCTAAATCATATGTTGGCGAGTCTTTGAACGGTTTACCCAAAAGAGAATTAAATTCAAATATATCTGACGAAATTAAAATAATAGACACCAGTTCTTTAATTGACGGACGCATATTAGACGTAGCGAAGACTAAATTTATAGAAGGTACATTCGTCATTCCGACATTTGTTCTGCACGAACTTCAGCATATAGCAGACTCTCAGGATCCTCTCAAAAGAGTTAAAGGCAGAAGAGGTCTTGATATGTTAAATGAAATGAGGGAAGATAAAAATATTAATATTGAATTTATAGATAAAGATTATCCAAAAATCAGAGAAGTCGATGCAAAATTGACGGCTCTTGCAAAAGAAATGGATGCGAAAATTATTACAAATGATTTTAATTTAAACAAAGTAGCTCAGGTTCAAAATATACAGGTGCTAAATATTAACGATCTTGCAAAAGCTCTCCGTCCTATTTTGCTTCCAGGAGAGACTATGAATATTCTCATTGCAAAAGAAGGAAGAGAAAAAAATCAAGGAATCGGTTATATGGATGACGGCACAATGATAGTCGTAGAAGATGCTATGAGATTAGTCGGCACCGAATTAGAAGTTATGGTCACCAGTATTTTGCAAACTTCAAGCGGAAGAATGATTTTCGCTAAAATAAATTATGACAGAGAAAGAGTTTAGGCAAAAACACAATATTAGAAGTTATGGTCACCAGTATTTTGCAAACTTCAAGCAGAAGAATGATTTTCGCTAAAATAAATTATGACAGAGAAAGAGTTTAGGCAAAAACACAATGCATAATAATATAGACAACGATAATAATATTAATAACAACGATAATATTAGAGTGCGGTTTGCACCGAGTCCTACCGGGCATTTACATATAGGCGGCTTAAGGACGGCTCTTTTTAATTATCTGTTCGCTAAAAAAAATAACGGTAAACTCATTTTACGAATTGACGATACCGATATTGCAAGAAGTAAAAAAGAATATGAAAATTCAATCATAAGCGATATGAAATGGTTTGATATAAAATATGACGAATTTTATAAACAATCCGAAAGAAAAGATGTATATGAAAAATATTTAAAAACTCTTGAAGAAAAAGGTTATATTTATGAATGTTTTTGCACCGAAGAAGAACTTTTAAGATCAAAAGAATTGTCTATTAATCTTAAAAAGCCTTATATTTATAACGGCAGATGTCTTCATCTTAATAATTCCGAAAAAGAAAATTTAAGAAAAAAATTGGCGGATGCAGGATTATCTCCGTCAATAAGATTAAATATGCTGAAGTTAGGTTTAGAGCAGGTGGAGTTTGAAGATATTGTTCACGGAAGAGTTGCTTTTCACGTCGAACTTCTCGGAGATTTTGTTTTAAAAACTTCCGATAACAGATTTACGTATAATTTTGCTTCAATAATTGATGATATTGATTTAGATATATCGCATATAATCAGGGGAGAGGACCATATTTCAAATACCCCGAGGCAAATATTGCTGTGCAAGGCATTGGGAAAATCTAACCCTTTTTTTGCCCATATTTCTCTTTTATACGGAAAAGACGGCAAACTTATGTCAAAAAGAGATTTTAACGCCAATTTAGAATATTACAAAAAAGAAGGCTATTTACCTCAAGCTGTTCTTAATTATCTTGCTATAACAGGTAATACTTTTGTCGTGAATAATAATAGCAATAGAATACATAATAGCAACAATACTGATTTTAATCAAACAATACAGCCGATTATTGATGATAATAATGAAAATAATATAATATATAATGATGAAAATTTGTTAGATAAAGATAAAGATAAAGATAAAGATAAAGAAATTTTTAGTTCGATTGATGAAATGGCTCAATATTTTAACATAAAAAGAGCTAAAAATTCAGGTGCTATATTTAGCGAAGACAAATTAAAATTTGTTAATGAAAAATGGCTTCAGTATTTAAATGCGGACACTTTAATTTCTATAATAAAAGAAAAATTTATACTGACCGGTTATATATATTTATCCGATATAGATAGTAATAATAACATATATGTACAAAATAAAAACGCCAATATTTCTGATGTTATGGATTGTGCAGAAAAAGAATACGGAAAAGAAGGGTTAATCCTTATTATAGATTTTTTAAAAAATGAATATAAAACGGTAAAAGAAATTATTTTAGAGCTTAATAATGTTTTTTTAAGTAAAGAAAATCCAGATTTTATTAATTGCGGCAAGGAAATATTACAATTATTGTATATAAATTTTAATGAAATAGGCAGCAGCAGCAATAATATAAATATTAATACAAAGAAAAACGGCAATGAATTTTGCTCTGAAATTGATAAATATAGTGATAGCAGAAATGTTAATAATAATATTAATAATAAAGAAGCAATTAATAAGAATTTTTTGGATTTTAATGAAACAGCCGTTAAAAATGTAATACAAAAAATATCTAAAGAAAATAAAAAAAATATTAAAGATATTTATGAAAATTTTAGAATGGCTTTAACAGGAAAGACCAATGGTCCTTCAATAATAAAAATTGCTTCATTGCTCGGTAAAGAAAGGGTTTTGAAGAAATTAAATAATTATTTATAATTTATTATGTAGACCATATTGTATGTTCAGAAATTATTGGTATATTACAAATTAAATATAATAATATATAATTAATTATAATTTAATTATATAGGATTGACACAGAATTTTGACCGGTCCCAATAATACTGATCTTCTGTTACCAATTCAGATACCCTCCTTTTGAGATTAATTAAGGTTTAAAATTACACAAGGTATTAATTGTATCAAAACAGTATTTTATTGCAACATAGCGACTTCACTTTTTAATCGGAGTTTTCTTTAATTTTAGTTCGGTGTTTTCTTTATTATACATTCGGTGACGATAATTGGTATAAGCAAGCTACAGTTCAAGGAAATGCTCAAGCTGAAAATGATTTAGGTTCAGATTATTATTAATAATACATTATGAGAAATAAATAATTTTTATGATATAATAATTTCTTAGATAAATTTTAACAATAAAGGGGGTTCAATTGTGGTTAAAACCCGTCATAAGATAATTATCGGAGACTCAAGAATAATGAAAGAGTCTGAAGACGAAAGTGTTCACCTTGTTGTTACATCCCCTCCTTACTGGCAATTAAAAGACTATGGAATAGCCGAACAGATAGGTTTTAACGATAGTTACGAAAGTTATATTAATAATCTTAATCTTGTTTGGAAGGAATGCTACAGGGTTTTACATAATGGCTGCAGATTATGCATAAATATAGGCGACCAGTTTGCAAGGGCAGTTTATTACGGACGGTATAAGGTAATCCCTATCAGGACGGAAATTATCAAGTTCTGCGAAACTATTGGATTTGATTATATGGGGGCCATTATATGGCAAAAGGTTACTACGTCGAATACCACAGGCGGGGCAACAATAATGGGGTCATTTCCTTATCCGAGGAACGGTATTTTAAAATTAGACTACGAATTCATTTTAATATTTAAAAAAGAAGGTATTCCTCCGAAACCTACAAAAGAGAATAAAGAATCGTCAAGACTTACGAAAGAAGAATGGAATTCTTATTTTCAAGGACACTGGAACTTTGCTGGAGCAAAGCAAGATGCCCACATAGCAATGTTTCCTGAAGAATTACCTAAAAGATTAATAAAAATGTTTTCTTTTGTCGGAGATACCGTTCTAGACCCATTTCTTGGAAGCGGAACTACATCCCTATCGGCGAAAAACTTAAATCGCAATTCAGTCGGATATGAAATTAATCATAATTTTATAGATACGATAAAAAATAAACTTGGCATTGATTATTCAGCCATAAAACAAGTTGATAACGCCGCCGATTTCAATATTATCAATGGCAGCCATAATGACCCCTCTGTTTATCAGGAAATGATAAATAGACTGCCCTATATTTTTAAAGACCCGCACAAATTCAATAAAAAGGTTGACCCTAAAAAGTTACAATTCGGTTCCAAGATAGATGAAAATAGTGGGGTGCGTGAGGAATATTTTACGGTAAAAGAGGTAATAAGCCCTGAATTTATAAAGCTAAGTAAAGGATTAACGATAAAGCTGCTTGGCATCAAACAAAATCCGATTGTTAACGGTAAGGCTTTGGCATACCTTATAGATAAATTAAAAGGGCAAAAGGTTTTTTTGAGATACGATAGCTTAAAGTATGATAATGAAAATAATCTACTATGTTATCTTTACCTGCAAAATAAAACCTTTATTAACGCCCATTTAATAAAAGAAGGATTGGTTGCCGTGGATACAGAGACCGATTTTAAATATAAAGAAAGGTTTATTAACCTAAATAGGGGCGGTCATGCCGAAAAATAAAAAAGAAAAATATTCGAAAGAATTTGGCAAAAAAGAAAAAGTTCTTAATTATACCTGCCAGACTTATCAGTTATCAAGACCGGATAAAGTCGGAGCGGTTATGGCACTAATAAGGGAATGCCAGCCTAAATCTTTTGAAGATTGGGAACGCTGGTATTTTGAAAATGCTTATACGGAAAGCAGGAGTAAGAGTAAGACAAGAACCAAAATCACGAAAGAAGAACTTATAGAGCTTGGCGAAAGATTATATGTTAAAATTAAAGAAATTGTTATACCGGAATGGGAAGAAGCATTCAGACAATTAACCCTTCAGGATTGCACCGATTATATTTATAATCTGACAATATGCAGGACATATGACGGCTTTTTGACGGAAAAGTCCGTAATAAACGATAATTTAGCTAAAAGATTTCCGGACGTTAATTTTCTTGAATCCGATCCCCAGCTTGACCATGCCGGGGATATAGATTACCTCGGTTGGATTGGAGATAAAGCTTTTGGCATACAGATAAAACCAGTAACGGCCAGAGCAAACTTTGGTAACTATTCCGCTTCGGAAAGAATGAAAGCAAGTTTCGAAGAATTTGAGGAAAAATTCGGCGGTAAGGTTTTTATCGTCTTCAGCGTTGACGATAAAGTTGAGAATAAGGAAATTCTATCTGAAATAGAGGATGAAATCTCAAGACTAAAAGTAGGGGGGAAAATATAGTTTTAATTTATTAATAATTTAATTATACAGGATTGACACAGAATTTTGAACGGTCCCCTGAAGATTAAATTTAATAAATTTTTTCAATTAAACAAACGGAAAAACATTCTATTGCTTCGCCTTTGCCAACGCTATCCACGCCTTCTTTCGTTTTGCCTTTCATATTAATACATGATTGCGGTATATCTAGTGCCCCAGAGATTGCAAAAATCATTTTCTCTTTGTAATTTTTTATTTTCGGTGTCTGCGTTATTATCGTAATGTCAATATTAATTATGTTATAGCCTTCGCCCTTAATTGTTAGATATGCTTCTTTCAGCATAAAAACACTGCTTATATTTTTTGTTGGTTCAATATTATCAGGAAATAATGTTCCTATATCGCTTAAACCGGCTGCTCCGAGTAAAGCATCGGTCAAAGAGTGCAGGACGACATCACCATCTGAGTGGGCAACAGTCCCAATATGATTTTCAATTAAAACCCCGCCTAGATACAGAGGTTTTGTTTTATCGCCGAACCTGTGCAAATCATAACCGTGTCCTATTTTTAAATTTGACATAATTAGTATTTAATAATATTTAATATTTATTGTTGCCTTTTGTTACCTTTTATTGTCTATTATTTCTTATTGGATGTTATTTATTGTTTATTTTTTTATTGTTCGTATTATTTGTATTCATTTTATTAAATTTATTTATTAAAAATTCTGCCAGCTCCACATCAAAAGATGATGTTATTTTTATATTAAATTCATTAGAAATAATAGTTTTAACAGGATATCCGTAATTTTCTGCAAATGATACATCGTCTGTAAATTTTTCAATGTTTTCATCGTTTTCAAAGACGGCATCCATAGCTTTTTTTATTAAATTAAATTTAAAAACCTGAGGAGTTTTAGCTGCAATCAAATTATTTCTGTTTAATGTGCTTAGATATTGCAATTCAGAATTTCCTGAATTTAATTTATTCTTATTATTTTTATCATTATTATTTATGCTTTTGATATTTTTAATATCTTTAATTGTATTATTATTATTTATTTTTTTTATTTTTGAATTTTTAAATGTTTTAATTGTATCAGATAAAGGACTATATAAAAAAGAAGCTCCAAATTTAACTGCTGCCTTATATAAGAGACTAATTTCATAATTTGTCACAAAAGGTCTAGCGGCATCGTGAATAAACACTATGCTATCATTGGAATAAATCATTTTTTTTTCAATATATTCAATATAATTTAAAGCGTTATAAACTGATTTTTGCCTTAAATCTCCGCCCTCAATGATTTTTATTTTATCAATTATATTTGTATGTATATTTGCATAATCGGTTTTGCAGTCATTTTTTTTTATAGTATCATTAGTATTAGCATTAATACCATTAGTATTATGAATATCATCATTAACATTATCAATATTGCTATTATTATATTCATTAAACAGTAGTTTTTTATTGATAAATTTTTCCCAATCAAATTTAAAAACATTTTGAGACGGAACCGTTATAATTATGTTATCAAAGTTTATAGGCAGGTATTGGTTTGTAAAAATTTCAATACTTCTGATTAACAATTCTTTTCCGCTTATTTTAATTAATTGTTTAGGGATAGCGCATCCGGTTCTTTTGCCCATTCCCGATGCGAGAATAACGGCATAAGTTTTTGTAGTTTGCAAAGGGTCCTCTCTCATTCCTCTTATTATTTAATTTATCGTATGTAATAATATAATAGTTATATAATTTAAACATATATTTATATAAATATAATTATATGTTTAAATAGCGTGAATAATATATTATATATAATTAAATTATAAATTATTTAATAATTTTTTTAAATGTTTTTAATTATAAAGTGTAAAAAAAGTAACAAAAATTTAATACAACCGTCATAAAATTGTAATAAATATATGTTATATATAAATAACTTAATAAAAATAAAAAAATATATATGTAAACTAATATTAGTTATTAAAGTTTAAAAAATAAATTGACATTAATTATTAAAAAATATATATATTAAGTATAAAATTAAATCTTGAATTTAAATGCAATATCAATATTATTCAATATTATATATTACCTTAAATCACCGTTAGAAATTTTTTTTATGGATTCCTGCCAATACAGGAATGACTTTGCGAAGGTTTAAATTTTAACCTATTTGGTGTCATTCCCGCGAAAGCGGGAATCCAGTATTTATCATATGCTGAATCAGTTTTAATAATTTCTAACGGTGATTTAAATTAATATAATTTAAATAAACATTATATATATTAATATAGTTAAATAAAATATATATTAATATAATTAAATAAACTATGTATAAATAATAAAAAATACTTAAACATTATAATATTTATATTTTTTAATTATTCTTCAGGAGGAATTATGGAAAATACGGAGAAGGAATCTGTCTTTAAATTTGCAATTTTAATCAAGTCTTTTGAATCCTTTAAGCAAATAAAAGCAATTATACTTTTGCTTATTACAATTATAATTTCAGCTGCTATTTTTGAAGGCACAATTAGAGTAACGGCAGAGATAGCGTTGAAATTCGCCGTATTATCAGTTTTTGTTTTTCTTGTCGGCGCTGCCATAAGTCTAATTATTTTTTTGATTGGATATACGGCGACCGGTAAAATTCTAATGGAGTTTGCCAAGAATAAATCTTCAATAAAAGTTTCCAATGCAATTATATTTTCAATTTTTTCATTTTATAAAATAATTATTTCTGAAATTATTCTATTCATCATTCCTTTTGTAGTAGCCTTAGTTGTTCTCATATATTTTTTAATAGCAAAAATTCCGGCAATAGGTCCGTTATTGGCTTTTATTGGAATTCCTACATTTACCATAGTTTACGCAATTATTCTTTTAGGTATAGTATTGATGTCTTTTGTAATTATACCTATGATATTTGAAGGAAATAATATAAAAGAAATATTTGTTAAAACATATACATTATTTAAAAAACATAGCACATTAATTTTTGGATATTTTATATTTATTAATCTTGTGTCGCTTATGATAGGCATTATATTTTTTGCTTTATTAACAGGCTCGTTAAGTTTGACGTCCGGAATTTTAATGGTGACTCATCCGACATATTTATTTAATATGGGCGGAATAGGAGGAGGATTTTCGCCGTATTCTTCAGGGTTTGGATACGGAAATCCAATGAGCCGTTTTATGGGAATGGGAGCTTTTCAATCAATTATGATGTACGGCGCATTTGTCGCATTTGGAATTGCCATAATATATATGCTTTTACTTGTTTTACAGATGGTATATATGATGTTAGGTCAATCTTATATCTATCTTGATATTATTAAAGATATGAATTTTAAAGATGCGGAATCTCAGTTTAGTTCCGCAGCTTCAAAAGTAAAATATAATATAGATAAGTACAAAGAAAAAGCAGCCGATATGAGCCAAAAAAGCAGCCGTGTACACAGCGACAGCAGTGCGGATAATAATAGTAATAACAATAATAATAACAATAATGAAGGCGTCAATACTAATTATAGTAATTATTCTAATTCCAATGATGATCTCGGCAGCTTAAATAATAATACGACTCAAAATCAAAATAATCAAGATGTAAATGCAAACAATACAAATAACATCATAAATGACAATAATAATAACAATAATAGTGAAAAAATTTGCCCTAATTGCGGAACAAAAAATAAACCTGAAGCAAATTTTTGTGAAAGCTGCGGCGAGAAATTAAACTGATTTATTGCATTAAATATTTATAAATATCTTTAATTATTTAATACAATGAGAACAATGAGAAACGCATATTGGAAAAGTAATATTAAATTAAAAAACAATAAAGCGCAATAACTCAAAATTGCCGAATTAATAATAAAATATTAATAATAAATAATATTTGAACAGGAGCATGCGAGATGTTTTGTAATAATTGTGGTGCTAAAATAGAAAATGAGAATGCTAAATTTTGTCCTAAATGCGGTAGCAAATTTGATAAACAAGTTAACGAACTTAATGAAGTTAATGAAAAATCCGTCAAAAAAAATCAAGAAGTGTTAAATACATCTTTAAAATTAAATAATTCAGAATCTAAAGTTGCTGAAGCAGGTAATATTAATAATAATCAAAATACAGATAATAACAAAAACGACAATAATAGCAGCAGCAAGAATAACAGTAACAACAACAATAATAATAACTACAATAAGAATGACAATAAGAATGATAATATCGGTAAGTTTAATAATAACAATAGTAAGAATGATAAAAATAAAATTAATGTAAATTATAAACAAAAAAGTGAAAGCGGTAATAAAAAAAATAAAGGTTTATTGATAGCCTTAATAAGTTTTATTTTTATTGTTGTTATTAGCGGAAGCGCGATTTTGTATTTAAATCAAACAGGAAAACTAAAAATTCCCGGGATGCCGCATTTAAATTTTTTGACTTTTATGAAAAAAACTGAAACATCGTCAAAAAATTCTAAGAATAAAAAATCATCTAAATTAAAAAAGTCAAAGTCAATATCTGTAAAGAAAACAAGCAAAAATAAAAAAAATCCTAGCGTTGTTTCGCCAATCAGCAATAATGTTTCAAGTAATTCAAGCGCTGCTGCTGCAGGTTCTTCTCCAACCTATGTTTACAGCAATAATAACAACCAATCTACACCGGCGCCGGCATCGCATCCAAATTTAAATAGCAATAATAATTCACGTTCGCAGTCTCAAAGCGCTTATCCAATGTTTAGAGATTCGCTTGGATTAGCTCATGCGTCTATAACGGGAATAAGTCCGGATATGTCATTGCAAAGCAATGTTCCTGCAGTAATAATAACTGAAGTTTTAACCGATGGTGCAAGCGCTTCAGACGGAAAAAATGTCACCTTAAATTCATCATTTTATGTTAAAATGCCCTCTGATTTATCATCTCAACGTATTAAATTAATTTATAAAATAACAGGAAACGGTCTCGTTGCGTATAATTATTCTTATGTAAATGTAAATAAACCGGGTATTTACAATATTGGTTTAGCGCTTAATATTCCTTCCAATTTTCCTGCAGGAACATTTACCTACACATTAACGGCGGAGTCTCCTGCTACAATTGAAGAATCTACGGCAGCAGTTTTTAAAGTTCAATAAATTTTTAATGTAATAAAAACTAAAAATTAATTATTGATAAAAAATTTAAATTAACATTGACAGTATATGAATATCGCATCCAATGTATTATATAATGTGTATAATTATTTTTTATAAACAGGTTAAAATGTAATTACCGCAGTTATTAGTGTTTACAAATATTATATAAAAGTTTTTACAAGTTTTGTCGGCAATTATGAGAACAACAATATGATATATAATTAATAAGAGGTCTATTATATATATGCAACACAATAATATAACTAAAAAATTTGTGTATATATTTTATTGTTGTAATAAAATAAAAAGATAAAAAGAAAAATTATTTATGATTTATGATTTATTAATTATTTTTTAATTAATTTTATAGGAGGATGTAACTATGAAGAAATCGTATTTAATAGTATTTTTTTTAATAATTTCTATTTTCTCGGCAAGTTTTATGCTGTCAGGATGTTCTAATATAGGCAGTTCTATAAACGGAACGTATTATTCTACTACTCTTGGTAAAACAAGTTATATCGAATTATTTAAAAAAGGGCGTTGTTATATTCATACAAATTATATAGATTCAATGGGGAAATGGATAATGCATAAAAACAGGATAACTATGCAGGCAAGTTCTGCAGTTCTGCATTTTAAATATTTAAACGGAGCATTGTATCAGGTGGTTAAAGGAAAATATAAACATTTTGTTGTTATTCACAAAATACCATTTGAATTGACAAGTGAATTTGTAAAAAAATCGGGTTACCAGGCTCTTTCTAATCAAAATCATAGCAATATTGTAGGAAATTATAAAGGCTATTTTTCTTTATCTCAGAAAAAAATGACATCAGGTTTTTTTGGCAGTTATTTGCAATGGGTTGCCGCTAAAACGCCGGTTGATTTAAAGATAAAAGGCAAAAATAAAGTAATATTGTCAGGTAAAAAATTGTTCAGTCCTGTTACTTACCGTTATACTGTTTCAGGCGATGTCGTTTCTATAAACGGGAGCGCTGATGTGTTTAATTATAGCGCCAATACGTTAAAAGGGAAATATTTAATTTTAAGGCATAAAAATAAAATAGCTTTAGTTTCCTCACAAAATAAAAGCATTTATTTTATAAAACAATAACGGAAAAAGAAGAATAATAAAGCAATCAGTTAAATTTTTCTATTTTTTTAAAAAAATGAATTAATGCTAAAGTATTGTAATCGGCTATGAATATAGTGTATGTCAATGGAGTGTGTTAAAACTAATTAATGCTAATATATTAACCCCCCATTAGTCAAGATATTTATCGCATAATGTAGTTCGAACCCAATTTTAGTTTATGGGAATTAGTTTTAATATTGTAATTTAAAATTAATTTAAATTAAATTATCTTCAGGGAGGTTTTATTATGGGTGATGATTTAGATTTATCAGCGGTTCAAAACGCATCAAACGGTAACTCGGATAGTCAAAAGATGATGACTTATATGACGCAAAAAAAAAGTGAGGTGCTTGCCGTTGTTTTATCATTTTTTATTCCCGGGCTAGGACAAATGGTCACTGGATATTTTGGTAAAGGTATAATATTTTTTTTAGTCGAATTTGTTTTGGCTGTTATGGCCTTTATTTTATCCTTTATTATTATAGGGTTTTTATTATGGCCTGTATGGTTTGGAATTTGGATATGGAATTTAATAGATGCTTATTTAACTATTAAAAAATTTAATACTGATCTAATGCTGAAATTACAAAATGATTAAAAAATAACTATAATAACCAAATTGTCAACTGCCCCGTCTTATAGAAGACGGGGCAGTCAAACTATAAATTTTTGATGAAATTCTTTGTTAATTCTCTAAAATATAATATGGAAATATGATATAACAATATTTTTTATTAAATTAATAACATGATATATTATATATCTTTTATTTATTTAATATGGCAAAAATTTTCTAATGAAATAATTGAAAAAGAGTAAAAATTATAGAAATAAGTATTGCGGTATAAGGCAGCATAACTTTAATAAACCATTTAGTAAGTCTTAATTCAAGCTGGTCAATTTTAGCATCAAATGCTATTACGATATGCTCTATATTTATTCCTAAATTTTCAGAATTTTTTTTCAGTTCAGTTTTAACGCCGTCAATTTTGGTATCTAAATTTTTTATATCTCCTGATAATTTTAAGTCTAATTTATTTATATCCTCTTTCAGTTCAGTTTTAACGCCATCAATTTTGGTATCTAAATTTTTTATATCTCCTGATAATTTTAAGTCTAATTTATTTATATCCTTTTTCAGTTCAGTTTTAATGCCGTCAATTTTGGTGTCTAAGTTTTCAAAATCTTTTTTCAGTTCAGTTTTAACGCCGTCAATTTTGGTGTCTAAGTTTTCAAAATCTTTTTTCAGTTCAGTTTTAACGCCGTCAATTTTGTTGTCAAGTGTTTCAAACTTATTCAATAATTCTTTTTGATTCTCTTCAATTTTTTCTTCAAACTGTACTGTTATTTCGCCGCTAAAAACGCTGCTTTTTATTGCTTCTGTTAAAGCAACAGCTTGAGTTTCAGCTTGTTCCTGAGTAAATCCGCCGCCCATTAATTTTTTAGAATATTGCAGTGTGTCAAAAAATATAGTGTCCATAATAAAATGCCGTCAAATTTTATTAATAATTTTTATATTATTTTTATTGATTATATTATATTTATGGTATAATTATACCATAAATTGAGTTAAAATTTTAATAAATTATTTTTAATTTCATATTTTTTAAATTAAATAACTGCAAAAAATTACTTATATGATTTTAATCTATATTTAGTAATATATTTAGTGGATTAATTATCAAAATTAATTATAAAGTAATTAATTAACAGGAATTAAATTAAAAAACTTGTTATATCGTAAAAATAATTATAAAAAATAACTTATTTTAATACAAGTTAAATATAGTTAAACTTTTATTACAATTAGATTAAATATTTATTTCAATTTAATTAATTTAAAAAATTTGATTTAAATTGTATATTTTAATATATAGCAATATTTTATTTATTAAAAACTTATTAATTAAAATTTTTTATTATGCTTTTAAAGCTCTTTAACAATAAAAAAGGCTTTAGTTTATTAGAAATTGTCATTACAATTATAATACTGGGCATATCTTTAAGCGCTATTCTTGAGAGTTTTATTGTTGGTTCTGCTTCAAGCATTCGAATCGCAAATGAAGTTACGGCAACAAATTTAGCTAAGCAGTATATTGCTGATATATATTACTGCAGCGAAGGCGGAGGTCCTGTCAATAACAGCTCAGGCGGTCGTCTAATTTGCAATAATTTTAACAGCGGAAACGGAAATGGCATTTGGAATGCAAACGCATCAAATTTTAGTCAATATATTACTTCGCCGCAAAGTCCCGTGCTTTTAAATAATTATTGTTTTTATACAACTATTACACCGACTTATTACTCAACAATAAATAGCATTAATGGAAATGCGAGTATAATTAATTGGACGCAACAAAATTCTTCTTCAACTCAGACCGCTGCCGCTATTGCTATTGTTGTTAAGACAGACTGGTATTCAATTTCTACGAATGGGGCGGGGGCGTCTACTTGCGCTGCGCCGTCGCCGACAACGTATCCAAGTGTTTCATTGAGCGCAATTTTTACAAACTATTGATATTATTGTCATTCCTGCGAAAGCAGGAATCCAGAAAAAGTATGAAAAATTATTATGTATATATCCTTAGCAGTGAGCGTAACGGTACTTTATATACGGGCGTTACTTCGGATATTATCAAGAGAGTTTATGAGCATAAACAAAAATGTTGTTAAAGGTTTTACAAATAAATATAACATTCATCAATTAGTCTGGTATGAAATACATATCTCTGCGGAGTCGGCTATTAACAGAGAGAAACAGATAAAGAAATGGAAGAGGGCGTGGAAATTAAAATTAATAGAAAAAGAAAATCCCGAATGGATTGATTTATACGAAAGTATATGTTAATGACAAAGGCTGGATTCCTGCTTTCGCAGGAATGACAACGGGGCTTTCGCAGGAATGACAATAATTTTATGATAAAGAATAACATTTTAAGCAACATTAAGAATATCAAGAAAAATAATGCGTTTACGCTTGTCGAATTGGTAATGACTATTGTATTGATCGGAATAATGTCTGTTGGACTGTATCAGGTTATTATATTTGGAATTAATGATTATATGCTTAACGAGAATGCGCTTCATCAGGTAAATTCTATGAGTTATGCAAGTTCCGTGATTAGAAAAAATTTAGAAGAAGCCGCTATGCCGACACAGCTGATTAATGGAAACAGCAATGGTCAAATTTGTTATATTAACGAAGGAATTAATCCTTATGATGAGCAGCCGCATCCGATTGTTGTATTTAATTTGGCTAACCAAACATTATGTGGCAATGCCAACTCCGCTGTCTCCTGCAATGCCGTTGCATTTTATAAATATATAAGCGGAACTACTAATCAACAAGAATTAATTGTTTTTTGTGTAAATAATAATATTTTATATAAACAGGTGACGACAATAAATGGAACGACAACGGCATATCCTATTTCGGATAATATTAGCAACATTGCTTTTTAGTAATGCAATTCAACAAGAATTAATTGTTTTTTGTGTTAACAATAATAATGTATTATATAAGAATAATGTATTATATAAACAGGTGACGACAATAAATGGAACGACAACGGCATATCCTATTTCGGATAAAATTAGCAACATTGCTTTTTAGTAGTGCAATCTCTTTAAGCGTATACTGCGGCGGCGGTCCGACTACTCCTATACCTCCGCTGCTTGTTTCACACAATTGTGCGCAAAACACAACAACTTCAACGTATTCTTGCGGAATTCAATTTACGGTAAATTCGACATCGGGAAATACTCAAACAAGCGGAGTTTCTGTAATTGTTGCTAATCCAAAGTAATAAATTTATATGTAAACTACTCCCCAATGTTCGGACTAAAATTTCATATTCTTAAGGTGTGATAGCATTGTTAAATTAAGTATTTTATTAAATAATATATATGACTATTTATTCTTTAATTATTTATGTAAGTAAGATATATTAAAATAATATGAATATATAAAATCAGGAATGACAAACTAATAATTATGATAAAATTTTTTAAAAACAGAGTTATTAAATCAAATAAAGGAATTTCAATTATATTTGCTATTATTATAATTGTTTTAATGGGGCTGGCTGGTTCTGTATTTGCTTACCTTATGGCTTCAAGCGGTATAACATCAAGACAAAATTTGTCAAGCGCCGAAGCAAAATATGCGGCTAAATCGGGTATTGAAATTGCAATGCATCAATTAAAAAACAACGTCAACGGCAAAAATTTTAGCAGCATCGCTCCTGCGGGCGTAAGCTGCCCTAATAATACTATTATTCCGCCGGGAGTTACTTTATCTTTAAGCTCAAGCTCAAGCTATCAATATATTTATGGAAATTTAGCGCCGAATTATTCAATAGATAATTATACTCCTTCATTTTGCGCTTTGGTTGCACAAGGGCAAAGGAACACTGGAGGTGCGGGCGGCGGTTGCAATAATACTTATTATATCATTACTTCCAACGGCTTTGCGGGCGGGACGGAAAGGGAGATTACGGCAGAGGTTGGCATTGGGAATGGGAAGAATCCTAATAGCACATCATGCACCGGCATTTATGTCGAATCTGAACCGCCTAATTCAAATTGAAAAAATTTAAAAAAAATTAAGAAAAATATCGTTTGAAATTTCAAGTAATAAATGTAATAATAGGTAATAACAATATTACATTTATAGGAGAAAATATATATAATGTTAAGCTTAAAACTACCAAAGGAGTTGGAAAACCGCCTTGAAAATTTGGCTGTTAAAACTAAAAGATCGAAAAGCTTTTATATAAGGGAATCCCTCCAACAGTATCTAGAAGATAACGAAGATGGCTATTTTGTGTTAGAGCGTCTTAACGATAAAAATGCCGAATACTTAAGTCATGAGGAAGCAAGAAAATATCTTGGATTATGAAAGAATATATAAAACAAGAAAAGATAATGGAACCTCTTGTTTTAATTGTTTTAAAAGGTAAAATTAATATCGATTACGATTTGGAAAAAGAAGAAAAATCTGAAATAAATTCTTAAGCTGAAAGGGAGAAGTTTTTTGAAAAGTAAAATTGAATTGACGCGTTTTATAAAATTTGAGGGACTATTATGCTTAATACAGCGCTTTATGCCATAAATTTCGGAGAGTTCTTTTTCGAGAATTTAGAGTGCTTTGCTAATCTTGCAAAAATAGGTCTGAAAGAAATTGTATTAATTCATGTTATAGATATAAATAAATTACAACACAGTTTGTATTCACGCTATAATAAAGAAGATGAAGAAAAAATACGAAAATTTTCCAAAATAAAGCTTGGAGATATTAAAAATAATTTAGAAAAATACGGTTTTAGGGTCAACTATGTTATCAGAACAGGAAATATTGCCGATGAAATAGTGGACGAAGCCGAAAGAGAAGATGTTGATTTTATAATTTTAGACAAAAAAGCGGTAGGTAAAAGTAAAACTAACGCTTTTTTTGCTTTTTATGACTCCCCGCTTTATGAAATTATCGCTAAATCAAAAAAGCCTGTTTTAATAACCAAACGGATTTTAATGCATTCGTCGAGTTTAATAAAAAACGATGAAAAAGATGATTTAGATTGCAAAAATACTTTTACCGATGTTGTATTTGCTACTGATTTCTCGGAATCATCTCTTAAAGCAATTTATGTTTTAGACAAAATACCTTCCGATATTATTAAAACTATGACATTATTTACAGTTCTAGATGAAAAATATATTAGAAATTTAGATCAAAACAGTATAAAAAAGCTTGAATCAGACATTGCAGGTAAATTTAAAGATATAATTGAAGATTTGCGTTATAGATATTCCAAAGAAAAAAATAATCTTAATATTGTCGTCAGAAAAGGGACTCCCTGCAAGGAAATAATCAGCTTTATATTGCAAACCGATAAAAAACTTCTTGTTATAGGATATAAAGGCGAGGATAAAGAAAAACTGAAAGAAATATTTCTTGGAAGCACGGCTCAAAGACTGATTGGAGCATTGCCCTGTTCTATTCTTGTCGTAAAATAATAAAAAAGTACTCCGGCTATCCTAATATAATACGCAAATATACAGGATTTATATTTATTTTTTTATTTAATTTAATTTAATTTAATATAAAAACACATATTCGTTAGATCTCAAATTTGCCGATAAAAAATTTTAATTCTAATAATTTAATATAATATAATAAAAAAAATACAATATATGAGGCGATGGATCCTTTAAAAAAATTTCATAATGAAAATTGGCATACCCCTGAGGGCAGGCTTGTCCGGGAATTTGTTTTCGGCATAAATGATGGGCTTGTAACGACAATCGGCTTTGTTGCAGGCGTTACAGGGGCATTGGTAAATACAAAAATAGTTCTTATGTCCGGTATGGCGGAAGTTGTTGCAGGCACGATATCAATGTTTTTCGGAGCTTATCTTGCAACAAAATCGCAAAATGAATTTTATATGAAAGAAATAAATAGGGAAAAAAGAGAGATAAAAGAAGATCCTGCGCATGAAGAAGAGGAGATATATGAAATATATCAGGATAAAGGTTTTACCGATGAAGAAATAAAACCTATAGTAAAAAGATTAATGTCGGATAGAAAGCTGCTTCTTAATTTTATGGTAAAAGATGAGCTTGGAATAGGAAATAATTCTCATGAAAATCCGATAAAATTAGCTTCCTACACGGGCGTTTCCTTTTTAGCGGGAGGTATCCCTCCTTTAATTCCTTATTTTTTTATAAAGAATTCAACTATTGCCGTAATTATTTCTATTTTGTTTTCAATTTTAGTGCTTATTTTTACAGGTCTTGCAAAATCAAAAATAACAAAAACCAATCCGTTTAAAAGTGCTTTAGAAGTTGTTATTATTGGCGGTATCGCCGCTACTATAGGGTTTATTGCAGGCAGATTTATTGCTTACGTTTGATAATAAAATTACTGATTAATTTGTTCCTGCGTATTACATTCTAAACAGATGTAATTAAAGAAAGGATAAATTTGCTTGAAGAAAAAATAGATTCCGTAGATAGTAAGCTTTATTATAAAAAAATAGATGCCGTAAACGACAAAATAGATTTAATGAATAAATATAACGAATAAATAGCAATTCGTGCTGTTGTTTATTTTATTATATTTAATATTTTTTTGCAAATGCGCCAAATAAAATAGCTGCCGTAATTAGCATTGCCGCAACGACGGAATAAGCCGAAATATAATTATAATAGCTAAAAGCAACGCCTATAACAACAGGTCCTAATATAAACCCTAAATCACTCAATGTTCTGTATATCCCAATCGCTTCTTCATAATGATTTTTATCAACGCTATCCATTAAATATAAATTTCTTGCAGGACCTGAAAATCCTCCTCCGGCGCTTAAAAGTATAATAGAAGCAATAAAACCGTCTAAATTTTTAAATATTATAAACCATAGCATACCTGATGCCGAAATAGCAAAGGATATAACTATTGACCTTTTAATGCCTAATTTATTAATTACCCTGTCGGAGTAATATGTCAATGCAACTCCGATAAGACCGGATACAGATACAAGCAAGCCTATATAAAACTGATTGATATGTATTATACTTATTCCGACTAATGGCACAAGTTCCCTTCTTGAACCGATTCTTGAAAAGAAAAAAGAAAAAGTTAAAAAGCATAAAAGCATAAAACTTATATTTGCAATTAAATTAATATATTTTTCTTTTTTATATTCTTTTATTTTTTTGTCGTGATTTTTAGTTTTAGTATTGATATTTTTAGCATTTGCCATATCTGTATTATAGCTTTTATCTATACTGATGTTCTCATTTATATTCCCGTTCACGTTATTAATATTATTTCTATCGTTAAGCTTATCAACTTTAATATTATTATTCTCAACATCATTAATATCAATCTCAATGTTAATATCATTCTTATTCCTAATCGCGCTTTCATCGTTGGTATTATTGTAAATTTTTTTTAATAATTTTCTGTTATATATTGATATTGAAAAACCTATAAACATTATAATAGCATAAAGCAAAAAGGCGTTTTTAAAATGAAATTGAAAAGCTACGGCAGCGCCTATAAAAGGGGCAATCCCCATAGATAGTCTTCTTGCTATCATATACTTGCTTAAGACCTTTGCTCTTTTTTTATCTTGATAAAGATGTTTGGTAAGTATTATCATTGAAGATGTATTTATAATCCCTGAACCAAACCCTTCTAACAATCTAAAAATAAATAATTCATTATAAAAAGTGGAAAAATAATAACCTATTGCTCCTAAAAAAATCAAAAACATACCGACATGCATAAATTGCATTTTAAATTTTTTACTTAGAACGCTTACGGGAATGTTAATCAAAATACGGGCTAACCCGAAAGATGCAATTATTAAACCGATAGTAATTATACTTGCACCCAAACTTTTAGCATATAAAGGTAAAACGACTGTGTTTAACCCAAGTCCAAAATCGGCTAATGCAATTGTAGAAAGTATAGCTATTAATAAAGATTTTGTGGATTTATCTGAATTGCTGATTAAAGTATTATTTTTTGGTATTTTTTTATTCAATTTTTATTTGTGAGATTATGAGCGTAATAGCAATGTGTATTAAATTAATAGATTAATATGATTAATATTTTATTAGTTTAAATTGAATCATATTGAATATTGAATTAAAATATTTATATGATATTATTATATTATTAGATTAATATTAATATAATGTAATATTTAATTTAATTTCTACCAAATATATATGCAATATTTACCTAATATTTATATGATAACTACATAATAACAATGAACTATTAACGTTTAATAACGTTTAAATAATTTTATAATGAACCCATAAATCAAGACAGGTTTTTAAGAATCTAACTTCCTAAATTGAAAAAATCTGTTAAAATTTAATTGTTATTAATTTTATTGAAAATTAAAATAATTTAACATTAAAAATGGGTGCAGTATATTTATAAAAAAGTTTATAAAAATAATATACTAAAATGACTTAAAAGTCAATCAAAGATAATTTCTTACACTTGAATTACAATTTTTATGTGATACAATAAAAAAAGATTTAGAGATATAGATTTTTTTATATTATATTTTATATATTATTATATTATAAAGATATTTAATAAAAATTATTTAATATTTTTATTCTGTTTATAAAGATATTTAATAAAAATTATTTAATATTTTTATTCTGTTTATAAAGATATTTAATAAAAATTATTTAATATTTTTATTCTGTTTATTCTGTTTATTCTGTTTATTCTGTTTGTTTTATTCTATCTGTTTTTATTTAATTTATTTAATTTATGGAAAATTATGGAAAACAGAAACATCTTAAACAAAGAACAAATAATTGAAATCCTGCAAAAATTTTTAAATGCCGAAATTGCAGGGAGAGATCTTTATCTTCAGCAATCAAAAAATATTAACGATCCGTCGCTTATTCAAACATTAAAATCATTTGCATCAACGGAAAGCGGTCATATTATCAATATAAGAGATAAAATAACCGAACTTGGAGGGAAGCCTCACTCCATCAGTGAAGTTAGCAACATTCAAAAAGGACTGAGCGATGCATCCTATCAAGTTTCAGCCCCCTTGGATATGCTTAGAATAGATTTAAAAATTGAAGAAACTGCGATTAACGATTATACCGCGGCTACTGAAATAATTGAAGATGAAGGCGTTAAAACATTAATAGAAAATAATCTTGCCGAAGAAATTCATCATTCTTTATATTTATCTAAAAAAATAAATGAGATATTAGAAAAAACAAGAAATAAAATTGGCGCTATTAGCAGTATTGAAAAGCCGGGCGGAAAGGAACCTTCCGAAATATTTAAGGCATCTGTTGAAGTTGGATTATTAAGGTTAAACAGAAGCTGGCTTGAAATGTTTATGTCGGGTTTAATTGCAGGTATGAATGTCACTTTCGGTATTATTGCTTCTTCTTACGTTGCCGGAGCGACGGAACCTTTAGTCGGAGGGCCGACTTCTAAGATATTAGGAGCTTTATTCTTTCCGATAGGTTTTATGTTTTTGCTAATAGGAAAAAGCGAACTTTTTACAGAAAATTTTTTACTTCCGGTTACTACCGTTTTAGCGAGAAAAACTAAAATAAGGAGGTTATTCAAATTATGGGGATTAACTTTAGCCGGAAATATGGGAGGTATTTTTCTATTTGCCTTAATTATTGCAAGTTCTTTAGGATTACTATTACCTGTATTTGTTGTTAATCATATTCATACAGTAGCATATAGTTATATGTCAAAATCTCCTTATATTATGGTGCTTAGCGGTGTTTTTGCAGGGTGGCTTATTACCCTTATGACATGGCTTTTAATTGCTTCAAACGGAACATTGGCTCGGATAATTATAATTTGGGCAGTGGGTTTTATGATTTACTTAGGTTCTTTCAGCCACATAGTTGTCGCCTCTTCAGAAATATTAATATCTATAAATTCAAATTCAGGGATGTCATATATTCCATGGTTGATAAAATTTGTTCCGTTGACTATCATCGGAAATATGATAGGCGGTTTAGTCTTTGTTACAGTATTACAATATTTGCAGATATTGCATGCAGGCGGAAAGACGGAGATGAGTTTATATTCGTCAAGCGAACTTGATATGCTTAGTAAAGCAGTTGACCGAAGAATTGAAGATGTTGAAGATACACTATAAGTTAATAATTTTTTAAATAGAAATTTTTTAAAAAAAATGATATATTATAAAAATATATTATAAAAATATATTATAAAAATATATTATAAAAATATAATATAAAAATATAATATTATATAGATATAATATAAAGTAGATATAAATAATATTAATTTAAATCACCGTTAGAAATTATTAAAACTGATTCAATATATGATAAATACCGGATTCTCGCTTTAGCGGTAATGACACCAAACAGGTTAAAATTTAAACCTTTACAAAGTCATTCCTGCGTTGGCAGAAATCCATAAAAAGAAATGATTTAAGGTATATTAATATAAAAGTCAAAATTTTGTTTCTGATATCGGCAGTTTGATTAACAAATTTAAATTGTGAATTAAATTTATTATTTCTATTAAATAAGGAGGACAATAAATAATGGAATATGATGAAAACGGAGTTAGTATTGTCTCTAATGAATTCAAAAAAGAAATTTTTGAAGAAGCAAAAAAAGATTTTAGATATGAAGAGTATGTAAAAGGATGTCTTAATTGCGGAGTGTGTACGGGAGGTTGTCCGCCTCACAGGTTTTTTGATTTTTCTCCGAGAATGGTTCTTCAAAATTGCAAATCAAATGACCCTGAACTTGTATGGGGAATGATGGACGAGTATGTCTGGGCTTGTTTTCAGTGTTTTACATGCGCTATGATTTGTCCTTTTTTAAATAATCCGGGCGGCGTTATTGCAATATTAAGAGAAATTTCTGTAAGAAGAGGGTTCGAATCTGCAAAAAAAGTTTTAAAACCATACTCCCGCGTTCTTTTGAAATTAACCGCTTATGGAAATCAATTATCTCCGGATATGATTCAGCCTGATTTTTTCCCCGATTGGGGACCGCATATAGTATATGCCTCTCAAGATTTGCCGTTAAAAAGAAAAGCTATTCCGATGCCTACGCTTCAAGTTACAAATCTTGCATGGGATGTTGCTCCAGAAGCTATGAAAGAACTTTATACTATTTTTGAAGAAGCAGGTGTGTTTAAAATTATAGAAGTGGTAGACCCTGCATTATATGAAATAATTCAGGATATTGTTGATGATGTTAGAAGCGAATAAGTGTGAATAAGATTAATTTTTTAGATACAATATTTATTATATAAACATTGTAAACTTAAACTGACATATAATAATAGTATTAATGTATAATTTTTTTTGAAATACTATATTATTTTAATTAATCGGGAGAACATAATATGGCTATTGAAATCAGAAACAGATTGGGACTTGCCGATGTTAAATCAGATTTTAGACATATTGCAGGCAGAAAAATTGAAAATATTCATGAGGAGCTTTTAGAACTGGAAGCAAAAGGAGAAATAAAAGTAATTCACATTACGGATAAAAACAAACCGATTGAAGCCGAAACCTTATTTGGACGGAAAAAGAAAATACCTACAACTAAATTGTGGCATCATAAATCTTGCGGTCAATGCGGCAATATTCCGGGTTATCCTGTATCTCTCTTATGGTTTATGAATAAATTCGGCACCGAATATATAGATGAAAAAAATCAAACATCTTGTACGGCATGGAATTACCACGGGTCTGCTACTTCTAATCCTGTCGGTCTTGCCGCCGTTGCAGTCAGAAATTTTCACAGGGCTTATGAGTTAGGACTATTTCCGTTGATACATTGCGCAACCTCTTTTGGCGATTATAAAGAAATGCGCAACCTTCTTGTTGAAAATAAAGAATTAAGAGACGAAGTAAGAAGAATAATGCATAAAATAGGCAGAGAGCTTATACTTCCTGAAGAAATTGTTCATTATAGCGAATGGGTTCACGTTATGAGATTTGAAATTGCAAAATTAAAAAAATATGACTTAAGCAATATTATTACTACGGTCCATCCTGCTTGCCACTGCTATAAAATGATTCCTGAAGATTGTATTTACGACAAAGATATTTACGCAGGAAAAAGAACTGCTGTTTCGACGGGCGTTGCTCTTGCTTTGGGAGCTCAGGTTGCCGATTATTCAACATGGTACGATTGCTGCGGGTTTGGATTCAGACATATTTTAACGGAGAGAGAAGCTTCCAGATCGTTTGTAATGGACAGAAAAATAAGACCTATGGTACGAGAAGCTAATTCCGATGTTTGTATAACGCAAGATACGGGATGCACCACAACTCTTGATAAAAATCAATGGATAGGAAAAGCCATGGGTTATACCGAACAGGTTCCCGTTATGGCGGATGTTATGTTTGCTGCGCTTGCCTGCGGAGCGGATGTCTATAAAATAGTGCAGCTTCAATGGCATACGACAGATTGGAGACCGTTATGCGAAAAAATGGGAATTGACTGGAAAAAGTCGGAAGAAGAATATAAAGCTTATTTAGAACAACTGAGAGCAGGCGGAAAACCGGAAAATTTATATGAATACGCATAATTAATTATGATTTAATAATTAAATTTAACAACATATAAATTAATACTACTATAATAATAGGCTAATACTATTATAATTTGTATGATAAATTAAACAATACAATAATTAAACAATATATATAAAATATATAATAGTTTATTATTAATCATAACTATTTATTTACATTTTAAATATAATTTATATTTAAAAAAAGGAGGCATTATATGGCTGAAAATATTCTTGTTATCGGCGGCGGTCCCGCAGGGCTTCATGCCGCTATTGAACTTGCTGAGTTAGGCGTTAATGTCAGCTTAGTAGAAAGAGATACGTTCTTAGGAGGAAATCCAAAAAAATTTAAATATAAGTATTTATTCCCTGACCTTCAGCCTGCCGACGATGTTATAGGCGAATTAATCAGACGTGCGGAATCCAACGGCAATATAAAAAAATACCTTTCGGCAAATGTAGAAAGCTTTAAAGAAGAAGGCAAAAAATTTAATGCCGTGATAAAATCGGATTCCGGTTCCGAAACTAAAACATTTGATTCTGTGATAGTTGCAACGGGTTTTGAGCATTTTGACCCTGCGAAAGATTCTAAATATTCTTATCAATTATTTGATGATGTTATAGATATTAAAGATTTAGAAAGAATGATGGGCGAAGAAAATTTTAATAGACCTTCAAACGGAAAACCTCCTAAGAATGTGGCTATAATTTTGTGCGTCGGTTCAAGAGACAGACATGTAGGAAATCAATATTGTTCAAGGGTATGCTGCACCGTGTCGGTTAAACAAGCCATAGAGATTAGAGAGCATTTTCCTCAAACAGAGGTTTATATATTTTATATGGATATAAGAACCTATGGTTTTTATGAAGATTTATACTGGAAAGCTATGGAAGAACACGATGTTCAGATAGTAAAAGGCAGAGTTGCCGAAATTACCTCAGGACCTGATAATACGGTAATATGCAAAGGCGAAGATACTCTATTAAGAGGACCTTTTGAAATACCTTTTGATATGGTCGTTTTAGCTTCGGGAATGGAAGGCGGACCTCAATCACCTGAAATGGCAAATAAATTAGGCATAGAACTTGACGAGCATGGATTTTTAAAATACGCGAATGTAACTCTTTCGCCGTGCAAATCAAATAAAGACGGAATATTTCTGGCGGGAGCTTGCACTGGACCTAAAGCGATTGCAGATGCAATAATTGAAGGCGGAGCTGCCGCTATGAATGCTTATATATATGCTAAGAAAAATTCTTAAGTTTATAATTTATTAAGTTTGTATATGATTATATTAAAAAAATATTTTATTGTTTAGATTTAGATTTTGTTTAAATTATATTAAATTAACGCTGGTTTAAACAATGTTTAAATATTTAAAGGTATATAGCTAATAGCGGCGGTTTAAAAAATTTTCATTATTATTTGTTATTTCATTTTTTATATTTTATAAATTTTATTAACACTCTATGCCTTATATATTAAAAAATAATAAAATAGATTCAAGATATGAAATTAAATTTTTTGAAATAATCAGAGAAAATTTAAATAATGAAAAATTAAATGAACTTTATATGCTTTTAGACAAAAAGTCTAATATAATAAAAGATTTTATTAATAGCTTAAACTTAAATAATCCGGATTTTGAATATATTTTATCTTTAGTATTTTCAATACGAAGGCATAAGAAAAAAATATTAGACACGATAAGCGATAAAAATTTAATTTCGGCATTCAATGTTTTTAAGGGGAAAAAATCTCAAGAAATAAAGGTGGGGAAATTTCTTGAGATTTTAGACTACGATGATGTTGTAGTCAAGAGAGACCTTGCGTTTGAAATTTTGCATTTTCTTGAACCTGAAAATAATATTTTATGGACGACATGGATTTATAAACAGGATAACGGAACAGGTTCGCTGCCGTATATGGCTGATTTTTTAAAAAGGACATGGGACGGAAATGCATATATAATGCCGTTTACATATAGAGAAATGCGGGATGAAATAGATTATCTTTATGAGCTTGCATATAAAAATGGATTTAATATTAAACCTCCGTTCGGAACTGATATCTTGCTGGCTTATATGTATGCAGACTATGTTTTTAAAATGGTTTATGCCGAATCTAAATCTTTATCTGTAGGTGTTCCCGACGGATATACTTTGATGAAAAAATTATTAGGAATTGAAAAAATATAATGCAAATAATGCAAATGTTTTATTAAACCTAAATACAGATTTAGGATATAATATTTTAGATTCGCGCCTGTGTGGTGGGAATGACTCAGCATAAATTTAATAAAACTCAAAGTTGAAGTTGCATTATCTATTGACAATGAGCGGAATGATTTAGTGTAAATTTAATATATTAATCAATTTAATTTAATCAATTTAATTTTGCAATCAGATTGGAGGCATTATGGCTGAAGAGCATAATAAAAATAGCGTAAGACCTGTTGCTGAAAAAGGCGAACATATAATAGCAAGGCATCTGATAGACGACGATGCAATTAAAGAAGAAAAAAATCTTGTTATTGACGGGGTGGATGTCTCAGGCAGGTGGAATACATTTATTGAAACAAGAGTCGATTCCGAATATGACAGAAGTTTTTTTGATGAAATTCAAAAAACAGTTGTCGGTTCAAGAATTAACAGATGCTGGCAATGCGGAATGTGTACGGCAAGCTGCACTGTAACCCCGTTATATAGAAGATTTAACCCTCGCTCCTTTATATATATGATGCAGCTTGGCAATTTAAAGCAATTAAAAAAATATGTAGATGTTGCATGGCGCTGCGTAGGATGCTATAAATGTTCACAAAGATGCCCTAAACAGGTTAATCCGGCAGAAATGATGGAAGCGCTTGCTCTTTTAATAAAAAAATATTTTCCCGAAGAGATTAAATCTAAACATCAATTAATAATTGATGAAGAAGTTAAAAAAATATATGAAGGTATGATATTAGGACATGGCAGATTAGATCTTGCAAATCTTCATACTTCTGCTATGAGAAAAATGGGTAAAACTTCTGAACTGTTGAGCGATAAAGATGAAAGAGGCGCTATTTTTAAAATGATGAAAGACGGTAGGGCATTGTCCGTTTTAAGGCTCGGAAAACCACACAAATGGCATAAATCAAAAGACGCTATTGATAAATACCTACAAAATACGGGAACTCTTGAGCAGGAAAGCCAAGTATAAGAAAGCATAACAACAAGTATTAAAATTTTATATAATTATAATTATTTTATAAATAATATAAATATAACAATATAAATAATCGATACAACAATATTAATAAATAATTAATATAAAGATATAACGATACAACACAATATTAATAAATAATTAATATAAAGATAAACCGATACAATAATATCAATAAATAATTAATATAATGATAAACCGATACAATAATATCAATAAATAATTAATATAAAGATATAACGATACAACACAATATCAATAAATAATTAATATAACGATATAACAGTAAGACGGTATGTAATTTTGTATTTGTATTAGATTATTATTGGATTATGAAGTTAGATTAAAAATAATATAATATAATAATAAAATTAACTATAAAACAATGAGGTGATATATAATATGGAAACTTTAAAAGAAAATCAGGCTGCGTATTATCCCGGATGTGCTTTATTAACTATTGACAGAGCTTATAACAATAGCTCTAAATTGGTTTCAAAAAAAATGGGCATAGAATTGGTGGAAATACCAGATTATAATTGCTGCGGTATCGGAGAAATGAAATCTAAAGGCGCCGTGTCTTTATATCTGCCGCTGAGAAATATGATGATTGCTAAATCTAAACTCGGAAGCAAAGACCTTGTTATGGCATGCTCCGTCTGCTACCATGAATTTACAAGGTCTATTACAAGAGTAAAAGAAAATAAAAAACTTCTCGATGAGGTTAATTTAATTTTAAAAGATGCAGACGAGGAAGAATATGCTCCCGAAGGCGAAGCGCGTCATATTCTGGAGTTTTTATACAATGAAAAAGGTCCCGACGAAGTTAAAAAAAACACGGTTAAACCATTAAAGGGGATAAAGGTTGCTCCGTATTACGGCTGTTTATATACAAGACCTTCAATGTATACTTTTGCCGATAAAAAACCAAACTTGGATAATTCCGAAAAACCGCATTTTATGCATGATTTTCTTGAAAGCATGGGTGCTGAAATTGTTAGTTACGGTAACGAAGTTCAATGCTGCGGAGGCAGAAATGTAGTTCAGGACGAAGAAACTTCATTTACTTTATGCTCTCAAACACTTTCAAAAGCAAAGAAAGCAGGAGCTGATTTTCTGGTAGTGATTTGTCCAAAATGTGCAGGGGCTTTAGATGTAAATCAGCCGAAAATTGTTGAAAAATATGGGGAAGATTCAGAGCTTCCCGTTGTATATCTTACCCAGCTGATGGCATTGGCTTTTGGTTTTTCAGGAAAAGATGCTCTATTTAGCGATATGATATCAAATCCGTTAAAAGTATTAAAAGAAAAAGGAGGTTTTATTTAATTATGACAAAGACTGAAAAAAACTTGGCGGAAGCTTTTGCAGGCGAATCGCAGGCGAACAGAAGATATACTGCATGGGCAAGGCAGGCAGATATAGAAGGTTATCCTGAAGCAGCAGAACTTTTCAGGTCTGTTGCCGAAGGCGAAACAGCCCATGCTTTAGGTCATTTTAATCATATGAAAGGCGTAAAAACTACGGCAGAAAATTTAAAAAAAGCTGCGGAAGGAGAAAGATACGAGGTAAACGAAATGTATCCGCGTATGGCAAAAGAGGCGCGTGAAGAAGGGTTAGAAGAAATTGCCAAATGGTTTGAAATGGTAGAAAAGGCAGAGAATGCCCATATGAAAGCTTTTGAAAAAATTTTATCTGAATTATAATAATAAACCGTATATAAAATTCATAGAAAAGTTAGGTAATTAACTATATATGTTATATACTATATATTATATACTATTTAACATACTATATACTATTTAACGCTTTATGCAATTTTATAAAATAAAATAATTTTAGTGCTTAAAATTGTTTTGAGGCAAATTTTTTAAATAAATATTTATTTTTATATAGGAAATCATATAAACCGTATATCTTTATTGTTCTAACTTTATGTCCGCTATGGCGTATTGTTAATTTTTTTATCAGTTTATATTTTTTAAAATTTTGCAATAATTTTTTCTCTATATGTTTGCCGAATTTTGTATCTATAACATAGAGAAAGTTTCGCCCTTTTTTTGTCTTAAAATTATTCCACAAAGAATATTCGTTATTTCTTTTAAAGTAATTAAAAGAATATGTTTGCGGTTTCCCTTTTACATAATAGGCAAGTTCGCTTGCTATTTGAAATCTTCTCGCAGAAATTAAAAATTTGTATTTTTTGTTTGATGCGATAATTTTGTCAACTTCATAACCTAATTTTTTCCACCCTAGAATATCTCTTATCGGGCTTTTATCTAATTTAAAGTTTATTATCGGATGAGACGGTTCAATAAAAATCAGTACCGAAAATAAAAGTCCTACAATTATGGAAACAGATAATGCAGAGACGGCAAGTTTTTTTGAAATACCTTTTTTTGGTTTATTGTTCTTAGTATTATAATATTGAAAAAATAACAAGCTTGCCAGAATATAAGCCGGAAAATATAAAAAAACGGGCCAATTAGGCTGTACTTCAGTTTTTGCGCATTGATATACAAAATATATAAACGGTAGCATTGCAGATATAGAAAGAGCTAAATATACATCATTTTCATTTTTTATTCCTTTATATAATCCGTAAAACATGGAAAATATTAAAATAATAAAAATAAACGGGGAAAGAATACCGGCTTGAGAACTTATAAATAAAAACAAATTATAAATAAATGTATAAAAATTTACATAATTACCGGATAAAGCGAATAAATGTTTTAAGGATACATAATTATTTAAATAATTCCATACAATAACGGGAGAGAATAGGATCAAAGATATTAAAAAAGCAATATACGGTTCTTTTTTAAATAAATATTTTCTATAATTATTGCTAAGCAGGAAGAATAGAAAAATGACAGGATATAAAAAAACAGCGGTATATTTACTTAGAAGAGCAAATCCTACAGATATTCCTAATAAATAAATATAGTAATCTTTTTTAGATACAATTAAATAAATTAAAAAAAAAATTGAAAGAGAAAAAAATAAAAGCTGCGCATTTCCGTAAACAATAAGAATAGATCCTATATTAAATATAGGTATAACATTAATCAGAATTGCAGCCCCCAAACTGTATATCTTATTAGACGTTAATTTTTTCAAAATGAAATAGACAAATAAAGAAATAAACAATGAAATTATAGGGGCGCCTAACCTGACAAAAAATTGAGAATTAAACCTGCCGAAAAAAGTTGTTAATGCAATTATATATGCTATCATTGGAGACATATCGTAATATGAAAGCGAAAGATGGCGCGACCATTGCCAGTAATATGTTTCTTCCGGAATGAGGTCTATTTGATTAATAAAAATTATTCTAAAAATAAATAAAACAATTAAGAAACCAAATAAAATGTTTGTTATTAATCTATTTTTGCTCATGAATATTTAATAAATAAAATATAATATTTTAGATATATATTTAGATATATTTATAAATAATTAAAATAAATATCATATATGATTTTAGTTTAAAATTCAAAATAAAAATATAATTAATTTTAAATTAGATTATTTTTGTTATTTTTTATTAATATTTAATAATATTAATAAAAAATAACAAAAATAACTTGACAATTGTTTAATCTTATTTTATCTTTTAATTATCAGCTCATGTTGTATTAATTTATATTATAATAATTATAATAATTATTATTATCGGGTAAATATTTATGGCATTTAAATTTAATTTATCTTTAAAAAAGATAGTGGGTATAGATATAGGATATAGTTCTATAAAAATATTGGAATTATCTAAATCCGGCAGCAAATACATATTGGATTCCATTGATATAATTGACCTTCCCAGCGGAATTGTTGCCGATGGGTTTATAAAAGATCATGCGTCGGCAGTTTCATATATTAAAAGTTCTTTTGCGAACCATGATATTAAAGATAAAAATATTATAATATCAATTCCATGCAAATATGTCATCATAAAAAACATTGATATGCCTAAAATGAAAGAATCTGAGCTTGACTCAGCTATTTTTTATGAAGCTCAGCAGTACATAACTTACGATATCAAGGAAGTATCGTTTGACTATGTGATATTAGGGGATTCCGCTACAGATGCCGGCAGTAATTTGATAATGATTATTGCAGGCAAAGAAGATATTATAAATGACAGAGTGGATTTAATAAATGAGTGCGGATTACATTCTCCTATAGTAGATGTTGATTGTATAGCGACGGAAAATATGTTTAATTTCAATTATCCGGAAGAGACCGATCAGATAGCAGGAATTATAAAAGTAGGTGCGACTGAAACAAATGTCCACATTGTAAATAAAGGTTTTAATCTATTCAGAAGAGACATACCTATCGGGGGTGTTAATATCACCGAAGAAATAGCAAAAAAATTTCAGATGGATTTTAATGAAGCCGAAAACATTAAAACAGGCGGCATTGAAAAAAGAGATGCAAATTTTAAAACTAATTATATGATATTTGCAAATATGATTGTTGCAAGAATAACAACCGAGATACAAAGAACTATAGACTATTTTGCCGCTAATAATGATAAGCAATATCCTAAAAAAATATTTCTTACAGGAGGTTCAGCCATGCTTACCGGGCTTTCTGGGGATATAGAAACCAAACTGAATATACCTGTCACAATTATTAATCCATTTAGAAAAATAGTGTTTAATCAAAATATAAGCAATACTAATTTTATAGAAACAAAATCTTCTTCATTTGGAGTTGCGGCAGGTTTAGCAATTAGAGGATTACAACCATGATTATAAAAATAAATCTCAATAAAAAACAAAAATCAAAAAAAATTAAAGTGCATATTGAAAAAAGTAACATTATTTCTTTTATTCCTTATGTAATAGTTCCAATAGCAGCCGCCGTCGCAGTAATTTATCTTATGCACTCTTTTGTGCAAAATAAAATAAATAATGTTATGAATAATATTTCCTCATACAATTCAAAAATTTCTGTTTTAATGCCTAAAGTTCAAAAGGTAGTTGAAATTAGAAAAGTGCAAAATCAGATGTTACAAAAAATTAATATAATAAAGACTTTAAAAAAGGAACAGCAAGGTCCAATAGGCTATACTTTTTCTCTTACAAGCGCTATACCGAAATTTGCATGGTTAAGCTCTTTAAAATCCGATAAGGGAAATATTAGCATTAGCGGAGTTGCATTGGATGGTCAGGTTGTATCAATGTTTATGAAAAAAATAAAAAAAACAGGTTTTTTCCATTCTATAAATTTAATACAAACTGCGGAAACTAAAAAACAAGATTTAAAGCTTCAAAATTTTAGTCTTACGATGGAAAGCAAATATAAAAAACCTAAACCTAAAAATATAATAAAAAAATAGATTGTAAAACTGCATTAAGACTATTATGAATTTAAATATGAAAAGTATAAATTTTAAAAATCAGATATTCATAGGAGTAGTTATAGGCGCGGTTATTTTTATTGCTATTATAGCAATATATTATTTTATGTTTTTCACAGCTTTACAGACCTCTTTAAACCAAAAGCAGTCTTCGCTTAATATCGTTAAAACAAGATACACTTCGTATCTATCGGAAGTCAGAGCTTACCCTGCTTTAGTAAAAAAACAGAAAAAACTTGGTATAGAATTCTTAAGTTTATTAACCGAACTCCCGTCAAAAAAGAATATACCGGGTCTTTTAATGCAGGTTTCAAATTATGCTAAAGCGCTGCATTTGAATTTAGATATGTTTAAACCGGGTAATGTTGCGCCTAAAAGTTTTTATGAAGAAGTTCCTTTTTCAATGAATATTAGCGGTTCTTTTTTTAATGTTTATAAGTTTTTTTATAAACTTGCCGATATGAACAGAATTGTTGACGTTCATAATGTGTCTATAGTGGGAAATTCTTCAAAAAATCATCAAGTCGCCGCGAGTTTTGAAGGCACTACTTTTTCATTTATAGGAGCTTTGCCGAATTTTACAGCAGACAAAATAAAATACGATAAAAATATAAAATATAAAATTAAATCTAAAATATCGCCGATGCCGGCTGCCAATAAATTAAAATACAAATATAAAAATAATACAAACGATAATAATAAGATAAATAGAAATAAAAATAGCAATAAACAAAAAATAAAAAAGTTGGAATATAAGAGTTTAAATATAAATCCATATCCGTATAATTTATTAAGAAATCCGTTCAGAACATTTTTATATACTCAAAAACCTAATATGTCGTTTAAGTACGGAGAAATCCCTCTTCTTCAATATAGTTTGTCGTCTCTTCATATTGTAGGTATAATGGAAAGAAACGGGAAATATTTTGCTATGGTTTCAACCCCGAACGGAAGATCTTACATAGTAACCGCAGGTTCTATTATGGGAGTTAATAGGGCAAGAATAATAAATATTACAAATAATTCAATAGTTTTAACCGAAAAAACATATAATCAACTAGGGCAAACGCATGTTATTAATTATGTAATGAGTATGAAATAAAATAATGTCAAGTGCAATTTAAAAGTGCATGTAACAATATAAAATAAATTAACCCGACTTCACCATAATTAACAGCAGCATATTGATATTACTATATTTATGGGGGCAATAAAAATGTCTATGGAGACTATAAAATAAAAAATAAAATGCAACAATATCAATAGGTTATAATTTTATAATAATAAAAACGATGAAGTTGGGTTATGAAATATAAAAAAAAATTTGAAATAAAATAAGAAATAATATTTATATATTAGTTTATATATTTATATTCTATACATTTATATCGGGGAGCCGGAGGAAAAATGAATAAAAAAAGCATAGATAAAATCATAAGAATTATAAAGGTTATAAAAAAACAGAAAAATAAAAACAACTTCATTTTACCTTTTACGGTAGTTTTTTTGGCTATGTTTTTAATATTTTTTTCACTTCAAACAAATTCATTTGCAAATACGGTCTTTGCATCAAAAAATTCAAAACAGGCTAATTCAAAACATGTTAGAAAGTTATTCGTTGACCCCACGACAATGAATGTTAGCTTTGATTTTCAAAATGCCAGCTTAGTAGACGTTATACGAATGATTGCAAAAGTTTCAAATATGAATGTTTTGATAGGCTCTAATGTAAAAGGCACAGTAACAATGAAGATGCACAATGTTCCCTTGAAAGACGTATTTTCTGTTATATTGGACGCATACGGGCTGGGAATAGTTAAAAAAGACGGCATATATTATATTAATTCATCAAGTTCTATCGCCTCCGTTATTTCTGCTCAAAAAAAAGCAAAGGCAATATCAGGACCTAAAATAACTAAAGTTATTCCCGTGAATTATGTCAGCGTCGCAGGTTTAATGTCAAAAGTAAAAACAGTGTTGAGTCCTGAAGGCACGGTGATGGTTGATAAATCAATGCATGCGCTTATTGTGACAGATATTAGAAAAAATGTTATAAAGGCTGAAAATCTTGTAAAAGAACTTGACAGAAGAACTCCTGAAGTTGAAATTGTCGCTAAGATGGTTGAAGTTAGCCGGTCATATACTACACAATTAGGAATTAACTGGGAAGGAGGCTATGGTGCCGCCGCTCCTACAAATACAGATATGGCGGCTTCTCCTAATTATTTTGCGGGGCAGTTAGCAGGTACTCCTTCAGGTCCAGGTTTAATAGCTCCTACGGCAGGAGTGCCGAAAATTACTACTCCTTCCCCGGGAACTTTTTCTGTCGGAATAGTTAACCAATACGCAAGCATTACCGCAACATTGGAAGCATTGGAGAGTTTAGCCAAAGCTAAAGATGTGGCATCGCCGAAAGTTGTCGTTCTTAACAATCAAACCGCAACTATTGCAAAAGGCGAGACGTTATATTTGCCTTCCGTTGCAGGTGTTGGAGCAGTTGCGGCTCCTCAGGCAATAACAGCGCAGATTTCTCTTTCAATAACGCCGCATATTATGTCAAACGGCAGCGTTAAGCTAACTATTAACTCTTCAAATGATTCTGTTGCGCCTCCCGTATCCGGAGCTCAGGCGACTTTAGACACGGAAAGCGCAAATTCTACCGTCATAGTTAATAATAATAACACGGTAGTAATAGGCGGAGTTTACGAGATGAGCAAAAACATCTCTACAAGCGGCATACCCGGGCTTATGAATATTCCGCTATTAGGGTGGCTGTTCAAATCAAGGAATATTAGTTATTCAAAAGATCAATTATTAATTTTTATTACTCCGAGGATTATTAATAACTGAGCTATTTCTGTTTTGCGCTTGATTTTATACTCCATTTGCATTATACTATTAAATAAATAGTAAACAATAAATAAAGAGGTGGATTTTTAAATGAAAAGGCAGACAAGCGTCAGGATAGATAATGAATTCTATAACGATTCAAAAGAGGTATTCGATGCATTAGGATTAAGTTTTGGAGATGCCGTTAATTTATTTTTAGCTGTTGTTTCCATTGAGAAAAAAATTCCGTTCGAGTTAGCATTACCTTCCGATGATGTCAAAAAACGAATCAAAAACATAGAAAACGATATAAATACCGAAACATACAAAACTGCGAACGATCTATTTAAAGAGCTTGGCATATAGCGCATTTTTGACGATAAATGTTAAAAATAAAAATTGAAAAACATTATAAAAAGGATGTAGAAAGAGATAAACTTAGCGGTAAATATTCAAAATTAGATTTCAGTATCCTTAAAAATATAATTATTAATCTGCAGGAAGAAAAGGCTATAGATTTAATATATAAAAGGCATAATTTAAAAGGCAATTTTAACGGTTATGAAACAATTCATATAAAAAACGACTGGTTATTAATTTTTAAAATAGATAAAGAATCCCAAACCCTCTATCTTGTAGCATTAGGAACTCATAATCAGGTCTTTAAGAAATTATATTAATTCAATTTAATGTTGACAGATGTTCAAAATTCAAAAGATAAAAGAGGAATAGCCATAGATAAAGTTGGAATCAAAAACCTTCATTATCCTATTTCCGTCCTTGATAAAAAAAAATCTTTACAACACACAGTCGCCGATATAAATATGTATGTTGACCTTCCCCATTACTTTAAAGGGACGCATATGAGCCGTTTCCTCGAAGTTTTAAACGAACACAGAGGAGAGATAAGCATAGTTAGCTTTCCTGATATTTTAAGAAAAATTAAAAAAGTTTTAAATGCAGGGTCAGCTTCCGTAGAAATAGAATTTCCTTATTTTATCGAAAAAACAGCCCCTGTGAGCGGGAAAAAAAGTTTGATGGAATATATTTGCAGTTATAAAGGTACAATTAAAGGCAAAAATAATAGCAATTCCGAAGGACACAGGAATAAAGATTGCATAATAAATGATATTTATACTGATACGGATAAAGATAAAGCCGAGTCGGCGGATAATGGCAGTAAAAAAAAGGGGGGACAGATTTTAAATCTATTACCCTTTAGTTCTTTTAGTTCCGAATGTTCCGAAGAAGAAAGCATTATTATAATAGGCATCAAAGTACCTATAAATACTCTCTGTCCATGTTCTAAAGAAATATCTAAATACGGCGCGCATAATCAAAGAGGGGTCGTTTCAGTTTCGCTTAAATTTTCCAAGCTAATATGGTTCGAGGATATAATAAACGATGTGGAATCGTGTGCGAGCGCTCCTATATATTCTCTCTTAAAAAGAGCGGACGAAAGGTTTTTGACCGAACATGCTTATGAAAATCCTATGTTTGTAGAGGATATAGTAAGGTGCGTGGCAGATATATTAAAGAAAAATAAGAATATAAAATGGTTCAGGGTTGAAGCTGAAAACTTTGAAAGTATTCATAATCATAACGCTTACGCAATGACGGAAAGCGGGTTCCAAAATTGCCGTTAAAGATTAAATTATAAAATATTAATTATAAATTATTCATATATGAATGAAATAACTTTATAATGCGTATATAAAAGTTAAATTATTAAGCTATAAATTATAATTTTAAATTACAAAACAATATATTTAATATAATATATTAATTTAAATCACCGTTAGAAATTATTAAAACTGATTCAGCATATGATAAATACTGGATTCCCGCTTTTGCGGGAATGACACCAAATAGGTTAAAATTTTAAACCTTCTCAAAGTCATTCCTGCATTGGCAGGAATCCAGAAAAAGAAATTTCTAACGGTGATTTAAGGTATTAAATGGATTTAAAAATTTTTATAAGAGGATAATAAAATATGCTAAGGTTTATGACGGCTGGCGAATCTCACGGAAAAGGGCTTGTCACGATAATAGATAACTTTCCTGCAGGTTTAAAAATAGATGAATATTTTATAAATGAAAAGTTAGCCTTGAGGCAATCGGGCTATGGAAGAGGCGCAAGGCAAAAGATAGAAACCGATAAAATAGAGTTTATTTCAGGCGTAAGAGGCGGATTGACGACAGGTTCGCCCATCTCGTTTTTCATAAAAAATAAAGACTATGAAAACTGGTTAGAAAGAATGGATGTTTATAAGCCTGTTCCTGAAGATAGCAAAATTCACATTCCGAGACCGGGACATGCTGATTTTGCAGGTTCTATAAAATATAATCTTGATGATATAAGAAATGTTTTAGAACGTTCAAGCGCCAGAGAAACTGCTTCAAGGGTCGCAGTAGGAGCTATATGTGAGATACTTCTGAGAGAATTCGGTATAGAGTTTTCATCGGCTGTGTTAAGCATAGGCGGAGACATAGCGGAAGCGGATTTTAATTTATTCGACGAAAAAATTTTAAACAACATTAAGAACTCAGATTTAAGAATACCTTTTCCCGATAAAGAGCAGGGTATAAAATCCCTGATAGATGAATTGAAAAAAGAAGGTGACTCGGCAGGCGGGGTTATTATAGTGCAGGTCAAAAACGCTCCTATAGGTCTTGGAAGCTTTACCCAATGGGACGAAAAGTTAGATGCGCATATTGCGATGTCTATGATGAGCATACAAGCGATTAAAAGCGTAGAAATAGGCGCAGGCGTAAAGTCAGGTTATATGCGCGGCTCTGATTTTCAGGATTCTATTTATATCAATTCCGGAAAAAAATATTACAGAAAAACCGATAATGCAGGAGGTATCGAAGGCGGAATGTCAAACGGGGAGATTATTTCCGTTAAGTGCGCAATGAAGCCTATCCCAACGCTTATGAAACCGTATTTAGACACGGTGGATTTGAGGACCGGCGAACAGGAAAAAGCTTTTCTTGAGAGAAGCGATGTGTGCGCCGTTCCGGCTGCTTCCGTAGTATGCGAAGCTGCTCTCGCATATTCTATATGCCTTTTTTTTCTAAAAAAATTCGGCGGCGACAGCATTGTTGAGATAATACGAAATTACGAAGGTTATAATAAACAGGTTTACGCAGGTTTACAATGAATAAAAATATTTTTTTAATCGGATTTATGGGTGCAGGAAAAACCAAAATAGGCAAAATTTTATCTAAAAAATTAAATTATAATTTTTTAGATTCGGATGAAGTAATAGAAAGCAATGAAAAAATGACCATTACCGAATTATTTAATTTGAAAGGCGAAAATTATTTTAGAAATTTAGAAACCGAATTCATTAAAAATTTTTTGAATATTACTATAAATAAGAATACCGATATGAATAATAAATATACCGTTATTGCTACAGGCGGCGGAATGCCATGTTATAATGATAATATTAAATTGTTAAAAAATAAAGGCACGGTTGTTTATTTAAAAGCAAGACCTGAAACGGTATATGAAAGGATAAAAGAAGAAAGACATAGACCTGTTTTAGGACAAGCCGGTTTTTCTATATCGGATATAGAAAATTTATTAAAAAAAAGAGAGCAGTTTTACTGTAAAGCCGATTTAACTATATATACCGACGGAATTTCTCTTGAGGGGGCTGCTGAAGAAATAAAAATATTTTTAAACGATATGTTTTGATAATTTTTCTTTTTTCCACTAAAGAACTAAAATATGTTGACGCATTTTTTAATGTATGATATATTTATACATACTTAATATTATGTATAGAGGAAATACATTATGATAGACATTAAAGAAAAAGCTGTAAGGAAAAATATAACTTTATCGCCTGAAACAGACAATGATTTAAAAATGCTTTCTTCTATAGCTATGCTGTCTCAAAGTAAAGTTATAGAAATGCTTATAGAAGAAAAGGCAAAGGATATAAAAAAAAATAAAAAACTTGAAGCTCTTATCGGATTGAAAGGATTTGCCACCGGAGTTTTTGGAGAAAAGAAACTTAAAGATTTAAAAGGCGATAACTTTGAGTAAAATTTTTATAGATGCTAACGTGCTTATAGATAATTTTGACGGCGAGAGGGAATTTCATGTCCAGAGTTATGAAGCATTGAATTATGCTATAAGAGAAAATATAAACATTTACACAAGTTCCGATATAATTACGACTATATACTATGTATTAAAAAAAAGGTTTCCTGATGTCATAGAATATATAAAAAAGCTTTCCGTTATATGCAATATAGTCGGATTTAACAATAATGACTTAAATAAAGCCGTATATCTTATAGAAACAGATATAAATAATACTTTTAAAGATTTAGAAGATACCATACAATATGTTATAGCACAAAAAATAAATTGCGATTTAATAATTTCTAACGATAAAAATTTCCCTCAAAAAGATATAAAGGTTGTTTCTTCCATAAAATTTATAGAAAAATAATTTAAAAATATAAATAAAAATATTAAAGTTTTATTTCATTAATGACGATACTTAAGTAAAGAGATGATAATATAAATATTGAAATAAGAAATTAAAATTATTTTATATTTTATTGTCTTAATTTTTTATTCTATTTAATTTAATTATAATTTAATTTTGCGTTATAAGTTTTTTTAAATTTAAAAAAGGAGGTAAGTAATAAAAAAATAATTACGGTAATTTTTTTTAAAGCAGTTGTTTTAAATTATTAATTAGCAAAAAAATGTATCAAAAAAATTAATGTATTTTAAAAAATAAAACACCGGCTAAGGAAGGCCGGATAATTTATCACGGAGGATAAAAAAATGAGCTCAGGCGGTTTATTTATTAATTCAAATCAGTCTGCAATAATTGCGGAAAACAATCTTCAAAACACTTCAAATGCTTTAGGTCAATCTCTTCAAAGACTTTCAAGCGGTTTAAGAATAACCAGCGCCAGTGTTGATCCTGCAGGTTATGAAATTGCTCAGGGGTTAAATTCCACAAATCTCGGTATTAATCAGGCAACAAGAAATGCCAACAATGCTAATTCTTTAGTTGCTATTGCTTCAGGCGGTTTATCTACTATTCAGGGTATGCTTGGAACAATGCAGACATTAGCGACGGAAGCTGCTAACGGAACTACAAGCAGTCAAGATGCACAGGCTATTAACAGTGAATATAATCAGTTAGCTTCTGAAATTACACAGCTATCGCAATCCAACCAATTTAACGGACTTCATTTGCTAGATGCTGGAAGCGGAAGCGCGTATGTTACGGTTGCAAGTGCTGGAGGCACTATTGAAGCGGCGACGGCAGGCACTTTTAGTTTTCAAATAGGTTATAACGCAAACACAGCTACAAATCGAATAGCTGTATCTATCAGCGGTACACAGGCATCACAATTGGGTATGAACGCGGGAACTGTCATTTTATCTTCAGGCAGCACAGTTATGACCGCCACAGAATTTATTTCGCTCTCAGGTATAAATTATTATTCAGCAGGAACGGGCGGCGGCGTTTCAACTTTAGGCAACCTGGGTACATATACCACCTTTAATGCTGCAGGAACTACTAATTTAGGTGCTACTCAAACTTCGGTTGACTTATTATCAACAGGCGATGCTTTAACGGCTCTTAGTGCCGTTCAGGCTGCAAACGTTCAGGTTGCTGGAATGAGCGGTCAGTTAGGTTCTTATGAAAACAGAGTTACTCAGATTTTAAATAATCTGCAGACCGAAGGACAAAATACTCAGGCTGCATATTCTCAGATTATGGATGTCAATTTTGCATCGCAAATGGCAACATATACATTGCAGTCTACTCTTGCCCAATCCGGCGAAGCTATGCTTGCTCAGGCAAATTTAGTACCGCAGGGTTTATTAACATTACTTAGATAATTCAGGAAAGAGATTTTAAGTAAAATATTTAAGATGTTTATTTCAGGGACCGGATATAATTTATTTATTTATTAATATTTATTTAATAAATATTCCGGTCTCTGAATTTTAAGGATAATTAAAGATAAATATACCAAGGTGTTATTGTCATGAATACAATAAATACTTCAATTAACGGACAAGAAATAAATTCAGTTTTATATTCGGTAAATCAACACGGTAATAGCATGGTTGCCAAAAATACTAATAGCTCTAATATTAATAATGTTAATAATATTCAAAATAGTGTAGGAAACGGTTACAATAATCGTAATAATAAAGAATCGATTAACAAAAATCAGGTAAATTTACAGAATGGAGAAAAAAAAATAAATGCCCAAATTTCTAAAAATATAAACCCTTCGCCTATGCTGACTACGGCTTATATTTTAAAATGGAACGGCACATATAACGGAACGGTATTGAATATCGTTGATTTAAAAACAGGCAAAGTAACCGGAACAATACCTCCGAGCGAGGTATTGAAATATATAAAAAATTATCAAAAAGGAATGTTGTATAAAAAAGAAATTTAATTGTTTAATTATATTATATTATATTATTGACAGCTAATATAATAAATATAGAAAATTAAAGTATATTTTATAATATTAATATTCAAATAAAATCTTATGATATAAATATTTGATTATAAATAAAGAGGTTTATATATTATGTCAATATCAAGTCTTCAGCAAACATCGTCATATCCCAATCAGGGTCTTATAACTATGGGGACGGGACCTGCTTCAGGAATAAATTATAGCCAGATTTTGTCGGCGCTTCAGCAGTATCTATCAGAGCCTATAACCGTTTTACAGACAGAATCGGGAGTTTATAATATTCAGTTATCTGCTTGGCAGACAATCGGAAAGGATTTAACTAATTTAAACAGCGCAGCTCAGGCATTGGCAAGCCCAAGTCTGATGCAATCATATACAGCCACTCCAAGCAATTCTTCCGTTGCAACGGCGACTGCTTCTTCATCTGCTCTTCCGGGAACATACTCATTTACCGTAAATCAGCTTGCGCAGGCTAACGAAATAGGTTCTCAGGGAGTTGCTTCTACTTCAACGACCGTAGCAGGTTCAGGAACGGGAACATTTAATATAACCGTAAACGGAACGACGACTGATGTGACTTTAAATTCAACGACTGGATATACATTGTCCGATTTAGCCCAGACTATTAACAATTCTAATGCAGGCGTGAGCGCTGCTATAATTAACGATGGCAGCGCAAATAGTCCGTATAGATTGGTTTTGACAAGCAACACAACAGGAACTAATAGTGCCATTTCTATAACTAATAATTTATCGGCAGGCACGGTAAATTTAAATTTAAATTCAACATCTATCAACCCAACATATGCGACAGGCACTCTTGGTTCGGGAGATACTTTGCCTGCATCGGCAGGGACATATACAGGGACGCAAACTCAAACATATAATTTTTCCGTAGCCAGCGGAGGTACTGTCGGAACTAATGCAATAACGATAGATTGGACAAATTCATCCGGTCAATCAGGTAATTTTACGGTTCCGTCAACTGAAACAGGAACGACTTCATATTATATTGACGGAGCTACTTCTTCAAATTCTACCAATAGCGGCATTGAACTCAGTCTTACAAACGGAACTACTTTAGCGGCAGGAGACAAATTTGCATTAGACGCGTTTAATCCTCAAATGGCTGCGGCTCAAAATGCAGTGATAAATTATGGCAACGACTATATTCAAAGCCAGACAAACACGGTTAGCAATGCTATACCCGGCGTTACATTAAGCCTTGCGTCGACCGGCTCAGATACCGTTACGGTTGCTTTAAACAACAGTTCTATAAATTCTGCCGTAAGCAGTTTTGTTTCAAGTTATAATCAGCTTATAACCGATATTAATTCTCAGCTGCAGTATAACACTACAAATAAATCATCGGGACCGCTTGGCGGAAGCGCCACTCTTCAAAATCTAAAAAGTTCTTTAATGTCTTTTATAGCTCAAGAAGCTCCGGGATTGACTGGAAATAACGGACTTGCGTCAACTTACGGTTTAACTCAGGATACTTCAGGAAGCGGAAAATTAAGTTTTAATTCCTCAACACTTGATTCAATTCTCACATCTAATCCGTCTCAGGCGCAGCAATATTTTAGTTCATTGTTTGACGGTTCTCCGACGGCAAACGGAGTTGCAGGTTCAGGAGGTATGATAAATTTTCTTAATACCTATACTAACCCCGCAAACGGCATTATTTTAGACAAAACAAACAGTATTAACAGCGAAATAACTAATCTGAGTAATCAAATTTCGCTTCAGCAGGCGAATGTCCAGGAACAAATGGGGATGTATGCCAAAGAATTTTCTCAGCTTGAATCATATATAGGACAAATGCAATCAACAAGTAACTCTTTGACAAATGAGATCAACCAGCTGCCTTAAAGTTTTAATTTAATTAGAATTAAAAAATAGAAAAATAATATTAACAAATTAAACGAGAAAGTGCTAACTGATTAATTTCAATAAAAATTAACTTATTATGCTTATTATATTAGTTAAATTTTATAATTACTCAGTTTTATTAAGTTAAGTCAAGTTAATAAAACTAAATATTAAAAAATTTATATAATAATAAATATTATTTATATTATTAAATAATATTAAAATATACTTAAAACATGGAGCAAGAAATAATGGAAAAGAAATTAACTTCTTATGATGAAATGAATGTTAATACCGCCGATCAGGGAAAACTCATTTTAATGGCTTATGAAGGGACAATAAATTTTATTAAATTAGCAAAGGAAAGATTGTCCGTAAACGATTTCGCAGGAAAATCAATTAATATTTCCAACGCTGTTGCGATAATTAATGAATTACGTTCAAGAATAGATATTGAAAAAGGCGGAGAAACGGCAAAAAATTTAGATAAATTATATATATTTATATCTATGCATTTGACTACGGCTAATTTAAAAAAAGATGTTTATAAAATGGATGAAGCAGTTTCAATTTTAGAAAATCTATATAACGGCTGGGTAAAGATTATAGAAATTGAAAATAAGAAAAAAGCGCAGGATAGACAGGGTATAAATTTAGACAACAGCAATGCTGCCATAATGTCATCGGAATCATTTGTCCATGTCTCTGTTTAAAAAGTCTCTGCTTAAAAATATAATTTTATTGCAAACAAGAAGAATAGGGGATTTATTTCAAACTAAACCGTTAATTGATAACCTGCTTGAAAAATTTAATTATCAGTGCAATATATTGATAGTAGTTGATGACAATTTTAAAAATATACAGAATAATTTTAATCAAAATATAAAATTAATAGGAAAAAAAGAGTTTTATAAATATTATTATAATAATTATATTGCAATCAATGAAATAGATAATATTGCGTTGTTTCGATTAAATTATGATAATCATGATAATGATAATGATAATAAAGTCAATAATAATTTCAATATCGGCGGTGCTAACGATAAGCGTGCCCATAAATATTGCAGATATAGCGAAAATAACGATATCTTTTTTGGCGTTAAAAAAATAAACAATAATTTAAAAATTGATGAAATATATTTTTATGAAGCTATAAATTTAAATTTTGACATTATCAATTCTTTAATTTTAAATACGATAGAAGCTGAGCATAAATATGGGTTTATAAGCTGCGGAAAAAGCTATAAAAAAAAAGAAATTATTTGTCGCAGCAAAGCTGCTAATTATTTTTATAATACTGTTAGATATAGAAACCAAAATAGAATTAATATCGTAGATATATTTTCCTTGATAGGCTCAGGAAAGTACTATTCTAAAAATTGCAGTTTTAATTCCTTAAAATTAAAAAAATTATTACCTGATTTAAATTCAAATAAAAATAAAAAATCTAAAAAATCTCAAAAAATAAAATCCGATAAATTAAGATTTTTGTTTGCTCCCGCCTCCAGTAATCCAAAAAGAGATTGGCCTGTTGAAGAATATATAATACTTGCAGGGCTTATTGCCCAAATTTTTAAATTCGAAATTATACTTCTCGGAACGCAAAAAGAAACCGAAATTGCATATAAAATCAAAAATAGCTTTAAATTAAATCAAGATAATCAAGCTAATCAAGATAACAAAGACAATCAGGACAACAAAGACAATAAAAATAATAATGTAAATGTCGGTAAATTAAACGCAAATAACGCAAATAATATAATTGACCTAACAGGCAGGACAGATTTAAATGAATTAATTGATATAATGCAAACAGGGGATTTGATTATATCTCCAGACACAGGACTTCTTCAAATAGCAAACGCATTAGAACTTGATTCTATTTCAATTTTTTTAGGCAATGCGAATATATATGAAACGGGACCTTATTTTAACGGAGCTTTCGCAATAAGCCCGATAGAATATTGCTATCCTTGTATAGAACATGCTAAATGCGATAAGAATTATGCATGTAAAAATAATATAAAAGCAGGCGATATTTTTAATTTAATAAAAATAAAATTATACGAAAAATATAAATCCGATATTAGTAAATATGTTTTAAATAATAATAATAACGATAATAACAATAACTATAATAACTATAATAATGATAACGGCGGCGAAGATAAAATTAACTATAATTCCTATTCTAAATGTAAAAGGTTAATTAAAGAAGCATTAAATAAAAAAAAATTTAATGTGTATAAATGCGATACATCTTTTTCTATTTCATACGCAGGCTTTTTTAAGCTAAAGCCTGAAAAAAATGATTTAATAGCAGAAATTCTAAAATATTCTTGGATAAATTTATTTGTTTTTGATATAAATAATAAAATATCTTATGAAAATGCTGTGAAAAATATCAAAAAAAAATATTTAATAAAATCAATAAAAAAAGAAAAAGAAAATTATTCGAATAATTATAAAAAAAATAAAGATAAAAACAAAGATTATAACAATGACCGTCATTGCATAAATAATAAAATAGAAAAAGACTTTAATTATATTAAAGATATTTTTAAAAATGCCCAAAAAGTTAATGACATAGAAGATGAAAAAACAAAGCAATATGATCTGGAAAATTTTAAGAATTTTTTAATGAATTTTAAAGAAAATTATTTTGAATATTCGGTAATATTTGATTATTTTATTTATGAATTTGAATATATTTTAAAGAATAAATCGCATAATGACAATAGCAATGACAATAGCAATTTTAAATATATTTTTGACGATATAATTTATATTATTGATTTCGGTCTTATAATTTTGGATAATTTAGTTTAGGATTACAACATACTAAAAATTAATTAAAAAATTATTCTTGTCTTAAAATTGTAGATAGAAAATTTATTCTGGATTCCTGCTTTCGCAGGAATGACACCTATAATTACATATAAAGTCATTATTTTAAATAACATATAATTACATATAAAATTATTATTTTAAATAACATATAATTACATATAAAATTATTATTTTAAATAACATATAATTACATATAAAGTTATTATTTCAAATAACATATAATTACATATAAAGTTATTATTTCATTAAAATTATTTGGTAAGGAAAATTATAATGAATTATTTAGAAAAGAATCTTAAAATTATCAAAAAAATTGACGAAGAGTTATTTGATATTTTAATTGATTTTCAAGATGAAAAAAAAATTAAAAATAAATTAAAGCATAAACATAATAATAACGGCAATTTAAACTTTTTAAAAAATTATAATATTTATAAAAACGCAAAAGATGATACAAACGACCTGAATAATATTAATGATAATATAAATGTAAGCGTATTAGATACAAAAAAAGATAGTCTTAAAAGTATAAAAATAAATAATATCACTATTCATTCCACATATGACCCTATAAATGAATCAAAAAAAATAATAAGTTCTTATCTCTCTGCTCTGGTTTTTAAACCTGAAAGTTTTCTTATTTTTGGTTTGGGGTGCGGATATCATGTAAGAGAAATGATAAAGACAATAAATAATTTTAATTACGGCGACAGTGCAGATAAAGATAATACTAACGGGTCAAATACATTAAATAACAATTTAAATAACAATTTAAATAATGATGTCGACAATATTAATGTAAACAATATAATAAATAAAACTATAATAAATAAAACTATAATAAATAAAATTAAAGAATTTGATAAAAAACAAATTTACATTATAGAACCTTCCATTGAATCTTTAAATGCTATTTTAAATAATTGCGACTTGTCGGACATACTGGATTATATTAAAATTTTTGTTTTCGGTTATAATATAAATGAAGAAGATATAGAAGAGAAAGCAAATATATCGTCATTAAATACGGGCTTTTTTTCTCTTACGGGATATCAAAAAGCCTTTCCTGAATTATATAATTTTATTTTTAAAATATATAATATAAAACAGCTTTTTAATACTTCCGATTTTAAGATTACCATAGTTCAGCCGATATACGGCGGTTCTTCAACTATCGGAAATTATACGTTTAAGGCTTTTTTTGAATTGGGATATAAAGTAAATATACTTGATTTTTCTAATTTCTTTGATGCGTATAATAGTTTTGACCGGTTTACTTCAAATAAAGAACATCTTAAATTAATAAGAGACCATTTTGTCAATGTGCTCGGCGAATCTATCATCGCAAAATTACAGGATGACCCACCCGATCTAGTATTTTTTATGGCGCAATCGCCTGTTGATATTATAATCCTTAATAAGATAAGAGAGATGAATATAAAAACAGCCTACTGGTTTGTTGAAGATTTTAGATTGATGACATACTGGAAAGAGATAGCTCTTTATACCGATTATTTTTTTATTATACAAAAAGATGATTTTTTTAAAGAATTAAAGGCAATTAATTGCGATAATTTTTATTATATACCTCTCGCATGCTTACCGGCTGTCCATAGAAAATTTAATGTTTCAGAAATAAATGAAAAAGATAAAGATTACTACGGAAGCGATGTTAGCTTTGCAGGAGCAGGCTATTACAACAGAAGAAACGCATTTTTAAAATTAACCGATTACAATTTTAAAATTTGGGGAAGAGAATGGGATATGAATTCCCCGATTTCAAAATATATTCAAAATCAAAATAAAGGTTTTACCGAAGAAGAAGCTGTTAAGATTTATAACTACTCAAAAATAAATGTCAATCTTCATTCATCCGCATACCATTGGGATATTAACCCCGACGGAGATTTTTTAAATCCGAGAGTTTATGAAATATTAGGATGCGGAGGTTTCCAGATTGTTGACCATAGAAAATATATGAACGGTGAATTTGAATCAGGAAAGGATTTTATAATTTTCGAGAGCATTCCTGATTTAAGAGAAAAAATTAATTATTATCTTAAAGATGAAAATGAAAACGAAAGATTAGAAATAGCGTCTCATGGTTATGAAACAGTCAGAAAATTTCATACTTATGAAAAAAGAATATCTAAAATGATGAATATTATTTTAAGCAATTCATATGATTTTTATAAGTCAAAATTTGTTAATAGAAAGGAAAATGTTAATAATGTTCTAAATTCCGTGAAGGAGAATTCTGAATTATATTATATAATATCGGAAATGGCAAACAACGGCTTAATAAATAACGACGCAATAACATTGGATGATATTGTTAGTTATATAAAGTGCGGCAGCGGCAGGCTGTCCAAAACGGAAGCTATGATATTAATGCTTCAACAAATAAAATTTAAATCTGATAATAGCTGATTTATAATATTAATAATTTAAGATTTAATAATTTAAGATTTAATAATTTAAGATTTAATAATTTAAGATTTAATAATTTAAGATTTAATAATTTAAGATTTAAGATTTAAGATTAAAAAATTAAAATTTTTTATTATTTTTTACTCTACTTTATAAATCTATTAATTAATTTATTGTAAAATAATTATTTAATTCATAAATAAATATAATGCAAAAAATTTTAATATTAAATTTTACCAGAAT
>JAJZVN010000126.1 GCA_021845685.1 bacterium
TCGATACTAGCAAATTTATCCTTACTTATATCTTTAAAAATAAAAATGGTTTAAATAAAATAGAAGATAACGAAGTTTTATGGGCATATGTGTAAAGTGTCGGACGTCCACCGGTTGAAAGCGGGTTCAACTCCCGCCCTTATGCCCACCAGTTTTAAAAACAATGGGTCGAACGATATTGGATTATCAATGTTAATGAGAAGATGGTGGGTTCGAGTCCTCCTCTATTATTAATAGAGAAATCTATTCCTAATAGGTAGCTTAATCGGTAGAGCAAAAAATTCCAATAACAAATTTTTATCTATTGTGAATTTTATATAAGTAAGGGTCGAATAGTATTTGGTTACTAAAATAAGTCGGTGTTGTACCGATAATCATGTCCAATATTAACAAATTTATCTTTGCTTGTATCTTTCAAAAATAATATATTATTTTTTAATCATATTAAAATTTATTCAGAATAATAAAACTAATGAAAACAATCAAATTACCATATCAAGCATCTATATCAGATTCTTCTATTGTCAAGAAATATAAACAACAGCAATCTATCATTATTAGATATGCTTACAACAGATTTCTTGAAGCCAAATCAGAAAAAGAAATTAGATTACTTTGTAAAAATTTAAATAACATTGATTTGTTAAATAGTTGGCTAATTCAATCTGCAATTAAGAAAGCAGATGAAATTTATATCAGAAACAAAGATTCTAAAGTTATCTTTGGTGGTAAATATAATTTCATTAATAGAATTAAAAACAAAATATCTAAAGATGAATATAAACAAAATAGATTACTTGCAATAACTTCTATAGGTGAATCTATTCAGAAAGGCAATAGATTATTTAATTTCAATATGATCGAAGATAATTCGATTGTTTTCAAACCTAATAGAAATACAAAGATTAAATTGCAGTTGCCTAAATTAAAAAAGAATTACAAAACTGAACTATATCAGTTACAACAATTAGCTGAGCAAGAGCAAGTGACTATATCAGTTCAACTAGATGATAAATATATTTATTTATCTTTTGATGAAAAGAAACTAGAATTTAAAAATAAATCTATTAAAATCAAAAACAGAATTGCATCTATTGATATGAATCCTAATTACATTGGATTTGTAGTTAAAGATTATGATTCTAATAAAATATTACACAAAGAAATTATTTCTTTAAAACCTTTAAATGATAAATTCAATTCGATTAAATCAGATTCTTCTGATGATAGAAAAGTTAAATTAAATAATATCAGAAGAAATTTAGTTTTTGAAATTTCTAAAAGATTGATAAATACCGCAAATCATTATCAATGTGAATCATTCGTTCTAGAGAAACTAGAAATAGGCAATCAAAATTATCAGCAAGGAACTAGATTCAACAAATTAATCAACAATCATTGGTTAAGAAATGTTTTGATTTCAAATCTAGAAAAAAGATGTAATTTAAACGAAATCAAATTCGTAGAAGTATATCCTCAATATAGCTCATTTATTGGTTGTATGATGTATCCATCAGAAGTGGATTCTATTGCAGCTGCTATAGAACTTAACAGAAGAGGATACGAATTAATAAATTATGATAAAAACAACAGTAGTTCAGTTATGTATCCAAAATTTGATACAAATCAGTTAAGAAACCTATGGAAGGAACGCTTAAATGATTTAGACTTTGGAGAAGACTGGAAACAGTTCTACACAAAAATTAAAGAATCGAAATTGAGATATCGATTGCTGCTAGATGATGTTAAAGATAAAGTCAATGCAGTCTTTAAAGTTTTCAATATAAAAAATTATATTACTTTATATAAGTTTATATTGTAGACTTATTTTATCCGACCCTTACTTATATATTTTCAAAACATATATGGAGAGAATTAAAAAATGAAAACCTTCGTTGTAGAAAATGTATTACGTGATTATACTTCTGGATTAATAGTTGTAAAAGCAAAAAATATCGAAAGTGCTAAAAAATTATTAAAAGAAAAATTTGACGATACATATGAAGATGTTACAAATGGTATAAGAGAAATGCAAGATAATGAAATTGTATATGTTTATGGTGGTGGTTAATTATTTAAAATTTAAAGGTGCCTTTGGAAGTGGGAAGGTTAAACTTCCGATGATTAATGGGAGGATAAAATGTTTAAAAAATACCGTATAAAACCAGTTGCCCGTATGCTTGACGACGGAAAAACTCTTGAAATAACAAGAGTTTGTGTATTAGAAGGATATAAAAACGCTTGTTCTATGATATACGCAAGGCTTGTTAAAATCGCTAAGTTAATGGGATACAAAAGAATTATAACATATACCTTGACCGACGAAAGCGGAGCTTCGTTGCGGGCTTTAGGTGCAAGACAAGTAGGTTTTGTAAGGGCTGGGGAGTGGAGTTGTCCAAGCAGACCGCGTAAAAGTCAAGATATATATCAAAGAGAAAAAATAAAATGGGAAATCTGAAGGAGTGTAAATGTTTTGGCGAATACATAAAACAATATTTCAAAATAGACTGAAAGAAGCTTGTAATATTTTAATTGCAAAAGGCGATAAAATTCAAATAATAGAACAACAAAATATTGAATTTACTCCATTACCAAACGATTTTGATAAAACCAAACCAACTTTTGCGATAACTACAATCCAAGACGCAAACAGGCTTACAAAGACAGATACAGGAATCAATATTTGTTATGATAAACAAAATTATAAAGTTTCGACTTGGATTTCTTATTTGCAAGAACTTGAAGTTCTTAATAACGATTGTTATTTTTTACCGTTAAGTTTAGTAATTCATCTTGATTTAGACAAATTTCCGATTTTTATAAGGTCTGATAGCGGAGACAAATTATTTACAGGGTTTGTTGCGCATACGCCAGATGATATATTATCGCATCCAGATATCGCTTTTTATATGATAAACGCTCCCGAAACAATGTGTATGATTGCTACACCTAAAAAAATATCGAATATTGAATGGAGATTATGGATAATTGATAGAAAAATATCGGGATACTCACCTTATTCATGGAAAAAAAAGATTCCTTTGTCGGAGCCGCCGGTTACTGTAATGGAATTAGCTGAAAAGGTTGCAAATACTGAATGGCAGCCGGATTTTGTTTATACGGTAGATATAATTAACGGAATTAACGGCATAAATAATTTGCCTGCGATAATAGAGATTAACGCCGGTTCAACATCCGGATTTTATAATGCCGACTTGAGGAAAATTTTATCGGATATTCGGAATTTAATGAATACAGGATTTTAATAAGGAGGACGTATATGTTGTTTATATTAATAATTATTATACCGCTTATTGCTTTAGTTGCCATTGAAATTTTTTTAATATTAGCAGATGTGTCATTAAGTGCAGATGTGTCATTAAGTTTGAAAGCAATATTAGTAGGTTTCGGCTTACTGCTTGTTCTTGTAATGTTTTTTGGCTCTACTTTTTATCTAATGGAGCAAATCATTCGCATGAGCTTTTTTAATGTTAGGACAAGGTAGTTTATAATCTTGACAAATATAAAACGTAATGTTTTAATTATATCAGGTTTATAATAAAACTTACATATGGGGAATATAATGATTAAAACCTATAAATTTATACAAAACAAAAAGATTTCTGCCGTTGATACCAGAATCCCCTGCCTTTAGGCATGGGGAGTATGTCAATTAATATAGAGTTAAAAGTATGAGTATAAGCGAACAGACCACTAACTGTAATTATCCTTCTAAATCAGAAACAATTCCGATATCACAACCTGTCAAAACCGAAATTTTACCAGAAAAAAGATTTATCAATAGAATCCGACAGGAATTCTTAATGTTACCTTTTTTTTTACTTGATAAACCATGCAAAGAATATATAACATATACCGATGATAAAAAAAATATTTCTTATAAATCTCATGTAGGTTTCGATATAGACGGTTTAAGAGTATTTATGTTTATGAATGAAATGGCTTACTTACATGGACAAAAATATTCTACGTTCAAAACAATAATTTCTAATACCTGTTTCGGAGGCGACGGTAAGGTTATAGATAATCCTAAGTATTTACGTAAATTCGAAGAACGCCTTATTAAGAAGCAAAGACGGCTTTCTAATAAAAAGAAAGGATCAAATAACCGCAAGAAAGCAATAATGATGTTA
>JAJZVN010000127.1 GCA_021845685.1 bacterium
ATTGAAATTCTTTTATAATTTAGACTATGCTTTATTTCTATCTATGCCAATTTAAAATTGAGTTCTATAGGCATAGTAATAAATAAATCTGTAATCCCAACTTTTATTTAAATATAACATAAATATTAAAATAAAGCACTTTAAAAATTTTTAAAGGAAACCTAATGCCAATAAATTATTAAACCGCTAAATTATTTAGGCTATAAGCACATATGAAGTTTTAAAAATTGAAACAAAACATTAAAAACAGTGTGCACAATTTTTATATTTCCCTCACTCCCCACCTGCATTTGCAGCTGGGGAGTGAGGGAATAAATAAATCAGATATTTTTTTGTATACTTTTTTCGACACTACGACGCTTTAGAAGATAAAAAATTATACCTGCTATTACAGCCAAGCCAAGAAGATAAGGCCAAATTATTAAAAATAGCATGTATAAGAACCACAGTAAAAAAATTGCAAACATTATTAATCCTAGAATAAAGCCAATTTTTAATACGTATTTTGTAACCCACATACCTATAAGAAAACTGGCTAATGTGTCTACAGGCCTACCCATTTTAATGCCTCCTTTTAAAATGTGGAATTTATCTATGTTTGACTATGTATTACCCACCCCCCCACTACTACTTCCTACTACACAGATAAGTCAAGGTAGGGGTGGGGGTAATAAATCAGACGTCTTTATTCTTATATTTCCCTTACTCCCCACTGCAAATCCAGTTGGGAGTAAGGGAATAAATAAATCAGATACCATTTATTTACCTCCACTTTCCTATAATTTCATCCATTTTTCTATATTTAGTTCTTCCCAATTTTCAAAGAGAAGATTCTTGGGAAGATTCTTCAAATTAAAGTCTTTTTCAGATATTTCAGATAGTTCAATATGTTTTACATAGTTATAGCGTACAGAATTAGAGCTTTCCCATTGTATTTTACGCGTATTAGTATTATTTATATACGAAATGAGTGGTTCAAAAGTTTCTTCATTTACACCATCAAAATACATAATTGAAAATTTACTTTCGGAATTTTTGTTAAATTCTTCTATGGTTTTAAAGAATTCTATAATAGAATTTTGTTCTTTAAATTTTTCAAAATACGATTTGGGTGCAAGTAAAATTAATTTTTCAATTTTCCCCCTATCAGATTTATCTAATTTTTTTAATAAGCAATAATCTTTTATAAGCTCTATGAAAGCATATAAAGGTGTATTAGCAGTTGTTTTGAGTTCAATTAAATATTTATTATCTTCCTCATTATGCTCATTATTTGAATATATTAAATCTATAGATTCTTTGTTGTTTGACCCTATGCATAATTGATTAAAAATTTTAAGATTCAAAAATGTAATAATACGTTCAAGGCTTTCTTCAAAAGATTTGAATTTTGGGAGGTTGGAATTTTTAACTATTGAAATTTCAGTATTTTTCTTAAGGTTTATTGTGCGCCCTCTCTCTTCTCTAGTTTTATTAATTTTAACTAAAGGAGATATTTTTTTTTCTAAATCTTCTTTTTCTTTGGAATGAGTGTAGTTATTCCAACCAGTTTTAGTGTCTATCCATCTTTTTTTAGCATCTATGCTTCTTTTATCACCTTGTAATTTTTCAATTATTACTCCCATGTTTGACATTATAGATCCCTCCTCAATATTGGTTATTTAATTAAAATTTATTTTGATTTACACAAAAATCTCACAATTTAACTATTAAACCTCCATCACCTCCCCGTTTTTAAGTATTTTAACCTTTTCAAAGCTTTCAAACTCTTCTGGATTTGCGGTATGAACTGGAATTATCACCTCCGGATTTATATGGTTAATAAACTCTTCTAAATCTTTTTTTGAAGTATGGCCAGATATGTGTATAAACTTATACGGAATATTATATGTTTTAATGGATTTCTGAATTTTGTCTTTTTCAAAATAGCCTCTCCACATTGAATATATTAAAGAAGATTTATCAAAAAGATGATTTTCTTCAAGAATACTTTGATAAGAACCTTTATAAAATAAAACATATTTTTGGGGATTGCCTTTTACGTCATCATGATAGATTCTATGTTTTCTATACGGTTCTAAAATATCAAATAATTTATCTTTTTTAACTTTACTCTTTTGAGAATAATTTAAAAAAAGATGCACCTTGTCCCAAGTTCCGTTTGGTATGTTTTCATTATTTATATTGCGTAATATTTCTAAAGTATAAAGATCCGTTAAAATTTCTCTGCCTGCTTTCAGGGCTGCTTTGTAAGCAGTTACTAATCTGTCTATGTTAATACTTGAAAACGCAATTAATGATAAGCCTTCAGTGCCTTTTATAAAATCGACCATTTCGGGAATTAAATCTTCTTCATTCATACGTTTGTCGTCTGAAGACGCTATATTAGTGCCTTCCGCTAAAAGGACATCTATTTTTGGAAGTTCCTTGTATAGATTTTTGGTCATATATCGTTTTCTTCCGGTAAATCTTATGTCTGCGGTATAAAAAATAGATTTATTGCCGTCGGTTATGTAAAAGGCATGGGCGTCATAGACGGAATGGTCAATAAGATAAGGTATAACGGTAAATGGACCGCATTTAATTTCCTCTTTGTCTTTAAAGGTTTTAACATTTTCTAAATTAATGCCTTTATCGTAAAATAATTGAACCGTTTTTAATATATTTAAAGACGGTTCTCCCATATATATAGGAATATTTGAAACGTTTTTTAAACTTCCGTAATGGTCGGCGTGGGCATGGCTTAAAAATATTGCCAATATATTAGTGTCCTTTTTGATGGATTCAAAATCAATTAGTTCGGGATTTGAGTTTTCTATTTCCGATAATGGAATGCCGGCGTCTAAAAAAATACTTTGGTCGCCTAAAGAAATTTGTATGCAGTTGCCGCCTATCTCTTCGGCGCCTTTTAATATTTTTATTTCCATAATTTTCTCCATTTAACTCTTTTAAATTAATATTAAAATAGATTAATTAATTTTGCAATAGATTTATTTTTTTAATGCCCCATTTTCCGTTTGCAAGCGTATAGTAGCATTGACCGACTTCTAAGCTGGCTAATGGTCTTACGTCTATTACGTGCGGGTATCCAGGTTTTTCGGGAACGATAGATCTGATTAAGTTTTTTAGTTTTGGGTCCTGACTTCTAAAGAAAAACCTGTTGGCGCAATTTATCGTTATTATATCTACAACGTTTTCAGCATTGCCGTAATTAACGAGCTGATTAGAGACCGCATTCAAAAGAGACTGATATGATTGAGTCGCAAGAATACATGAGATTTTATAAGCCCTGCAGATATCGAGAAAATTTTGTTCGCCGGTAATAGTATCTCCGGTTATGTACTTATGAAATTCGTCGCTAATATAGAAAGCGGGAAAATTTCTTTTGCCGGCTTCGTAGGTTGAAAGCATAAACTTAAAAAATTTAGTTTTTAAAATCGTGCCTAACATTCCTTCTATTTTGGAAATTTTAAGCGTAGGAGAAAAAATAATTATTTTGTGATTTAATATGGCTTCTTCTAAGTTTAAATATTTTTTGTTATTCTTATCTTCATTATATTCATTGAAAGGATCAAGCCAAATTTTTTTATTTAAATCAGAGTAAGAATAATCCGAAACAAAAGGGGATAGCGTAAGTATTATGCTTCCATAAGTTTCTTTGCCTAAACTTTTGCTGTTGATTAAAAAGCCGGAACCTCGCAAGTTGCCGACTTTTTGTTCGTCTAATATTGAAATATTTGGTGGTTTTGTCGCGTTAGGAGTTGAATTTGCCATGCTTGCTCTAAGTTTTTCTTTTAAATTTTTATATTCTGTTTTTCCTTTTTGATCGCCTGACGTTTCGAAATTATTATTACTTCTTACATGCGGTCTTCTAATTTCGTCGGCTTTGTTTTCTTGAGGTTCTTCGTTATTGCCGTTTGAAGCGACTTCGTCGGTTTTATTTTCATCATCGGGTATTAAATCGCTTATCGTTTTAATAATTTTGTAATATTCTCTGTTGGGACCAGCGCTAGTAATTATAGTGCTGATATAATCTATAAATTTTTTAAAATTAATAAAATAAGGCTGGTCGTCCGAAATGCTTAGTTCCTGTTTTGAAATATATTTGCTTTCTTCTAATGCTTTCCATAATGATTTACCTGTT
>JAJZVN010000031.1 GCA_021845685.1 bacterium
GCTCCCAACAACATATATTCAGTAATTTAATTATTAGCTTATATATATTTTTATATATATATTTATTTACATATAAGTTTATATATATTTATATATTTATTTAATTATTAGATTATATATATTTATTTCTTTAATTATTAGTTTATATACATTTATATTTTTCAGATAATTTTTGTTTTGTTATTTTCACGTTTATTGATAATCTGAGCCATAAAATAATCGACTAATTCTTTAATACCCTTATTTGTTTTACATGAAATTTCAAATATTTTCAATTTATTATTTATTGACAATGCATTTTCTTTAATTTTTTCTATATTGGAATCAAGCACATTTAATAAATCAATTTTGTTAATAATCATAATATCAGATTTATAAAAAGCTGCAGGATATTTTAATGGTTTGTCATCCCCTTCAGTAATTGACAAAACTACAATTTTAAAATCTTCGCCGAGATTGAAAGAAGTCGGGCATACCAAATTGCCAACATTTTCTATAAACAAAATATCTGAATTAATTAAATCAAAATTTGAACTTACAAGAGCTTTGTCTATCATTTTGGCATCAAGATGACATGTTCCTTTTGTAATAATTTGATAAGAAGGAATATTTAATTCATCTATCCTTTTTTTGTCCAAATCTGTTTCAACGTCACCTTCTATAACACAGGCTTTAATATCTGAATCTTTTAAAAATGGCACAATGCGTTCTATCATAGATGTCTTACCTGAACCTGGAGAACTTAATAGATTTACAACAAATATTTTACTTGTTTCAAATTTTGATTTGTTAGATTTTGCAATATTTTCGTTAGCTTCTAATGCATTTTTTTGAATGGAAATTTTTTTATGTTCGGGATACAATTTTTTAATCTCCAGTAATATTATTATTTTTAATTTTATTAATTATATTCTGTTATATAATCTTCGGTTATCTTTAATCTTTAATATATATTATATTTATTTAGATTATATTATATTTTGTATTTAACTTATAATTATTGATGTATATTTATTTATTTTATAGCTATATTTAATTTATATTTATTTAGATTATATTTATTTAGATTATATTTATTTAGATTATATTATATTTTGTATTTAACTTATAATTATTGATGTATATTTATTTATTTTATAGCTATATTTAATTTATATTTATTTAAGTTAATTTATCATGTTGAAATATATAATATAATTTAATTTTAATTAGTCTTAGTTATTGTAAAAAATTATTCAACTTATCAAATTAATTCAATCTGCTATAATTTCATTGACTTTAATATCGTCAGTGTCGTTATAAATGCAATCCAAAATAACTGTCGAAAATCTATCGTCGCCTAAATTTTGAAAAGCAAATTCCAGGTAATTTTTATCTATCCCTGAATAATTACCAATCGTTAACTTAATCGTATTAACTATCTCAACATCTTCTAAATAATTATTTTTTTCAAGCATTTCAAGCACTTCTAATGCTATTGAAAGTTCATGCATATAGATTATATTATTAATAATAAAAAATTAAAATAAATTAAAAAATATAAAAATAATATAAAAAATAATATAAAAAATAATTAAAATCGTTTTTTTTATCAAAATTTTAAGAAAAATTATATTACGCCAAATTTTATAATTATAATATACTATTTTTTTATATAAATAGAAGTGCATTTTTTAAAAATTTCAAAAAATTATTATATTTGACTTTTATAAATATAGTTATATAATTTTTACTAACCATATGATTCTTAATAGTTCTATAATTCTTAATAACCTTAATAACTATATGATTCTTAATAGTTCTATAATTCTTAATAACCTTAATAACTATATAATTCTTAATAGTTCTATAATTCTTATAATACAATATAATAATATAATATTGATAAATAAAAACTATAATGAAATATTTCTATTATCATTAATTGCTTATTAATTATTGCTATCAGTGATTGAAACGTTGCAATTATATCTAATTTAGGAGGAATTGGTTATGAGAAAGAGTAATGAAAAGGATAAGAGTGCTAAAGAAAAAGAAATAAAAAACAACGACGACGATTCTTTTTGTTCTGATGAACATAATAATAGAATAGACGATACAACTTTTAAATGGGACCCCCTGAGAAATATTGCGGATGACCCTGATGAAGTTCTAAATATAATAGATTCCCACCTTACTAATCTTGAAAAAGAATATTTCAATGGTCAAAAAGATATAGATGAAAATTTCAACAAGGTTTTTTCTGCAAGCAGCGTCTCACGAAGGGAATTCATTCAGTGGACAGCTCTCCTTACTTCGGCGCTGATGCTCCCTACCATTTTTGCGCCAAGGGTTGCCAGAGCTGCGAATATTTTAACGAGAACGCCATTTATATGGCTTGATATGAGCGATTGTATGGGAAATACTGAAGCTTTTTTAAGAACGGCTCACCCCACTCCTGCAGAAATTATATTAAATTATGTCAGCGTCGACTATATGGAATCTATAATGGTGCCTGCCGGCTATCAGGCTGAAGCAAGAAGAGATGGAACCATCAAAAAATATAAAGGTAAATATATTTTAGTTGTTGAAGGCGCTATTCCCACGGCTATGAACGGCAAATTTCTTACAATAGGCGCTAAAGGCAAAACAGGTCTTGAAATTACTAAAGCAACAGCAAAAAATGCAGGCGTTATTATTGCCGTTGGAAACTGCGCTTCTTACGGAGGTATTCCCGCTGCACATCCAAATCCCACAGGCTCAGTCGGCTTAAGTTCGGTTACCGACAGACAAGTAATAAATATACCCGCATGCCCTGCTAATCCTGTTAATTTAGTCGGAACATTAGTTGAATATTTATTAGTCGGTAAATCTCCGATGCTTGACAGCTTAGGAAGACCGCTTTGGGCATATTCAGGAAGATTACACGACAATTGTTATAGAAGGGGCCATTTTGAAGCTGGGGAATATGTGAAACACTGGGGGGATGACGGGGCAAAAAAACAATATTGCTTATATATGATGGGATGCAAAGGCCCTTTTACATGGAATAACTGCACCGTTGCTCAATATAATCAAGATATGAGTTTTCCGATGAGAGCGGGACATGGCTGCATCGGATGTTCAGAACCTGCTTTTTGGGACAGAATGACGCCTTTTGAAAAGCCTAATGCCGATGCAAAAATTTTCATGCCTGCAGTTGAAGCTACCGCCGATGAATTTGGCGTCGCGCTATTTGGAGCTGCTGGCGTAGGAGTGGCTGCTCACGCAATATACACAGGGGTTAAAAAAAGGAAAAACAACAAAGATAAAGATAAGGATAAGGATAAAGAGAAAGAGAAAGATAAAGACGATAAATTAAATAGCGGCGATAATAAATAAATAATAAAAACAACAATAAAAGCACTAATAATAATAAATACAGATATAAAAGATAAAAGCTAAAGAACAAGACAATTAATAATAAATTAATTAAGAGGAACAAAATATGTCTAAGAGAATAATAGTAGACCCTATTACAAGAATTGAAGGACATTTAAGAATTGAAGTAGAAATGAACGGAGATATAATTAGCGATGCGTATTCTTCCGCAACTTTATTCAGAGGAATAGAACTGATACTTCAAGGAAGAGCTCCTGAAGATGCAGGTTTATTTGCCCAGCGCATATGCGGCGTCTGCACATATACACATTATGAAACTGCAACATGGGCTATAGAAAATGCTCTCGGCATTCATCCTCCAAAAAATGCAAGATTGGCTAGAAATATTTTAAAAGGCGCTCAATTTGTTCAGGACCATATGATTCATTTTTATCAATTAGCCGGTTTTGACTGGGTTGATATTGTTTCCGCCCTTGATGCCGAACCTAAAAAAGCAATGGACCTTGCCTATACTTACACAAATAATCCTTATAATGCAAGTCTGGCAAGATTCGAAGATGTTAAAAAACGTTTAAAATCGTTTGTTGCATCAGGTCAACTCGGACCTTTTGCCAATGGATACTGGGGAAATCCGGCATATAAATTACCGCCTGAAGGAAATCTTTTAATAGCATCGCATTATCTAGATAATCTTGATGTTTTAAGAATTCCTGCTCAGATAATTGCTATTTTAGGATCAAAAGACCCTCATTCTCAAACTATAATAGTCGGAGGCATTTCTGTTGTAGCCGATTTATTAAACCCGCAAAGAATGGATGATATACTTTTCAGAACACGTAAAATAACGGATTTTATTAATAATGCATACATTCCCGACATTCTGCTGGCTGCAAAATATTATAAAGACGAAGCAATTGCCGGAATCGGAGGGGGATTGAAAAATTATCTGGCTTACGGCGGTTTTCCTCAAACCGATGATGAAGACCCAAATAATTTTTATTTAGACAGAGGAGTAATTTTTAATCGAGATTTATCAAAAGTCCATGATGTAAATGAAAAAAATATAACTGAATTTGTGACTCATTCATGGTATAAATACCCTGATGAAAAAGTCGGCTTAAATCCTACGGTAGGAATTACAGACCCTGAATATACGGGTTTAAATAAAGACGGCAGTGTCAAAGAAAAAGGGAAATATAGCTGGCTAAAAGCTCCGAGATATGAAAATAAACCTATGGAAGTCGGTCCGCTTGCCAGAACTCTTGTTGCTTATGCTAAAGGCAATGAACAAATTAAATCACTGGTCGATTATGTGCTAAAAACTTCCGGCATGCCTGTGACCGCTTTATTTTCTACATTGGGAAGAACGGCGGCGAGAGCTATTGAAGCTAAATATTTAGCCGATGCTTTGGAACCTTGGACTATGGAATTAATTAAAAATATGGCGATTGACCAGACCACATGGACAAATTATGAAATGCCCAATAAAGAAATTGTAGGAATAGGGCTTGATGCTGCTCCAAGAGGTGCCGTAGGACACTGGGTAAGCATAAAAAATAAGATGATTAATCATTATCAGATTGTTGTTCCTTCCACATGGAACGGATCACCGAGAGATGCGTTTAATCAGAGAGGAGCTTACGAAGAATCTTTAATAGGGGTAAAACTTGCTAATTTATCCCAGCCTTTAGAAATATTGAGAACGGTTCATTCGTTTGACCCATGCATAGCATGCGGAGTTCATATAATTGACCCTAAAACTAAAGAGGTAAAAAAATATAAAATAAGATAGGATACAATGAAACTAAAATGGAATAAAACTACATTGAGTCAGTTAAGATTTGGAATATTAAATTAGTAAGTTATTATTTTTTATTTGATTAATAAAAATAATTGAGGATATTATTATGGAAAATGCAAACAGCTCAGAGAGCAGTTCAGATTTAAAAGTTGTTCATAGAATGACCGTAATTAAAAGAATTATACACTGGACGCTTTTTCTATCTATTATAAATCAAATAATCACCGGCATGTACATAGCATATCCTTTTCTAATATTCGGCATAACTCCGACGCAGGCAGACTCACCTGTAAGCGGCGTATTGAATTCAGGAGAAACCTATCAAGCATTTATAATGACATGGATGCGGGAATTCCATTTTTTAGGTGCTGTTCTGATTGATGTGTCATTTTTTGGATGGCTTTATCTCGCCTTTTTTTCTACAAAAGAACCCTTATATAAAAGTTTTTTGCCTTTCGGAAATAAAATTAATGAAATGTACAAGATGCTCAAGCATTATTTCACCTTAAAAAATAAACCAAAAACAGGCAAATATCAGGACCCTCTTAATGCAATTATATTTACATTTTTCCATATTCTGCTTTTATTGCAGATGGCAACCGGTTTTCAAATGTATGTCGCTTCTTTTACCGGAACATCTGCTGTAGGAGCATGGTGGCCAACTATGATGCACATTTGTACTGACTGGACACTGTTAGTTTTTGGTGGATTAACGGGGGTAACGCTAACGCATTTATTTATAACTTGGCTAATAATAATATTTATATTTTACCATATTTATATAGAAATTTGGCGTTCTATTGTCTGGAAAGAAGGTGATATATTAATACCTTTTGGCGGCTATAAATATTCAAGAGATAACTTAAAAGAAGACGAATCGGACTAATAATAGATAGCAATAATAATACAACAACTCGTTATAACAGCATGTAAATATCTGTATATAGCAGACGGATCGGACTAAAAGGTGGCATCAACACAAAAAACACTTATTTTCACAATTTTCAAAACTATTTATTCTGAAATATGGCACGAACTTCTAATAAAACGATATAATAATAATAACAGAACCGCAACTATCTATTAATACTTATCAATGATATAATTAATGATATAATAATAATGATGTATATGATAACGTATTAGTGAGTCTGAAATATATAAGCTAAACTTCTAATAAAACGATATAACAACAATAACAACGTAACCGCAACTATCAATTAATACTTATAGATGATATAATAATGATGCATATGATGATAACGTATTAGTTAGTCTGAAATATATAACACGAACTTCTAATAAAACGATATAACAACAATAACAATAACAACCGCAACTATCAATTAATACTTATCGATGATATAATAATGATGTATATGATGATAACGTATTAGTTAGTCTGAAATAAAAAATTACAAAAAAAAATACAAAACATATCGAAATATCAAATAATACTAATGGAGAAAAATATAATAACAGGATATATTTATTATAGTCTCAAAAAAAACAGTTCCTACGATGAAAGCTTAAAAAGAGAAGATTACAATAATTATAGTGAATTTTTTGAGAATTGCGGGTCGCTTGTCTTTTCCGGTGCCCGTGTTGATATTGAAGAATATGCTCTATATAGAAAATTTAAGGCTCAAAAAATTTATTACTGTTTTAAAACCGGGGAAATATTAAAAACTAATTTTTTTAACTCTTCAAGAGACGATATCCTCGATATTTCCGGAATAGGTGATTTAAACGATAAAGTAAAATTTGCACCTTGCGTTATAAGAAAAAATTGAATTATTAATGCAACGATAAATAAATACAATAATAAATTACAATTTTTATGCAAATTAAAATCAAAAAATAATAAAAAAAATATGGTAGGAGTCATCGGAATAGGTAATATATTGCTGCAGGACGAAGGGTTTGGCGTCCATGTGATAAATTTTATGAATATGAATTATTCCTTTAATTCAGATGAAGTTCAGCTGATAGACGGCAGTACAATGGGATATGGACTGCTTGATACAATATTAAATCTAGAAACTGCAATAATTATAGATGCGCTTAAAACTGATGATAAGCCAGGCAGCATTTATAAATTTCACGACAGCGACCTGCCGGCAAATCTTATGAAAAAAACAGCGCATGAGGTAGAATTTATTGACGTTATAACTATGTGCAATCTTACCGGATTTACTCCCAAGTTAATATTTTTTGCGGTTGTGCCTGAAAACTGCGACAACATATCTATGGAACTGACAGAACCTTTAAAACTTTGTGTCCCGTTAGTCGCCGAAAATATTTTAAAAGAACTCAGAGCATTTAATATTACCCCGTTACAATAAAACAGCAAATTTATATTATCTATTTTTTATCTATTTATTATTTTATTCCAACTATTTTAAGTTTTTATGTAATGCCGCCATAAAAGGCTTGACCCAATGAAATGCCTCCGTCATTAATTGGAACTTTTTGGTTTATAAAAACAGACAGTCCTATTTTTTTTAATTCATAATATAATTTGCCTGTAAGCACGCTATTCTGAAACACTCCGCCTGATAAACAAATATGTTTTTTTTTCGTTGATAATGATATATCTACGACAATTGAAACCAGTGTATTAATAAATTTGCATGCTATAATGTTGTTTAAATTTGCATTATTATTGTTATTATAATCATCAAAAATATCTAAAATTGTAGCGCTCCAATCGATTATAAAATTGATATTTGTGTTTTTAACATTAATTTTATCTGTAAATGTAAATGCACTACCTAAGCTATCAGCATAAATGATATTATATTTATATTTATATTTATATTTGCCGCATTTTTCTGCATGTTCGTTTTCTAAAAATTCGCTTGAATCCGAAACTGATAAACACTCCGATGTCGGTTCCGATAATGGCAATGCTAAATTTTCTAAATACACAGCAGCCTCCCCTTCATATGTAATTCCGCCTTTAAAACCGCACATACATGCAACAGCATCAAATAACCGTCCTACAGATGAAGTTTGCGGAGAATTAATATCGTTTTTCCATAGGTGATATAATTTGCAAATTTCTTCTGAAGAAAAACCTGTAATTTCTTGAATTATTATTTTTTTAATATTATCATTATTACAGTTGTACATATCAATAATGTTGTCGCCCAATATTTCAAACATAAGGCTTAAAAAAATTCTCTGCGGCTGTTTGATTGCAATTTCGCTTCCTATGAGTTTAAATTTTTTAAAACTTCCGATACGTTCAAGATTTAAATAATTGCCTCCAAAAAATTCCCCTCCCCATATTGTCCTGTCTTCCCCATAACCTGTTCCATCCCATGAAATTCCGAGAATATCTTGTTCTAAAGGTAACAAATTTTCTGCCATACAAGAAATTATATGAGCTTTATGATGCTGAAGTTTTATATGAGCAATGCCAAATTTCTTAGCAAATCCTTCTGCAAATTTAGTACTCTCATATCCAAAATGCATATCACTGACAATAATATCCGGCTTTAAATCATAAAATCTTATTGCTTCTTCAATGCATTTGCAAAAATAATCATATGAATTTGCATTTGTCAAATCTCCTATATGTTGACTTAAAATAATTTTATCATCGTCTTTCATGCCATATGCAAAAGTATTTTTTAAATTTGCTCCAACAGCGATTATATTTTTTTTTAGTTTGAGAGGAATATTAATTGCAGCAGGAACAAATCCGCGGGAACGCCTTATCATTATGTTTAATTTGTCATTAGTAATACTGTTGCGGTCATAATTATTAACATTAACGGCAACGGTCTTGATAACAGAATCATCACATTTTCTGTATATTTTTCTTCTGTGAACCAATAAACCGTCTGTAAATAATCCCAATTTTAACACAGCTTCATTATCATCGGATATTATCGGTTCATCTGAAATGTTTCCGGATGTTGCAATGATAGGCATATTTATGATTGAAAAAATTATATGCTGAATAGGGGTATAAGGCAAAAATGCGCCTATAGCGGTAAGACTGAAATTTACATTTTTTGCAAGACCTCCACGATAGTTAAGCAGCACAATCGGCCTTTCTCTTGAGTTTAATAAATTAATCTCATATTCATTTGCATTTGCATATTTTAATACCTCCGAAATATCTTTAAACATAACTGCAAACGGTTTTTTAGGACGATTTTTTATTACCCTTAATCTTTTCACCGCACCCTCGTTTGCAGCATCGCACATTATATGAAACCCTCCAATGCCTTTAACACAAACTATGCCGCCATTTTTTATCAGGGCTGCAACTTTATTAAAAATATCGTTATATTGTTTACCGTTTTTATTAATAAATTCAATTTCAGGTCCGCAATTAAAACACGCATTCGGTTGAGCATGAAATCTTCTATTGGTAGGGTCGGTGTATTCACTTTGACATTCATTGCACATTTTAAATTGATTCATTGTGGTGTTAGCTCTATCATATGGCAATTTTTGTGTTATAGTAAACCTTGGTCCGCAATCTGTACAATTTATAAAAGGGTATAGAAATCTCCTATCTGCAGGGTTTAAAAGTTCTGTTCTGCAATTATCGCAGGTGGCAATATCCGGCGAAACGGCGGCTTTTCTAATTTGAATATTGACTTTTAGGTATTTTTTTTTACGAAATGAATTATTATTACAATGATTAATGTCTGCATCTATATCTAGAGCTAAATCTATCCTGCCTCTATCTGCAATATTTATATCTGGAGCTGAAACTATGTCAGCGTCATTGTCTATTTCTCTATCTTTAGAATCTTTGATATTTTTGATATTAAAGTATGCTTTCGTTTCTGCATCTATATTAGTACCATTATCTATATCAGTACCACTGTCTATGTCAGTGTCTATATCTATATCCTCTATATTATTTGTCGATTCCAGAATTGCAAAATTTTTAAATCCGGAAGGTTTTTTGTAAATATAATTGATATCGTAAATTACTGCCAATGGAGGTTTATTAGCATGAATATCGTTAATAAAATTGCTTAATTTCTTCTCATCTGCTTCAACTTCAATTTTAACTCCGGAAATATTATTAATTATATATCCGTTTATAGCATATTTTTGAGAAAGCCTATATATAAAAGGTCTGAATCCGACCCCCTGGACAATTCCGGTTATATTTATTACTGCTCGTTTAATCATTTAATTTTTTAATTAAATCAAAAAAATATTAGAATTAAAACGTTTCGCTTTATATCGCTGTGCCGCTCTATAACATTAGATAAAATATAATACGGTAAACAAAAACGCATAATAAACATTAATAACTTATAACATAAATAACATAAATTTATAATACAATAAATACAATATTTTTATATCAGCAAATACGCGGGAGAAGTTCTCCTGATGGAATATCTAAAAATCTCGAGATTCCATAAATATTTTTAATAATAACTTTTTTATTAAAATTGCAATATTTTTTTAATTCGCATAAATCGTCATTATTAACTGCAAAATCAATATTGTTGTCATTATTATTATTATTTTTGTTGTTATTATTGTTGTTATTATTGTTGTTATTATTATTACTTTTTTTGTTATTATTGTTGTTACTATTGTTATTATTGTTATCGTTGTTATTGTTATTGTTGTTATTGCTATTGCTGCATCCGGGTTTATAAGATTTATCAGTTTCATCAGATTTTATAGAAGCATAACCTATTATTTGCGATTTTTCCCCTAACGGGTTAGCTCTGAGAACTTCTAGGAGCTTTTCGGCATCGTTATTGCTTACCGCAAAAATAACCCTTCCTTCGCAGGCAAATTGATAAGGTTCTAATCCTATTAATTCACAAAATCCCTTAACATTATCTTTAACAGGGATTTTTTCCTCATCTATACAAATATTTATATTGGAGCTTTCAGCCCATTCATTAAGGACTGCGGCTAATCCTCCTCTTGTAGCGTCTCTTATTGCCTTAACATTAAACCCATTCTTCAAAACATCGTCGAGCATACTCCACAAACTTGCGCAATCGCTTTTTATTCCGGCATCAATATTTATGCCTTCCCTTAAAGACATTATAGCAGCTCCATGATCGCCAATTTCTCCCGAAACTATTATTGCATCGCCGTCATTTATATTAGACGCAGATAGGTTTTCATAAATTACCTCACCTATCCCTGATGTATTTATAAAAATACCGTCTGCCTTGCCCTTTGGTACAACTTTTGTATCTCCTGTGACAATTTTGGCACCGGACACTTCCAATTCATCTTTTATAGACAATATAATTTTTTCCAAATCGCTTAATAAAAATCCCTCTTCTATAATTAAACTTAAACTAAGAAATAGCGGCTTCGCACCCATAACGGATAAATCGTTTACAGTTCCGGCAACAGACAGCTTGCCTATATCGCCTCCGTTAAAAAATAAAGGCGTAACCGTGAAACTGTCGGTTGTAAATGCAATTTTTTCTGAACCGTTAGATGAGATAATAGCGGCATCTTCCATTTTCAGTAAAATATCATTAGAAAGATATTTGCAAAATATATTTTTTATTAATTCAGATGTTTCTTTTCCGCCGCCGCCATGTGAGATAAGGATTTTCTCAAAATTATCATTGCTCATGATTATTATTACCCGTGATTATCATTGCCCATATATAATTATGTTGTGTGTATTTTTTGAATCGATACCGATAACAATATTTATCCGTTTTGAGCTTAGCGCTATTCAAAATATTTAAAATAAGCGGCGCATGCCCCTTCATTCGACACCATACAGGCTCCTATCGGATTATCAGGAGTGCATAGTTTCTTGAAAAGCGGACACTCATTTGGTTTAAGTTTGCCCTTTAAGATATCGCCGCATTTGCAAACTTGATTATCGGCTGCTTTATTATTAGCAAGCTCATCATAAATATAATCGCTAAATAGGCTTTCTGCATCAATATCTTTAAACTTTTCTTTTAATTTTAAAGCGCTTTTAGGAATGCAGCCTAATCCTCTCCATTCGAAATTATCTCTGATTTCAAAATATTTATTAACAAGTTCCTGAGCTTTTTTATTCCCATTTTGTTTTACAGCTCGCGTATATCCTATTTCAGTTTTTGAAAATCTTCTATTTACTTGTTTTATAATCATTAATACTGACATGAGTATATCAAACGGTTCAAATCCTGAGATTACAACAGGTTTTTTATATTTAAAAATAATATTATTATATATTTCAACACCCGTTATAACACTTACATGTCCCGGACCTATAAAACCATTTATTTCAGAATCGCTTAAATCAAGAATCGCTTCAATAGGCGGAGGTACAAGAACATGGTTTATATAAAAATAAATATTTTTAATATCCTGTACCTTAATCTGTTCTATTAAGGCCGCCGTCATTGGAGCTGTTGTTTCAAACCCTATTGCATAAAAAATTATTTTTTTATTTTTATTTTCTTGAGCTAATTTAATAATATCTAAGGGTGAGTAGACCATTCTTATATCTGCGCCGTTTCCCCTTTCTTTAATAAGCGAACTTTCGCTGCCCGGAACCCGCATCATATCCCCATACGTTGTCAATATGACATTTTCTAATCTACTCAAGTATATTGCAATATCAATTCTTGAAATAGGCATTACACAAACAGGACAGCCAGGTCCGTGAATAAAATCTACGCTGCGTTTGAGCATTTTATTGAGACCATATTTCATAATGGAATGTGTATGTCCGCCGCACACCTCCATTATTTTGACTTTACCGTTATAATTGCCTGCCTCTTCGTCTATAAGAGAAACAAGTTTTAATACCTTTTCTTTTTCTTTAAAGTCATTATAAATATCAAGCATAGTAAAAATTTAGCTAAAGTATTCAGTTAAGTCTTAATGATATTAATTATTTTATTATATTGTTAAACTTAAAAAAAATTATCTTCAGTCAATTTCCAATTTATGTTCAATTTCTCTAAATAAATTTAAGCTCTCTTCCGCTTCGTCTTCGTTTATTTTTTGCATTGCATATCCAACATGAATTAATAAATAGTCTCCGATATTAATCTGTTCGTCTATCAACATCGTTGATATTTTTCTTTTTGAACCCATAGTATCGACAATCGCAAAATCATTTTCTTCTATTTCAACAACTTTAGATGGGATAGCTAAACACATTTTTTATGCTCTCCATTTTAAATAACCTTTGATATATAAAATAAATAATACTATATTTAAAACAAGCAGCCCTTCCAATTTTGAATGTAATCCTATCATAACCCATAAAACAGAGCCAACCCCGTTAACAATGAATCCAGACCTTTTATATTCGCTCAATAAATATACCCCAAGCAATGTAAAGAAAAAAGCAGTCCAGTCAATAATATTCCAGAATAATGCAGCATTTAATAACATAAGATTTGATAACATAGTCCTTATATATACTTATATATAATAAATAAAATATTTATTTGTCCTTATATATATTTAAATGATATATATGATATATAAAGAAATATGAAACAGACATATTCTTACCATCTTTCACATTCATTTTAACGATATTTATAGCCTGGTAAGTATAATTCGTACCCAACTACCCATTTAAATAAAAAAACGCTTGACATTTGTATGCTATTTACTATAAATTGTAAATATATTTATTAAATTTTTTATTAATATATTTGGTATTATTTATATAGTACTTTATTTATTATATTATCCAACACCATTATAGATATATTATTAAATTAAATAAAGCAAATAAAGCATGATATATAATTTTTTTTTAGATTGTTGGCTCGATTGATTTTAACCTACTGATTTAGTGGTTTAGTGATACTGATGATATGATATAGATATTAATAATATAAGTTGATTTAGTATTGCCAATATATTTTTTCTGCAATTCATTTATGGGGCTGTAACTCAGTTGGCAGAGTGCTTGCATGGCATGCAAGAGGTCGTCGGTTCGACCCCGATCAGCTCCACCATTCAAAACCGCAGTAAATAAGCCTTTCAAGCAATATCCTATCTTGACATAATTTCTTAATTTTGATAGAATTTACGTAAATTTAACGAAATTTAGATACAAAAACGGATACATGGATACAATATGAATATTTATAAAAGGGGCGATATTTACTGGGTTAAATTCAGGCTCGATAATAAATTATATCAACATTCTTGTAAAACAAAAGATAAAGAAACCGCCCAAGAGATAGCTTCGGCCATTCATTCGGATATAGTCAGGAACCGTTTTAATCTGCCTGCGAAAAATACGGGTAAATATACATTTAAAGAAGTTTTTACAGAATATATCGGGAGCCAAACAGTTTCATTCGCGACTAAAGAATTAAGGACGCATATGTCAAAACATTTCTTGCCGATATTTAATAATTCGGATATTAAAAATATTTCCGCCGCCGATTTAGAGAAATATCAGCTTAAAAGAAAACTTGAAGTATTATCTATGCCAAAAAATATGGGCAAAAGAGAGCAGGATATAAGTTTCAGATTAATTAATATCGAAATTGCTACATTATATAATTTTTTTGTTTTTTGCATTAAAAAAGGCTATCTCGATAAGAACCCTTGTTCTGGTATCAAAAAATTAAATGAATTATCCCGACTAAAAACTTTATCAGACTCCGACATCAAGAAACTTATCGCCGGCGCTACGAACAAACTTACTAAAGATTTAATAACCTTTCTTATTTATACCGGTTGCCGAAAAGGCGAAGCTCTTAACTTAAAATGGGACGACGTGGACTTACAAAACGACGTCATAGCTATAAAAGGAACCAAGACGAAGTATGACAGGTATATTCCGATAAGCAAGCCATTGAAAGAACTTTTAAGCGGCATTGAAAAAGAAAAAGTGCTTGTGGACAATTTGTCCACAGCTAAAAAAGACAGCTGTTTATATGTATTTAACGATAACGGGCGCAAGTTAGGCGATTTTAAGCGTTCTTTTCATACCGCCTGCCGTAACGCCGGACTGAAAGATTTAAGAATCCACGATCTGCGCCATGTCTTTGCAAGCAAAATGGTAATGAACGGGACGAGTTTATATATTACAGGCGAACTGTTAGGGCATCGGACGACGCAAATGACAAAGCGGTATAGCCATTTAGTCCCGGAGACGCTTAAGAAAGCGGTTGACGATGTTTGGAGTAAAAAATAAAGCTGATTATCGCATATGGCAGTTATATAATTTCTCCGCAAACTCGTCTAATATTTTATTTTTCCTTGCCTCAAGTTCCGGAATAAAATCTTTTTCCAACGCTTCTTTCAAATTCATAACCGACCGCCTTTCTAATTTTAATTTGCGCATTTCTTCCGCTATCGCCTTTTCTTTCAGAATAAGATGAACCAGAAAAAATATTTCCGCCGCCGCATATTTTTCTCCCTTATTTATATATATAGTAATTTTAAAAAACAGTTTAAGCGTTAATGTTTTACAGGGACAGGCTTTATGTTTTCCAAAACTCTGTTATCATTATTATAATTCAATTTATACAAAAAAACTTTGCCCTGCTTGCATGCAACAGTTGACAGAGACGGCGGCTTAGCCATTGAAGCGAAAGGGTAAATTTTAGCAAATGTTGAAATTACGCCTGATATAGCACCCGCAACGGCATTTATATTATCTGCAGTTTTGGAATCCAAGGTACCCCCGATAGACGTAAGATTCCAGCCGTTTTCCAGTGTTACGCCGGAAATAGTCGCCGAGCCGGTCCCCGGTTTTATATTCAGTATGTATCCGTGGCTGAAATCAGGTAAGTAGATAATTTGATTAACGCAATTTCCGTCCTTGTCCGCGCTTACGATATAAGGATTGGGATGATAGAATCTTATGCCCGCCTGATTGCTACCCTTATTGATTTTAGTAATACTAATACTCGGAGCCGCACATCCTGCCGTAATAAATATTACGGCTGCAATAGCCGGTAACAAATAAAATTTTTTCATTGCTTCCCCCTAAAATGATATAGTACGTCGTATATCCAATATAATTTTAAGAAAATGATTTAGTTAATTTAACGATGCTTATAAAACAATATATTATAGGGTGCAGTATATTTTTTTTCGGTTGAAAAATTCCTATAATAGTATTTATGGAAGTTAATGTGGAGATATATGGATAAACATTTAAAAGACCTTTGGGATAAACGTGAAAAAGAAGCCATTAGGCGAATAATTGATAAATCTTCTTTTGGTTCCCCGTTTGTTACAAATTTATTAGAATTAAATTCCGATTCTATGCCATTATTCTGGTGTTTGTTATGGCAAGACACTCAAAAATTAATTAAAGATAAAAGTATTCATAAACCGGGAGATATTGATATAATCTTAGGAAAGTTCGATATAATTAATGATTCTGGTAATGATTATGCCATAATAAAATCAGATATTCTTATTGGGATAGAAGTCAAAGTTGAAGTTGATAGGAAATCTGTAAAAAATAGAGATGAGGATCAAGAACAAATTAATCAACAAATATCTGGTTTGCTCAATATAGGGTTTAATAAAGTCGTATTATTGAATATTATAGCTACCGAACCGCAGAATGGAAATGGATTCGAAGCTTGGTTAAATGCTGCAGAAAATAGCAATATAGCGTTAAGAGAGTCGGAAAAGGTCTTAATGAATATGAAGATATTATTAAAAAATGATCCAATATTTAATTATGTAGGTCATTGGGTGGCTCCTTGGGGATCCATTGACAATAAAAATGAATATTTTGCCGGTTCAGTTAAACTTATTGAACATAACCATGCTCTTAACAATCCGTTACTTTATTCCAATGATAATGTGCAAAAACGAAGAAAAATCATTGAAGAATATATTAATAAAAATTTACCGATAAAGATACCAATGATTAAAATCCGTGAATTATTTGGTATGCCCACTACATTTATTATTTATACTTACTGCGAAAAATGCAATAAAATTCATCTTGGATATGAAACTTGTCATACTATTTGTTGAAATTATTTGAAATTACAGAAAGTTATATGAATTTATATTAACGAATTTATTTTAAAAATATGTTAAAATTAAGCTTGTTTCATGATGAAAAACGAATTTATTGTTATTCTTGAAAAATAATCTGCTAAATTTTATGTTAAAGAATTAGTTTTTAAATTTTTAATAGGATGTTGTATGAGTGAATGGTTTGTTGATATAGAAAATGAAGATGTTATTCGTGAATTATCAGAGGATTTTCTGCTTGGACCTATTGTTAATGATGAAGGTATTCGTAACCTCACCGAAGCTACTGTCGCACGTTTTTGTGTCCAAAATAAAAATACGATACGGTAAAATATAGCACTTTACGGACTAAAAAGGCAAGGAATATTTTGAAAGTGAAAACTGCAAAGCCTTAAAAGTATTGATTTTATGGGATTTTTTGTTATTTGCAATAATCACCTTTTTAATCAAGTGGTCGTGGGTTCGACCCCCGCGCGGCTCACCATTAGGAACCGCAGTAAATAAGCACTTTTTCAGCCATTTTCATACCGTAAAGTTCCTTCCAAATTTTCCATTTTTTGTATCGGCACTGCCAAAAGTAGCGGGATACAAGATTACTAAAGACTACGGAATACAGTTTTTTACATTAGGCTCTGACTACGTAGAAATTAACGGCTATGCAAAATATGTAAAATACGTAAAAGTTTTTAATTTTAATAATATTATTAATTCAATTAAAGAAGAAGGGTAGTGTATAATTAATTGTGTAAATTCATTATGGCAAAATAGATGCACCTCGTATAAAATAATATTAGTTTTTATCCCAAAAAATTAATTAATTTTAAAGAGGAGGCACATCTAAAATGAATTTTACCATTGCTGTATCGGAAATTAAAGAACTATTTTCATTAATTAAAGAAGAACCGGCAAAACTATTCGAGATGATGGAATTAAGCATTCAAAAACAGGTGGGTAATTATCTGTCCAAACTTATGGATATGGAACTTACCGGCCATTTGGGCAGAAAGCCTTATCAAAGGGCGGACGATTCCGTCGATTCGGAAGGCGGGAAGCCTAAGAATTACCGCAACGGTTCATATAACCGCAAGTTTTTCATAAAAAATATAGGTGAGGTCGAAACTAAAGTTCCCCGCGACAGAAACAGCGAGTTCCATACAAGAGTGCTGCCTAAAGCAAAAAGATTCGACGAAAGATTGTCCAACGACCTTCACGCCATGTTTTTATCAGGAATCAGCACAAGGGCATTATCCATGTTAAGCAAAAGATTAGTAGGAAGGAAAGTTTCGCCTTCCGAAATAAGCCAGACTTCCAAAGAGTTTTCTCTGGCTATAGAAAAATGGAGAACGAGGGATTTATCCCCTGAAAATATAAAATATCTTTACATAGACGGCGTTAATTTTTCCATGAGGGTAACTGATTCCATAGAAAAGGTTCCGTATCTCGTAATAATAGGCGTTGATTTAAACGGCTATAAAAAGGTTCTTTTAATCCAGCAGGGCGACAAGGAATCCGCATCTACTTGGAGGCAGGTATTTAAAGACCTTAAGAAAAGAGGACTTAACTATCAAAATATTAAACTCGGCATAATGGACGGGTTATCCGGTCTTGAAAAGGTATTTAAAGAAGAATTTCCGAATGCCGCAGTTCAAAGATGTCAGGTTCATGTCGCAAGAAACGTAATATCGAAAGTTCCGCAGAAACATAAAAAAGAAATTGCGGACGATTTAAGGTCAATTTTTTATGCTTCTTCTAAAGATAAAGCAAAAGCCTTTTATAAAGAATTTAAAGATAAATACGAGAAGGAATTTCCGTCAGCCTTTAAATCTCTTTCTAACTCGATAGAATCCTGTTTGTCTTTCTTTGAATTTCCCGAAGAAGAATGGATTTCCTTAAGAACCACAAACGTAATAGAAAGGCTTAATAAAGAATTTAAAAGAAGGACGAAGCCGATGGAGATTTTAGCGGGAGAAACATCCTCTTATAATCTTTTATCGTTTATATCATATAAAATGGAGTTGTCGTGGGCTTCAACTCCGGTGGGGACGGTGCATCCATCGTTGCCGTTTTATCAAATTTACACAAAGTAGTTGACAGTACCAGAAGAAGGTGTAGGTAACGCCTGTATAGATTTTAGAGTATCTTATCAAACTGCATCCTGCGAACTTGTAAACATTGTTCCTAAAAAATAATATTATGAAAAGAGTTAATATTTGTAATCGCTATTTTTATTTTAATTACGGCTGGGCAAGTTCACGCTTTAGGTATTTTAAACCCGCCTTATAACCAGTCCGACCCTAACTTTAACAGACTCGCGAAAAAAAGGAATATTCGACCAAACTGGAGCAGTTTAAATAGTCGGGTTAATGTCTCTTTTATAAAAAGATAAAACAAGTTTATTTTACACCACCCGGAATTATCAATCAATTATAGGACAAATCGAAGAACCTGAATCATCGGTTTTTTGCTTTAAACGTTCTTCAAGCTTTGTCTTTAATTCCTTAAGGTTGTTTATCTTCAGTTCTATTTCTTTTATTTTATTGTTTATTAAGCTTTTTGTATAAGTGCAAGGCTTTCTGCCTTCATCATAAAGATTAATAATTTCCTTAATTTCATTTAGTTTAAAACCCTGACTTTTAGCTTTTATAATAAAGTCAATTCTTTCAAAAGATTTATCATTATATATTCTATATCCATTCTCCCCCCTTGCCGGTTCGGGCAAAATTCCTATAAATTCATAAAACCTGATTGTCCTGGGATTAATATTAAATTTTTTTGATAAGTCGCCTATGAAATATCTTTTCATAAAAACTCCGTGAAGAAACCGCCAGTCCCAAACAGTTAAATGTTCGGAACCGGCCGGCGGTTTTTACATTTTTTTATTCATTTTCATATTGTGTTTACCACCATTCATCGTCATCTCCTTCATCATAGGGCAGCCAGTTGTGCATTTCATACATGATTGATTCATCATCGAGCAACCGCTCTTACATTTCATCATCGGGCACCCCGTCTTATTAATAATAGTTCCTTTAACCTGTTTATGTGGCATATTTGCAGATGCAATGCTTGTTGAAAATATCAGAAAAAATAGAGCTAATGCCGTAAAAGCAAAAGACTTTCCTAAAAAAGTTCTCATGATAAAATCTCCCTTGCCCCGCTTCGTGGGGCATTTTTAAATTAAATTTTAATATCACTTTGCGGTTTATAAAGGCTTTCCTAATCCGGCTGCCTTCAAATCTTCCGCTGTCGGCTTACCTCTTTTGCAGCAGTCAAGAATTTTACCGTTTACGACAACGGTAGGAACGGAATTTATTCCATATTCGTTGGCCTTTTCCATCCCATTTTTACGCAAATCATAAGTCGTAACGTCACAACTTGGACATGAAAGCTCCCTTACAAGTTTAACCGTTTCATTGCAAATCGGGCAATCGGCAGTAAAAACTTCTATTTTACGTTTTTCGCTCATTTTAATCACCTCCCCAATTATCAATTACATTAATATTTTTATTGCTAACTTAGTTTATAATTTAATTATAAACTATCCAGCATAGTGGAATGTCAAGAGATTTTTTTAGGACGCCTAAAATAAATTTATTTAATAGATTTTTTTATCACGGAAAATACTAAAGATTTTTTATTTTAATATCAAACACTCACAGAAGCGGTTATAGAATTCCTAATTTAAATCTTTACCCAACCCCTTCTCATGAATTCATTAAGGATAACACCTGCAATATAAGCAACCCCCATGTTCCACATAGCTATTGCGGCCACTAATATCATCAGATAAAATATCTTATAATTTTCAATATTAATGTTAGAAAAGCCTTGAGTCTTACGGATTACGCTTATCAGTTTACAGCCCGACATAGTCGTCGTTAAAGGCAAGGCGTTATAAGTATAAGCTCCGTTCCGAGCCTATACGGTCAAATTTGAAAGAATTTTAAAGCCGAGCAGAAGCATTTTTCAGTGTTCTTGAGAGATAATCCTCTATATGCCCTTTTTTTCTGTTTTCAATATCCGGGCTATATTGCATAATTGCCTTTTTGATGTCATCGGGATTAAATCCTTTCAAGATTGCATATTTGGCGGCTTTAAAATCTATTTTAGACAAATCCTATAAATTGTTAGTTTTATATATTTTTTCAATATATAGAAAGCAGTTGTTTTTATTTTCCCCCTGCGTAGCGGGGGGGGGTGTATATTAAAGGTTTAGGTAATTCGATAAAACCGTTATTGATACTTTTCATCATCGTTAAATTCTTTTTTCGGGACGGGTTGAGCTGCGGATTTGAATTTATCTGATATCTTATTATCAGGTTTAATAGGTATTTAGCAAATTTCTTGCAATATTGCATTTTAATTGCTAAAAAACGGTTTACGAAGCGAAGGCGGCAAGCCGCCGAAGCGTAAAGTAAACCGACAGTGAGAGCAGGCACTGCAGGTCAAACCTGACGGGTTTCTATGACATTCCCGATTTTGCTGGGGGTTTAAGGGGGTAGCTTTGTTCGGACAAAGCGAACCCCCTTGCCCCCTTGTAGTTATCTTTATAAAATATTTTTTAGGCAACCTTAAAAAGACCTTAAAAAGATCTTAAAAAGATCTTAAAAAGATCTTAAAAAGATCTTAAAAAGATCTGTTGTCAACTTTTAATTTGTCTATTGAATTTAACTTTTAATTTGTCATAATATCCTTTGTATTATTATTTTGCCTTTTAATACGTTTTATTAATAATCGCAATCAACTTCCATCACCCCCTTTG
>JAJZVN010000128.1 GCA_021845685.1 bacterium
CAAGCGTTTCTTTTATGCCTTTTATAAGCAGTATTTGCGACGAACCCGTAATAATAAATTTTTTATTCTGTCCTTCTTTGTCTATCAAATATTTTAGGGGATCAAAAATTTCCGGTATTTTTTGTACCTCGTCGAGAATTATTATCTGCTCTTTTACATTTTCAAGAATTCTTACGGCGGAATTTTTAAACCTTATTCTTTCGTCAGGGTCGTCAAAAGTGTAGTATTTAAAAGATTTATTTACCGCTTTAGGTATAATATCTTTGCAAAGGGTAGTTTTGCCTGTTTGTCTTGCTCCGGTTATTGCGATAACGCGTTTTTGTTGAAATCTCGATATAATTTTACCTGCAATAGCTCTTTCAATGTAATCCATAAAAAGATTATATCAGTTATATTGCAAAATTACAAGGTATTTTTGTAATATGATATACGTAAAGATGCTTCACGGTTACCTCATGATATAATTAAGTCAATTTTTTTATTCCCTAAACTTTGCCTGCCAATCCCGCAAACTCAGTCTGGAGTAAGCAAATAAATAAATCTGACACCTTTATTACGGAGGCGGGTGCTTATGAAAGCGAAGCTTTTATGTAAGCCGGGGTGAAATAAATCTGACTTTTTTCCTTTTTTTAATAAAAAGCTATAAAATCCATTAGCTCCCTAATTGACTGGAATAAAATAAGACACTATAATTAAGTCAATGGAGGGTAAAAAATGGGATTAAATTTAAGAAGAAAATTTTCGGATGACGATAAGATTAAAATATTACAGGAAGGATATATCAACATAAGTTCCGCAAACTTTATGGCGGACTGGGATAACTTGCCAAAATGCATTAAACCTGTTATAAGTAATGTAATAGCGGAAGCAAGGCAATATAGCAAGGCAAGCGCCGATTATTACGGTTATAAGTTAATAGCAAAGACCGGCGCTTAAGGCGGGACGGTATTCGTATATGTACTTAACGATACGAAGGCTTTATATCCGTTGGAGCGGGTTTTAAAAAATTAAAATTAAATTTATTACATCATAATAAAATATAAAGAATTTAATTATTTTTACATGAATAAAAAATCTATTTCATCGATAAAAGAACTCCAGGATTTATTAAAAGATTTTTTAAGGGATTACGACATTGAAGTTTTTTTGTTCGGCTCAAGAGCAACAGGGAAATTTACCGATACTTCCGATATAGACCTTGCATTTTTATCAAACGACGATATTTCTTATATATTATCAATGCTAAGAGAAACGATAGATAATAGCAACTTAGTCCAGAAAGTAGATTTGATAGATTTAAAAAGCGCTCCAATGCTAAAAGATATAGTAAAAAGCGAGGGTATAAGATGGATTTAAAAAAATTTAAAGATTTTGAATCGTCGCTTCAACGGCTTGAGGAATCTTATAAAAAAACCGTAGAAAATATAGATAGCGACTTATATAAGTTTTTTAGGGATTCGACAATACAAAGGTTTGAGTTTACGGTAGAAATTTTCTGGAAATTGTTAAAGAATGTACTTAAAAAAAATGAAGGAATTGAATGCAATTCCCCTAAATCCTGTATTAGAGAATTTTTCGCTTCCGGCTATATAAATGAAGACAATGCAAAACTATTCATGGAAATGATCGACGATAGAAATATGACTTCCCATACTTATCATGAAGAAGTTGCAGAAATAATATTTTCCAAATTAAAAAATTACTTAGACGGCATGAATTTAGTATATGAAAAGATACAGTAATTGAAATTAATTTGAAACCTTCTAGGGCAGAAAATGCAGTCTTGAGTATGTGAAAAAATAAATCATGCGCTTTTTATATCTTTTAAAAAGTAGGAATAAATAATTTGATGGAAAATATTTTTTGTGTTACGTTAATAATTGATGAAAGATGAAAATAAATCTATATAAATTTATTAACTAGAATAATTTTATCTGTTTATCCGTCTTACTTTAAATGTTAAGGGTTAAAACTTATAATTGAGATTAATGGTTTGTCCGTTGGTATCGACGGATACGTGCCTGAGTATTTTTATATTTATATTTATAATTATAATAACCTGTTCTTGATTTTTTATGTTTTATTTTTATATGGTCTTTAAATGCGTAATTTTTTAATAAAATCGGCTAATAAAATCATATTCTTCTGCTGAAAAAGGCATGCTTTTTCAATTCCGCAGAAGAATATATCGCAGAATGATGTAATTTTTTCGTTGCCCATTTTTAAATTTAGTGATAAAATCACTATACGCATGGTCTAATATATTATAAGCCACCTTTTAGGTTATTGTTTATGTTAGTCTCTTACCTATATTTTACAATAACTTGAGGTTGGCTTTCAAGTTTCTAACGGTGGATTAAGGTATAGATTATAAAAATTGATTTAACAAATTATAAATATTATAAATACTGCATAAACGGCATATTTTTCTGATGAAAAAGACATGCTTTTTCAATACATTCAGAAAAATATATGTTTATATCTGCTTTCGCAGATATTCCCGTCTGCGTTTATCAAAGCATGCCTTTGATGCAGACGGGAATGACACCTTTTGAGTAAAACCTTAATCTCCGCATAGTCATTCCCGCGTAGGCTGGTACGTTTTAAAGCCGTCGGTATTTAGACGGCTCATCCAGATAAAAAATCTCTAACGGTGAGTTAAGGCATTATATATAATATGTTAAATATGTTATAATATCGAACGGTATGCGTTTTAATTCACGTCAAATAACTTGAATAATTTGAATAACTTGAATTTAAAATCTGTTAATGATTAAACATTAGACAATGGCTGAAAAAATAAACAGGATTTTTTTGGAATGTTCCGAAACCTATATCGAAAATTTAAATACGGGAATACAGAGGGTCGTTAAAAATATAGTCAAGCGTTCGGAAAAAATGTCTAAAAAATATAACGTACCGATAATTCCTGTCGTATTAGACTCTCAAAACGGCTATGTAGATTTGCGGTTTTTTTTGAGCCAAAGAAACGGTAATAAAAATGCCAATATTAACGATAATAATAACGATAATAAACCGCAAGGCAATAAAATAAAAAAAATAAAAGAATTTATTAAAAGAATTTTAAAAGAAAATTTTAAATTAAAAGAAACCGACGCTATTTTTAAATTTTCAAAATTTTTATGGATTTTAATGAAAAAATTGAAATATACGCTTATCGGTTTTCGTCAGACGATTTATTATTCGTCGTCGCCTAGACGGTCTGAAAAAACCATTTTTCCTAAGAAGGGGGATTTATTAATTTTATTGGACGGATTTTGGGGTTACCGCTATAATAATTATTTTACTTATTTTTGCAGACGATTTAAACAAAAGGGCGGTATGATAATTGCGGTTATTTATGATATAATTCCCCTGACCAATCCAGAGTTTTTTGAAAAAGAGCTGGTTAAGCGGTTTAAAAAAAAAATTTATGCTTTTAAAAATTTAGTAGATGTAATCATGACTATATCGAAAAACGAAGCGGAAAATATAAAAAATTATCTTAAAGACAACCTTAAGATAGAGGACAAGAAAGTTTTATATTTTGAACTCGGTACGGATTTTATCGATAAATGTTTAGACGAAAGCTTTTATAACGGCGAAAGTTCTAACCTTATTAAACATGAAAATGATGCAGTTATAAGAAACGAACTAATAAAATTAAAAGAATTAAAAGCGGCAAAAACTTCGAATTTATATTTGATGGTTGGAACTATCGAGCCTAGAAAAGGTCATAATTATACGTTAGAAGCGTTCGAAGAATTATGGAACGACGGTTTTAACGGATTATTAGTCATCTCGGGAAGGATAGGATGGAAAATAGAAGATTTGCTTAAAAAAATAGAAAATTCTCCTTATTTAGGTAAAAACTTATTCGTTTTTAACGATTTAAGCGACGAAGAATTAGATTTTTTATATAAAAATTCGGATGCGGTAATATGCGCTTCTAAAAGGGAAGGTTTCAGTTTGCCTTTAGTTGAGGCGGCATTTTGCGGTAAAAAAGTATTTGCAAGCGATATACCGGTTTTTAAGGAAATTGGAGAAAAATACCCCGTGTTTTCGTATTTTAAAGCTCAAAAATCGGGGCTCATTCAAGC
>JAJZVN010000129.1 GCA_021845685.1 bacterium
AATCTTATATCCTAAAACAATCTATAAGCGGATATAAACTTGTTTTTTTTATTAAAAAAATATGAAAAAACCTGCATTTTTTACTTGACTTTTAGCTAAAAATATCCTATAATATTATTAAAGGATAGAGAGTAATTTAACGATAATTTTAAAAAAGGGAGCTGGAAAATGGAAACGACAACGGAAAGAGTAAATAAAATGTTAAGCAATGTATTATTAAAAAGAAAAGAGAATCTCAAAAACCTTAAATGCGAAAGTTGTATGTGGTTTAACAAAGAGTTTCTGAATTGCAAGAGGTTTGATATCGAAAAGCCCGAAATGAATTGTCCTAAATATATGGAAATATGGAAACAAATTTAACCTGTCCGCAAAACGGACATTAAAAAAAGGAGCTGGAAAAATGGATAACGAAGTCGTCGTTTATAGTGAAATTAAAAAATCGAACGGTAAAACAAAGCTTGTAGAGACGGAGCTTAAAGGCAAGAATAACTACTACGATAACGATAATATCGTATTCTATAGCGTAGAGCAGTTAAAAGCACTATTGGACGGTATTACAAACGAATTTCATAAATTAGCGGTTCTTCTAATGTATGAAACCGGCGCCCGTATCGAGGAAATCAGGGAGCTTAAGTTTTCGGACGTCGAAAGCTCCGGCCGGATAAAAGTATTAACCTTAAAACAGCGTAAAGCAAATAAGATATACAGGTATCTTAAAATATCCGATAAACTTATGGCCTTAATATTAAGTCATCGTTTGAATAATAAACTTAACGATAACGATTATATTCTATCAAAGACTTCAGGCGGTCCGGCAATAGCAAGAAAAAGCATAAGCTACATCTTAAAATATAATACCGAAAAGGTTCTCGGCAAAGCCTATTTAGACAAAGCTCACCCGCACGCCTTAAGGCATACAAGAGCCGTGCATTTGTTAGATAGCGGTATGAATATAATGCTACTTAAAAACTTCTTAGGCCATAGCAATATCAGTAATACGCTGATTTATCTTAAATATTCAAACGCTGACATGGCCGCCGCCGTCGATAAAGCAAATAACATTCTTATTTAACCGTTCGCACGGCGGACAAAACGTAAACAGCAGGAAAAATAAAGGCCTTTGTTTTTCTTTGATAGAAAAAAATAAACGATTAATAAAAATAATCGGAATAAAAACGCATTGCGGACAAAGTTAAGAAAAAGGAAAGGTTTTTACTTGGAAAATAAAAAAGAAAAGTCAGTAAACTATTAGGCTTTTAAGATAAAACGCATTGCGGACAAATCGTAAAAATAAAAAAGGCGGGTTTTTACGCCCGCCTCCGGAGAGAGAGGAAAGATGTTATTCAGTTATTTTTTTAGATTGTAAGACTAAACCCTTAATCCTGTTGTTTTTAATTAAGGTATTAAACTTAAATTCAACGCAACGTCTCTTTGTGTTTTTGCTATTAAAAACGTATAAGACGGACGTATTTTTACTAACGTTCCCGCAGTAGTATAATATCCTGCCATGTCCACGCCTAAAAGTCGGCTTACCGAAACGAGCAAGGATAGTGCCGATATGCGAGCCTATTTTTACGGACTCATACTGCTTTTTAGTAATAAAATGCCCCGTTCCGCCCTGCTGGACGTTGTAAAATCCGCAACCGCTTAATGCGCTGACGGATATAATTACAAATACTGCAAGAACTGCAATTAAAAAAGTTTTTTTGCTTTTCATTTTGATACCTCCATTAAAGTTAAATTATTTTTTCTATACTTTAATAGCGAAAGCCGCTCCGAAAGTTTTTATTTGAAAAAAAAGTAAGATTTTCTTTTTTTGGATAAAAGAACTTATAAAATCCTTTCGTATTTGCGTTTTAAGGCGGGTTTCAAAGTAAACAGGTAGAAAACTATTAGGCAAAAAATAACCGCCCTAAAAACGAATTTAAGGCGGTTATTAAGGATTAAACTATAAAGGCTATTAAATTTTGGAAAGAAACTTATTGAATGAATTTACTGCTCTTTGTAATGCGCCTTTTTTGTGGCAAAGCGGCCAAATCTTAACTGTTGTGCCTGAAAACTGAATAAATTCGTTGTCTTTAATTTCACCCACGAGAGAAGTCTCTTTTCTTAATTTATGTTTTATAGCTAAATCGAAAGGCGTCGGATTCGCTATATTTCTTAGAAAAACCTGCGCCGGATATACCTGATTAGTCGAATTTGTAAAGTAGTTAATTACCTGCCTTTTACTACACATAGATTGTTCGAAAACTTCTTTGTTGTCCATATATGGCAACATTTGATAATCGTAAGTGCCGTATAAAGACACATGACCGTCCGATATGGTCGTAATCGCTGGGTTTATATATTTATCGGTCAATAATAAATAGACGACGTGCGCTTCGCTCCGGGCGGAAGCTATATATAAAGCGGTTTGATAATGCCTGCCTTGAGCATTGATATTGTTATAAATACTTGGATAAGCTTTTAAAACCTTATAGACGAACATTGCAAGTTTTTTGCCGTGTTTGGGTTTGTTGACGTAATTATATGAATAAGCATTATACCACGCATAAAAGCCCCTTTTCCTCATAGTCGCCCGCTCCGGGCAAATCTCGTTGATTTTTTCTTTGACTACCTTACCTGAAACAAGCAAATATTGATATTTCGAACAATATTTTTTATTGATTTTATTGGCCGTTTTAATCGTAGAACCTATCTGATTAAAACCGCCGGCGGAAGCCGTATTTATCTCGGCGTTAGAACCTACGTAGTTTCTTAAAAGGCCTCTTAAGTTTTTAGTTGTAAAATGTGAATGTTGAGTAAAAACAAGATAATCAAGCGTTTTTAATTCCTGTAACGTAATAGGCTTTGAAGTTATCTTATTGACGATATTGCTTGCGCTTGCCTTGCCGGTTAAGGCAAAGGCAAAAATTAAAAAAGTGAAAATAAATAATTTTTTCATTTGTAGATCCTCCCTTTAGATTAAATTAATAAAAACTATTCCTTTTAAGTTTATTTAGTGTTTTAAGAATTGCTTTTTTACTTGCTCCCGCCCACGGAGTCGCCTTTATTCTTTGATATTTTTTGGCAAGGTATAAAATTTCTAAATAACGAAAAATCAGCATTTGTCTTGCATATTTAGAATTACCGTTATTTAACCTGCTGTCATAAGCTCTTAATGACGATATAGTGCCGTAAGTTTCAATAATATGTTTTGCTTTTTCTAAATTGCCGGCATTAATATAATAAACCGCCTGCTCGATTTTATTTTCGTTTTTTGTTAAAACCGCCTGCGCGGGTATGGAATAAAAAACTTTTAGAGCTTTATCGTATTGGTTAAAAACTAAATACCTAAAAAGTTTCTCGGCGGTTCTCTTTCGGAATCCGGTTTTGAAATAAATATCATTCAATAAGTAATAAATAAACGAATAGAAATTAACGGAGCTGTTAGATATAACGGGATAATCGGCTAATTTCGAGATATTCGACATTGCAGTATAATTTAAAGGCGTTAAGGTATATAAACCGCCAGACGAAGCCGCAACAGTAGCAAAAGTGCCTTCGATATGTTCTACGGACGACGTAGGAATGTAGTTTTGACGCATATTCCATTTTTTATTGAATTTTACGCCAAAAAGTTTTTCAAATCTAATGAGAGCCGCGGGATTAGAATTTATCCGGTCGAGGAATAAATTAGAGTTCATAAGTATAGTGTTGTAGGATATATCGATATTTGCGCCTATCCCCATTTCTTTTAAAAAATTAGTTTTTAAGGTCCCGTATTTAGCGGTAAGAGCGTTAGCATAATAACCGTCAACGTTGCCGTATAGCGCCTGATGATTAAATGACATTGCATTTAATTTCGAAACTATTGAGTTAAGCGTTGCGTTCACAGAGTCATTGATAGTTGACAACTGGGTTATATGAGAAGCTAAACTTGCCATATTCGCCATACGTCCGCCAATCACTTGTTGCGGAAGAAAGCCATTCACACTTCCAAGTTGGAGGATTTGCGCGATAGTTCCTTCGCTTTCTTTGTAATAG
>JAJZVN010000130.1 GCA_021845685.1 bacterium
ATAGGAAATGGATCGGATAAGTCCGATTTTTTTGAATGTTTATTAAATAGTCCGCAAGTTAAAACCAGTAGTCCGCATTTGCATTGCTGGTTTTCAAGGGACTATTTAAACGCCTTTCTCTATGTTATGGAACATAGAGAAAGGCGCAAAGTTCGTAGATAATTCCGCTTGGTTGCGTACCTTGTGACGGTCCAGCGGATACGAACAAACATATAAGTTCCGGAGAGTTTTTTGGAGTTGCCTTCCATTGCGCAAGCATAAACAGGTTCTATATTTAAAATCGCTTCGGCGATGTATTCGGAACGAGGAAAAGATGATGGCGAAATTAGTTGAGTTTTATATACAACATAAACGTCTATTTTGCGCGCAAAAACATCAGAATACAAGCAAAACAGAAAAATTCAAAAATACGGTTTTAATTAAATTTTTATCATACTGCGAATCGCAAAATATTTTTCATACATCAATAATCCGCAAAAAACAAGCAATAGACTTTTTCAATAGCAACGAAATGTTATCCAAATCCTATGAAACCAGACGCAAGTATTTTTTAACCATACGAGAATTTTATAAACGATTTTTGAAAATTACTCTCGAAAAAGAAAAAAAAGAGGTTTTGAAATGAACGATAAGGCTATGAGTATTAAAAACGATTCTAAGATAAGCTATTTGGCGCGAGAAATAACAAGTTTCATCGGGCGGGGGTCAGCTACTACCGAAAAAATCTCAGCAACATTGCTGGAGATTAAAGAAGTTTCAGGCATTAAAAGTCTTAAATCTCTTGAACAATCGCATATCAATCAAGTAGTAGAAAAACTAAGAACTTCGGATATGTCTTTATCGAACAAAAACTCTTATATTTCGTCTATGAATAACATCGTAAAATATTTGAACAAAGATGATTTGCGCGCTATTAAAGCCGGCGAAGTCGGGTTAAGTCGCAATATCGCCGAGAGGGACGGGGTTAATAAAGAAAATTCGAGGGAAGCGGCGGCGGGGTTTAAGGAATGGCTAAACCAGAAGTCCGCCGAAACAAAGGACATAAGGTATGGAGCCTTAAAGCATGCTGTTTCAATTCAGCTTTCGGCGGGCTTACGGTTGAGGGAAAGTTTGCAAGTTAAATTGTTAAACAAAGATTTATCGCAAAATATATTAAAAATAGCGATGAAAGGGGATGGATCAAAAAATAGCAGGGAGCGGGAAATCCATTTAACCCAAGAACAAAAGGCCGCGCTTTCAGAAGCAAGAGAGTTTCTGAAAAATAATAAATTGGAAAATTTGAACATCGGGAAATTACAGCAGGGGCGAAATTTTGCAAATAATGCAGTAAAAGAGTTTCGCAAAGAAAACGGCGCATATTTCCATTATCACGGTGAAAGACATCGATATGCGCATGAATCGTATAAGAACGCATGGACGGCGCAAGGATACGAAATTGAATGTAGAGCGCGGACCGGGGAAACGAAAGAGACATGGATAAGTAATATATTAGAAACGACAGGGTTGAGCAAACAGGAATTTCAAACGATGGACAAAGAAATCCGGCAGGAAATATCCCGCCAGTTAGGCCATGAGCGGATAGAAATCACGGAAAGATATTTGGGGTAATTACATATGATTGATACGGAAAAGTTAAAAACGATTGACGCTGAAGTAGTTTTAAATACTCTTGGGTTAAATTACAAGAACATTGGCGACAGGATTATGGCTTCGGCAACCTATCGTGATGAAAATACGGCAAGTATCTCAATTCAAAAGCGGAACAATAAATGGCTTTGGAAGGATTTCGGAAGCGGTCAAGGCGGAAGCTGGATTGACTTAGTTATGGTGGTAAATAATTTAAATTATTTAGACGCTATTAAGTTTCTAAGCAACATTGAAAATGCTGAGATAAAGGAAAACTTTTCTTTTGGCGGCCAAAAAGAAAAAGAATTTAAGCCTAACCGTATTGAAAACGGTATTGAAATAACCAGTATTGATACGAAAATAACGGATAAGGAATTAATTAACTACTTACATTCAAGGGCAATATCGATTATGCCTGATTGGATTCAACAGATAGATTATACCGTTTTTAAAAATAGTAAGGCTTATCTCAATAAAGCATTAGGCATTAAAAATACGGCAGGCGGATATGCTATTAGAAATCCGCGGATAAAAATGAACATCGGGAAAAGCGCTTATTCTTTATTTGCGAAGGATAGTAAAAAGGAGCTTGTTTTCGTGGCCGAAGGAATGTTTGACGGCCTAACCATTGCCGAAAAAATGCGTAATAGATTATACGATTTGATAATTCTAAACTCTGTAAAGAACTTAAATAATAAAGTCATCGATATTTTATCGAGCTATAAAAATATAGTCCTCGCTTTAGACAACGATGCCTCAGGCAAAGAGACCGAAAATAAAATCATCCGGCAAATTAAAAATATCCCTATACATAAACTAACCTTTAAAGCCAAAGACCTAAATGAAGCCTTTGTCTTAAAAGAAAAAAAGGAGTCGCCGTATGCCGATAATAGCCCCCATTGCCATTAAACCTGCCGAAAAGCAAAAGGTATTCTGCCCAGTTCTTATGAAAGAATCGGATTGTGAACTAACGAACGGAAAGTTTTGCGACAAGAGCCTTTCGGAAAGAATGGAATGCGCAAGGCTTTTTGAGACCCCAAGTATATACAACTTAATCCCGCACGATTCATTTTTATATAATTTTATTGAACACTGCAATAAGATAACGGACGCCCCCGATATTTTTGCGCTCGGCGCAGGATTGACGACAATCGCTACTATTTTACAAAGAAATGTTTTTATGAAATGGACCGGCGGCAAACTCTATCCCAATATGTATATTTTGCTCATCATGAAAAGTGGCGGAAGAAAAAGCACGGTTTTAAGGGTAGCAAAGCAGATACTCGAAAAGTTAGACGTCGGAGATACTTCTTTGGTTTTCCCTTCCGATATAACCCCGGAGGCTTTTTATGCTATAGCGCAAAACAGGCCTAATGGAGTCTTTTTCCACGGAGAGTTCGGCGGATGGCTTAAAGGATTAGACAGAAATTACAATAAAGGATTTAAAGAGTTTTTTACGGATATCTTTGACGGATTTTCACAAAAAAAATTAATAAAGGGACCCAACGGAACCGGACAGCTTTTCAGGATAGACGAACCGGCTATAAACATATTAACCGCTTCGACTATCGCCTGGATTTCAGGGAACATAAAAGAGGCGGATCGGCAAAGCGGGTTCATGCAGAGGTTTACCATATTTTACGCCCAGCAGGACAAAAAAGAAATAGCCCTGCCTACCGCCTTCATACCCGTGGATAGTTTGATAGACGACCTTAAGGAAATTTCAAATATTGAAGGAGAAATAGAGCTATCCGAGGAAGCGAGACAAATATACGAGGAATTTTATTATAGCGAAGACGAGTCTAAGAAAAGGCAATCTGAAACATACGGCAGTTTTCAGACGAGACTTTTTACGCTAATAATAAAAATCGCCATTATTTACTGCGTTATGAGGAGAGATAATATTATCGAAAAAGAAGATATAAAATGCGCTATACAGTTAAAATTAATTCTTGAAAAACACCTTTATTCCGTTTACGATAAATTAATAAAGGATAAAAACCAAGAGACGTTGAACAAAATATTGAACATAGTCATAGACAACGGCGGGGTAATCGAAAGAAGCAAGCTTCTCCGATATACGCATATGCTTAAAAAGGATTTTAATAACTTCATAGAAACCCTTATAGAAAGAAGATCTCTTGCCTTCCATACAGAAAAGACGAAAACTAAATCCGTCGTTTATTATAAAATCATAGGCGATTAATCGACGGCTTACATAAGTTTGTGAACTTGTGAATTATTTAAAATATTTATTATTAATATAGTATATATCTATGTTTAAATGGTATTAAATAATTCACAAACAGTTGCGAAATATTGTTAATTATTGTTAATTATTTAAAGATAGGCGGCCAAAAAGAAAAAG
>JAJZVN010000131.1 GCA_021845685.1 bacterium
GCAAAACGTAATGGAAACATTCGGCAACATATATTATATGTTAAGATATACCCATCTTCACCATGAAAAGATAAAACTTGCCGTAGTCTTCTACGGCGTCATATCCCTTCTTATGAACAATACCGATAAGACGATAGCAGCCTACATACATAAATATTCCAAAGAGGGCGTAAAGTTCTATGTCTGCTACAATGCAATGATTCTTAACAACCTAGTAAGGGCGACTCTCATAAAAGGGGTAACTCCCGTTCCCATGGGACTTTTAAAGGTTTACGAACTGAGAAAAGAAGGATATAAGTACGTTACCAATCCGTAAGAGAAGAAAGGCAGCGTGTATTAAGGGACAGTAACGGAATAAATAAATCAGACCTTATTTTTTAACCGATTAATCTTTTATTTTATGATATAATTTATGATATGATTATTATATTGCAGTAAGGCAAAAATATTCAATAAGCGAATAAGCTGCTACCCTTTATATTTTATTTATATTAATTAAATTCATCTAAAAATTAAACGTTGAACGATTATTATTATGGGTTACGCTTTAAGAAAAATATATCCCGACGATATCTATAATGAACCCATAAATCTGAACAGAACTTTTAAATTTCTTATTCCGCAACTTAAAAATCTGTTAGAATTAAATTAAGGAATTTAAAAAAAATCAAATTTAAATGGGTAAACTAAAATGAGCAAAAACCGCAGGAATTTTTCGCCGGAATTCAAAACGAAACTCGTCATAGAGCTCTTTAGAATCCTGCAAGACTCTAAACGAGATAGCCTCTAAATAAGACATTCTTTCCAAAAAAGGTTTTTATCCATTTTATTTCGAAAATCAGGATACTTATTTTAAAAAATTGGAAGAAGGTTTTCCCTCCGGAAATCCGTCCGGGTATCTTGAAGGTATATAATACAGATCTAATAATTTAGCTTTTTCTATAATGTCGCCTATATTGTCCAAACCGGCGGTTTTATTTTTATGGATGTCGGTCGTTAAGCCGGTCGTTAATGAGTCTTTTTTTGATAGAATAATATTAAGCATAGCGTTCAAGGAATGTCCCCATAACGTTATTCCGTACTTTAAACCAAGAGCTTTTATAGCTTTTTCGGCGGCCTGTTCGGAAGTAAAACATGCCCATTCATAGTATGCATAATCAAAATCCAAATTAGCCCTTTCAAAATCCCTTTTTCCCTGTTCGTACCAGTCCTTCCACCTATTCATAATTAGTAAATTTGTAAGTCTTAACTAAAGAAGTCGATTTTTTCTTGACATATTAAAATACACAAAATTAGTAAGTTTATTTTATATCATTTAAAGTATAAAATCAAAATTATCGCCTTTAGACTATATAATTATAAAAATATTTGACAATTTTAATTTAATGAATTATTATTCTAGATATGAATAATAATTATTCAAGCAGTGAATTAAATTATAAAAAAAGACTTCTTCTTAATAATGTTTTGCCGGCGGTAAAAAGTTTTCCCGTAATTGTAATTACAGGTGCAAGACAGGTAGGCAAAAGCACTTTTTTAAAAAACGAATTTAAAGACTTTAAATATATAAATTTTGACGATTATTCTTATCAGGAGCAGGCTAAAAAAGATCCGGCTTCGTTATGGAAAGATTATAACCGCATTATCATAGACGAAGTTCAAAAAGTCCCCGAAGTTCTTAACGCCGTAAAGTTGGCAGTGGACGGTTCAGATAGAAATATGCGTTTTATACTCTCAGGCTCTTCCAATCTTTTATTGATGAAAAACGTATCCGAAACTCTTGCGGGAAGAGCCGCATATTTTGAAATGCAGCCGATGGTCTATGCGGAAATACAAGGAAAAGGAGAAGGATTGTTCGCGCATTTATGGAAAAAAGACTTTAATTTAAAGACGGCAGATAACGTTATAGCCGCACAAGTTGCCCCGCTTCCACTTATATTCAGAGGCTTTATGCCGCCGCTGTTAAATTTAAACGGTGAAAAAGAAATCGTACTTTGGTGGGAAGGCTACACTAGAACATATCTTGAAAGAGACTTAAGAGAATTATCGCAGATAGAATCGCTGATAGATTTTAGGAAAGTAATGGCGTCTCTTGCGCTAAGAACGGGAAACTTATTAAATCAATCCGAAATAGCAAGAGACTCGGGCATAAGCCAATCGTCCGTTCACAGGTATATAAAACTTCTTGAAATTTCAAATATAATAAAGCAGATTCCCGCATTTTATTCAAATAAAATTAAAAGGATTATGAAAATGCCCAAGATATTTTTCGTAGATCCCGCCTTAAGCGTATATTTAGCAGGATATTACGATACCTCCCATTTAAGCGAATCTAGAGAACTGGGCAGTTTTTTTGAAACTATGGTCTATCTCCATCTTAAGGTCTATTCGGAACTGATGACCCCGAAAAGCCAAATATTTTACTATAAAACTACGGCAGGTAAGGAAGTAGATTTTATACTTGAGCATGGGAGGGAAATTGTTGCGTTTGAAGTTAAAATTTCAGACAATCCAGTGTTCGAAGATGCAAAAAATATAATAGAATTTATAGAAAATTTCCCGAATGCAATCAGAGGCGTCATCGTCCATTCGGGAAATAGCGTTAAATGGCTCCACTCTAAAGTTATAGCGGTTCCGTGGTGGATGTTATGACTGCCGTTAAGCATATCTTCGGTTATATATCTTTCTCTTAGCAATCTTTTGATTTACTAAAAATGGTTTTATTGCTTTTTAAAAAAGTAATGCTAAAATAAATAAGTAGGAATTTTAATATTTGGAGGTACTAATAAACGACAATAAAACTATTTCCGATAAAATCGAAGAAATATTTAAAAAGGCCTCTTTAGGAAAGATTTTATTGGTTACCAATTCGCTTGTAATTATAGAAATTATATTTGTGTTAGAGTCATACTACGATAAATCCAAAAAAGAATTTGAATTTTTATATTTTAAGAAACAGGGTGGGAGCGGTTTAAACCTTATTTTTATCGCCGTATTTATCTTTTAAATATTCTTCAATTTCTTTTTCAAAATATTCTTCAATTTCTGTTTTACTTACATTATATGAAGGTTTTAAGTTATTGCTCAAAAAATTTTCTTTAATATCTATTAACCCCGTAAGTTGTTTTAAAAATAATTTTTCATTATAGAATAACGGTTGAATTTTTAAAGTTTCTTCTATTAATTTATTTAAACCGAACTTTTTCGATAAAACATAAAGGTCGTAATAATCCCTAAGTTTACCTCTGTAATTCAATACCGTGGTTTTCATAGCCATTAAGATTTTTATTTTGGCTATTTTTAGGTTATCGAATAGTATTTCGGAGTTTTCTTTTTCAGATATAAAATCAAACCCGTAGGCATAAAAGGTAACTTTAGTTTTGTCAAAAACGTAATCATATTGTATAAGCTGGTTTTTTATATTGAATTTAGAAAATCTCGGAATAATTTTAATTTTTTTATCATCTAGTTTCTTAAGAAGTTTATACATCCGATTTTCATCTAAAACATCTTGAGCGGTGAAAAGGTCTATGTCTTCCGAAAACCTGTGCTTAAGATAATTTCCTCTTCTTTTCCTAAAATTTTCAGTATTTCTTCAGTATTTTTAGGCCACATTTTTTTTAAAAATTGGTAAAATAAAATCCAGTAACCGAAAAAGTTTTGGGTCGTTATATTTATTTTGAGGTTTTATAAATAACCTGTGCACTTTTATAATTCTATCCGCAGGAATAATTTTAAACAGTGCCGCTATCTCGTTCAAATCTCCATAAATTAATATATGTTCTATTATTATTCTGTCAGGCAAAATTGAATCATTCTTGTTATAAGACCAGAAATTGTCACGGTTAATTTCAGGCGGCAAATCTTTGAGATTTAGGTATATCTCATCTTTATCCAATATTTTAGAATTTTCTATCAGTATTTCCCGCGTAATACTTTTATCAAATTTTTCAACGCTCTTAGATAATG
>JAJZVN010000132.1 GCA_021845685.1 bacterium
TTAAAGTCAAAAAAATAGTTGAAATCAATAAAGGAATAACGGTTAGCAATAAAATATATTTCAAAGGAACATGGTTCGAAAAAAGTATCAGGGCGTAAATGCCTGCAAGGAAACCGCCCGTCTGGTCCAGAGCATGCAAAAAACCGAAGGCTTTTCCATAAAACTTTTTTATAACCGACCTCATAAGCAAAACTCTTCTTGAAGGCGACCGGAAATTTCTAGCCCACCATCCCGTAGAAAAAAATGCTACGGCTTCCGCAGGGTATATGCTGAAACCGGTAAAAGAAAGAAGGGGTATTAAAATATTCCCCGCTATCGCAATTTTTTTATGTCCGAATTTATCCCCTGCCTTTCCGCCTAAATATCCTGAAAAAGCTCCTATTCCATAACTTATTGCGGAAGCGATGCCGAAATATATGACGGAACTATGCAAATCTATTACGAGAAATATAGGGAATATAACCAGAACGACCTGATAGCCCAAATCTGCGAATAAAGCCGATAAAGATATAAAAAGAACATTGGCGTTAAGCCAATTTTTATTATAATCTTCCATGACGGTTCTTTTTTTAGTTTTATTTAATAATAAAGTAATAAATGGCAGTCAACACAACGATACGATAATCTCTTTATTGAGCCCTTTAGCCACTTTTTTCAGAAATTCTAGGGAAGGATTGTATTCCCCGCTTTAGAGCCTGCTTATGTTACTCTGCCTCGTTCTTATCTTTTCCGCCAGTTCTTTCTGCGTCAAGCCCTGTTCTATCTTTATTTTTATCATATAGAAATTTAGGTCTATTTATATAAATATAATTTATTGTTGCTTCACGCCGAATATAACCGCAAACTTGTAAAATTTATACGCGCAGTCGGCATCGGTAAAACCGGCGTCTTTAAGCCAATTTATCTGTTGCTCTACCGTAGATTCCCTGTCCAATTTTAATCTTTCTTTCCATGCGGCGATTTCTTCTTCGGGGACCCCGCTTTGCCTGATAGTCTTCTCCCACTCTTTTTTATAGTAAGCCTCTATAGTCTCGGTATTGCCTAAAATCTGTTCGGCGTTGACAAATAAGCCGCCGGGGCGAAGATGATTATATATTTTTGCGAACAACCCCTGTTTGTCGTTGCGGGTTAGATGATGTATGGACATCGCGGAAATTATAACGTCAAATATTCCGCCGAAATCGCAATCGACATAATCGGCGATTATGTAATTTATATTATTATTGCCCTTAAACCTTATTTTGGCAATATCCATCATTCCTCCTGCCATATCTATAAGAGTTACGTTGGAATCGGGATATTTCTCGAGAAGAAAAGAGGTGAGGAGGCCGGTGCCGGCTCCTATATCAAGAACATTTAGCCGCGTGGACTTTTCGGAAATTAAGTTAATTAACGAAATAGGAATAGAGTAAAGTTCGTCAAAACAAGGAATCAGCTTTTTTCTGTTTGAATCGTATTTCGAAGCTATGGAATCAAAAGCGTCCCTGATTTTTTCGTTCATATGCTCCTATTCTCCGAAAAATAATTAATTGCTTTGTATGGGATAAAGGCGGGATAAAAGGGGTAGATTTATTTATTTTAAACCCTGACAAAACCGCTGTAAACGCGGACGGGAGTATAAGAATAAATAAATATGTCCACTTTTAATTGTCTTATTATAAAATCCAATATTCCCCTTAATTATTGCCTTATTCCGCCCTTAATGTATTTTAATAAAATACTTATTTTTTCTTACTTTTATTTCTTGATTTTTCGATAAGGGTAACAATATTTATCGGCGGCAAAAGCAAAGGCGGATAGCCGGATTTTAACGTCAAATCGGCAATAGTCTCCCGCACAAACGGAAACATAAGAGCTGGAGCATTTATTTTAGAAAATTCTTCCAGTATAGTAATATCTCCTTCGTCTTTAACGAAGAAAAAGCCGATCGCTTTAATAAAAATATTAAATGGCCTATTTTCCGTGTTCTTAAAAATGGTCGTTTCCAATGTAAATATAAGCAATTTTTTTAATTTATCTATCTTTCCGAAGGCATTTAAAGAAATATCTACGTTTAACCCTTCGCTTATATCTTTAGACCTAAACTCAGGATTTATTTCAACGTTAATTTTTTCAAAAATTATTTTGTCAAAACTTATTCCCTGATGTTCGTTCTTTTTCATCTTCATTTTATTACGCCACCGCTTCTTTTTGAATTTCTTCTTGTATTAAATTATTATATTTATACATGCTTCCGGTCAACTGTGCAGGGGTCGGATATGGTATAAATACAGTGCGAGTTACGGTATTTTTTTCTTCATATTTTTCAACGCCTTTTTCTTTAAAAGAGACGGTAAGTTCAAGCTTCAACGCTTCGGCGACTTTTCTCAAAGTAGTCAAAGAATACTTTTTGTATTCCGGATTTTCCAATCTTGCAATAACGGATTGAGTTGTATTTATCATCTTTGCAAGTTCTTTCTGCGTAATACCTGTTTTCTCTCTAAAATAGGTAATTTCTACGGCGATACGGGTTTTTTCGAGTTCTTTGTAATATTTTTTTGCTAATTCCTTGTCTTTTAATTCTTCATTTAAAAAATCTCTAAATTTTTTCATTTTATTTAGTCTCCTTTGCATTCTATATAATCATTCATTCTTTTTTCGCAAGTTCTTTATCGGAAACCGGCGTTTTTTTCGTTTTCTTTCTTATAGCATGTAATAAAATAATTTTACTATTGTCGTAAATATAAAATACTCTAAACGTATTTGTTCCATAATCGATTATTAATTCCCATAATTTAGAATCGGGAAATTTCTTACAATATTCATAAGGCATCTTTAAGCCTTTTTCCTCAAGTAAATAAATAAACTTATATATCTTAGCTTTTTCTTTTTTTGTAAGATTGTTTAAAAATTCCTCTATGAGATTTTTGCCCTTTTCTTTATAAAATTCAACTTCAAATTTTAACATAATAATATCTCAATTTTGCTATATTGTCAAATTAAATTAAAGAATATTTTTATTATTAAAATATATCTCCTGCATAACCCACTTTACATTGTAGGGACGTTTTGGGACAAAAATCCTATAAAAATTATAAAATTAATGCAAAATATAATCAATACAAAATTTACTGTCGAGGTCTGGAATGTCTTATTTATTGCGGCTTTGAATGGAGCGGGCAACAGGGTTCGAACCCGCGACACCAAGCTTGGGAATTACACCCTGGCTTTTTTATTAAAACGAATAATATCGGGCATCTCGGCATTAAAACGTCAAAAACGAAAGACTTCTACAGAAGTTGAATTATCACTATGGAACCAAAATTTAGCTCTCTCAGGGTGAGAGAGCTGCGCACCAGTGGCAGTTGTAATGATTGATTCATCGCCATTTTTTACTTCCCAAACCTTGTCGGCTGCCTCACTGATTTTATCATCTTCTTCGTTTAAATCTCTTATGTAATCTTCAAATTCAGCAACGCTTTCCTGAGAAAAGCGGTACGTGTCACAAATCCCGATTTATAAAATATTTATAAATTCTAATATCCCGTCATTGCAAGCAATAACTATCCATGATTTATAACATATGACTTGCTTCGACCTGAGCCAATTTTTGTCAGCGAGGAATCAAAATAAAATTGTTGCTAATTGAAAATTGCATTTTCAATTTGACATATAAATTTACTTTTGTTAATATGAATGTAAATTTAGATAAATGATATTATAATGCATTATAATATAATCATTCATCATGATAAAAAGAAAGTTATCCGAAAAAATAATTAATCTGTCAAAAAAATTTCCCTCGGTTACTATTACGGGACCGCGTCAATCAGGAAAGACTACTCTCGTAAAAGATATTTTTAAGAATTATGCATATATAAGCCTAGAAGATCCTGATGAAAGAGAATTCGC
>JAJZVN010000133.1 GCA_021845685.1 bacterium
CTCAGTTTATGCAGGCAATAGGCGTCAATATGTATGCTCCCGCAATTTTAAAAATGGCTCAGGCGTCCGGTTCAAACGCTTCTTCTTTAGCCGTAGCGACCGGAACGGGAGAGGTTTCTACTCAGACGGGCATGATGGAGTCCGGCATACTCGCCGGACAATATATGCCGATAGTTTTCGGCATATTCGAAGCGATTTTACTCGGCGCTTCCGTTATTATTTTTATTCTTATTTTAACGCATATGGGCGTGTCATACCTTAAGCTCTTATTTCAGCTTATGATTATGATAACGATTTGGCCGTCTTTGACCGCAATATTTAATTATATAACGCAGCTTATAATCCAGGCAAAATATTTGCCTATAGCCGGGCTTGGTTATTCTGTTTCTGGAAGCGGAACGGTAAACGCTTTTCTTGCAGAATCATTGTCTTGGATGGGCTATTTCTCTTGGTCAGTCCCTATGGTCGCCTATATGATAGCATCTGGCTCAAGTTACGCAGTCGCGAGCGTAGTCGGCGGAATGGACAGCGCAATATCTAAAAATGCTTCGGTTAAAGGCGCGGAGGCGGGAATGGGTAATATGACGGCAGGGCAGATTAGGGATAACAATTATCTTGCTAATGCGACTAACGTTACGCATACTCAGAATACGGGATATAAAGCACCGCATGCCACTATTCAGGAAGGTACAAAAGAAGAAACTGTAACGCTTGGTCATGGCATTACGTCGAATGAAACAATTCAAAATGGACAAGTAGTAGCGGCTCAGCTTACTCAGGCTGGAACTAATAATGTAGTAGATTTAAAAAGGGGATCGAACGGTCAGTTGGAGGCATTCAATTACAAAGGTAATTTAGCCGGCAAAAATGAACAAAGTTGGGTAGCCGGAATAAAAAAAGATATAAGTTCTGAGAACAAAGAATTACTTTCCAAAAAAGAAGCATTGAGTAGCAGCATTAATCAAGTAGATAGCGCCATAAATACTAAAACCGCAGGTATGAATGCTTCTAGGGGTAAAGGCGTAAATAGAGACGCAATAGTTAGCAGCGGCAATAAGACCGGCGATCAAAATAATTACAATACAAAATCCACGGCGTCTGGAGGAGCGGGAATTGCGGGGTATCTTGGCGGTATTTTTAGCGCTGTCTTTGATTTCAACGAAAGCAACGGAATAATGAAGTCGGTTGGTAACGGCTCCGGCGCGGGAGTAAAACACGCAATTAATCAACAAATGCACAGGCTCAAAGTTTTAAGCAACGCAAACCTTGGTTCTATTTCTACCGCTGCAAGCAAAGAATTAAGCGCATTAACTTCATACGATAAAACTTTAACTAAGATAGACAGTTACAAAACTGATTTGAGCGAAGCTGAACACGGTAAACTGAATGTTGAGGGAGGAATAATGCCTTCCGTAATAAATAATATGACTCCTAATAGGAGTATCGGCGGTTTTGCTTCTACATTTAACAAATTAAATAATACGAGTGCTAATGCGGCAACGCTCGGTAATTTTATAAGCATGACCGCTGATAATTACAAAGGAATGAATACTGTTTTAAGCGGAGTCTCGCCCGCCATAAAAGCGCAAGGATTAAAGTTAAAAGGTGAAACTTCCAATCTTACTCCTTCAGTTATAGATCAAAAAGTGAATGGGGCAATATCAAGCAATAACGGCGAATTTAATTATCTTACGGGTTTATATAATGAAAAATCCAATAAGAGTACTCAATATTATAATAAGCCTATAGCTCCGCAGGATTTTATTAAAGCGCCGACCGCAAGTAATATAAGTCCAGGAAGTCCTATTATAAATAGTGCGCTTAATAGTGTTGAAACAGGTTCTGATTATTTTATGGGTTTAGGCAATGGGATTTTTTATGGAAACAAAGCATATGAAATAAATACATCTTCCCAGCTTGTGGGTCTAAACGGAAAACCTGGTGCTTATTGGGCGGGAGTTAAAGGCGGACAGTTGTTGTCTCCTTATAATTTAGGATATACACTTATTCATCCGGATATCTCAATACCTTGATTTATTGTTTTTTGTTTTTCAAGAAAAATATAATATAATTAAAAAAAGACATATTAAAAAAGGGGGGGGTATATATGAACATCTTAATAATTTTAGGATCTGTTGTCGGTTTTTATTTGGTTCTTTTTTTTATTACAAGAATTAATCGAAATAAAGATAGACAATTAAAATCTAATGTTGATGTTATAAAATCGCCGCAACGGCGGGAAATAGAACACCAAGACATTAAAGGTAAATCGGTATTTGGCGGAGATAAATACGTGCTTGATTTTGCTAATGATAAATATAATAAAGATAATAAGCCTGCAAAAAGAGGAGACCCTTTAACATTCACGTCATACACGCCTGAACCTCCTTTACCTAAAGATGAGAAAAAAGGTTCTTTGCTGATTACTCTTTTATTTTTGGATAATCCGCTTATGTGGGCTTTGTTTCCGTCTATTAGACGTTCAATTAGAGATTATTTAAATAGAGATTAAATTTTTTTACGAAATTAAATTCGCATTGCGGACAAAAAATTAGCGTCTTAAGGGGAGCAAAATATGAAAAAAATAATTTTATTAATAATTGTAGTATCAGTAATAACAATATTAATAACTCATAACCGTATCTACGCTTATTCATTTTATACTTATAATTTAACTTATAATCCTACCGCTATAGTTGTCGATAAAAACGGCAATATAGTTCTTGGAAGCAGTAAGCATAAAACTATATTGGTGATAAATAGCGTAAACGGAAAAATAACGGCTTATAACACAGAACATAATGTTTACGGATTGTTTGTCGATAAAAATAATACCATTTGGACAAGCGATTTTGTTGGAATAAATGTTAGGAAAAATCTAAAGCATATTATAAATACATCAATGCCGTTAGTGGGGATAGATAATAATAATTTCTATTTATCAAATGATAATAATGGCTCATTAAAAGAATATCATAATATGTCTAATAGTTTTAGACTCATTAGAACATTGTCTCCTAATTTTATGATTATGAGCAGTCCTGTTTTCACCAAAAATAATGCCGTGTGGGTAACGACAAATGAAAATAGCGTAGTTAAGTTTGGTTCTAGGGGATTTGGAGTAAAAGAGAATTACAAAATACCCTTTACCCTTACCTTTGGTGCTATAGCTATAGGAAAACGTGGCAATCTTTGGATTTCGTCCGATAATAATACAATAATAAAACTTAATCCTGCTAATGGGAATATAATTAGTCTTTATAATTTTTTTTCCGATGCTTCTTCAAAAAGCACCCTTGCTATACGCTCTGTAGCCTTAAAAATAGGGAGACACGGCAATATTTGGTTATATAACCCTCAGCAAGCAGTAACAAGTACAACAGAGAATATCGGCTCGTCCAATGTAGTGTCTGGCATAAGAAATGCTAAAAAAGTTACAGGTGGTAATCTTTTGATAAAGATGAGTCCCTCCGGAAAAATAATAAAAAAATATCGCATTAAAGCAAATAATGCTAATGATATAATGGCAATCGGCAAGCGGGGCAATATCTGGCTTGCTATTGGCGATGACAAAATAATAAAAATTATTAATAAATAATCTATTAATAAATTATGCAGATAAAATCATTTGGTTTGTTAAATATATTTAAAAGAAAATCTTTGGGTTTAATAGACGATCCGCCTGTTTTATTTATATTTAAAAGCGGCAAAAACAAAACGCCTATTAAATACAGCGATGTTTACGATATAAAATACCGTACCTCTTTTCTTTTTGCAAAAATCGTTATTATCCTGAATAACCGCCCCGATATTGAACTATCCTTTATTCCTAAAATTAGTATCGATAATTTTTTAAATTCATTATCGGACAGGCTTAAATCTTT
>JAJZVN010000134.1 GCA_021845685.1 bacterium
AATATTTTTTGAAATTTATTCAATTAATAAAATAAATATGTATTTAATATATATTTATTGATATAAATAATCAAGTTCTGCATAATGGAATTTACAGAGGCTAACAACCGGCAAATGCAGGAGGGAGTAAGATATGAAATAAATAAAATAGCTGCATCATATATACGTTAAATATCTTCTGCCGCATCAATTTTATTTTGAGGTCGCAAATTGTGACCTCAAAAAATTATAATCTTCTTCGTTGAGATAGAAACATAAAAATCTTCATAAAATACCTCGATATGCATCTTTACGGCTTTTACGGCTTGATTTAATACCTTTATTTCTACTATGCTATGCGGAGTATCTTCCTTAATTTTTACTTCTCATTACTCTTCACCTGCCTATTTATTAGCCTCTATAGAATCAGTTCCGATCTGTTGTTCAAGAAAACGGCGGATTTCATCCTCTTTCGGCAACTCAAGCTGGTATTTAGAAACAAAGAGATTATTGTCCATTCCTGCGGTCGCATATTCAACTAATGCTTGGTTTTTTTGTGTGCAAAGCAGAATACCTATCGGCGGGTTGTCATTTTCCGTCATTTCATTTTTGCGAAACCAATTTACATAAGTATTTAGCTGTCCGATATATTCGTGGGAAAAATTATCAACTTTAAGTTCAAGCAGGACATGGCATTTTAGAATACGATGATAAAAAACAAGGTCAACAAAAAAATATTCATCGCCTATTAATATTCTTTTTTGCCGCGCCTCAAAACAGAAACCGTGCCCCATTTCCAGAAGAAACTCTTCCAACTTATCGAGCAGAGAATCTTCAAGCGCCGACTCGCTCATAACTTCCTTGGGTTTTAGTCCCAGAAACTCAAAAATATAGGGATCCCTTATAATTTGGGCTGGAGAAATATGTTCTGCTTTCGATTGGACACTTTTCGATAACTTCTCTTTATCCTTTGATAATCCAGAACGTTCATAATATAAACTGGCTATTTGCCTTCTTAATTCCCTTACTGACCAGTTGCCGCTGATGCACTCTACTTCATAAAATGCGCGCTTTAAGGGATTCTCTACCTGCATTAATTCAATTATGTGCTGATTGAAAGGTAGCGTAGAGCGAGCGAAGCGAGGGATTCTCTACCTGCATTAATTCAATTATGTGGGAAAATGAGAGCTTTTTTATGAGTGTAATTCCAGTAACGCTAAATTCGGGAGACACTGTCTCCCGAATTTTACTTATACTCGATAGTGAAAAAGAGAAGACATCAAATTCGGGAGACAGTGTCTCCCGAATTTGAGGATAGACCATGTAAAACTGACGATATCGACGTAATTCGCGTTCATCTATTCGCTTAAGACCTGATTCATGCAAGCCATTAGCCAATTTCTCAAGTAAATATTCTCCGTAAATTGCCCTATCCCTACCGCTAAGTTCATATTCGTATATATAAAGCCCGATTAACCAGTTGCGGATAGTCAAACTTACATTAACGGCTTTAGCTGCTTGAGTAAATAAATTTTCGTGGATTTTGCTAATAATATCGACCAAAGATTCAAAATCGAGTTTGTCGATATGTAACCCCCCAAATTGTGAAGCAGCCTGCTTCACAATTGGAGAAGATTCAGTCTTTATTCTGTTTGAGGACATTGTGCCGGCTTCCTCTCCTGATTTAACTTTTTTACCCGCCATATCAAAGCCTCTTTGAAAAACGACCACCTCTCCCAGCGTAGCCATTTTCCAACCTTCCGGTATATTAGTTTTTGTATTTTCGGATTTCATTTTATTATTTCCTTATTGTTAGTAGCGGCCATTTCGGTTTACCTTTAAACTTGAAAAAGAATCAACTGTTTTATTTTTTGCAACAGTTCAAAATAAAATTGAGCATAATAAGTTTTACCGTCTATTGCAGTATGTGCATTTTTGCATATTGCTTTTTCCTGACTTTGACACCTCATACAGCTCAAAGCCGCTAAAATACAATATTTATATTTTAAAAAAGTGCAATCTTCCTACTACATTTTCTTAACTTATAATAAATTGATTAATCAGGATAAGATTATTTATAGCAAGGCTTCTTGAACGGGAATTATATTTTTAAGCGGTTTTATAGATAATACTTTTAGTATTTTATTGGATAATTCATTAACTTTAGTCTTAATATAGAATTTTTCTTCTTCAAGTTTCACCTCTGCAAAATTCATAGAATTTAAAGCTTCTTTTATTCTTTCCGGAGAACATTCTATATTTTTCTCTTTCAGTTTAAGCTCTAACGTTCTTTCAAGGAGAAATGATAAGAAACATATAACAAAGTGTCCTTTTATTCTTTTTTCCGTCCAGTGAAAAACAGGTCTTACCTCCATGGTTGATTTCATAATACGGAAAGATTCTTCTATCTTCCATAAATGGCTGTATGCGTTAATTATTTCTTTTGGTTCTAAATCTAATTCGTTAGTCTGTATTGCGTAATATCCGTCAAAGGCTTCGTCCTTTGCGATAGCTGAAGCATCTAAAGAAAACGAACAGGCGCCGGTTTCTTTTATATATTTCTTTCCTCCTCTTTTGTTGGACGCTTTAATAAGTGAAGGAACTTCGGAATATTTAATCGCTTTATTTATTAATTTCTCTCTCAGTTTTTTATCATGAAGAGCTCTTTCATCGGAATAGGTTACTATGAGATTTTCTCTAATATCAAATTCTTTATTTTTGTTTAAATAATCTATTTTTTTATAAGAATATTTTTTTTCTTTAATAAAACCTTCTTTAGAAAATATTTTCTTAAGTATATCTTTATTTAAAGATTTAAGCCTTGAAGAGATAATATAATTAAATCCCATATCATGTATTTTTTTAAGATTTAATTTAGAATTCATTCCTTTATCGGCTACTATGATAATTCTGTCTATATTGAATCTTTCTTTTAATTTAAGTAAAGACGTTTCAAGAGTTTTTCCTTCGTAAGTGTTTCCCGGAAATAATTCATAACCGACGGGCATTCCATTTTTATCCACTAAAAGACCCATAACAACCTGAACTTCGTTCAGCTTGTTATCTTTTGAGAAGCCGAAGTCTTTTAAAGAATCCTTTCTGACGGATTCAAAATAAAAAGTTGTTACGTCGTAGAATACGACATCTAAACTAAGATTAAATAAATCTCTTTTTCTGTAGAAAAGTTCTTCTTCTATTTTTTCTTTATTATCGGATAAAATATCTAATGAGCGGTAAAGATTATGAAGTTTGACATCGGGAAGACCTAAATATCTGTTTTTATGATTATACGCGGAAAGCTTGCTTTGAGGATCCAATAAATGAGTAAGGCTCATTAAAAAACATGTATCGTTTAAAGAATAATCTATATTGCCTTTTATGTCTTCAGAGTTAAGGATAGAATCAATACCGAAAGATTCCCAGAGTTTTTTGTATGCGACAAAGCCGTAGTTTAGAATATCGGCTTCGGAGATATTTTCTAAATCCATAATCTTTTTTTTCTTTGCAAGTTCTATAAATTTAACGCCTAATCTGTAAAAAGAAGGGTTGTTTTCAATTAAATCCAGCCTTCCGAGATTTAATATCTGTTTATGCTTAGTTATACCGTTTTCTCTATAAGAAGAAACGATAGAAGCATACTTTATATTATTTTTGCTTGATATTTTTATAAACATAATAAAACTATACCATATCATATATTTAATGTCAAGTAAAATATGACATATTATTATAATGTTTCCTACTACACTTTTTAAAAAACAAAAAAAACATAAAAATGATATTCAGTGTTTACAGTAGTTTAAAGGAATTAACTTATGAAAATATGGAATTTGGTGTCAAAGTCAGGGCAAGAGTAATGTTGCCGAAGCGGCTTATTT
>JAJZVN010000135.1 GCA_021845685.1 bacterium
AATGGATTGCCAAGCCGTTTCTCTTTCTTCCGCGAAAGAATATTTTTTAACGTTCTTAGTATATTTCTTAAGAGAACCGGCAATTTCTTTAACAGGCTCTATTTCAACCTTTCCGTCTTTAATATTGAATTTTACTATACTGCTTTTTAAAATGTCCCTTATATCTTTAGGTATAGTAACCTGTCCTTTTGAAGTTATTTTTGCGGTAATCATTTATATTGTATTCCTTACATTTACATTTAATTAATTCATTACTTTTTTTAATTATATTACTAATCTAGAATGAAATCAATTATGATTTTTTGCGCTAATTTTTAAATTTTTATTCAAGAGATTAAATATATGGGGGTCAAATTTAAATGCGTGGGGGGCAAAACAGCTTTTTTTAATTATTATTGAAAAATAATTAAATAATGTCTAAATGTATTTTTATTGCTTTAACAATTTGCTCAAATAGAACTTCGGGCAAGCTTCCTATTCTTTCTTTAATTCTTTTTTTATCTACGGTTCTAATTTGGTTTGCTTTCGCTTTTGAATCGTTTTTTAAATTGGCTGTATTTTTTTCTATAAACACTTCAAAAGGATAAATATTTTCAGTGCTTGTTGTTAGCGGGACGATAGTAACGGTATCCGCAAATTTATTATTTATATCATTTGATACTATAACGGCAGGTCTCGTTTTTCCTATTTCCGAATCTTCCGCGGGATTAAGATTAATCCAATAAATATCGCCTCTTTTAAATAATTCCATCGCTGATTGTATGCTCCCATTCGGCGGTTATTTTCTTATCCTCATTTTTTGTAGCTATATATCCTTCTTGAAGTAATTTCACAAGTTTTTGTTTTTTTTCTTTTTCAGAATATTCCTTTATGGCATTAGATATAAATGCAGACTTATTTTTTATGTCCTGTATATCATTAGCTACATCTAACGGCAAAGTTATATTAAATCTTTTTGTATTCATCATACACCTCCATAATGTATTAATAATACATTATTATTTAATATTTGTAAAGTATTTTTCTTTAATTATCTATAAGCGAAAAACCGAGTTCCAAAAAAAATTAAATTCCGAAAATATAGTCCACCTATCAATAATACGGTATCTATGCTCTGTCCCACTATAAGCGACTCTTGTTTAAGTTCGTCTATAATTTCGGGATAGTTTATCTAATCCGTTACCATCTTGTAATAAGCATATCTGGAATGGGATAAAGTCATGTAGAAAACAGGATTATCTATCAGTATATAATTTTTACCGTCTTAAAATCTTCTTCTGTATATAAATAGTTCTTTAGACGATACTTTACTCATAAAGACATGCCTTCATTTAAAACATAATAATCTAAATAACCGACATCATGATTTTTTTCTTTCCATTTTTTTATAGATACAATAAAAATGTCGTTAGACGTTTTATTCGTTATAGCCAGCCTTCTGCGAATTTTCACGGAAATATCCCATTTTAATTGTTCTTCAATTTCTTTATCGGTAACAACAAAAAAATCCCAGTCGCTGTCTTCATTAAAGTCTCCCCTTGCCCTCGAACCGAATAAGTAAACTGATTCTACTTTATAGCCGAACTTTTCTATTTCTTCGGTTATAATGCTTTTGGCTGTTTTAAGTATGCCTGAATCTTCTTTTTCTTCATATTGCATTTTTGTGGTCATATTACTCCTCAAAAACATTTATGAACCTGTTTTTGTTATTTTTCCACCATGTTTCGGTAATTTCATCCGATAATAAATTTATACCGTCTTCCGTTGCCTTGCTTTTTTGAGATAACTCTATATATATTTGTTAAAAAATATATCTGGCTTTTTATGGCAGGTGCAGATTTGGCCACTATTAAAAAGCTTTTAGGGCATAAAACAATCAATATGACATGCTGTGCGGTACGCTCATTTATCGAACGTTCACTTAAAAGACGCCGTAAATCTTTTAGATACTGATAATTTTAAAAAAAATTATACTTTCATTATACCTGATGAAAATCATAAATTATCGAACTCTTGTAAAGCCTTATAAAAACTGGAGCCGGCGATAGGAATCGAACCTACGACCCGCTGATTACGAATCACAAACCCTGCTTAATAAGTTATTGATATTGTTAATAAATTTTATGATATTTAAAATGTAGTAGCAATATGGTAGCAAAACAAAAATATTTAATAATTCCCTTCAATTAATAAAAATTGTTACAAATGGAGACTAAGTTCAAAAAATAATAATTTTCGTAAGATTAAAGTTGTATTATTTATTGCATTTTTGATTTAATTTTTTATCGAAACTAAATATATCTATTTTAAGTTTTTTAGACTTTACGCATATAAAACAATCGATTAGGCTTAAATCGTTATACATATCATAGCAATCAAGAGCTTTGATAAAAAGTTCCGCATCTTTATTCCGGATACCTTTAAAAGAAAGCAAATTTTTCATCGTATCGACTATTTCTCTCTTGGGTATTTTATAAACTTTAAGAAGAACGTAAAAGGTTTCAAAGATGACGCTTTCAAATATTAAAGCTTTTGCTTTACCGGTTTTAACCTTGTCAAAAAAAGATTTAACTATTTTAAACTGCTCTTCGTCGTCGTTTAGCAGATATCTTAAAATTACGTTTGCGTCGATTATTTTAACTTGGGTGTCCGGCATCATATCATCATATAAATTTATAGCTTTTCTTTTTTAACATAATTTTCTTTAATAATGGATTGCCAAGCCGTTTCTCTTTCTTCAGCGAAAGAATATTTTTTAACGGTCTTAGTATATTTCTTAAGAGAACCGGCAATTTCTTTAACAGGCTCTATTTCAACCTTTCCGTCTTTAATATTGAATTTTACTATACTGCTTTTTAAAACGTCCCTTATGTCTTTAGGTATAGTAACCTGTCCTTTTGAAGTTATTTTTGCGGTAATCATTTATATTGTGCTCCATACATTTAATTAATTCATTACTTCTTTTAATTATATTACTAATCTAAAATGAAATCAATTATGATTTTTGCATATGTAGATTTTTTTGAATTAAATTCTAACTCATCCCGACTATATACTAACGTAGAAAACAAAAATAAAGGCTATAACTTCTAATTCGCCTATTCCGAGATTCAAATCGCGCATTAATATATATTCATCAAAACACTTTTAACGGTCCGCGCAGTATAACATATGTAAATTAATTAATTAAATATCCTGCATTCATTCTGTTCTCAAAATTGCCGATAGAAACCGTTAAAATGGCTTTAAACTATAATGAACACAAAAAAAGAATAAATAAAATCAGCAATAAGGCATATTATCAAGCAGACTTGATTAATCAGGCATTATATTAGGCAATTTCTCCGCCGCCGAACGATGATATTAAAGCAGATTTATTTATCAATTCGATATAAATATCTTTAAATAAAGAAAAATCTTCCAATAATTTTCTTTTTATTTCTATTGTCGAATTGATACTAGTATTTTTTTCCTGTTCTGGCCCTAAAGTTGTATATAAGCAATTTAAATTTATTCCCCTGATTTTTCCAAAACTTTCTTTTATTTTCTTATAAATTTCCCGATATTCATTAAATTCAGCTATATTATATTGAGGATTATCTTGAAAAAAATCAATAACAACATCTAAAAAATTCCCAAGTTCTGAATCTGAAAAATTACTGCTAGTTTTGGATTGAAAAAAATAAAAGATAGTGTAAAATATATTGTGTAAATTCTAAGTGGCAAAAAAGACGTACCTCCTATAAAATAGTTATTGACCAAAATAACTTTTAAATTAAAGGAGATGTAAAAGCATGCCTTTTACGGCCAATGAA
>JAJZVN010000136.1 GCA_021845685.1 bacterium
ATTTAAAAAAATAATAGGAGACAAAAAAAATGAGAAAAACAATAAGTAGTAATTATATAGACGAGGAAGAAAAAGAAATTATAGAATCCTTAAAGGATTTAGATTTAAAATCTATAAAAAATGACACTAAAAATATAAACAAGCTTAAGAATGCCGCAAAAGATTATATAAAAAACAAGATAAGAATATAAATGCCGTGCAGGTTTCTAAGCGAGGCGGAGAGATATTATGCAGGGTGGAAAGAGAAAAAGGCCGCGTAATTATATCGGGGCGTGCGGTAACATTTATGGAGGGGAAGATTTATTTGCCCTTATGAAAAGCATAACAAACTATAAAATAAACCTGGCTATTTGATATTTTGTTTAAGTAATGATAAACTTAACTTCGAAATAATGATTAAAACAACGAAATATATTCAAGCTGGATTGCTATATGATTAAAACATTAAAAGTTAAAAATTATAAGAGCTTAAGGGATGTAAAAATAAATTTTGGGTATAAAAATTTATTGATAGGTCCTAATATGTCAGGCAAGAGCAATATTATCGATTGCTTAATATTTATTAGCGAGAGTGCGGTCGGCAGCGGCGCAGGTTCTAGTTTGTTCAATTCCATAACAAAACGGGGAGGATTTGAATTCATTGCATGGGATAGAACTGTCGGGAAAGAGGTAATCTTTTATATTGAAGGTGATTTCTATTCCGATTCAGAAAAAAAAGCTTTTGATTTCACATATGAAATAGCCATTGTTATACAATCTAACGCTTTTCATAAAACTAAAGAAGAATTTAAAATAAGGACAAAACAAAAAAAATCAAAAGAAAAAAATATACTTGATAACTGGACATCTGTTATAGATATTAATCTTTCAAGATCTGTTATTTATAATTATCCGGATATTGCAACACCAAGAGAGATATCGCGAGATTTCAATTTGGCAGTTTCAATTGATTACGGAATCGGCGTTATAAATGATTTTAAAAAATACCTGATATCTTTTTATATTTATAATATTAATCCGAGTGAAATAAAAAAATCGGTTAACGCTACAGTCCCGCCGCCATTTTTGATGGCGAACGGCACTAATATTTCCTCCTGGTTTTTAGATATTAAGACTTCTTTTTCAGATAATTTTGATGAAATAGAAAAAATCGTAAAAGATTATCTTCCAAATTTAAAAAGCTTATTTGTTCCGCTATTGCAATCTGGCGGCGTCAGTCTGAGCAGCAAAGAAGAGGGACTTAAAAACCCGATAACTATCAGCCAAATGTCCGACGGAGAAGTGCACTTTCTTGCCATCATATCTTTATTATTTTCTCCTATTGAAAAGAGAGGGTTTTTATACGCAATCGAAGAACCTGAGAATTATCTTCACACCAGATTAATCAAGGCAATTCCAAATTTGTTAGATCAAAGAATTAAATTTTTAAAATATAATCTGCCTGTCAAAGAAAAAATGCCCCAGTTTATATTTACATCTCACTCAATAGAATTTATGAACGAATTTGATATAAACGACATAATATTTGTAGAAAAAAAGAATGCGGAAACCATAGTTTCTAAACCGGGCGATAAAGAATATATAAAAAAAATATTAGAAGAGGAAGAATTAATGCCGTCCGATATATTGGTTTATAACTATTCCGCTGAAAAATAAAAGTAATAAAAAATTATAGTTTGATTGCCGTAGATAGATTTATTAATAATGAAAATAGTGAAAAGAAAAAAAATAGCGCTCATTGTGGAAGGAGGAGATGATGCTAAGTTTTACACTGCATTGTTTGAGAAAAAGTATCCCGGCTTAGAAATTAAGCAATTTATTGGCGGAGGAAATAAAAATATTGAGAAAAAAAATAAATTAAGAGGTTTTATCAAATTAATAAAAGCACAGAATTATGTAGAAAAAATGATTATTATTTTAGACTCTGATGGTAGAGAAATTGATGAAGTTAAAAACAATATATACTCCATAGTAAAAGATTTTTATCGTAAGGATTCTAAGGAAGAACCCTTAAAATTTGGTTTTAAGATTGTTGTGATAGAAAAAGAAGTTGAATCGATAATTTTAGAAAATATTGATACTCTAAATAATTATATATCTAAAAAAAGATTAGGAAATATAAAAATTAAAAAACCTAAAAATAAAGACAAAGAGGCGTTTTATAATATTTTTAGTAAATACGGGATAACTGTTACCACAAAAACATATAAAGATTTAGCCGAAGAATTTAATTTTGACCCAAAGGCAGAAAAATATGATGAATATTTTAGTTTTTTTCCTGATTTGAAAGATGGTTTAGATTGTAATTGCGATATAATAAGGTGAATTTACAGAAATATATATTTTTTCAGTTAAAAACAGGTATGACAACAGATAAAAAATAGCCAAAATTCAATAAAAAACGATAAATTAAAGTATCCGCTGATATAAAAAAGCATATTTTTTATCTTAAAGCCTTCGACTATGAATATTAACCGGCTCGGTTTGCGCGGAGTATCAGTTACCGCCCCAGGCGATAACGCGGACTTTGTCAGCCGGTTTTTTGCGCCGAAATTAGGCATAACTACTTGATATTTTGCCCTCTCTTCAAGGTCACAAATTGTGACCTTGAAAGTTCCAAAGCTTCCTCTTTATTTAACTGAAACATAAAGTCTTCCGGAAAGCGCGCAATATTTCTTTTAACCGCCTGGTTTAAAACCTTTGTTTCAACATTGTAAAGCTCTGCAAGATCACTGTCGAGATAGGCGATTAACGGACGCAATAATGCGTTTGTGAATTTGTGAATTATTTAATAATATATTATTATAATACAATAAATACCTATATTTAAAGACCATTGGATAATTCGCAGATAGTCGTGAAATATTGCTAATTATTGTTAATTATTTAAAAAAGGCAGCCAAAAAGAAAAAGGTCTTTTTTTTCTTGGCTGCCTAAATATTTTGAATTATTCACAAGGGGGATATTTTTCCGGTAAAGGCTTGAATAAGGGATTACAAGGGATATAAATAAATACTTCGCAAATATTTCACGAAGGGTTTTTACAATTAGATTTAGTGTTTATATGAGGTTGTAGGGAATATTTCACAAGTTCGCATGATTTTTTGATAATTCCGGGAATAATTAAAAGGAATGTGGCTAAACAAGGCAAACCCCCATCGGACTCGCCTCCGGTTCATCTTGCCTTTTTGCATCCAGGCGAGACGACCGTGTCTTTCAGTGTTTGGATTAAGTTTATTGTAAACCTTCTTCACATGTTTTGTCAAATGGAACAGAAACAATGGAACAGAAACCGGAGTTAAAAATATAATTAATAACTTTTAATATATAAACCTAATTTAAACTTGGATTAATGCTGAAATTTGATATTTAGATGAGGATAATTTTAATTAACCTCGCATTTTTGTTAATAAAGATATAAAATTTATTGTTAAATAATATAGTATGTAAAATAAAATTATAATACGACATGGTTAATTATTATCGGCGATAAAATAAAAGCGTACCTAGACTACTAAGCTACTTAATTCTTTCTTATCCCTGCTCAACAGGATAAAATTGGGGCTGACTATAAATTAGTTATTTTTTTTATTTATTTGTATAATATCGTTATTGCTTAAAACTTGCGGTTAGAAATAATTATTAAAAGGAGTTAAAGTGGCTTTCGATCTTACGTTTATCACAAACGAAGAAGATAATAATCTTAGGGATAGGTTTAAAACTTTAATAAAAGAAGCTCGATTTTTCGACTGCCTTGTCGGTTATTTTTATACAAGC
>JAJZVN010000137.1 GCA_021845685.1 bacterium
AACGAATTACAAAAAACCCTTACAGGCTATGAAAATAGAGAGGCAAAGCTTATGCAAGAAAACAAGGAATATGTGCAAAATTTACGAGATTTAAGCATAAATGACGTTTGTGAAAAATTAGAAATTTCAGAGAATTTAAAAAATAATATTATTGCTACTTTTAATAATAAAAAATTTAATTCCATAGATTTTGTAATGAAAGCTTATGACCTAAATTTCAAGTCAGCGGTTAGTTTACTAAGTGAAAAATACCCACAGGAACAGCTTGAAAGTGCGGTTAATAATAAAGAATTAAATTATATTAAGCAAGAAACAAAAAAGCTTCTAAGCGAAATTAATAAAAATGAAATTAAAGAAAGAAAACCAATAATACAAAGCGAACTTGTCAAACAAGATGTTATTTATAAGCAATTATCCGCTCTGCAGGCAGATAATTACAGGATAACGCTAATGCACGAAAGCAAGCCGTCTTTTAATCTGGGAAAAAACAAAGAACAAGACGGCAATGAAAAATTTTTTAATAAAGATGAAATTCTTGATAAGTATATCCCTTATCTGTCTGTAAAGAACAACGAGGGATATAATATCTTTATTACACCTAAATCGCAGGCATACGATTATATTTTAATTGACGATGCCCGTATGAGCGAATTAGAGCCCTTTAAACAGGAATTTTGCTTAATCCAAAAATCCTCTGAAAATTCTTATCAGGCTATCGCCTTAATAGAAAAAGGACTTAACAAAGAAATTTTAAACGCAGGATTTAAAGCTTTAAATGAAAAATACGGCGATCCTAACATTTCAGCACAAACGCATCCTTTTCGACTTGCAGGATTTACTAATAGAAAGCAGAAATATAAAGACGAAAAAGGTAATTATCCATTTGCAAAATTAATCCAAGCGATTGAGGTTGTAAGCTCAAAAGTTAGAGATTTTGTTAAAACCAACGGAATGAAAATCATAAGTCAAAATTTATTAAAAAAATGGGACAATGAAAAAAAACTATATGGCGGCGGTGTGTCAAAAATTGAATTTGAAAAATATTATAAAAATATAAAAACGGAAACAGATTTATCGGTTATAGATTTTAAGGTAGCTTTAGTAGGTAAAGAAAAAGGCTTAAATCAGGAACAAATTGAAAATATTATAAAAGAATTATCCCCTGATTTAGCACAAAGACACCCCAATATCAACAATTATGTAGATTTGACGGTTAAAAATGTATTTTCTAAAACCCCGGAACAAACGGTCAAAAAAAGCTTTGGCAGGTAATTTTTCCCCGCTGGATAGGCGGGGGGTGTGAGTTTTTGCTTTTCTTCATTGAAACCCCGCAAACCCGCATAAATCCTTATCTATTCAAATATCCCGCAAATGCAGTGTTTTTAAGGCTTTCTCTTATCTTGATAACTTGTGTATAACACGAATTAGATAATTATATCACAAAGCTATAAACTACAAGGTTTTAAAGAAGATTAAAAATAAGGAAGAAAAACTTGACAAAAAAAAGCCTTTAGTTTATATTAAAATTATCACAAATTAACAATAAACTAAAGGCGGTTTTTATGTTAAAATCAAATTATAATAAACAGTATAAAAAAGATACAAAAAAAAGTCAAGAAAAAAGTATTACTATTAATCATAAGTCATCTGAAATTTACACGCTGTATAAGTATAAACGGGATTTTTTAGATTTATTATCAGATAGATACTTAGAAATCGCAAAGCAGGAAAATAATGCAGAATTTCAAAATTGGGGCATAAAATTATTTAATTGCTTCGATTATTTCCAAGCCGGTATTTTCACAAACAACATTCAAAAAATTTTTAAGGTTCATTCTTGCCAAGATAGGCTATGTTTGGCGTGTAACCACAGGCGAAGCCTGAGAACATTTGCAAAACTAATACAAATAGTTAAAAATGAAAGTATGCAAAAATACAGATATTTGCATGTCGTGTTGACTATTAAAAATTGCACGCCTGACCAATTAACACAAACGATTAATACGCTGTTGTATAGCTTTGAAAAATTTTTAAAAAATAAGCGAATTAAGAATATAAATAAAGGTTTTTTCCGGTCGCTTGAAATCACTTACAACGAGATAAATAAGAGCTTTCACCCGCATTTGCATCTTTTAATTGCTGTCAATCCAAGCTATTTTAAAAATACTAAATTTTACATCAAGCATGCTGATTTTGCCGAAATTTGGCGTAAATCCGCAAATTTAAATTATTTTCCTCAGGTCTCAATTCAGGCGTTAAAAATCAACGATTATGCAGGAATTGCGGAGGTTGCAAAATATGCAGTTAAAGAGAGCGAAGAATTAATTAAAAATATCCCGCTTAATGATTTAAAAATTTTAAGATTAAATCTTAGAAAACGCCGGTTAATTTCGGTCGGCGGAATAATTCGGGATATGGCAAAGATATTAAAATTAAATCTTGATGATGACAATTTGATAACCGATTCAATTTTAGATGACAACATCAAAGATGAAACTTTAAAATTTATTGTTGAATTTTTATACAACAGAAAATTAAAAAAGTATAAATTAAAAAATAAAGAAAAAGTTGAATTTTAAGTTTTAATATTAATATGGTATAATTGATAATAGAACTTACTACGCCTATCAAATTTAAAAACTCCGTTTTTATAATTTGATAGCTCCGTAAGAAAGCAAAAAAACACACACTCCCGCCATTCCATAGCGGGAAAAAACAGAGGTAAAAAATGGAAAACTATAAAGCGGTTTTAAGAGTAGAAAGAATAAAAAATTTATCAAATTTAGGCAATAGAAATAAACACAACGAAAGGGACAATTTTAAAAAAGTTTCTATTCATATCGACGAAAAAAGAACCGGTTTAAATATTAATTTATTTCCGGAAAATCCGGACGCTAAAAATTTGGTTGAAAATAAAATTAAAGAATATGGATTATCTCGGTCAGACGGTTCGGTAGGCGCTGAAATGATTTTGACAGCCTCAAAAGATTATTTTGATAAAAATTATCCTGAATGGAAAAATAATCCCGATGTTCTAAAAAGCTGGATAGAAAAAAATAAACAGTTTTTGTCTGATAAATATGGTTCTAAAAATGTATCTGCACAATTGCACCTTGACGAGGAAACCCCGCACATTCACGCAATAATAGTGCCAATAGCGGAACGGCGGTTTGTCAAAAGGAACGGTCAAGAGGTTAAAAAGTTAAAAATTAATTATAGCCATTTTTTTGGAGATAAAAACGATTTAATAAAGCAGGCAAGAAATACAGGCACGACAGATGATTTAAAATTAGGGAGATTGCAAAGCTATTATGCAGAATATATGCAAGAGTTAGGATTAAGTAGGGGGATACGGAAAAGCGAGGCAAAGAATATTTCACCGGCGGAATACAGGGAACAAATTAATAATATTAAAACCGCAGATATTAAGCTGAATAGTGAATTTACGACAATATCTAATACAAAAGATAAAATTAATATTCTGTTAAAAGGTAATTATTCAAATATTATCAAAAGTCATAAAATCGCCATGGCGGAAAATTTTAAGAAAGCTAATAAAATAAACGAACAAAATAATGCTTTAAAAATAGATTTAAGCTTAAAAGAAAATCAGATTAACGAATTACAAAAAACCCTTACAGGCTATGAAAATAGAGAGGCAAAGCTTATGCAAGAAAACAAGGAATATGTGCAAAATTTACGAGATTTAAGCATAAATGACGTTTGTGAAAAATTAGAAATTAGATCGGA
>JAJZVN010000138.1 GCA_021845685.1 bacterium
TTACAAAATATAAATAAAAAACAATTAAATGAAAAAGGTTATACCAATTTTATTAATGATATAAAGGAATATGTTAAAAAATCATTAGACGAATTAAATAAAATTTCTATTGTTAATAACGCTACTCCTAAAATGATAGAATATGCTAAAAAACTAGCAGTTATTAATAAGGTAGATTTTAATCTTACGGCTTTTGATGAAGTTAAAGAGTTTATATCTAAATATGCCCCCGACAATAATGGCAAAGCTACAGAACCTATGTTAAAATTTGCCAAGTCATTGGCAGACAAAAAAGGTATAACTTTAAAAGACGATTCATATGAATATATTAAAAAATTCCTAAATGCTAACAGCGAGGGTCAATCACCCAGCCAGAAAAGGCGGGGCTTGAACCGTAAGGTTTGAGAGTAATTGGTTGTCTAGTACTAAGTATCGGAGACATAACCGATGCTACGTTATTTGCGTGATGATACATACGGATGATGCTCAAGTCCATAGCTCTATCGAGGCTCTGTAAACAGAGTTGAAAGACTCAGTCAACCTCAATTAGTAAAGCGCTTATAACATTGTCGATGGGCAATAACTTCCGAATGGAAGATTTATTTATTTTTTAAGAGGTAAGAAATGGTAGGAGTAATCAGTAAGAACGGAAAACAGCTTATGCCGACAAAAAGATACGGTAAAGTAAGGCGTATGCTAAAAAACGGCCAAGCTATCGTAGTATCGAAAAAGCCCTTTACTATTAAGCTTTTATTTGACACTACAGAAATTGTTCAACACGTGGCAGTAGGCGTTGACCCGGGCGATACTACCGGATACGCAGTAGCGTTGGATAACGGTAAAATAGTAGAGAAAGGCGAAATCAGGTTAAGAACCGACGTTAAATCTTTACTTGCCGCAAGAAAAGCGTTAAGACGCGGCAGAAGAAATAGAAATACCCGCTATCGCAAAGCAAGGTTTAATAACCGCGGTAATAAAAAACCAGGCTGGCTTCCGCCAAGCATAGAGCAAAAAGCGAAGCATATAATAAATAAAGTAAGGGAAATTATCGGTTATTATCCCGATTATACGTTAAAAGTAGAAATTAATAAATTTGATATGCAGAAACTTGTTAATCCGAATATATCCGGCGTTAAATATCAGCAAGGCTCTTTATACGGTTATGAAAACGCAAAGCAGTTTTTACTCGCAAGAGAAAAAGGTAAATGTCAGCTTTGTCATAAGGGTTATAAAGAAAACGACGGGTGGAACGTTCATCATATAATACCAAAAGCGGACGGCGGAACCAATAAACCGGATAATCTTGCGTTATTACATAAAAGCTGTCATATAAAAGGACATAAGACAGGCTCTTTAACAAAACTTAAAAAACCTAAACAGTTTGTAGGCGCAGCGATGTATAACGCGGTAAGATACAAACTTATGGACAAATTTAAAGATATATACGGCAATAAGGTTGAGTTCACTTATGGATACATTACTTCTATAAATAGACGCAACCTTAATTTGGAAAAAGAGCATTATAACGACGCTATAGCTATTACAGGTATAACTAATGTAAAAAATAACGTTGTTCCTATAACGATTATTAAGCAAGTAAGGAAAAAGAAACGTTCTTTACACGAAGCTACGGCGAGAAAAAGCAAAAAAGAACCTAACGTTAATTCGATTAGAATCGCTAAGAACACAAAAGAGATTATCGTTCACGGAAAGAAATTTGCGTTATGGGACAAAGTAAAAGTATACGGTAGAAAAGGATATATTTCTGGATTTACCGGAAACGCCTGCTATGTTCGAGATATTAACGGCGACCACATAAAAATGTACTGCAAATCCTATAATCAGGTTACCACAAATAAAATAGAACAAATAAGGAGAAATAACAATTGGATAATGGAAAGAATACCAGCGTAAAAAATAAAAAATATTATCAAATGTTTTCGGAGGGGTGTAAAAAATGGCACAAAAGTTAAGCGCAACAACAGTAAAAGTAAAAAGAGAAGTAAATAGTATCTGCGATAATGTAAGAAACGGAGATATTTTTGTAATGGTTTCTATGAATGATAAAAATACAATAGCAGACAATATAGAAAATATTACTAATTATATTTCTAAAATTAATAAAGAAACTTACCATTTATTTAAAGACAGATTTGACGTATTTTTAGCTTTTTTTATAAAAGAAAAAAATTTAGAAAAATTAGAAGATATTATTGTAAATGATAACGGAAAATATATAGCTAATGTATATATAATAGAAAAATCAATGTTAAGTAATAATGAATATAATATTTTAGATGTTATAGCTTTAATAGGTAAAGAAGCTATTAAAACATTAATTTTAAATAAAGTTCAGGAGGTAGTAAAATGATTTTAGCGACAGATATAGGTTACAGTTTTACAAAATATGCTTACGCAGATAACGGCGTTTATGTTATGAATAAAATTCCGACGGCTCTTGCGAGAATTGGAACCGCTTTTAATAATATAGGAGAATCTGAATTATATGAATATAACGGTCAGCAATATAACGTAGGAGAAAAAGCGTTTGACTCTCCATTATCTATTCCTACGAGAACAAACGATTTCTTAACTACTTATTCACCTTTATTTTTAGCTAAAATTATAGCAGACAGAAAAATTATTCCGGATACTATCTGTGTTAGTTTATCTATTGCCGAATATAAAAATAAAAAACAGGAATTAAAAAAAACATGCGAATATTTCATTATTAATAAAAAGGAATATAGACAAGATGTTCTTGTATTAGCTCAAGGATTAGGTATATGGGCAAATGCCGGAAAACCTAAAAACGCTCTTATAGTAGATATAGGATATAATACCGTTGACGTTTTAGTAATTAAAGACGGAGTCCCGTCTGCAGAATATTCTTCAGGATATACTAATAAAGGAACTTGTATTATAGCTTCAGAATTATCAGACAGAATAAAAAAAGATTTTAACGGAAAAACATTATCAGATTTTGAAATAAATGATGTTTTACAAACAGGGGTTTTTATGTTAAACAGAAAATCTTATAATATGTCTGATACTATTAATGCCGCTAAAAAATCTTATTCAAAAACAATATTAGATATGGTATTAAATGATATTAAAATTAAAAATATTGCTGAAAGAACAAATAATCTTATTCTGGCCGGCGGAGGAGCTTTATTTATAGACGAATATATTAAGGAACAGTATGGTATAGAAATACCAGACAATCCTGAATATGCTAACGTTAACGGGTTTTTAAAGTTAGCGCAGGGGTAATTATGTATAAAATATCGATAAATATAAATGACGAATACAAGAATAATTTAAAAAATATGAAACATGGTTTAAAAACTATATTTTTTAACAATATTCTTGATAGTCTTTTTATTGATCAATCCGGAAATAAAAAAAATAATAAAGAAATACAAAAAATTATTTTAGATATTATAACCGGAGTATCTTATACACAACAAACTATTCAACAAACAACACAATATCAAATAAAGGAACAACATAATGTTATTGCAAAAGATGATAATATTATCGATGAAACAAAGTATGATATTAATGATAAAACGAAAAAACGACATGATGTTGTAGACGAAACAAAACATAAACAATCAATAAAAGATTTAATGGATTCGTTCAAATAATATGATAATTCTCAATACTAAAAACTTTTTTGCAGCAATGTTTCGTTTAATTTTTGTGATT
>JAJZVN010000139.1 GCA_021845685.1 bacterium
CCTGCAATATCTTCTCCAGGTATATAAGGTAATTTCACCTTAACTCCAAACAGTTTGCCTCTTTTTATCGTTTCGTCAAATACTTCTCTTATTTCATCCACTCTGTTTAATAAGACTTCGTCTTCAAGCTCTTTATTAAAAGAAGTTAGATAAACCGCTTTTACTTCTTCCAACCCGATATCTGCGGCCAGGTTAATCATATCTGGCAATTCACACAAGTTTGATTTCATAAGTGTCATTACGAAATTTATATAAGGATAATTAAATTCATTCTTTTTCTTTATTTCAGTTATATTTTTTAATGAAGAAATAATTTTAGCAAAATTAGAACCGCGTCTAATTTTATTGTTAGTGGCTTCGGTTGCTCCGTCAAGACTAACAGCCATAATATCTACTTTAAAATCAAATAATATATCTTGAATTTTACTAAGAGTCGTTCCATTGGTAACAAAATATTTTCTTACCGGATATCTATCTAACATGCTTATAATTTCTTTAAACTTTGGATGTATAGTCGGCTCTCCCCATCCAAATAAAGTAACTTCTTCCGTATAATGCAATATAGGCTCAATTTGCTTTAAATAATTAATATCAAAAAAGTTTGGGGCAAAATTCATTTTCTCTCTTCCGCACATAATACAGTGCAAATTGCAGGCATTAGTAAGTTCAAGAACTAATCTGCGAGGAAAAGATTTTATTATAGCTTTTCCTTCAAGAGCTTCTTTCTTGTTTAATGCGGAATTAACCTTCTGTTTTTCGGTATTAGGCTGACCAAATAAGTCGATAGTTTTTGCTCTTAAAATATCAGTATACATATTATGTTTTATAAAAAATCATTAATTTTTTCTTTTATTTATTCTTTAAATATTATAACATAATAATTATATGCGATAACAAAAATATTTTTATATTGTTAATATTCTAACGATAATGTCTTAAATTTTATAATAAAAATTAATATATCATATATTCAATATGAAAGTAGTAATCCTTGCAGGCGGACTCGGAACGAGGCTCTCGGAAGAAACCGAAATGCGCCCTAAACCGATGGTAGAAATAGGCGGCAAGCCGATATTGTGGCATATAATGAAAATATATTCATCCTATGGTTTTAACGAGTTTATTATATGCCTCGGATACAAAGGAAATATGATAAGGGAATATTTCGCTAACTACTTTTTATATCAGTCCGACGTTACCATAAACTTATCCGATAACTCTATCGACGTCCACAACTGCAAAGCCGAACCTTGGAAAATCACGCTCGTGGATACCGGTTTAAACACCCAGACCGGCGGAAGAATAAAAAGGATTAAGAGCTACATAGGCGATAATCCGTTCTTTCTTACCTACGGCGACGGCGTATCCGACGTAAATATCGAAAAACTCTTGAAATTTCACAAAAAACATAAAAAGTTACTGACGATGACCGCCGTCCAGCCGGAAGGACGTTACGGCTCTTTAGATATAGACCCCAAAACAAGCACAATACTAAAATTTCTGGAAAAACCAAAAGGTGATAACGCTTGGGTTAATGGCGGGTTTTTTGTAGCCCAACCGGAAATAATAGATTACATAAAAAATGACACGACTATGTTTGAACATGAACCTTTGGAAAAACTGGCTGGAGAAGGAAACCTTGCAGCATATAAACATAAAGGAATATGGAAATGCATGGACACATTGAGAGATAAATTTCAGTTAAACCAGATGTGGGAAACCGGCAATGCGCCATGGAAGGTGTGGAATGGAGAATAAAAATTTTTAATTTTTTAATATAAATCGATATTTTATGATAAATTTTGCATTTAAACAAACAATATTGCAAGGATTATATTTAATTAATCTGAAACCTAAAACTGACGATAGGGGCTACTTTGAAAGAGTTTACTGCATTGAGGAATTTAAAGAATTAATGCCTCAAAAACAAATAAATAATATTAACCGTTCATTCACTAAACAAAAAGGAACAATAAGAGGTCTTCATTTTCAGTATCCGCCGTTTCAGGAAATTAAAATAATAATATGTTTAAAGGGTTCGGTTTACGATGTTGCCGTAGATATAAGAAAAAACTCTCCTACATTTTTACAATGGCATGGGGAAACACTTAGTGAAAAATCTGAAAAGATGCTTATTGTGCCTGAAGGATTTGCCCATGGTTTCCAAACGCTTGAAGACAACGTTGAGTTTATGTATTTTAATACAAGTCCATACAGTAAAGAAAACGAATCAGGGTTAAATTATAACGACCCATCGCTAAATATATCATGGCCTTTAGAAGTAACGGAAATTTCAGAAAAAGATAAAAATCATAAATTCATCTCACCTAATTTTAAAGGCGTGGAATTATGAAAGTTCTTGTCGTCGGTTCTACAGGATTTATAGGCTCGCATATAATGGAATATCTTTGTCGGAATACAAAAAATGATATAAATATAATAGCTACTACTCGAAATATCGAAAAAGCAAAAAAATTTACATGGTTTAACGATAAAAAAGTAAATATAATAGAGTTTGATATATTGCAAACAAATTCCGATGTTTACGACAGGCTTAAAAGACCTGATATAATGATACATCTGGCTTGGGACGGACTTCCTGATTATAAAAACATAAACCATATTGAACGGAATATTTATGAAAACTATTTTTTTATAAGAGATATAATACATGGAGGATTAAAAGATTTAACTTTTATTGGAACCTGTTTTGAATATGGAATTAAAAATGGCCCTTTATCTGAAGATATGGAAACCGCTCCGATAACTCCATATGCAGTAGCTAAAGATAGCCTGAGAAGGTTTTTGCAAGAACTTCAAAAAATAAATAATTTCGATTTAAAATGGCTAAGACTTTTTTATATGTACGGGAATAGACAGTCACCCAAAAGTCTTTTATCTCAATTAGATACAGCTATACAAAATAATGAAAAGGTGTTTAAAATGTCTGGCGGGGAACAGTTGAGAGACTACCTTCCAGTAGAAAAATTATCAGAATATATTGTAAAAATATCTTTTCAAAATAAAATAACGGGTATAATAAATTGCTGCAGCGGGAAACCTATATCAATAAGAAATCTTGTCGAAAATTATATAAAAGAAAAAAACGCCGATATTAAACTGAATTTCGGCTATTATCCCTATCCCGACTACGAACCTATGGCTTTCTGGGGGGATGATTCGAAACTTAGAAATATCCTGACTTTTTGGGATAAAGAATGCAGTAATTATGCGGTTTTTAAATAACAAAATTGCTAAGAGGTGTCAAAGTCAGGAAACCGTATACCCTCTTAAAGATAATTCGTATGCTATATTATAAGCGCTATCTGTTTGCATATCAATATAAAAATTCATCAAATATTTTTTCTAAAATCGTTGGTGCTTCGAAAGCACATATGGGTCATTTTAACACCGCCAGCGACAACTCTTTTTGGGCATAATAACAATATAATTTATCAAATACATATTTTTGTATTTTACAAATAAATAAATCCGTCCCCATTTTTTTAAATTTATTAAATATTTGTTATTATTAATATCTATTCCGGTTTCTTTAAAATTAATGGCGGTGCACTATCTACCCCATTGTTGTCTATTCCAAATAAAGGTATATTTTCATCAATAATGCGCACAACAAAACCTACATCTTCAGCAATTTTCAATATTGATTTCAATGTAAAGAGGCGCATTTCAATAACTTGACCCTCTCC
>JAJZVN010000140.1 GCA_021845685.1 bacterium
AAAAAAAAGATATCGGCTTCTTTTTTATTTGGAATGTATTATTATATAAATTATTATTATCATTATTTAAAGAATTATTAAAATATTCTTTAATTATTTTCATCTCGCTTTTTGAAATCGTTAAAATACCGTTTGATAACTTAATGAATTTATTTAATGCTTTTCTAAATCTTAAAGTTAAATCTTTCTCAAAAAACTCAGGGTTGGTTAAGGCAATAATATCATAAACTACCACAATAATTACGCCGTTTTTTTTCTTTATCTTTTTGCAAAAAAATTTAAAATAATTATTATAACGGTAACTCCAAAAACCGTCTATTAGAAGCAATATATCGTTTTCTTCCGGAAAAATAATATCACCGTTGATATGTCCGTTATTGTTATTAATATATGAATTAAATATCTGTATTAAACCTATAGAAAAATATTTAAGTCTTTTTAGTAATCGCCATATTGCTTTTAAGATTTTATAAATGTTTTGATTTTGATTAATATGTAATCTTTCTATTAGAATTGTTTTTATTTTTTCTTTTAAATTTATTTTAACTTTATATCTGTTATTATAGTAATTATTAACATCGTAGACATCGCTAACTTCATTAACATCGCTGCTCATGTTATTTTTCTTGTTTAAAAATGTTTTTAAACTGACATAGCCTTTAGCGTCTAAAACAATCGGGATAACAGGAACGTTTAATTTTTTAGACATCCTTTCCGAACGTTCTACTATATTGCGAACAACACGCTGAATTCCTGTGTTTAAACTGCCATCATATGTTTCAGAACAGTCTATAAGTATTCTGTTAATTTTTTTATTATTTGCAAATTTATTATCTTCGCTATTTTCATTTTTATACGGATCGCCATAAACATAAATATTTCCCCTATCTCTGGCATTTACGATATTTTTCATATGTCCGTAATGTTCTGTTTCTAAAATACGGCTCCATTTTTGTTTAAATTTTTCTTTATTATCTTTATTATCTTTAATTGTGCAATTTTCTTTTTTTGCAATTTTTACAGAATCAGAATCCTTCTTGCTGCCGCCTATTATTTTCTTAGATTTTTTATAAGAAACATTTTCATAATGAACAACTATCGATTTAGGCTGATAAATTACTTTATAGCCGCGCTTCCTTACTTCAAAAGCAAGATCCAAATCTTCGTAATAGGCAGGGGCATATATTTCATCAAATCCTCCGATATCGTTAAATAGCTCTTTTCTTATCATTATGCATGCACCTGAAATATAATCCGCTTCTTTTATGTAATTATACTCGGCTCTGTTTGGATTATCGTATTCACCAAAATGCCATGATTCCGCATCATTCCAAATTATTCCGCCTGCTTCAAGAAGAACGCCGTTCGGATAAATAAATTTAGGACCTGCCATTCCTACGCTTTTATCGCTTTCCATCAATTGCAAAAGATTGCCGAGCCAATTTCTTTGAACTTCGGTATCATTATTTAAAAATAAAATATATTTGCCTGAAGCATATTTAGCCGCATTATTGCAATTTTTTAGAAAACCGAGATTATTTTTATTTCTTATAATTTTTACATTTTTTGCGTATTTTTCAATATTTACGGTATAGTCGGAAGAATTATCATCGGCTATTATTATTTCATATCTATAATGAATATCGCCTACACCGCGGTCTTTTACTATGCTATAATCTTCCGTATTTTCCAATATAGATTTTAAACACATATATGTGAAATCCCATTGGTTATAAACAGGAATAATAATAGAAACGGCAACAGGACTACTATAATTAAGGTTTGGGTCAGGGTTGAAATTAGTATTAGTATTAGGATTGGTATTAGTATTAGTATTAGTATTAGTATTAGTATTAGGATTAGAATCAAGAAGGTGACTAAGGTTGTTATTGTTATTGTTATTGTTATTGTTATTAGAATTAGAATTAGAATTAGTTGATTTTTTAAATATAGGAAAAATAAGAGGGGTTTCGTCCGAATCTTTTTTGCTTTTTTCATTACGCTTTTTTAAATTAAAGCCGTTAATAAAAAAAGTTAGTTTAACAGCATTAATAAATACATTAATCCTGCTTTTTTTTAAATAATACAAAATCTTTTTAATTCTATTTACGGAAATTATCATTTTTTAATTTTTTATATAATAAAATTAAATACTTTATCGGGCATAATAAGAAATATCAAGACGGATTATCTTTTTTATAATCCGAGAACATTAAAGCCATCTTATGACATTAAAAAAGCTTTACGTCGGCAATGAAAAAGAACAAAATAATAGATTTCAGATTTCACGATTTAAGGCATACATTCGCAAGTGACAAATTTGAGACAAAAGGGCTATTTTGGGCGGTTATTTTCTTTGTCAGTGGTATGAAAAATGATATCAAATAATCTTTCATTCGTCTTATTCATATAGTCCACTTTCTCGGAAAGGGCGTCAATTTTGATATTTATTTTTTCGCTATTGTCGTCTATTTCGTTTTTAAGCACATTAAACTTTATATCCGTTTCGTTTTTAAGCGCGTCTATCTTTCCGTTAAGAACGTCTATTTTAATATTTAATTCATTCTTTGTTGAATTTATTCTTTCTTCAAGAATATCTATTTTGCCTATAAGCTTTTGCAGGTCTGGAATCACAAGCTCTTGAATGACTTTTCTTACCGCATTTTCTCTAACGCTTTCGGCAGACATTTTAAACCCCTGTTTAATATTAAATTAATCCTTTTATTAAATTATATAACCTATTTTTAAAATAATAAAGTGGTTTTTTAAAAAGGCATATATCCACACCCCAAAAGGACAGAGAAAAAGAAAAAGTAATATGCGACCAACGGGAGCAGAAATAAACCGACGGATTATCGGGTTTCTACCCCATTCCTGATTTCTTGGGGGTTTAAGGGAGTAGCTTTGTCGGCAAAGCGACCCCCCCCCTAATTAACTGGAATAAAATAAAACACTATAATTAAGTCAACCTGCGGATAAAAAATGGGATTAAATTTAAGAAGGAAATTTAAGGTATAGAAAAGGTAAAGTATGAAAAACCGGAAATTATTAAAACCTTGAAAGCCTTATATAATATGGTGAGCCGCGCGGGGGTCGAACCCACGACCACCTGATTAAAAGTCAGGTGCTCTACCAGCTGAGCTAGCGGCTCTTGATAGCAAGATTTTAAATAATAATACAAATAAATTAAAAAGTCAAGATGTTTTATTTTTTTGTGCCAAGCCAATTTAGGAATGTTCTCTTTTTACCACAATAGAAATACCATATTCTTAGCAATTTAGTAATATCCTTTTTATTTGCCAATTAAGAAATAACAGATTTGTTTATATCTTTTTTGGAGTCTTATATTTATAATTTATAAATATCATTAAATATATTGTATTAAAAGTATTAAAAAATATTTTTATAGTTAAACTTAATTATAAAAATTATAAATTACAAGACTTATAAGAAATTAAAAAATGAAGTGCTATTTTTTTTATTTTAATCATAATTTAAATATTAAAATATAGTATAATTTAATCCCGACGCGGCAAAAATGCCTAAAGCCACTATAGCAATCACGCTTACTATAACAATCACCCATGTTATTTTTGCAGCCTGTTTCTCATCCATAATAAACCCCCTTTTTAAATATATAAATTAAAAAATAATCTTTAAAATATTTTACTATATATTATATAAGATCG
>JAJZVN010000141.1 GCA_021845685.1 bacterium
TCTATATCGAGAGCCGGCAGGGTTATTATAAACTCAAGCTCTTGGAAATTCTTTTTAAAACAGACGGAAGAATCTATTAACGCTTTAAAACTTTCTCAATTAATAAGTTTTTCCGAAATGGATTATCACGTTTTAAGGTCGGTTTCTAATTTTAAGCCTTATCATTCCGAAGTTTTTATTAATACGCCTTTCGGCGTAAAAGTAGTGGCAAGGATAATGGTTGATAGGTTTATGTATTATCTGTTTACTACGTTTATGGAAGACAAGCTAAGACTTAAGAAATATACCGATAAAGGCTTAACAATGGTTCAGGCGATAGAGTCGGTTATAGCCGAAGACAATGCAAAAGAAAAAAATAAAAATTAATTTTTAGGAGGTATTTGTGGAACAGCAGGAAAAATCGGTAAAAAAACAAAAAACTTTTAGCAAGAAAAGCGTTTTGATTTATGCAATATCTTTTTTTGCAATTTTAGTATTGACATTATTTGTTAATATTGTATATATTAAACATATGGGAGCGGGCGGAATTAAAATTTACGCTTTGAATTTAAAAAAATTAACCGATTTGAAGAGGCAGGCAATTCATAAAGAAATATTAAGGCATCCTACCTCTATCACTCCTAAAATGATAAAAGAACAGATAACGGATTTTGTAAAAGACATCGATTTAGATACTAAAGTTTACGAGTCTAAAGGCGTCATAATAGTAAAACAAGCGGTAATAGGCGGCAATGGATATGAAGACATTACGAAAAAAATTGAAAGCAGGCTTAAAAAGCAAAAGGTTCTATAGTATTTCTGCGCTTATACTATTCTTTACTTTTTTTTATCTTATTATAAGCCAGTTCTACGCCTTTGGAATATCTAATACTCCGTCTATGGATACATTTTGTTTTATTAACGAAAAATATACCGCTTTGCGTCCGACAATAAAGGATGGCAAGGCGGTAGTTTTTCCTGCGCCTAAAAGATTTTTTTTATGGAAAAAATATTACGAAGCCAATGGACTTCATTATCCTAAAAAAACTTTATTGGTTAAATACGTAGCTTGCACCCATGGCCAGATATTAAATACCGTCGGCAGAAAAGACTATTGCAACGGAAGATTTATAGCCGAGATACCGAATTACGCAGTTTTAATACCAACACCTCATATGAAAATAAAAGGTTTTCCAGTCTGGCATAATTATAAAATACCTGCCGGTTATTTTTTTGCCGCTTCTCCGGATAAATACGGATTAGATTCGAGGTACTTCGGATTAGTCAAAGACGAAGTAGTTAAATATAATACTATACCGCTTTTTCCTAAATCGGTGATACGCTGATGTTGTTATTATCAAGCATTATGCTTTTGGCTTTTTCATTTTTTTTTTACTTAAGGATTTCGGAGCATATTCGCTAATTTTTGTATTATTGTCGGGTTTTAATTTTTTTATCTCGTATGATGTTCACAACTTCGCTACTAATGTAAAGAAAGAATTTAGTAAAACGGAGAAAAAAATAGCCAAATTAAAAGATACGGCGGAAAAAGATCACTTGACCGGAGCGAACAACAGAAGGACATTCGATAAATATTTAGAAGAGATATATAAAGAGTCTCAAATCAACAACGAGCCTTTTTTTGTAGTTTTTTTCGATATAGATCATTTCAAGAAATTTAATGATACATACGGACATGAGGCGGGAGATAAAGTGCTTAAAATATTTGCGCAGACCATTAATAAAAACATAAGACAAAACAGCGATGTATTTTTCAGATACGGTGGCGAAGAATTTGTTTTGGTGTCGTCTAATCATATAAGGAACTCATTGCAGGAAGCAAGGTTTTTAACGAAGAAATTAAAAGACGCCGTAGAAAAGATAAGAATACCGGATTTGCCGAAAATAACCTGCTCAATGGGCGTGGGTTTTTTTGACAGCGGTAAATCAAAAGAGGAAATACTAAAAGAAGCAGATAATAACGTCTATTTAGCAAAAGAAAATGGAAGGAATAGGATATACATTACGAAAGATATAGCAGTTGTTTGATTTTAGGAGGGTTTATGTATAAAAATTTAAAATTTAAGATAGCGTCTTTGCTCTTATCTTTTTTCTTGATTGCGACGCCTACGCTTGCGACCGTTAGTTATTATGTTCAGCCGGCATATGCAGGGATAAATTCATTCGTTTCCGCAGGTCTTAACGGTGCCAATTCCGTATCTAATAGCGGTGGAGCAGGGGTATTTCATACGCAAGGCGAAAATATCTATGCTTTAGGTTATAGTAACGTAAGATTTAATACTGCGGGTCAGAGCTTGCAGTTATTTACCATAACCCCGCCTAATTTCTCGATAGGATGTTCAGGTATAAGCGCCGAATGGGGAGCGTTTGCAATGCTCGGTTCTCATTTAATGCAAGTCCTACAGTCTATCATCCAATCGGGTGAAGTATTGGTATTTGCTTTCAATATGGTTTTAGGCGTCCTATGCAAGCAGTGCCAGACCATTATGAATCAGATAGAAGCTATTGCCAATAAGCTTAACGGGCTAAATTTTAATTCCTGTCAAACGGCCGAAGCGATGGGCAACCTTGCCGGAGCGGAATTAGGAAATATGATAGGTAAAACAGGCGTAGCGGGTGCTACAAACGCTTTCGCCGACCAAGTTAGTAATACTTTAGGCAATGTTTCTAACGCTGTTGGAAACTTTGTAAATACCGTCAACGGCGCTATGAACTGCGCTTCGACTGAAGCAGGAGCGCAGGCTCTTGTTTCGTCCGGATTTACGAGCTGCGGAGCACAAGCCGCCGCTAATCAATTTCAATGGGGTTCTATAATGAGATACGCTTTTGAACAAGCGCATATTGGATTAATTGGCGGGACTACGCCTGGTTCTGGCGGCGTAGATGATATTATGGCTTTTTTGCGCGGTAATTTAATTGGAGATATCGTAGGTTATCCATCAGTGGCTAAAAGCGGTTCTGAAGTCGTCAGATGGATTCCGCCTTTGCAAAAGCAAGGACCGACTATAGCTTCCAAGCAGGCATTAATTAATATTTTTGAGTTACTGACTAAAGGCGGAAATAATATAGGTTATATGACCATAGCGTTTCCTAATCCTCCAGGCAACCTTAATCCCACATCGTTAGATGCTATAGAGAAAGTAAGCTATAATCATTGTTTTCCAGGTTTTGACTTTTATTACAAATTCTATTTAAGTCAAGTCGAAGTAAATGAATTCGGTGCAGGAACGGTTACTCAGTTTCCCGCTACATCTCCTATATGTCCCAGTGTTACTATATCGGGTTTTGGGCAACAACAGGCTGGGGATTTTATACAAAACACGCAACTTCCAGTGGTTTTAATAACTAAATTAGCATATGCGTTAAAAGATAATGCGCTAATAAGTACGGCCGCACAGGCTATGGCAGACGGTTATGTTTTTAATTTATTCAGGGATATGATTCAGTCTTTAAAAGAAAATACAATGGCAGCGAAAAATATTGACCATAAGAATAACGATGTAATTTATAAAATATTTTTAAGAAATGCAGAATCAGAGGAAAAACAAATAGCAATAGAATATGATAAAAGTTTAGCTAAAACTGAATCTCAAATTGCAATAGATAAATATTATGCAAATTTAAATAAAGTTTGGGTTAGTTCAT
>JAJZVN010000142.1 GCA_021845685.1 bacterium
ATAAAAATAATGATGCGTTAAACCTCAATAATAAAGTTATGATAATTGATATCAATTATCATAACTTTATTTAGACCATTATATATTTTGCATTTGAAAATTGAAATAATCTTCCGTGTATTTGTATAAAAATTTCATCTCCGGATTTTAACGGAGTCTGAAAAGAAAATTTAAAACCGACAATGCCGTCACTAGAAATGCCTTGATTTATGAGATTTCTTCTATAAAAACAAGGAGTCGCATAACCGACATATATTTCGTTTACAAAAACATTAATTTTAATATTTTCAGATGAACCGTTTACTTTTGCTATCCAGCCGGAAAAACCTAATTGATTTACTGATTCTATAGCACCTATATATTTATCGTAAAAACCATATGTATTTACTTTATCTTTCAGTGATTTTACTTTTTCATCTAAAAGTAAAAGTTTTTTTCAGAAATTAAACGATTGCAATTCTTAAAATCATTATTTTTAAAATAAGAAATATCTCTCGGGTTATAATCTGCATCAGTAGGAACTTTATCTGCACGTCCCTTAGGAGATTTGCGTTCCATAAATTCATGGAATGATTTAATAATATAGTGATTTATTCTTAAGGGTCCATTGCAAATTTTATAAGATACACCTGTTTTAATAAATGTTTCTGGAGGATTTGACCAGCCACATCTAATGTCGGAAAATGTCAACCTTTCACCGTTTGAATAAATATAGTTGCCATTATATATTTGAGGAGAATGGCAATTGGAGGCTTGATGCAGATTACTAATAAAAATGGTTTTTAAATGGTTGTTTATGGAACAACCCTTACTTTCATCATCTTTGTGCCAGGTAAACCTTCGTACCACGTAATCATCTTCGTAAACCATTTTACCTGAAGAACCATAAGTCCTCCAGTTTAAACCTATAGCGCCGACATTGGGAATATCGAATAAACGAAGAATGGTTTTAGAAACGGAACTTAGTTCTTCTTCGTCATTTTCAACGAATTCATCTGCATCGATAAATAAAATAGCATAACATTCGGGACAAAATTGATTTACAATCCTATCATAAGCTGCAAATTGAGAAGTGCTGACTGTAGAAATTTTTGGTTGATATAAAAGATTAATTTCGCCTAAATCGTCAAGCGCCTGCAAAAGTTCTCTTGTTCCATCGTCCGAACCGTTATCCGCTATAATAATTTTATCAAAACCGCATAGCTTATGCCATGCAATCCATTCTAAAATATACGGATATTCATTTTTAAAAATTGCACCTATGCATAAATTTTTTTTCATAAAATATTTTATATTCATTTATATATTAATTAATAATCGGCTATTTAGCTTAAAATTTATAATATTTGAGAACTCTTTTTTTGTTAATGTTAATCAATCCATACAACCAAATATATATGACAGTTCTCTTCGCTTATTTAATAAATAGTTTTATTAATCTTCTTTAAGTGTGATATAATCTTTCGTAAAATCAACATTTTTATATTTTAAATTCAAAATTACAAATTAATTTCAAACACTTCATGAAAGACAATAATTATAATTATCATACAATAGAAATACCGATATCCTCTAAAAAATGCTTTATGTTGCTAAGAAAAAAAATATATGATCCAAAATACGCGGTAAAAGCAAAATCATGTTTTACAATTCTATCCCATTTATTATTTAAATAATCTCTCTCTTTTTCATCCTCAATCTTTTTTTCATCGGTATCACAATATCCTCTTGTTCTAGATTCATAATGATAAAGAATTGCATAAGGAGTATAGACATTACGATATCCAAGCTGCATCATTTTTATACAAAAATCTAAATCATTATAAGCTATTGCTAAATTTTCGTCCATGCCACCGGATTCTTCATACAATTTTTTTCTAATTGCCGTGCAAGCGCCGGTAACTGCAGTATAATTTTGCAACAAATTTGATCTTCCAAAATAACCTGGATCATTTTGGTTTGATCCGTTAAATATATGAAAAGAATTACCATGTTCATCGAATATAACCCCTGCATGCTGAACGGTATTATCAGGATATAAAAGTTTAGCGCCTACCACTCCTATTTCTGGACGCAAAGCATGTGAAACAAGCTCTCTTAACCAGTCGCCGTTAATCACTTCTGTATCGTTGTTTAATAAAACCAGGACGTCCCCTTTAGCAGATTTAACGGCAAAGTTATTAATAGCAGAATAGTTAAAAGGTTTATTATAATCAATGACTTTTATATTGTCTAAAGCATTAATAGATTCTAAATATTTAATAGTTTGTTCTTCGGTGCTGTTGTTGTTGACTACTATAATTTCATAATTTTTATAAGAGGTTTTTTCAATTATGCCGTCAATGCAATTTTTTAAGATGCCGTAACCGTTATATGTGGGTATAATTATGCTTACAAGCATATTTTTATCTATATCGTAAATAACGCGGTTAAACATGGGCATTAATGGAGCTTCTACTACTTTAGCTTTTATATGCATTCTGTCTAGATGCTCCTGAATTGCTTTCCTTGCTGATGTTACAGCATATGAATTATTTTCTGCATTAAAGCTACTAAAGCCTTCCGTCGTTCTCCAATGGTATAAAATCCTTGGAATATGCCTGATTTCGGAATATTTTATTTTTTCTATAAATCTTAAAGCAAGGTCGTAATCCTGCGCACCTTCGTATCCTTGTTTGAAACCTCCGATTTCATCGACTATTGACTTTTTATAAGCACATAGATGCTTTACAAAATTCTGCGATAAAAAAAGGTCAGGATTCCAGTCGGATTTAAAATAAGGATCTACTCTTTTCCCATTTTTATCAAGCTTGTCTTCATCGCTGTAAATTAACTTTACATCAGAATGCTCGTTAATTTCCCTTACCACAAAAAATAAAGCGGATTCGGGCAGTTCGTCGTCGTGGTCTAACAGGGCTATATAATCTCCGGTTGCAATGGAAAGCGCGCTGTTAGAAGCTTTGAAAATATGGCCGTTTTCAGTTCTGTATATAACTTTAATTCTTTCGTCTTTTTCCTTGTAATATTTTAAAATTTCTTTTACGTGAATTTCCGTAGAGGCATCGTCTGCAATACAAAGCTCCCAATTTGGATATGTTTGGTTTATTACGGATTCTATCGCATTAATTAAATATTTTCTTGGAGTATTATAGGTGGACATAACAATGCTTATTTTAGGTTTAGATTTAAATATAATGGCTCTTTGTTCTTTAAGTTCCTTGATGGAAGGCTCGTTATATAATATATATATTTGATAAATCTCATTCTCCTCAAATGATACTTTCATATCTTTATTGCGTTTAACTATATTTTCAATTAATGTTTTGGTATATAAGAAATTATTTTTTGCTTTTTGGATAAGTAATGATTTTATATCCTTTTTGGATTCTAATAAATCCAAATTTCGCTTTATCTTTTCTTTTTTTCTCTGAATATTTACATTATAGTTATTTAATTCTAAAACTTCGTTACTAAGTTTTAGTGCTTCTTCATATTTATTATTTGAGATTAAATCATCAATTTCCCTTTCTATAGATTTAAACCAATATAACGAAATAATATATTTAGAAACATCGTTTTTAGATTTATTCGCAATAAACAAATTATCCA
>JAJZVN010000143.1 GCA_021845685.1 bacterium
ATCCGTTGTTTATTATGATTGACAGGGGGTCATATAAAATCCTTCTATATTATCGTTTGCAGATATAACCATATAATAAGCGTAGCTGTCTTCTACCGAACCGTTTGTATAAACATAATCTATATTGCCTATTTGCTCGGTATATTCATTAATAGGCACTGTTGTAGTCGGCGCAACGTAGTTTGGATTAATGCCAGAATTATTACAAGTTAAATCGGCAGAAAGACCCTTTGCTGTGCCTGGACCTGTAACCGTGCCATTATTATAAACTAACCACCATGAATTTCCCGGAGTGCTTGAACTAGGAACCGTCGGTGCAGTTGTTACTATATTATAAGATGTTCCAGAGCCTGCTCCTGCACCTGTTGTAGGCGTAGTGTAATTAGGCAGCAATAAGAACGGATTGGCATAAGGATTAGTGCCTGCCGCGTTAGCGCTCGGCAGCGTTGGTTCAAATGTTATTGTTCCTGTCGTTGTTTTAGTAAATCCAGTAATAGCCAGATAAGTAGTTAAATCATTATTAACTAAATTTTTTGACAGCTGGGACGTAACTCCTTCGCCCAATGACCCGACTACCCCCTGCGAAGCTGCCTTGTTTGCCGCACCGGTTAAATTAACAAACTTTGGAAGCACGACAGCAGCCAGAATACCGATTAGCAAAATAACCATTACAAGTTCAATTAGCGTAAACGCTTCATTGTTCTTAAGTCTTCTAAAGTCTTTTAAGATAAAATTAAAATTTTTCATACATATTCTCCTACGTTTTAATTTGTTATTTTAATGTTATATAATTTATTTACATTGTCTTTGGAGGAGGTCAAGGGGCGGAGTATCCCCCTGCCTCATTTTAAAAATTTTTTAATAAGTTATAAAAATAAATTATAATATTAATATTGTGCATATGCAAATAATAATATTTTTTTATCTATTTAATTAATTTTAATTTAATTTAATTAATTATTATAATTAATAATAAATGAAAATTACTATTTATTGCATAATATATTACTAATTATCGTAAATATTATGTCATTAATTTAATAATCAATAAAATATTTTTATTTTTAATAATTTTATTATTTATCCTTATCATATGAATTATATCATTAATTAATTCAATAATTAATAAAATATTTTTATTTTTAATAATTTTATTATTTATCCTTATCATACATATATCATATCATTAATTTAATAATCAATAAAATATTTTTTTATTAATATATTGTTTTATTAAAATTGTTTATTTTATATATGCGACTTTGTTTCCTCCAGCTTTTTTGGCATCATACATTGCATTATCCGCCCTATATGTTATACTCTGATTTGTGTCGTCTTTTTTTGCTTCTGTAATACCGAAGCTGCAGGTTACTACGGTTTCTATATTAAAATTATTTGATTCTATTTTTAATCTTAATCTTTCCGCAAGGTCTATTGTGGTTTCCATTACGGTTTCGGGATATAATATCATAAATTCGTCGCCTCCGTATCTTGCAAAAAAGTCTGTGTTTCTTAAATTTTGTTTAATAATTCCAGTTATTTCTTTTAAAATATAATCGCCTATTTCATGACCGAATGTGTCGTTTATTTCTTTAAATTTATCTATGTCAAACATTATCAGCGATAGCGGTCTATTATATCTGCCTGTGATATTAAGCAGTTCCGTAAGTTTATTGTCAAACGAACGTCTGTTGCTAATTCTCGTGAGTTCGTCTATTTTAGATAATTCTTCATATGTTTCTTTTTCTGTTAAAATATGCTCTTCTTTAAGAACCCGGTCTGTAACATCTAAAAATATGGCAAGTCCGGCTTGTTCGTTGTTGTATATTACAGCCGTTCTAAATAAGTCTATATATCGGATTTTATTATTATCTATTATTTTGCCGATAGTCCCGCTTTTTTTATTGTCATCTTTATTGTCATTATATTTATAAATAAATTTAGAAGACAGTTCATTGTTAAAATATGTTTTAAAAATCGGAGATTTTGGATTATATATCATAGATTCATCAATTGAAAAAAAATCAATTACATTTAAACTTAAGAATTCTTCTTTAGTATAGTTAAATATATCAAGTAAAGCTGAATTGGCATAAATAAACTTGTCTTCCGTATATAAGGCTATACCGGAGTTTATATTTTCAACTAATACTTTTAAAAGTTCTCTATCTTTTTCAAGTTGGTTTCTCAGATTTATCATTTCTGTTATATCAAAAAATGTCGCAAGCATTGCATTTTTATATTTTATTGCTGCCGTTTGCCATAAAAGCCATATCGGACTTCTGTCATTTTTTATACCTTTTACAACATATTTATTTGATGTGTTTGATTGATATATTTGCTTATAAAATATTTTATGCATTTCATTTCGTTTTATTTCATCATCATAAATAAGCGAAAAAGGATTTAGCCCGATTAATTCATTAACTTTATATCCAAATATTTCGGAAGCTATCGGATTTGCGTAGATTATTTTTTCTTTATCGTATAATATTAATCCGGAGGTAAGATGAGTTGATAACGATTCAAACAATTCTTCCGATTCTTTTAACTTATTTTCCGCGAGTTTTCTTTCCGTTATATCATGTATTATAGAAATAACATAATTTTTATTATTTACATAGATAGGAGATGCATGAATTTCTACATTTTTTAATTCGTCTTTTGCAGTTTTATGCGTGAATGTAAAATAATTTTTTTCTTTATTAAAAGCTTGTTTTGTGTATTTCAGGAGTTCGCTTTTAGGCGTGGCATTCAATTCATAATTATACATTGTTTTAAACTTTTCTTTGCCGTATCCGTAAAAATTAACCGCCGCGTCATTCGCATCAATGATTTTCCCATTTTCGTCAACTAATATCATTATTGCCGAATTATCTTTGAAAATTGATTGAAAAATATTATTGCTGTTTTTAAGATTTTCAAAATATTTTATTACATAATTAATAAATATCATACCCGTAATAATTGCAAAAACGGTCATAAATATAAAAATAACAATATAAATATAAAAAATATATTTAAACCGTTTGAGGGCATATTTTATTAATGGAATAGAAGGCAATATTAAAGAAGACAATCCTGACGAAGATTTAGAAAAAAAACCGTATGATAATTTATGTGAAATAATTTTATTATATTTCAATAACCTTAAAACTAAAGGCGCATCAATATTTTTCCAGTCAAAATAAGATTTATTGAAAGATGAAATAATTTTAGGATCATAATCGGCATTATGATGCCTTGTTTTAGAAATAAATAGGACAATATTTTTATAATTTGTATTTATTTTTCTAAAATTTACTTTTATTTTATCTATGTAAAAATTTAATTTATTTTTATTGTAGGCTTTGCCGTTTTTACTGCTATTTAACTTAATAAAACTGCGATTATAGTCAATTTTATTCAGTTTATTTATATTATAAATGAGACTCAAATCTTCTATCCCTTCTATATTCTTTTTAAGCGCCCTTATATTTTTGTTCAACTTTATTGATTTTAAATGAAATTCAACATTATATATCACATAATTTTTAACGGGAATTATGCCGAAAATATAAATCAATATAGCCGCGGCTATCGCTGCTGTTAAATAAAATA
>JAJZVN010000144.1 GCA_021845685.1 bacterium
TATTGCGCATTATTATCATTAATAGTATTATTTAAAATTCTATAATTATATACATCCCTTGGAATCAAAATGTGTTCTACCCTGCTTATTTTTCCTTTATATTCGTAATACGGCATATTTTCCTCCTTTTTTTATATTAAATGTATTTATGTTTTAAATTATACTATAAAAAAATTTTAAAATCATGAAAAATAAAATATTCAAAGTAAAAACTTCTAAGATTTTTATTCTAAAGCCTTTTCTTCATACATTCCTATTTGCTTGCCGCATAATTCATAAACGTCTTCATCGCGGCGGCGTTTATAATAATCTACGGTCAGCTTAACGGCTTCATCTATGCTGAGCTTCGGCTTCCAGCCTAGAACGGAAACCGCTTTGTCTATGTTAAGGCTTAAAAGTTTGGCTTCATGCAGGGCGAATTCGACATGAAGATTTGATTTGGCATTGTTGTGTTATAAGGCTGTATTAAATTTGCCTGAATCGTTTTTTATTTATTTTATTTTATTCTATTTTAGAATATATCTCAAATCGTATACTTTTTTATCTTTAAACATACACTGTTTATCTTTAAATTCCTGCCACCCTGTAACGATAACAAGAATATCGGATGACTCTACAATTAAATCTAAAGAACTGAAATAATTGATAATTAATTTGTCATAAGCTTTCATAAATATTTTGTTTGAAATGGGATCGTAGGCATTAATATTTTGAAAACCATAGTTTTTAAGAAGGTTTATAATGTCAAAAGCCGGCGACAATCTGATATCGTCGGAATTTGGTTTAAAAGATAAGCCGAGGATACCTATTTTTTTATGCGTTTCATTTTCGTCTTTTATTTTTTTTACGTAATATTGTTTAATATAATCGTTAACAACAAGGTTGGAATGGAGTATGGCGGGATTATACCCCTTTTGTTTCGAGAGATAATTTATCGCAGCGGTATCTTTTGGCAAACAGTATCCTCCATAACCGCAACCAGGATAAACATATGAAGACATGGCTGCCGGAAAACCATACCATCTTTTATCCTCGTGCAATATTTTAAAAGATTTAGATATATCAATATCGCCTATTAAATCCGCTATTATAGACATTTCATTTGAATAGCTTATAAGCGTAGATAATAAGGTATTAGATAAATATTTTATAAATTCTCCTGTATTATAAGAAACAATATGCAAAGGCGCATTGAAATCTTTATATAAACTTTTCAACAAATTACTGCTTCGCTCGTCCTCAACTCCTATAACAATCCTGTCAGGATTAATAAAATCATCCCAGGCAAATCCTTCCCTTAAAAATTCCGGATTATTTGCAAGCCCTATATCTTTTCCGATAATTATACCTTTTTTTTCAATATATGGTTTGATAATATTTTTAGTTGTACAAGGCGGGACGGTCGATTTAATAACAAGAACTTTATAGTCTTTGGTATTTTTAATATATAAAAACGATTCTTCTAATGCTTTAAGTAAAAAATTTAAATCAGCTTCGCCGCTTTCTGATTGAGGAGTGCCGACGCAAAAAAATATTAATTCTGCTTCCGATAAAGCTTCATTAATTTTATCATATATAATAAATCTATTGTCTAAAAATTTATTTAATTTTTCTTTTAATTCAGTCTCATTAAACGGAATTTCTTTTCTTTTTAAAGTATTAAATTTATTATTATCTGTTTCACAACCTATTACGTTAAAACCTTTTTCGCAAAAACCTAAAGCCGTCGTCAAACCGACGAAACCCAAACCGATAACAACTATATTCATTTTAACCAGCCTGCTTTTTCATACTTAAGAAATTCCAAAAATTTATAAACACCTTTTTCTATGTAAATAGAAGGGTTATAATCTAAAAACTTTCTTGCCTTATCGATATTTGGACATCTCCTATTGGGATTATGCACCATATAATTATCATCCGGCGGCTTTGTAAATATTGCATTTAATTTTTTTCCAAAAATTATTTCTGCATTTTTAAGGAATATTTTTGAAAGTTCTTCTATGGAAATTTCAGGTTTATCTATTCCTATGTTAAAATAATCAAATTTATCGTAACTTAAAACTTTTAAATATCCTAATATAGCGTCTGCTATATAGCAAAAAGTCCTGGTTGGCGTTCCGTCAGAATAAATATATATATCTTTTTCTTCTAAAATACTTTTAGCAAAGTCTGCCGGCGCCCTTCTGTCATCCAACTTCATACCCGGCCCATAATTATTAAATGGTCTTGCAATTCTTATAGGCATATTATGCTTTAACGAATAAAGATAGCATAATGTTTCACCGAAGCGCTTTGCTTCATCATAACAGGCTCGCGGACCCATTGTAGCGACATTCCCTCTATATTCTTCATTAGTAGGAATATATTCAGGAAAAGGATCGCCATATACTTCACTGCTCGAAAAAAACAAAAAACTTTTTATAGTTTTATTAATATAAAAGTCCATTAACTTCCTTAAACCCCAAACATTTGCATCCAAAGTTTCTATAGGATATTTTCTATAATAGGACGGTGAAGCAATTGAAGCCATATGGATAATTATATCGGCATTCCCCGCTTTTTTAATATTTTTAATATTATCTTTTGAAATATCGAAATTTATTATAGAAAGAAAACTTTCTTCGTTGTTAGCAATGTAATTAAACCAATATGGTTTACCTACTATGAAATTATCTAAAGCTATAATAGACTTTATGTTAAAAACATCCCTAAATTTCAAGAAAAAATTTAAAAAATAAAAGCCTAAAAATCCAGCGCAACCAGTTATTAAAATATTAGAATTTTGAAATATTTTTTTTTGTTTATCGTTTAAATTATTAAAAATATAACTTAAATCATCTTCAACAATTTTATTTATAGACATATTTTTTAGATATTATTTAAATGACTACAAGTGCATATATTAAAATTACCGTTTAATTTTTTTCTTTTATTTATTTTTTAATTATTATAACATATTTCTATATAGATAATAAAAATATTTTTAAAATTATAATGCATACGGTTTAACAATAAATATTAATTATACCTATAAATCGATATGAAAGTAGTAATCCTTGCAGGCGGACTCGGAACAAGACTCTCGGAAGAAACCGAAATGCGCCCTAAACCTATGGTAGAAATAGGCGGCAAACCGATACTGTGGCACATAATGAAAATATATTCATCATACGGCTTTAACGAGTTTATCATATGCCTCGGATACAAAGGAAATATGATAAGGGAATATTTCGCAAACTACTTTTTATATCAGTCCGACGTTACCATAAACTTATCCGATAACTCTATCGACGTCCATAACTGCAAAGCCGAACCTTGGAAAATTACGCTCGTGGATACCGGTTTAAACACCCAGACCGGCGGAAGAATAAAAAGGATTAAGAGCTACATAGGCGATAAACCTTTCTTTCTTACCTACGGCGACGGCGTATCCGACGTAAATATAGAAAAACTCCTGAAATTTCACAAAAAACATAAAAAGTTATTAACGATGACCGCCGTCCAGCCGGAAGGACGCTACGGCTCTTTAGATATAGACCCCAAAACAAGCACAATACTAAAATTTCTGGAAAAACCAAAAGG
>JAJZVN010000145.1 GCA_021845685.1 bacterium
ATAAAAGTTTACGATATGGTAATAGCGTTAAAATCCGTGCAAACAAAACCCGTTAAAAAGAGCGGCTTGTCTTATATAAAAGTGCGAAAGGCACTTGAAAGCATAAAAGGCTCTCTCGGAAAGGATATAGTGTTGCTTAGAGAAGAAAGGATATGATCCTATTTTTTGACACATCCGCACTTGTAAAATTTTTTCACGAGGAAGACGGTTCTGAAAAAGTTACAGAAATTATAACATCCCGAAACAATAAAATTTTCGTTTTAGACCTCTGCAAATTATAGTTTTTAAGCGCTTTATACAGACGATTCAGAAATAATGAGATAGATGAATATTCTTTAAATCTGGCAATTGAAGGCTTCGAAGAAGAAATTGCCCGATTCAACGTGGAAAATATGAGTTATCCTGTTTTGCAAGAATCGGAGAATTTATTAAAAAAATACGGCAAAAAACATGGTCTTAGAACTTTAGACGCTTTGCATCTCGGATGTTTCAGCTTAATTTCCGAAGACTACTGGTATTTTGTTTCCGCCGACGATAATCTTTGTAATATAGTTAAAATTATCGGCTTTAAAACGATTAATCCATTAACTAACTAATACAGATACAGATTAAAAATGACCAGCGGCTTCATTTTTTTTGAAGAAATAAAGGTGTCGAAGAAATAAAGGTGTCAGATTTATTTATTTATCAGACACCTTTATTGACGCCTTTATTCTAAATTTTAAAATGTTATTTTTGATAAATTATATAATATTTATATTATTTTAAGAAAAATTATAATAAACAAAAATATCCATTAAAAGCTAACGCAAAATTATGAACGTCCGCAAGGTATCCGATATGTTCGGCAATATTATATCTTCTTTCTTTGATCCAACCCCGGTTTGTTTTAAAAAACAACACGAAAATGGCGTCAAACCAGTTAGAAAAGCAATTGAAGACAATCCTATAAATCAATTAATAACACTAAAAAAATCATTAATCAGGAATGCTTTTCTTTGCGGATGTTTAGATTTTACCGAAGATTTGACAATAGAATATTTGATTATTGGATATGGTAAAAAAAGAGGATGTGGCACGGATGTATCGCAAGTTGAATATGCCATAGGGAATAATAATTCCGTGAATGTTGTTACAGAAACTAAAAATAGAATAAATCAACATGTCTCGCATAGATCAAGAAATGAGGTAATTATATTTCATAATCATCCTAAAAATTGGGTTAACATCTTATCAAATAATACTCCGTTAGCTTCTTCTCCTGATCGCAATACTCTTTTAAAAAACAAATATTTAGAACCGCTAATTTTGCTTAAGACATTGTTAAATAAAGGTTCTATTCGATTTTATCTCGGAGAGAACGGGTTTGTGAGCGAATATAATACTCCAAACATATTGCAATTATTGATTTAATAGGAATAAAACCATGAAAGAAACAAAAGAGTTTGAATTTTTAGCAGATGCTCCAATCCAATCGCATCTGAAGCGGAAGATATATTAAGTTTTTCTATTCATGCAAAAGAAATTGCGAATCAAGTGCAAAATGGTTTGATAAAACGAAAAAGACCGAAAGGAGAGTTTTGTTATAGGTATTGAAGGCGAATGGAGAACAGGTAAAACATTGAACTGTTCCCGTTTGTCAATATCAAATCAAGCAATACTAATCTTTAATTTCTTCCCTAATGCGGAGGCTACCCGTTCAAGCGTGGAAATTTTAATATCTTCGGCATGGTTTTCTATTCTAGAAACCGCCGTTTTTTTGGTATTGAGCTTGTCGGCAAGTTCTTCCTGAGTTAAACCGGCGGACTCCCTTATCCGGCGGATCGTCGCTCCTATTTTAAACTGTTCGTAGCCCTCGTCGAATCCTTCGCTAAAAGAGGCGTCCGTTTTCTTCCTGTTTTCTATATATTTTTTTAAATCGCTCATTTTAACTGCTCCTTTTTATAAAATCGTTTTTATATTTTTCCGCCTTTTCGATTTCGTTTTTAGGCGTTTTTTGGGTCTTTTTGATAAACCCATGCGTCAGGACTATATTAGAATTTTTAAACATAAAGCATAATATGCGGTAAATATTCGAGCCGTGTTTTATCCTGCACTCCCATATGCCGTCCGAAGATACAAGTTTCTTAAAATACAAAGAAGGGATGCTCTCTAAATCTTCTAATAAATTTAACACCCAGACAATCTTTTGCGAAGCCTTGCCGTCCAAAGAATCCAAAAATTCTTTTATAGGGCATTTTCCGTCAGCGGTTCTATAGAAGATTACCGTCCTGCGCATATATATTATATGTTAACCTATACGTTTACTTTTGTCAAGATTTAACCCATAAATTTTAAACTAAAAAGGTATGGTTATCAAGACTGTTTAAAGTTTATATTCCATACATCATTCACCGCTTTTTTTAAAGTTTCGGGTATTAAATGCGAATATCTTTTTGTCATGTTTGGCGTTTTATGTCCCAAGAGTTCACCGGTAATATAAAGCGACGTTCCGTTCATTACCATTTTAGAGGCAAATACATGGCGCAGGTCGTGAATATGAAAATCTTTAAGTCCTAATTTAAGGCAGGCGGAATAAAAGCTTTTATAAAAATGCTTTATTCTTCTGCCGTTCCTTGCAAATACGTATTCGGATGTTCTTTCCATATTCGATAGAAGTTCTTTTAAGATGTTAGATATAGGAATGCGTCTGTCTTCTTTTGTTTTGGTAGCCTTTATAGATATTATCCCGTTTTGCAAATCAATGTCTTCCCATTTAAGATTTAATGCTTCGCCTTTGCGGCAACCGGTAAATATTAGAAAACTTATCAGGTTTTTTATGTGCTTCGATTTAAAAGAACCTATCAATTTATAGATTTGTTCGTCGGAAAGAGTCTTTACCCTTTTTAATTCATTAAGTTTTTTTATTTTGGCTGCCGGATTAACCTGCAAAAATTCATTTTCTATCGCGTAATTAAAGAAATTGGAAAGGGTGTTTATTTCGTTGTTTATAGTTTTAAAGCTGATTTCGCTCTCCCGTTTCCCTCTGTTTTTCTCCATAGCCATAGTTTCCAATTTTCTTTGAAGTTGATAGCGTTTAATATCGCTAAGTGTTATAGAAGCAAGGTTTTTATTACCGAAAATCGGAAGAAAATGCTTTAATTGGGAAATCTTCCCCCTGATAGTGTCGGTGGAATTGTTCAAATTCTTGATATAATCGTTCCATGCCGTTGAAAACTCTATATTGCGTTCTATGGGCAGTTCAAATTTTTTCCTTACTATATCTCCCCTTACGCTGTTTTCGACGGCTTTGGCAAGGTTTCTGTCGGTAGTCCTGCAGGAACCCCTATATTTTTTTCCGTTGATATAAAAAAGGTAATAAAAATATTTTCCGCGCTTAAAAATTGACATTATAAATCCTCCAAAGCACATATTTTACTCATTATACAATAAATATTTACTGGGGTCAATTTTGAGACCAAAAAACTGGAAAATATGTTAAAATCTGGTAAAATTTGGAATGTTTTCAGACTTATTAAATCTCTGCAAATCCTTTTATGTATTGATTTTAGCGAGTATTACAAAAAACTGAGTTTAGGGTTT
>JAJZVN010000146.1 GCA_021845685.1 bacterium
CCGACAGGAAAAAAGTTGCCGGATTATTTTTAACTTGGCTATAAGTTTGCAACGTTCAATAATATATGCTAAAACATATATCATGAATAAATTAACTTATTTAATGAATAATTTTTATGGAACGGTTTCAGGATATTAAAAACATAATTCGGACAATATCGGCAACGAATGGATTAAGTATGCCAGAGGCTATATTTATTATAGAAAAAGTGATGGAAAACGTTTTTTACGGCAAATACAGGGTTGTATTTGATGATTCCTATGATTTATACGCAAAAAACGATGATGAAAAGATACTTATATCGTCGCTTAAGGACGTGAGAAATATCAGGCATAAGATATTTTTAAAAGTTATTAACCTGAAAAATGAGTATATAAGCAATTTGAGAGACAGCATTTCTCTTAAAGAGATAGTTTTGGAGATTAACAAAGAAGCAGATAAATTAAGCACTTCAAAGGATTGGGTTAAATATAATTATTTAATTTCTAAACACGTAAGGGGCATGATTATATCTAAAACGGACGAGTTCTACATTGTTGATATAGGGGTAGGTAAAATCGCATATTTGCCGTTATCGGAAGGTTATTATGAAATATTTAAAAGATATCCCTTTTTTGTTAAAAGCGTTGTCCGTCATTTCGACAAAGGTTTTGTCCGTATATTTTTATCTAAGCCTAAAATAAAAGCGAAACAGGAACGTTCAGGCAAGAAGTTGACGGAAATATTTAAAGACGGCAAGACGGGAAAAGTCGTAAAAAATAAAAGAATCGCGAGAGTTACGGATAGTTTTGTATGGGTTTACGAAGCAATTGACAAACCTATACAGCATGCGGAAACGCTTTATAAAAGGGAATTTTTAAAAAATGATAATTCGCGTCAGCTTGCTTTATCCGAAGCGGAAAGTTTTTTTAGGCAAATTAATAAAAGGCAAATTAATAAAAAGTCTTGACATAGAATTTAAAAATATGAGAAAATAAAATCAATTAATTAGAAATATCTTTCATGCTTCGTTTACGGTATCTCTCTTAAGAGAAAAACAAAAGCACTGCCGGCAATGCACACATTTTGTTTACCTTTTTCAAGTAGTATTTTTGGGGGTGTGTTCAGCAAGAGCTTTTTAGATTAAACAACTTGCTGATTAGCTTAAAACCGGAAATTATAACAAAAAGCGAAAAGATTTTAAATTCAAAACTTAAAATCAACAAAAGGGATACCACTGAAAATTTATCCCCGAAGATTTATCCACGCGGTTGAGTTTTAAAATTATTATTTTAAAGTAGACACCGCCGTTAGATAATTGCCTTTAATAATTATCTATTTTATCCACTCTACGGACAATTTTGTCCAAAAATCCTAAATTTAAATAATATTAAAAATTATTTCTTATTATTTAAATCCTATTAAAAAATTATTATTTATTTTATTATAATATCCGCTTTTACGGATAATCTATAATTCTTTAAATAATAAAACATTAATAAAATCCTAATTAAATTTTGAATTTATTTTTACGCCTGAAAACAGGCATGGAAATATTTTTATCTTTCTTTAGGATATTATTCTTTGGCAGACAATAGTATTTCTTTGTTTTATCCACTTTACTGCCCCCTAACGCAAATCACGCTAATCTATTTACACACCCCCGCCTTAAAGGCGGAGAGAAAGATTTGCGTCACTAAAACGCCCGTATTGCCGGGAAACTTCTTATCTAAAAAATATATAATAAAACTGCATACCCAGTTATGCGGTTCATTCCTGTTTCAAACAATCCCATTATTTTAGGCTTTTCAAAGATTTTATCGCCGCTAATTTAGCCCGTCGGAGCTTTTTTGCAACAAACCATTCCGATTTTATTCAAACAAGAAAATCTTAACGCTTTGTTTATGCGCTTTTCTTAATTAATTTAAGAAAAATAAACAAAAGGACAAACACCTTTCTAAAAAGTTTCTGTTCTAAACTTATGTATGCGACAGCTTTATCTAAAATATATTTAAATAGGAGATTTTGTATTATGAAAGGTAGCGTAAAGTGGCAAGTTACGGAAATTTTTAAAGAGATAAAAGAAATCGGAAATTCAAAATACGCCGCTAAAAATTTAGCACGGCAAAATGGGGCGCATGGTTCGGCTGGTATTGCAAAAGAAACGGGTATCTATGGCTATCGAACGAATGACACATACAGGGATGATGTCGTTAAATTTGGCGATTGGGCAAAAGAAAATTTAAAACTCAAAGATCTAACCAAAACCGATGCTCCGGCCGTTATAGCATATCTAGAAAGCCGGATAGCCGATGACAATGCACATGGTACTTTTCAGGGCGATAAAGCCGCGCTGAATAAGTTTGAAGTAGCTCTAAATAAGTACTCCCAGAGCCATAATCTTGGCAAAACTTATGATTTCAAGCTAAACGAAACCTTTAAGGATAGCCATAAATCTTTGCGACACGCGGATGTCCGGGCTTACAATAAAGCAACTGTAGATAAACTTCTAAACATAGAAAACAAAGCCGTAAATCTTGCCGTTAGGTGCGCTTTAAACGCCGGCTTGCGTAAATCAGAAATCTTAAAATTAGGTTTAAAGCCAGATAGCATTACTAACAATAATATCAACGTTTACGGCGGAAAGGGCGGTAAGGATAGGACAATATCCGAAATCGCTGACAAGTCTTTAATTACCGATATTAAAATATTTTTAAAAGAAAATAATATAGAAAAATTCGGCGATGCCGTTACTGGGAGTAAGATAAATTATGAAATCCGCAAGGTATTAGGGGATACCGGGTCAATTCACGCATTAAGGCATAACTATGCAATAAATTGCATAAAAGAATTTGAAATGAAAGGGTTTTCGCATGTCGAAGCCGTTCATTTAACAAGCTTGCAACTTGGACACAACAGAAATGAAATCATAGAGGGGGTTTATTCAAAATGATTGATACGGAAAAACTGCAAACATTACTAAGAAAAAGAAAAGATAAATTTAAATTGTTACAGGAAACTTTTAACTTAACTGCAAATTTATTAAATCTTGAAGAAGATGCGCTTTCAAATAATTTTAATATAGCTTTGACTAAAATTATAAACCTACTCGAACTTGAAGCCCAGTCAAGGCGGACGACTGGACAAATCCTAACTAATAGCGACTACAAAGCTATCGGTATTTTTCAAAAAAGGATTAAAAAACTTAAAAACAAAAGAAAACCGGCATTGAAGGAAAATAGGCTCATTAGGTTAATGCCCAAAATATATAAAATTAAAGAAAAAAAAGGGCTGAGTTTTAGGGAACTAGCGGAATACATAAAGGAAAAATATCATATTGAAGTAAATTTTACTTATCTAAATAGAATCTATAAAAAGATAAATAATTAATTTAGGATTTAAGGGAGCCCATAGAGTAAATGAAAAAACTCTTAACGGTTAAAGATATTGCGGATTTGTTAAGCGTAAGCCCTAAGACGCTTTACCAGTGGGCTGAATACGGGTCTATCCCCTGCTTTAAACTTAACGGAAGCTTAAGGTTCGACGAAGAAAAAATAACCGAATGGGTAAATTCTAATGAAAAAAAATCAATTGTTGGGT
>JAJZVN010000147.1 GCA_021845685.1 bacterium
ACGGGCAAACTATTTATTTTTCTCCGGAACTTAATAATCTTATAGGTATAAGAGGCAGCGGTAAATCTGCCGTAATTGAAACCGTCAGATATTCTTTAAATATTCCTTTTACAAATACAAACGTAGATCAAAATTATAAAAATGATCTTGTCGATTATGTTTTGGGAAGCGGTGGAAAAGTCGTTTTAACTATTGTAAATAAATATGGACAGGAATACAGGTTAGAAAAAATATTAGGCCAAAGAGAAGATATATATAAAGACGATATTCTTCAAACAAGTATTGATATAAATGCCATTATCGAAAATCCAGTTTATTTCGGTCAAAAAGATTTATCCAGTAAAAATGCAGATTTTGAATTAGATTTTATAAAACGTTTGATAGGCGACAAATTAAATGATATTCATGAAAAAATTAGAATAAAAAAACAAGATATAAAGAGTATTGTTTTTCAGTTAAATAAAACCAAAAATATAAGCGGACAAAAGAAAGAAACTCAAACAGTCATAGAGAATGCAAAACATAAATTAGAGGTTTTTAAACAGTATGAAATAGAAGAAAAATTAAAAACCCAGACTTTATACGATAAAGATCTATCTATATTAAATTCCTTTATGGAGGAAACCAACAATTTTATAGTGAACTTTAAGGATATTTTGAATTCAAATAAAGGACTTTTTGAAAAAGCCCCAAAAATATCCGAAATTAATAAAGCTTACGAAGAAGAAATCAGCCAAATATTCGGTAGTTTTAAAGGCGAATTCAATAATTTATCTGCGTCTGTGCTTAGTCTAAATGATTTTGTAAATAAGTTTAAAGAAATTATAAATAAAATCAAATCAGATAAAGAAAAATTGAAAGAAGAATTTGCTAAAATCAAAAGAGAAATAAATGTTCCAAATATTAATCCAGACCAATTTATTGAGTTAAATAGGATAATACAAGCAAATCAATTAAAATTAAATGAACTTGAAAAATTAGAAAAACAAAAAAATGAGTTGTATAATTTATTACAAGGAAATTTAGTAGAATTGAATAACTTGTGGCATGACGAGTACAAAATTTTAAAAGATGAAATTGAAAAGATTAATCAAAATCAGACTAAGCTAACCATAGAAATAGAATATAAAGGCCGAAGAGAAAAATTCATAGAAGCGTTTAAAAGATATTTTACAGGCTGCAACATTCGTCGTGACGGTATTTATCAAGATATTTCCGAACATTACAAAGATTTCATCGAGATTTACAAAGAAGGATCTAAAATTAAAGAGCTGCTGAATACAAATCAATTGGCAGAATTTGAAAAGCATTTCGATGAAAACTTTTTTGACTTGCTCACATTTAGGGTCGAAGATAAAATAACGATAAAATACAACGGCAAAGATTTGTCAAAACATTCTATAGGTCAACGCGCATCGGCTTTAATATTATTTCTTTTATTACAGAAGGGTCAGAATATATTAATTATAGACCAGCCTGAGGATGATTTGGACAACCAAACTATTTATGACGAAGTAATAAAAGAAATTTTAAAATTAAAAGGACATATGCAATTTATTTTTGCTACACACAATGCTAACATTCCGGTACTTGGAGACAGCGAGAAGGTGGTTGTTTGTGAATATGCAGAAAATAAAATTGCGGTTAATCAAGGTTCAATCGATACCCCTGATATTCAAAAGGCCATAGTGAGTATAATGGAAGGCGGTTTGGAAGCTTTCAACAGAAGAAAAAAGATTTACAATATATGGAAAACATCTAAGTAAAGTTAAAGTAAAGTTAAAGACAAGTTTAACTGTTTGTTAGGCATGAAAATAAAAATAGCTATTAAAAATAGATATAATGATAATAACATTATAGCGATATTATAGCGATATTATAGCGATATTATATGGATAAAGATAAATATAATTATAAAATATAATTATAAAGATAACGATAAGGCTGGCCTCATGGATACGTTTGAAATATTAGACATAATAAGCAAAGGCGAAAGCAGTAAAGTGCAGTTCAAAGAAAATGTCCATAATGAACTTAGCATTGCGCAAGAAATGATAGCATTTTCTAATACCGAAGGCGGTGTAATATTGATCGGCGTTAATGACAAAACTTGGGAAATTAGCGGGCTTTCGAAAGACGATATACAAAGATTAAATAATTTACTTGTAAATGCAGCCGAACAGCATATAAAGCCGTCCATTTATATTACCACCGAGGTAGTAAAGATTGAAAATAAACTTGTAATGATTGTCGATATTCCAAAAGGAACGGCTATACCCTACAAAGATAAAGACGGCATTATTTGGGTAAAAAACGGTGCCAATAAAAGAAAAGTTACAAGCAATGAAGAAATTGCAAGATTGTTGCAAGCAAGCGGCTATTTATATGCCGAAGAGAAATTAATAGGCGATAGTACTATAGGCAATATTGATTTTAATAAATTTAAAGATTTTTATGTAAACCAATACGGAGAAGATATTAATGAAAGCGATTTAAAAAAAAATTTGGAAAATTTACGTTTAGCAAAAGACGGACGATTAAACATAGCAGGCGCATTGTTGTTCGGCAAAGATAAGGATATAAAAAGATTATTGCCCCAATTTTATATTACTGCTATATGGTTTTGGGGAAACGATTTAGAAGACGATTCTTACAGAAGCAGCGAAAACATTTATGGAACTCTTGACGAACAATATAAAAAAAGTTTTGAATTTATTGTTTCAAAATTAAATAAAATTCAACCTGCGGGTAAAGGTTTTAATAGCATAGGGCAATTGGAAATACCTGAAATTGTATTTACCGAATTATTAGTTAATGCCTTGATTCACAGGGATTATTTTATAAATGATTCAATTAAAATATTTTTTTTCAAAAATAGAATTGAAATTATAACGCCTGGCTCCTTGCCGAACAATTTAACGGCTGAGCAGGTAATGAAAGGCATTAGGCGCACAAGGAATAATATTATTGCATCTTTTGCTCCTTATTTAATGGAGTATAGAGGGGCAGGCAGCGGTATTCTGAGAGCAAAAAAAGCATATCCTTATTTTGAAATTATTAACGAAAAAGAAAACGAACGAGTCATTGTAAAGATCCAAATTTTTCAAAAACATCCCAATAAGAAAAAAAAATAAATATATGCAAAAATCAAATTGTAAGAATTTTAAAAACGACGACAAATTGATTATTGACGACAAAAAAGTAAAAAAGGGACATAAAAAAAGATTCCTTGCAATCGTCAAAGTCGACTAAATCAACATTCCATTTATTGCTATAGCCTGTCGCAAAAGCGGCGGCTTTGTAAAATAAATCGTTCGGTATGTTCCATGCCGCGATGTCTATATCGGAGCTTTTGGGAAAAAAGTAAAAAAAGGGGTCAAAAAAAAGGGGTCAGATTTATTTAATATAATTCCGGCTTTTCGGCCATATAGTGCCTTAAAAATAAAACATTGCATTTGTCTATTAATAAAGAACCTGCGGTATTTGAATTTAAAATAATGCCTTTAT
>JAJZVN010000148.1 GCA_021845685.1 bacterium
ATAAAAATAATGATGCGTTAAACCTCAATAATAAAGTTATGATAATTGATATCAATTATCATAACTTTATTTAGACCATTATATATTTTGCATTTGAAAATTGAAATAATCTTCCGTGTATTTGTATTAAAACTTCATCTCCTGATTTTAACAAGGTCTGAAAAGAAAATCTAAAACCAGCTATGCCATCGATAGAAATGCCTTGATTTATAAGATTTCTTCTATAAAAACAAGGGGTCGTATAACCAACATGTATTCCATTTACAAAAACATTAATTTTAATATTTTCAGATGAACCGTTTACGTTTGCTATCCAGCCGGAAAAACCTAATTGACTTACCGATTCTATAGCACCTATATATTTATCGTAAAATCCGTATATATTTATTTTATCTTTAAGTAATTTTACTTTTTCATCTAAAAGTAAAAGTTTTTTTTCGGAAATTAAACGATTGCAATCTTTAAAATCATTATTTTTAAAAAAAACAATATTTCTATCATTATATTCTGGATCTGTGGCGACTGTATCTGCGCGTCCTCTTAAAGATTTGCGTTCTGTATATTCCTGAAAAGACTTTATAACATAATGATTCACTCTAAGATGGCATTTGCAAATTTTATAAGATACACCTGTTTTAATATATGTTTCTGGAGGATTTGACCAGCCAAACCTAATGTCACAAAACGTCAATCTTTCACCGTTTGAATAAATATAGTTGCCGCTATATATTTGCGGGGAATGACAATGAGCCTTCGCGTAATTTTTGCTGATAAAAACAGTTTTTAAATGATTATTCACAGAACAGCCTTTGTCTTCATCGTCTTTATGCCAAGTAAACCTTTTTACCACGTAATCGTCTTCGTAAACCATTTTATCCGAAGAACCGTAAGTTCTCCAGTTTAAACCTATAGCGCCAACATTTGGAATATCGAATAAACTAAGAATGGTCCTATTAACGGAACTTAAATCGTCTTCATCGTTTTCAACGAATTCATCGGCATCGATAAATAAAATAGCATAACATTCAGGACAAAATTGATTTACAATCCTGTCATATGCTGTAAATTGAGAAGTACTGACGGCAGAAATTTTTGGTTGATATAAAAGATTAATTTCACCTAAATCGTCGAGTGCCTGCAAAAGCTCTCTGGTTCCATCGTCCGAACCGTTATCGGCTATAATAATTTTATCAAAACCGCATAGTTTATGCCATGCAATCCATTCTAAAATATAAGGATATTCATTTTTAAAAATTGCGCCTATGCATAAATTTTTTTTCATATAAAATATTTTATATTTCTTTATATCTTAATCAAGAATCGGCTATTTTAAGTTCAAATTTATCATGTTTTTCTATTTTATCATATTAAAAATTTACAGCTTAATAACGCTAACGAATTCTTCGGGCAATTTTATCGAAAACAAACTGCCTGGGACGCTGCATAGATTAATGTTGTAAGCAAAATCAGCCTCAAGCGTTTTTTCCCATTTATTCGTTAAGTAATCCAAGTCTTTTTTAAGTCTCAATTTCTTTTCTTCCGTATCTTCATATCCTCTGGTTTTAGATTCGTAATGATACAAAACCGAATAAGGAGTAAATAAGTTAAAATATCCAAGTTGCATAATTTTAATACAAAAATCTATATCATTATAAGCTATCGGCAAATTCTCGTCCATACCGCCTGCTTTCATATACAATTCTTTTTTTAAAACCATACATGCTCCCGTAACGGCTGAATAATTTTGAATTAAATTTGCTCTTCCGAAATAACCGGTTTCATCTTTATTTAAATAATTATATGTATGCACCGGCATATATTTTACAATTAGAACCCCTGCATGCTGAATAGTATTATCCGGATATAAAAGTTTAGCGCCGACAACTCCTATTTCGGGGCGCAAGGCATGGGAAACTAGCTCTCTTAACCAGTCGTCGTTAATCACTTCTGTATCGTTGTTTAATAAAACCAGGACGTCCCCTTTAGCGGATTTAACGGCAAAATTATTAATGGCAGAATAATTAAAAGGCTTGTTGTAATCTATGACTTTTATATTGCTTAAAGCATTAATAGATTCCAAATATTTAATAGTTTGTTCATCGGTGCTATTGTTGTTAACGACTATGATTTCATAATTTTTATAAGAGGTTTTTTTAATTATGCCGTCAATGCAATTTTTTAAGATGCCGTAACCGTTATACGTAGGTATAATTATACTTGCAAGCGGATTTTTATCTATATAGTAAATAACCCGGTTCCACATAGGCATTAATGGAGCTTCAACTACTTTAGCTTTTATATGCATTCTGTCAAGATGCTCCTGAATTGCTTTTCTTGCGGCTGTTGCAGAATATGATTTATTTTCGACATTAACGGCTGTTGAGCCTTCCGCCATTCTCCAGTGGTATAAAATCCTTGGAATATGCCTGATTTCGGAATATTTTATTTTTTCTATAAATCTTAAAGCAAGGTCGTAATCCTGCGAACCTTCGTATCCTTCCCTGAAACCTCCGATTTCATCGACTATAGACTTTTTATAAACTGCTAAATGGTTTATCATATTCTGGGATAAAAAAAGATCGGGATTCCAGTCCGATTTAAAATAAGGCAGGACTCTGCTTCCGTCGAAATACAATTTGTCTTCGTCGCTGTAAATTAACTTTACGTCAGAATGCTCGTTAATTTCCTTTACCACAAAAAATAAAGCGGATTCGGGCAGTTCGTCGTCGTGGTCTAACAGGGCTATATAATCTCCAGTCGCAATAGAAAGCGCGCTGTTAGACGCTTTGGAAATATGGCCGTTTTCGGTTCTGTAAATAACTTTAATTCTTTCGTCTTTTTCCTTGTAATATTTTAAAATTTCTTTTACGTGAATTTCTGAAGATGCGTCGTCTGCTATGCAAAGCTCCCAGTTTGGATAAGTCTGGCTGATTACGGATTCTATCGCCTTGGTTAAATATTCTCTTGGAGTATTATAGGTAGGCATAATAATGCTTATTTTCGGTTTAAATTCGAATATAAAGGCTCTTTGTACTTCAAGTTCCGTTATGGAAGGCTCTTTATATTTAATCCATACTTTATAAATTTCATTCTGCTCAAACGATACTTTTATGCCTTTATTATGTTTAATTATATTATTAATTAATGTTCTGTAAGCAAAAAGTAATTTTTCTTCTTCGTTAAGTAACGATTTTATATCCTTTTGGGATTCTAATATGTCAAAACTTCGTTTTATATCTGTTCTTTTTTTATAAATTCTTATATTATATTCGTTTAATTTTAAAATATCGCCGCAAAGTTTTAATGCTTCTTTATATTTCTTATTTAAGGTCAGAAAATCTATTTCATTCTCGATGGATTTAAAACTGTTTAACGAAATAATATATTTAGAAATGTCATTTTTAAATTTATTCGAGATAAACAAATTATCCATTTCGGCAAATATATAATTATCTCTTTTATATTTGAGCCTCCACTTTTCCATAAAG
>JAJZVN010000149.1 GCA_021845685.1 bacterium
CTTACAAAATCCAAAGTAAATATTTGCGAATTTAATAATCCGTTCGTTTCGGATTGGAAAGTTTTTGATCTTCTTTCGAAGATAGGTAAGTTTTAATCTCTTGCGAAGATAATAGGTTTCTTTAAAAACGCCGCCAATTAAAGCGCGAAACCTAAAAAGAATTGACTAAACATTTTATATTTTAATTATACCGCAATTTTATAAAAATAGTAATCACTTTTCGTCAAATTAGGTTTTTCAAGCATTTTCCGCGCTTTCTTCAGTTTGTAAAAAACACAAACTGAAGAAAGCTTATAGAGGTTTGTTTCTTGCTCCGTTTGATTTTGCTTTCCAAACCGGCAAGCGGTTTGTAAAGCGAGCCTTTCGGCAAAATCAAACTCCGGCGAAACAAACATAAAAAGCATCATATCGGGCTTCAGCCCGAACCTGACAAGCGTATGCACGCTTGACCGCAGGAGGTTTATAAAAGCATTAATCTTACATACTGCCGCATAAACGGCATGCGTTTATATAGTATAAATAATGTAAAAGATTAAATAAAATATTGAAGTAAAGTTTCCTTAATTTTACCAATATGCTCCAAATATTGAATGATATTAAATTTTCGCTCGTTGCCTAATTTTATTATAACAGGAACTCTTAATATTTCTAATACTTTAATATCCATACTTGATGAAATAAACTTCATTAATTTCTTAATTATTTTTTTAGAATTTTCATTTATACCATAATACAGTAGAACTGCTGCTATTGATCTTGCCTGCCAGATCATTAGTTGCCTTTTCTTAGCCTCTTCTAAAGATTCCTTACCGTAAAATATTCTATTAAACTGCCCTTTATAGACGTATTCATCGTCTACGGCGTATTTTTCGGGTGCGCAACCGAAAAACCAAGCGATTTTCCACGTAATTATATTACCCAACATTTTCGTTACCGGCTTTAATACGCAAGGAAGACTACTAATGGCATTTATGAATTGACCACATCCTTTTCCCGCGAAATCTATAATTTTCTTCTTATCCGATGGTTTTAATTCTGCAGACAAAGACCCTGCTTTACATTTTTTATTTCTACCAGCAATGCAAAGAAGTTGGTCATAAATATCCTCCCAATCAGATATTTTTTTATTGTCTGGTTTATTTACAAATTCATCAATTATTAATATTGCATTAGTGATATTTATGTTGGTTTTTTTGCGCATTTACTTATTTTTAGTCCAAATTAATTATAGTTTTGTCATAACTTATTCCACCTTTAATTTAATTCCATCCAAAAATATCAGGCCTATTTGAAAAAAAATAAATAGACCGGATACATTTTTATATACATATAGACGTTATCGAAGAATACTAATTTTGTTTTGGCTTTTATACATGCGTCTATCACATTCTTCATAATCTTCGGCCATAACTCTGTCCGTATCCTGTAATCATAGGGCAACCCTGCGCATAAATATACTATATATCGGAGCCTTTTACGCTTTCAAAGGTTTCATTGAACGATGTTATATCCGCTTTAAAAGAATCCGCTCCATTTATTTGATATTTACCTCTTGAAACTAATCTTACGCTTTGTTTATTACCTAATCATTCGTAAGTTAGAGCATTCCCGACAGAACCGCCTGCTCCAAGAATCGTATGTTTCATATCTATTAAATATAAATTAATTTAATCTTCTTCTGCATCCGGAAGATTTTCATAAACCTGTTCGGTTGTTTTATTTTTGGTTAAGACTTTTATAACGGAAGACAAAGGTTCTGCTAAAATTCCGTTTAAATTCCTTTCGCCGGCGTAAAGAATATCAAACGCCAATTTTTCTGCCGGAGGACAAAAATGTGCATCTACTCCAGACTTATTGCCTCTGGCGTCAATACGATACCACCCGTATCTTTTTAAATAAACCGCATTGAAACCGTGCAGGGTAAAGCGCGAACTTGAAACATCAATATCTAAAACAAGCCTTTGATAGCATAAACCAGACGGAATACCGTTAGCCCTCAAAAGAGCGGCCAAAAGATGACTTTTAGCAAAGCAATAACCATGCCCGTGCATTAAAACATCGGAAGCTTTGCATGTTACCGGATTGAGTCTGTAATCCCAGCTGTGTTTTATAGAATCCCTTACAAACTTGAAACAGGCTTCGGCAATTTCTTCTTCGCTTTTAAGTCCGATAGTCAAATCCGCCGCTTTTTCTAAAACCGCAGGATGGCTGAAATCGATATATTCGGTTGGGCGTAAATACGCTTCCGTGCCTGAGCAGCAATTAATTAGACTATGGCCTTTCTTTTCCGATAATTTCATTTATTTTTATTTTAATAATAGCCGTTCTTCTATTGAGTTTAGATTTATGATTTTCGACCATTTCTTCCGTTAATTCTATATATCCGCCTTCTGGAACATATTTTTTAATTAAGGCTTCCAGCGCGTCTTTTTTTTCCTTTATATCGCCAACAATAGCGGCTTCGCCCCTTATCATAACGCTTTTAAAAGACTGTCCTATTTTGCACGGAATTTTATTTGAAAGAATGCCTCTGTCTATAAAAACCAAAAAGCTGACGATTGGATTTCGTTTTAAAATATCTATCTTGGTTCCGGATTCCGCGGAATGAAAATAGATATGTTTTTCATGATAGACAAAGTTAACCGGAACCGTATATGGCGATGTTCCGTTAAACAGTCCAAGAACTCCTATTTTAGAAACGTTAAGGATTTCTTCCAGTATTTTGTAGTCGTTAATAATCATGTTAACAATACCTGCTTATCATATATTCAATAACTTATTTGAAAAGGTTAAATTTTTTTATAGTAGCAAGCCGTATAGTCTTTTGCGACATTATTGCAAAACAGCGGCATATTTAAAAAATTTATTATCTATCTTTAAGTTTTTCAGTTTAAAGTCTATAATGCAAAATTATCTATTTCCGGATTTTGCTGCCAGTTGTATTCTATTTCAATGCTAAGCCGCTTTGCCGTTTCATATCCCAAATAGTCGGAAACAAATCCCAGCGTCATATCCATTCCGGCGCTTATACCGGAACTTGAATAAATATTGCCGTCTTTTACCCATCTTGCCTTTTTAATCCACTCAACGGAACAAGACTGATTTTTAACCCACTCAAAAGCGATTTTATTAGAAGTAGCTTTTTTGCCGTCCATAAGTCCGGTTTTTGCAAGAAGAGCGGATCCCGTGCAAATCGTAAGAATATATTCGGAAGATTCCGCAATGCGTTTCAGTTTATCTAAAAAATTAACGTCGTTCACTAATTTTCTGGTGCCTATTCCCCCGGGTATAATAAGAACCGTATCTTCGGTTTTTGCATCTGGCAGAGGCTTAGTAGATGCCGAAACGTTATGCATGTTCGAAACTATTCCGCCGCTAACGGAATAAAATTCAACATGAAAGTTATCTTTTAACCGTCCTAATATTTCTGCCGGACCGAAAACGTCGAGCGTTTCAAAATCTTGAAATAATATAAAT
>JAJZVN010000150.1 GCA_021845685.1 bacterium
TAAATATTCGTTTTTAAGTTTTGACTCTGCATAAATTATATCTTTAGATTTTTTATCTTCTATGCTGAACATATCTTCAAATCTTTTTACAGATAAGTCAAGATATGTTTTTTCGGTGTCTATGCCTATGAAGTTTCTATTTAAGAGATGAGCGGCAAGACCAGTCGTGGAACTTCCTGTAAACGGATCTAAAATTAAATCGCCTTCATTGGTAGATGCAAGAATAATTCTTCTTAACAAATCAAGAGGTTTTTGCGTCGGGTGTTTCCCGAATTTCTTTTCTGAAGGCTTCGGGGTATTTATCGACCAAACGGATCTCATCTGAGTATTGGGCTTCTTAATAAAGTCTTCAGGAAAGTTTCCGTTTTTCATAAATTCATAATTAAATGTATGTTTGGATTTTTTATCTTTTCTAGCCCAAATTAGTGTTTCATGGCTTGCCGTAAAAAAACGGCAGCTAAGGTTAGGGGCAGCATTAGGCTTAAACCAAGCTATATCGTTTAAAAAATGATAGCCGTTAATCTCTAAAGCAAAACCGCACTGATAAATGGAATGATATGTTCCGCTTATCCATATTGTGCCATTAGGCTTTAATACGCGTCTTGCCGCTTTTATCCATGAATCATGAAAATCAAAATTTTGCTTTATACCGTTACTTAAATCCCAATCGCCTTTCTTAACGCTTGCCCTTTTTCCACTATGGCAGGTGAAAGACCCACTGGAAAGAAAATAAGGTGGATCTGCGAATATCATATCAACTGAGTTTTCAGGAAGTTCTGATAATAAAATTAAAGAATCGGATAAAAATAGCTTAAATCCTTCTTTTTTAAAATATGGAAACATAATTTTTTAATATTTTTATTAATTCGAGAATAATTTGATTATTTTTATTTAACATATTTTATCATAAATGTTAAAAAATAGGCGATTTATTTAAAAAACTATAATTGTAAAATTTTCCAAAAAAAATTATGTATAGTATTTTAATTTTGAAATAACCAACAAAAAATATAATTTATTAAGATTATATTTTAATTGTATTTGTAAAATAATATCAAATAGCCACTTTTGAAACAATTTCATTTATAGCATTATATACATCAGAACGAATTCTATTAAAATCATGATATTTTAAAATTCGGGTAGGTAAGTTTGTTTTAGAATTTCTAGGATGTGCCGTGATCGATTCAAGTCTTAAATTATGTAAATTAAGAAATCCTTGTGCGGCAATATTATATTTTGATATTAATTTTATATTTTTTAGCATTGAACCATAGTTGCCGTATTGCTTTTGAGGTAATTCTTTAACAAATACTGATTCCCATATTAAATCACATAAGCTATCCAATTTGACAATACAATCGTTTATATTTGATTCTTTACTTGCCTTTATTTCTATGGCTATTATTTGAGCATCGCTATGTTTAGTATTGAAAAATTTATGCCAATTAAAATTGGAAAAATTATTATTTTTATAACCTAGAATATAATCTAATGTCAACCCTACAATACTTCTTGGACGACCAATATTGCGTATTTTCCCAGCAGAAAAAAGCAATAAGCGAGCAGCTTCCTGCGCATTTTTATAAGACCTGTCCAAATTTATGTTATCACTAACAATTTTATAGGCTGCAATTCTCGCATATTCCTCATCACGCCCATTAATTATATTATTTAACAATTCTGCATAACTTGCATTGCCATAGATGTCTTTATTTATATATTTTAAAATATCCTTCTTAACCCACCAATTCATTTCATCATTTAATATTTTATTAAACTCAGAATAATTAAGTTTTTTATTTTCTAAGCACCAAGCAATCAATGCAGCTTTATATATAGGTTGAAGTTGAGACATCGAAGATTTATTATTATACATTAGCCTTTTATAACAATGATCTGCGCATTTCGTTTTTTCATCACCATGCATATTTTTTATGGTTGCAAAAAGAATTCTCCCATGAACTGTATGATATATTTCATTTTCTTTTATATAATTAATCAAAAGTTCAGCAGATTTTTTCGGTAACTTTCTATATTTAGAAAAATACAAAGCTATCTGCGAAAAAAATTCTGGTTGATAATGTAAAAGATTGATTAAACGAATATTTAATGAATAAGTCGGCACAACTTGTCCAATAATGCGTTTAAAAATTGTGATGTTCTCAGATTTTACTCTTTTATTTTTAATTAATTCCAATAGTTTTTTTTGTAATTTTTTTTGATTTGCCTTAGAAGGTAATAATTCAATACCATGAGGTAAACTAATGCTTTTAATTTCTTCGGAAGGATCATTAACTTTACGAATGTTTATTTTTAAACTTTGCGGAAACAATCCTATTTTTTTTGCTGATAAGTCAAGTTTTACTAGTTCACACCTCAAAATATTTTCAGATTTAGCAAATAACTTTATGTCGTCAACATATCTTATATATTTAATTTTGCTTTTTTTGTTGTAAATATCATCGATATATTTCAAAACTAATTCCGAGAGCAACCCTGAGGCTAATGGTCCTTGTGGTATCCCATGCCCATGATAAATAGCGTTAGAAGAATTATCCCATGTACTAGATGTCCACACTTTTAAACATTTTAAAAGAAACTCAGTTAATTCATAGTCAATTTGAAGTTCTGACAAGAAATATTTTAAAACAGCATGATCTATAGAATCATAAAATGATGTTAAATCGAAATTTGCTACATATTTAAACCCATTATTTATATAATAGCGAATATGTTCGGAAAACGATCCGTAACCATCCTGCCATTTACGATAAAAAAATTTAGAAGTTTTACCGGCATATAAATTTCCAAATGTTTTATTCAAATAATTTTGACGAACCTTTGGAAATAATTTTTCCGCAATTATATTAATACATGCTTGGTAAACAATTTGATCGTTAACTGTTAATAAGGTATATGGACGCAATATGCCGGATGACTTTGGTAGAAAAACTTTAGATGCGTGGCTTGGTTCGTATGCATTACGAGGTTGCTCAAGATGCTTTCTTAATCTCTTTAAGTTTTGCCTTGAGGAAGCGGCATATGCTTCATAAGCATCGCGAAAATAATTTTTGTATTCTGGATTAGGATTTGATTGCGTCCATCTGTAAGCCCGGGCAAGATTCTTGGAATCGCACATTTTGAAATAATCATTGCTGCTCATGGATTATTCAATAAATTTAAAATTAAATTTATTTTTAACTTTTTGATTATTATTTTAACATAAAGCAATAATAAATATTAACCTAAAATTTTTTATAAGGGAGCGTTAGATATTTCGTGTCAATCTTATTTTTTATTGGTTAATTATTAAAAATAATATCATATTTTTTTTGTAAATTAAAGATATAATCGTTATGATTAAATGTTTCTCGTAATGGTTTTGCAGTCGATAGCCAGCCTAGACCGTCCGTTATCCAAATAAATTTATATTTACCGGATAAGATATCAAAAAGGGTTTTG
>JAJZVN010000151.1 GCA_021845685.1 bacterium
CCCTATATACCGGCCGACTTTCCGTCTCCAACCTCAGCCCCAAAACCCGCCGTAATCGTAATCTCCACAGGCGAAGCGTCATACGGACACTTCGTTCCTTATCCTGGACAGATAGGAAATAACAATTATGCCGCCGTTTTTCACCCTTATATAGAACAAAACCTTAAAGAATATGACTATATTACTACAACATTAGGACGAGGCTACGACGACAGGTTCGATATTTCGGAAATAACCGTCAGAGCTGTTTTGGATAAAATAGACGAAATATTTTAAAAATCATTTATTATTTTTTTTAATTAAATTCATCTCATGTTTTTTATATATAACAAAACAATATTAAACTTTATATTATATTTAAGATTTATTATATTCATCTAATATTTTTTTAGTGATTTGCTGATATTCATCTCTTATTTTTTCTTCAGGATTAAGAGTATCAAATTTTTCCATAAGTTTTAATTTAATATAGCTTATATTAAAATAAGCTAATTCCAACAATATCCATAAAAAGCCAAATTCCCCTTCTTTATAACCTTTTTGAATAAAATATTTTTTTATAAAATTTTTTAAAGACTTTATAAATAACCCCTTAAAAGTTATATTAGTTTTTATGTCGTTAAAAACATTATTAGCCTCTATAGTAGAATATCTATCCATTTTTTCTATCCATTGTTCAACTGATACATAAGCAAAATGAATAAAAGACTCGTTTTCTTTATCGATTTTAAAAATACGAGCATCATTATTTATATTATATATTTGGTGTATAGCTGGCGAAAAAGCCATATATCCTTTTTTAAAAAATCTCAATTGTGCATCTTGTAACGGACCAGAACCGGTAAATTTAAAAAGATGCCCAAATACAAAGTTCATTCTCGGAATTAAAACTACATCAGCCAAATCATTCTCTGCTATTTTCAAAAGCCTATTTTTAAGTGCAATAGGTACGAGTTCATCGGCATCAACTACAAGAATCCAATTGCAGTTTGCTTTCTCTAAGGCAAAATTTCTTGCTGGATCTGCATAACCGCATTTTTCGAAAAAATAAATTTTATCAGTGTACTTCTTAGCAATATTGACTGTTTCGTCATCGCTGTACATATCCACTAAAATTATCTCATCAGCCCATTTAACAGATTCAAGACAATTTTGTATATTTTTTTCTTCATTAAAAGTATTAATTAAAACTGATATTCCGTTTTTCATGATGTTTTTTTAAATAATTCCTCAAACCATTTAGGTTTTCCCATTTTATTTAAAATACCGTCAGCAATACATTTTGTAAATATAACTATTCTTTTTGTTTTATTTTCATCATATAACAAAACCCGCAATATATGCCTTAATATAAAAGAAAAATTAAATAATAAGTAAAAAAACACATAAGTATTTCCATAAAATTTTCTTACAAAGTATATTCTATTTCTAATATCGATGCAAGGAGATATAGCAAATCTTTGTAAACTAGGACGTTTTCTACGTCGCCATAAAAATCTTTTTATTTCAGACGGCTTAGCACTTCCTCCTTCTTTATGATAAATTTTGCTGTTACTGCAACAAAAAATTTTCCAAGACTTTTGTATAACTCTAAAACAAAAATCAGTTTCCTCGACTTGCATAAAATAATTCTCATCAAAAAACCCGACATCCTTGACTGTTTCTTTTCTGATTAACATGGAAGCACCTAATAAAGCTCCTTTCATTTCAAATTTTCCATCCTTCGTGTTTATTCCTTTTATATTTTTATCAATTTCTATATCTTTATAATTTGAACATATAACATCAGACAATCCGGCATTTCTCCAAGACGTAACCTCGCTGTTGCCGCAAATGGCTTGTATTAAATTAGTATCGTAATAATATAAAATTTTTGACCCCACCATTCCGATTCGATTTTCTTGGCTTAACAAATTAACCATATTTGAAAGCGTTTCATTTTCAATTATGGTATCATTATTAAGCAGCCATATATAATCAAAATCATCCTTTTTTAGGACATACCGCAATGCTATATTAATTCCATATGAAAACCCCCCATTATAATCTGACTGAATAAAAACTATGCTATTTTTTCCTATTTTATTTTCTAATACTTTATTTCCGCCTTGTTCTGCTTCTTTTTTTTTATAAAAAACATATTTAACAGGTTTATGTGCTAAGGGACAAATCATATGCTTTAATTTATCGCTGTATTTTATATGTTCGCTACTAGATTTTACTTCTGCCCAATCAATTAAATAATTCATTGAATTATCCGTAGAATTATTATCGACGACAATTATTTGGTAATTTTTATAATCAGATTTTAATATAGATTCTATACATTCTATTGTGTCTTTAAAACCGTTATAGTTTATAAGAACAATGTAAACTTTACCACTCATATCAGATATTTTTATTATTTTATTTATTAAGAACTTTGTCTATTTTTTTAATTACTTCTTCCGGCCTTATATCATTTATATTTAAATTGCTTTTAAAGCCATAATTTTTAGCTATTTTTCCATAACTTTCAATATCTCTTTCCATTTCAGGATGAAATATAACGTTATAATTTAAATTTTTAACCATTTCTTCAGGATATGGAACAAATCTTTCAAAATCGTTGCCATTAAACAAAACTATTATATTTTTCAAGTTGATTGCTACCGCTAAATGCTGTGCAAATGTGTCGTTTGTAATAAGCAAATTGGATTTTGAGAGAATTTTTACAAAATCCATGAGAGATGTCTTACCAGTTAAATCCAAATATTCCCCTTTAAAAAAACTTTTAAATTTATCTGCATATTTAACGTCGCTTTTGCCGCCGCATAAAACTATTTTTAAATTATATTTATTATTTATATATTGCGCAACTTTTGCAAAATTTTCGGCATCCCATACTTTGTGATTTTCGCTCGCCCCTATAAATAAAACGACAAATCCTTCTTTTATGCCAAATTTATTTAAAACATCGCTATTCTTGTATTCAAAATTAATTTCAGGTTTTTTTATCTCCAGAGCTATTCCTATTAAATTTTCAAAAAACCGTTTATTTCTATAAAATTCAAAAATAATTTCGTTTTCGGAATCTATGAGTTTTGTAAAGTATTTATCGGCTATTTTTTTTTGCCGCATCGTTATTATAGATAAATCTCCTTCAGGACATATTTTCTCCTTGGCATTTACAAACTTTACTATAGCGTCGCCATAAAAAAACCTTCTGCTTTGTACGGGACTTATAACGTAGTCATAACCAAAATACGACAATTCCCTTAATTTCTTAAAACGGTATAAAGGGTTAGTAATTTTTTTTAAATCGATCCATATAAATTTCTCTATATATTCTTTGTCTAATTCTTCAGATATATCTTTCCATATAATATTTCCCGCAAAAATGAATTTATAATTTCTAAATTTTTCGCTATTTTTTAAAACGGCAATAAAATTCCGAAACA
>JAJZVN010000152.1 GCA_021845685.1 bacterium
TTTAGAAGAGTTTATTAACCATATAAATCCGGAGGTGATAATTCCAGTTCATACCGCAAATCCAGAAGAGTTTGAAAGCTTTGAAAAGGTTAAAATACTTAAAAACGGGGAGGTGATGGAGGTTTAAAGACGATATCTATTCCGTAATACATCTAAATTTATTATTTATCTATTTTATAACTTTATTAAATTAATTATTAATTTTAAAGGAGAATTGCAATGAGCAAACCTAAAGAAGGATACACACAAATATTGACACAAATATCTGAAATTTTATCTAAAGCAAGTTTGGAGGAAAAGAACAGAAATATCCAACCTACTTTATTGTATAGCGAGGGGTGGCTGTTACGGCTAATATTGTTATGGTTGTCAGATAACAACATAAATGATTTTAAATTAAATTTTTTAAAAGACTCTAGATGGTATTCTGAAGCAATGTTGCCGTCACCCTTTTTGGCAAACGTAGAATATGGCAGAGGTGATAAATTAGCTGAAAAACATACTCATTGCGATGGAGTTATCGGAAATTTTGAGATAGGCGATTCTGGTAAAAGCGATTTAAAGCTTTTAGAAAATTGCAAGCAATTTATTGTAATAGAGGCAAAAATATTTAGTAAATTATCTCCCATAAAAAATGCTCCTGGATATAATCAAGTAGCAAGAACATTAGCATGTATGAGCTGTGTAGTAGATAAATCCAAGGTTGATTTAAATAAAATTGAAAGTCTAGGATTTTTTCTTTTATTGCCAGATTCATTACCAGAGGATAAAATTAATGAATTTAAAAAATATACAGAAAAGGAAAGTAAAGAGAATAATAAAGAGAAAAATAAGAATATATTTAACACAGTTGAAAATAGGGTTAAACAGTACGAGGGCAGAGATGACTATGATGCTAAAAGAAAATGGTTTGATAATAGTTTCAAACCATTTTTGGAAAAAGTTCAAATAGATATTTTAATGTGGAAAAAAGACATTATTGAAGTAATTAAAAAACATGACAGCGAATATGGCGAAGCTATTGAAGATTTTTATAACAAATGTCTTGAATTTAATAAAAATAAAAAATGAACAAATAAGGAGACCATTTAAAATAAATGGTATCTAATTTATTTATTCCATTACTTCCAACTGGATTTGCAGCAGGGAGTAAGGGAAATATAAGAATAAAAAAGACATTTGATTTAATTACCCCTACCTTCACTTATCTGTGTAGTAGGAAGTAGGGTGGGGGTGGGGGTAATACATAGTCAAACATAGATAAATTTCACATTTTAAAAGGAGGCATTTAAAATGGGTAGGCCTGTTGACACATTAGCCAGTTTTCTTATAGGTATGTGGGTTACAAAATACGTATTAAAAATTGGCTTTATTCTAGGATTAATAATGTTTGCAATTTTTTTACTGTGGTTCTTTTATATGCTATTTTTAATAATTTGGCCTTATCTTCTTGGTTTGGCTATAATAGCAGGTATAATTTTTTATCTTCTAAAGCGTCGTAGTGTCGAAAAAAGTATACAAAAAAATATCTGATTTATTTATTCCCTCACTCCCACCTGCATTTGCAGCGAGGGAGTGAGGGAAATATAAAAATTGTGCACACTGTTTTTAATGTTTTGTTTCAATTTTTAAAACTTCATATGTGCTTATAAGCCTAAATAAATTTAGCGGTTTAATAATTTATTGGCATTATGTTTTCGGAAAACTTTTTTAAAGTGCTTTACTTCAATATTTATGTTATATTTAAATAAAAGTTGGGATTACAGATTTATTTATTACTATGCCTATAGAACTCAATTTTAAATTGGCATAGATAGAAATAAAGCATAGTCTAAATTATAAAAGAATTTCAATCAACTTTTTAATTTATATAAAATTATGTTAGTTAAATTTTAAAACCGAACTCTTTTTTTTGTGCTATATTTGTTATATTTACAAATAAAATCACATAAGGAGGGTTAAAAATTGAAGGAACAAAAAGAGCAGATACACAAAAGACTAACTACGGAAAAGGTAAAATCGGTGCTCACAATGTATCTAACGGGCACGATAAGCGGGAATAAAGCTCGTGAGATATTAGATATTAAAAAAACGCAGTTTTTCGACTGGCTTAAGAAACTTAAAAACGATCCCGCATCTTTTTCTTTAGATTATGAGCGCAAGATGCCTACAAACAGAATTGATTCCTTAAAAGAAGAAATGGTTATTAAAGAGCTTGAGCTATAATGCTCTTATATTGCAAATAAAGATATTCCAATTAAATGAATAATTAGTTCACGTAAATGTTAATAAGGAGGTAATTGTGAAAAAGTTATTGTTGGTGGTTATTGGTGTTTTTGTGTTGGGTGCGTCATTTATGTTTTCTGGCTGTGCTAAGCAGTCAAGTGGTCCATTAAAAAGACCTGCAAAAAAAAGTACTAATCAGCATAGTGGTTCTTTAGGGTATCTGAGTTATAAGGTTCATAATTGGAATCGGATAAAACAAGTAAATCCTAGTATGATAGTTAAGTATAATAAAGTATGTTGGAAAAAAGTATACGGACATTGGGATTATATTTCTGCACATTACAATCGTTTACAGTTTTATAATATTTCTAAAAATTGTAAGATTGTAGCTCCACCAAGACCAGCTGCACCTAAAAAACCTTAATCCATATAAAAGGATATAAGGTAGTGAATGGGTATTGATAATTTAAGTGACATTTCTTAAAATCCCTGTCTTTGGCAGGGATTTTAAGAATGGAAGTTAAAAATAAGGCAAAACTTTTCGGAAGTCCATTCCGATACCGGTATAGACAAAAAAACCGTTTGTAAATACGTAAACAAAGAAGGCTGGAACACCGAACTAACCGGAATCAAAAAAATATCTGATTTATTTATTCCCTTACTCCCACCTGCATTTGTAGCGAGGAGTAAGGGAAATATAAAAATTGTGAACACTAAGAAATATCTGGAAAGTTCAAAAAGACAATAAAGAATTTATCGATAAAAAAGTGATAAAAGACTTTCTTCAAAGTTTATCGTATCCGTTAAGCTTTCTTGATTTTGAAACATTTTGCGAAGCCGTCCCAAGCTATTCTAAACAAACCCCTTATCAAAATATCCCGTTTCAGTATTCTTTGCATATACTAGAAAAAAGGGAAGTTTGACGCATAAAGAGTTTTTATGCACTGATACTTTAGAATCAGAAAATTAAGATTAAATAACGATAATTTAAATGCTTTCGAAGAAATCGAAAAGATTAAAAATAATCTTCTTAAATACTGTAAACTCGATACTTTTGCTATGCTTAAAATATTATCGTCACCGAATGTATAATACTAAAAACACCGAATTAAAATTCCTGTTTTCACCGACTAAAAAGTCAGGTCGTTACTTTCTGCTAAATTAGATATTCTAAGTTCTAAGTTATTTATTAAAG
>JAJZVN010000153.1 GCA_021845685.1 bacterium
GAGCCGGATATTTTTAAAAAAATAGAAAATGAAATAGAAGAAGCCTTTACAATTTCATCTCAAGATAAAGATATTCTCCTTTGCAGAAATTTCAATAGTCTATAGATACGTATTTTTATTTGTTATATATTATCTATTGTCTGTCAGCCTTGTTTTTTAGCTCCCGATTTGACTTTTAATTTATTAGTAGTATAAATAGAAATGAAGCCTCTATCAAGAGAATAGGGGCGGTAAATTAATTGCCCTATGAGGTAAAGGGCGAAAGATAGGAGAGGTAAAAATGACTATAGCAATTATAATAATCGGCGGAGCGGCAATATTAATTATAGCTTTAATATGTGCAGTTGCATTTATATCTGGGATTGAGAAGGGATACAATATGAGCGACAAAAAAGATGAGAAATATGTAGAATACGAGGAAGATGATGAATGTCTTGAAAAAAATAGCCACTCATTAGCAGATAAACGATTCGCTCCAGATATTGATTCATTTCATATCGGAGATATTGGTAAGCTTACTTATTTATAAATTACCAAGTAGGGCGGAAAAGTTTTTATTTGCGAAAAAAGGACGGTATAAGGATAAATTAAATATATAATCAGAATAGCGAATTTTTGAATTTATTCAACCTATTTGTATCGATATATATTTTCCGCCCGTCCATCCCATCCAGTGCCCCGGAGATTTTTCCTTAAGAGTCGTAAAACTGCTTCCTATCATCCCGGATAGTTCACCGTTATCTTTTTCTTCAAGAAAAACAAAATTGCCCCCTATCCATCTATCCGAATTTTTATTCAGTACGACGAAACTATTGCCCATCATTCCGGATAATCTGTCGGAAGAACTTTTGTTAAGGGAAACATAATTTCCGCCAGCCCAACCTTTAAAGCCGGAATCATTTTTATAATCTTTAAGATATATTAATAAAATAACAGCAATTACAATAATTAATATCCACATAAAACCCTACTAGCGTTAATCTATTACTACCGCCGTTCCAGTATAAATAGCCTGTGAAACCTGCCACTTAGATCCCTGAGTTTGATAAGTCCCGGTAGATACTTTTGCGTCTATTATTGCATTTGCCCCCATATTTTTAGCGCTTTTAAGCATATCATATAAAGCTTCTGTTTCAGATAAACTGAATTCTTCTTTAGTAGATGCCTGAGTGTCTGAAACGCCTCTGACCAAACCTAAAACATTTTTAATATTTTTTCCAGGAATCTCGGCAGAAGGAACAACTAAAATTTCCCGCTTAAGAGCATCAATCATTTTAGATGTTTCTAAATTCTTTTTTGATGCTTTTTGTTTTTTATTGTTTATCCTCCAAAATATAAAAAACGCAAACAGAATAATAATTATTAAAACAGGTGAAAAGAAAGAAAATAAATTAGAAAATGTGGGCTTGTCTGACATCATACATCCTCCGAATTATTTATTAATTAATTTTATACGGCTCTTGGTTTTAAAGTAAAATTCCCCGACCTAATCCGTACAAGATTATCGACCGGCATATTGTAAATATAAATCCAAGCGTTTACGATATCGCCGTTATCAAGCCTGACGTCGTCTTTTATCCGCTTAAACAGAGTAGGCTCCGGAAACTTATCCGAGCATTCTTCGTAATCGTCCAAATTAGGCAAAATATTGTCGGGGTTATTAAGTAAATAAAGTTCCCCGTAAACGATATCGGAAGGATTATCGGACGGAATTGCCCCGGGATAATCTTCGACCATATAAAGTTTTCCGTTCCACGAAGCGTCGCTTACGAATCCGGCGTGTTTGGCAAGCAGATGATACATATCGTTGCCTATATCTTTTTTAAGCGTTCCGTAAACGAATAAATATTCTTTGTCCTTGTTTGCCATATTTACTTTTTAATTTCTTTGATTAAATCAAGCAGGTTTTCGAATCCGTTTTCTTCTATATAGCGTTTCGTATAAGGGTTATTATCCAACATTTTTATGTAATATTCAAACATAAATTTTATTTCTTTTATTTGCAGCTGCTTTAGTTTCCATAAAACCGCTATAAATTCAAAAAAATTAAAAAAATCAACGCATTTTTCTTCAAGCTCCTCTTTTTTACGATTTATTAAAGCTTCCTCGAGCAGTTTCATTAAATCTTCGTGTTTGCTCGAATAGTCGATATGTTTCCTTATTTCGGCATATTTAGACTGATAAAAAAACTTCTCGAATAAAGCGTTTAATAAATCGGTCCTGCGAAGCCGGTTATTTACCCGCAGGCTTATTAAGGCTATTATCGAGGCCACTATAAACGAAAGAGCCGTTACTACGGAAGCGATTACGCCAATTTCTTTCCACATTTTGTATTAATTATCCATATTGGTTTAAAATTAAATTTATAAGGCCTCAACGTTGCACAGAAAAATAGTCTGAATCGTATTGCATGCCGCCGGATAGTCAGGCGCAATTTTAAGCTGTAATTTTATGTTTTAATATTTTAAAATTTTACAAAATCTCCGCAGATATTGATTATAGAAGAATTCCATTCCGAACCCTGAAGGGCGGCGGTAGCATCCGATATTTTCATATTTATAAAGGCGTCCGCGCCCATTTTCTTGCCTTTAAGCGAAATACCTGCTATTGCGCCTTCAAACCGCGGGATGTAGTTTTTTGGAGTTCCGCCGTAGATGAAAAACCTGCAATAAAAGCCGTATGTTTTTGTTATAGTCTTTCCTGGGATAGACGGCAGAGTGCTGACGACGAAGGATTGTTTTTTTGATTTTTGTTTTAAAGTCTGAGGTTTGCCCGAAATATGACAACCGGCAAGAACTAAAGAAAAGGCGAACAAAATAGAAAATAAAACGATAATCTTTTTGCGTTTCATTTCTTAACTCCTCCTGAAGAGATTATTGAAATTATAATTTATATAAATTCTAATACGCAAAGATAACCTTATATTCCATATACTTATTTTATATATTTATTTTTTATTATAGTCAAATTAAAAGTTGACAACAATTAAAAGTTGACAACAATTAAATATTTAATTGTCCGGGCACTAAGCGGAAAAATCTAATAAATATCTGCTAAAAAAAGATAATTGTAATAGATTTGTAACAAAAATTTAATCGTTTTGTAACAAAACCGTCATAATTCCGTAATATTTTTTTGATATAATCGTAATATCTTAATTACGGGAGGCTATATCGATGTTAATTATGGAATTAATTTTTGCGGGTGCGGAAATATCGTTTCTGATTTATCTGGTCAGAAAAAGAAAGGAAATAGCGAAAGAAATGCGGAAATTAAAGTTAGAAAGGCGATCGGTTATGAATTTGAAAGAAATGCTTGAGGAAGATTTTATACCGGAACTAGAGGCAAGGAAAGAACGGATACTAAAAGAGTTCGGCGATCGATTATATTCTTACCATTTGTCGCGTTAAAGTTGAC
>JAJZVN010000008.1 GCA_021845685.1 bacterium
TTCTACTTCGCCTGCCAATGCCGCTTCTACTAACTGTTTTACGAGAGGAGTGAGAATACCGTCTTTGCCGTTAAGCTTCTTGCCGTCCATAAGATCCTTTACGGCTTTATTAAAATCAAATTTTTGTATACAGTTTGAGATTTCTTGATCTGTCTGTTCCATTGCATCAATCTCCTTTTAATTAATTATAATTTAATTATACAGGATTGACACAGAATTTTGAACGGTCTCATATAAAAATTTCCGCTTATAAAACCAAAAAAAGACAGATATAGTATATATACTATATCTTAACTTTATATTATATCTAATTTATCCCTACCCGCCCCGCAAGACCTCTTCCTTCAGGTAGAGGATGTAAGGGGCGCATCTTGCTGTTCTATATTTTATATTTTAAAAATTTATTTTATAAATTTTATAGTTTCAATAAATATAGTTTCAATAAACTATATTTATTGAAACCAAGTTATGCTGTTATTTTATAATTATAAAATAATTATAAAAAAGATTATAAAAACGGTGAAGATACGTTAAGCGTTAATATTGTTGTTAATAATATTGTTAATATTAGTAGATATTATCCGGCGAAGGAAATATATTATTTTTAACCTCGTTCTTAAATTCTGATAATGCTTTTGCCATTATGGCTCTTGTATCTGCATATTTTTTGACAAATTTTGGAGGCTTAGAAGACAGCATACCAACGGCATCATGAAATACTAATACTTGTCCGTCAGTATATCTTCCTGCCCCTATTCCTATAGTGGGAATTTTAACGGCATGCTGAACGGCATCGGCGGCATTTTCAGGCATTGCTTCCAGAACTATCATAAAAGAGCCTGCTTTTTCAAGCTCTGATGCGGCAAAAACTAATTTTTCTATTTCCGATTCTAATCTGCCTTGAACTTTATATCCGCCCATAGTATTGATAAATTGGGGCATTAGACCGATATGAGATATAACAGGAATGCCTGCGCCAGTTATTTTCTCAATGGTGTGTTTTATGTTTATTCCGCCTTCAATTTTTACTGCGTTAGCCCCTGATTCCTTGACAAATCTTCCTGCGTTTTTAAGCGCTTCTTTTTCGTCAAGCTGATATGACATAAAAGGCATATCAGAAACAATAAACGAATTTTTTGCGCCTCTCCTTACAAGTTCCGTATGGTATATCATTTCTTCAACCGTAACGGGCAGGGTGTTTTCTTTGCCTTGAATAGTGGTAGCAAGAGAATCTCCGACAAGAATAATGTCTATTTCGGCTTCTTCGGCAATTTGAGCTTGAACGAAGTCGTAAGCCGTTATCATAGCTATTTTTGCATTCTTAGATTTCATTTCATTAAAAGTATTTATGTTTTTCATCATAATTTATAGCTCGGAGATCCGGTCCGACAGGGCGGAATGAGAGCTATACTCCGTGTTTTAAAAGTTTCTATTTGATATTGACTTTCAATTAGGTTAAAATAAATAAATTAAATATTATTTAAATAATATTTAAATAAATAAAATAAAGGACTTAAAATACATAACAGAAAGCAATAAAATAAAAGTAAATTAATTAAAGTAAATTAAAATAATTAGTCTATTAATTAGTTTATTAATTAACCAGTAAAAACAGTAATCAATGTGATTAATTAATAAACTGATAAATTAAAATAAATTAGCCAGTTTATTAATTAACTAATTAACTAATAAAACATATTATACACCGGTATACAATAAATAACAAATTATGAGTGAGATATCAAAATTATTAAAATCTGATTTTAAAATATTAGAATCATATATTAGAGATTTTAGCGCCGACATAAATTCTGAAGCGATTGTTAAGGAAGATATTTTAAGGCAGGGTATTCATTTTGAGGCGGCTCCTAATCCTGATTCTGCTTTTTCAAGTAAATCTTATTTTATTTTTTCATTTAATATTGATAACGACAAAGAAGTGCTTAATAAAAAATATCCTGAAGAAATTGCAATTTCAGGCGGACCTTTTGCTTTAAAACGAACTGTAATATCTGTAAGAATTCACAATTCATCCCCCTATAAAGTAAAACTTGTTGAAAATAACGGAGAAATTACGCCGTCATTATATTTAAACGATAATTTTATAGCTGATGTAGTTTTTTCTGAAGAAAAATCTTATATGACTAAAACGACCGTTTCAGGCAAATCCGTCAGAGATCTGGCTCCGACAATAGAATGGGGATATTTGATATACCTCGCGGTTTTTAGAATGTGTCAGTATTTTGGTGAAGACCTTGAATGTATGTTTTGCGATATGAATTCCAATTATATTAATCAAAGAAAAATAAATCAAAAATATTCCGCAGTTAAATCAATTGACGATATAATAGATGCTTTAGGTATTATTGCATTATCGGGGGACTCGACAGCCAAAGCATATACTCTGACAGGAGGAAGCATAATAGACGAAATTAAATTTAACGGAGACGATGAAGTTGATTTCTACGTCAGATTTCTTGAAAAAATTGAAGATAAATTTAAAGGAAAATGGATTAGTAAAATAGTTGTTCAGGCACATAGCAAAGATAAATTAAAACGATTAAAAAATGCGGGAGCATATATTTATCATACTAATTTCGAGGTTTGGGACAAAAATTTATTTGACAAACTGTGTCCTGGCAAAAGCAAATATATCGGCAGAGATAATTGGGTTGGCAGAATTTTGGATGCGGTAGAAGTTTTTGGCGATTATAGAGTTATTCCTAATTTTGTTGCAGGAATAGAGCTTTCCGATCCTTACGGTTTCAAAACGATTGACGAAGCAATTAAATCCACCGCAGAAGGATTAGAATTATTTATGTCACATAATATTATTCCAAGATATACTACATGGTGTCCTGAAAAAACTAGCAAATTAGGCAAATTTGGAAATGCATCGGCACCACTTGAATATTATATTAAATTGCTTTTAAAATGGCATGAAATTCATTATAAATATAATCTTCCAGTGCCTGAAGGATATGGAGAAGCAGGTCCCGGCAAAGCTGAATTTTCAGTGAGTGCTTTTATGGATGCTTTTAAAGAAGAAAAGTTAGGTATTTAACCTTTTTAGGTGTCATTCTTGCTTACACAGAAATGACGCCCATTGGATGAAAGCTTGAATACCCGCAAAGTCATTCCTGTGAAAGCAGGTATCCAGAAAATAAATTTTCTATCTCAATCTAACTTTACCATAATTATCAGCAGCATGTTGATATTACTATATTTATGGAGATAATAAAAATATCCATGGGAACTGCAAAATAAAAAATAAAATGCAGCAATATCAATAAGTTATAATTTTATAATAAACAATAAAAGCGGTGAAGTTGGGTCAAGATTATGATGCCAATATATTCTTGAATAGTTTAAATATTTATGATATTATTTAATATGTTTAGATGTTTAATGTAGGTATGCAAAAGATTTTAAGAATCAATAAATCAATAAATCAATAAATCAATAAATCAATAAATCAATAAATCAAACTTAAGGAGACATTATGGGTAAATTTGATAAAGATAAAGAGCATAAAGACATTAAATGTGAACGCGGCGAAGATTCTAATCATGATAGAAGTTCTTGCGGATGCGGTAATGAAGAAGCGCATCACGGGTATCACCATGATAAAGACGAAGATTCGTGCGGCTGCGGAAGCAGTCACGGAGAAGAAGGGGAGGGTGAGTCTTGCGGCTGCGGAAGCGGTCATGGAGAAGGAGAAGGAGAAGGAGAAGGACATGGCAAGAATCCTTTCGACGAGCAATCTCCGATAAAAGGCGTAAAAAATATAATTGCAGTGGCAAGCGGTAAAGGCGGAGTAGGAAAATCTACTTTCAGCGTAAATTTGGCTATTAGTTTAGCTCAGCAGGGTAAAAAAGTAGGCCTTATGGATGCAGATATGTATGGTCCTAGCGTTCCTATGATGATGGGGATAAATCAAAGACCTGAATTGACGGATGCAAAGCGAATTGTTCCTATTGAAAAATATGGCGTGAAATTAATGTCGTTGGGTTTTTTAATACCGGAAGATGCTCCTGCAATATGGAGAGGACCTATAGTAATGCAGGTTACAACTCAATTTTTAAGAGATGTTGAATGGGGAGATATAGATTTTCTTGTCGTGGATTTACCTCCCGGCACAGGGGATATTCAGCTAACTCTTGTTCAAACAGTTCCGATAAATTTTGCTATTGTTGTCTCAACGCCTCAGGATATATCGCTTATTGATGCAAAAAAGGCTTTAGGAATGTTTGATAAAGTTAATGTCCCCGTATTCGGAATAGTTGAAAATATGAGTTATTTTGTATGCCCTCATTGCGGAAAACGTTCTGATATATTTAAACACGGCGGCGCAAAAACAGCTGCCGAAAAATTAGGAGTTAATTTCCTTGGCGAAATACCGATAATTGAAGATATATGCGAATTATCTGATGCGGGAGAGCCGTTTATGACGAAAGATAAGAATATTGAGGTTAAAGCAGTATTAAGCAAGATTTCCGATGCACTTATTTTAAGAGCGGAACAGAGAGTTTAAAACATTTAATTAATGATGTTTTGTATTAACCCGACTTCACCATAATTAACAGCAGCATATTGATATTATTATATTTATGGGGACAATAAAAATGTCTATGGGGACTACAAAATAAAAAATAAAATGCAACAATATCAATAAGTTATAATTTTATAATAATAAAAACGATGAAGTTGAGTTAAGTAAGATAGATAATTTATAAATACATAATTTATAAATATTTTAGAATAAAGTAATTTTGAGATTGAATTTAATGGAACTAAGAAAAATAATTAGAATTAAATATTTAAATATTATATTACAATAATATTACAATAAAAACTAAACAAGAAATGAGGAGGATTTATTTATGGCTTCAGATAAAGTTTTAGCTTTTACCGATAGCAATTTTGAGACTGAAGTTTTAAAAGCATCAACGCCTGTGTTAGTTGATTTTTGGGCGGTATGGTGTGCGCCATGCAGAGCAGTAGCTCCAGTTATTGACGAGATTGCTGCAGATTACGGCGATGTTTTGAAAGTCGGTAAAGTTAATGTTGATGAAAATCAATCTACGCCTGGTACATACGGAGTTAGAGGAATTCCTACCGTAATTTTATTTAATAAAGGAAAAGTTGTAGATCAAATTGTGGGTGCTGCTCCTAAAGCTGCCTTTAAACAAATGATAGATAAAGCTATTTCAAACTAAACAAATAAAATAAGTCAATAAAATAATAAGATGCAATAAGTACGGGTAATTAAATAATTATTTTCAAGCGCAAGTTATAAACAATTTAATTTTATGTTAATAATTTGCGTCTTATCCAAAAATTGCCGATAGAAAATTTAATTCTTGATGACCGCTTCGCTCTCGTGTCTAACGGCACTAGTTAACAGAAACGGCATGCGTTTCTATCTTCGGAATTTTTATGCTTGCGCAGGAATGACGTCCAACGGATGAAATGATAAATCCTATCAAAGTCATTCCTGCGTAGGCGATAATGCAAAATTGCTAAAGCATTACTATAATTTTAATAATTTATATCGGCAATTTTTAGATTAAAATTACGGTAAGTATGTCAGTGTAACTTCTTTTACGGATTTATTGGTTGCTTTTGTTACCGTAAATTGTATATTGTCTATTAAAAATCTTTCGCCAGGCGCAGGTATTCTACCCAATCTATCCATAATTAATCCTGAAATTGTTTCATAGTCGGTTTCTTCAGGATTATTAATTTTTATATTTAGCAATTCGTCTAATGCTTCTAAGCTTAGTCTTGTATTTACAATATAAGTATCCTCTCCTATCTTTTTATACATAAATTCTTCTTCGTCTGTCTCGTCTCTTATCTCGCCGACTATTTCTTCAAGTATATCTTCAAAAGTTATTAAACCCGCAGCGCCTCCGTATTCGTCAACCACGATTGATGCTTGTTGGTGACTTTTCTGCATTCTTACCATTAAAACAGAAATATTTAATGTTTCAGGAATAAATAATACGGGTTTTGCAATATCTTTAATAATTTTATTATTATTTTCTTTATTATAAATATCAAAGGCGAAAGCAATGCCTAAAATATTGTCTACGCGGTCTTTAAAAACAGGTATTCTTGAATAATTTGATTCTAATATTATTTTATGAGCCTCAATTAGCGATGTTGATTCTTCTATTGCAACAATATTAATTAAAGGTATCATTATATCTTTAGCAGTTTTTTTCCCAAATTCAAAAATTCGTTTTATAATTTTTTTTTCATAATTTTTTAATTCCCCGATATTTCCGCTTATTGTAAGAACTTTAATTAATTCATCTTTTGTTAAAAATACATTTTTAGATTTACCTTTAAAAATAATATTTAATATTTTTGATAATCCAATAAATATCAGATTAATCGGATAAAATAGTATTGAGAAAAAAACAATGAAGGGGATGGATTTGAGCATTAGTGTGTTGGCATATTTGCGATAAACCATCTTGGGTATGATTTCACCGAATATTATCATAAAAGGAGTAAGTAAAATTGCTACTACAAAAGGTGTCCACTTGTGAACATATTCAAATAAAGCGGTAGTTGCTATAATTGTTGCGGTGGTATTGGAAATATTATTACCTATTAAAGTTGTCGCAAATGTATTTTCAGGATTTTTAGTTTTCTTAATTAAAAAACCCGCAAGTTTATTTCCTTGTATTTCAATATGTTTTATTTTTATTTTATCATAGCTTATAATGCCAATTTCCGAACCTGCAAAGAATCCCTCAAAAAAAATAGCAATAATAATTATAATAAAATAATATATTAAATTTAAAATATAATCATTGTTTATCATATTGGTTAGTATAAAAAATAAAAGTTATTAATTATTAAAAAAAATATTTAAAAATACACTATAAAATATTAAAAATTATTGAACATCATATTCATCTTCAATTTCGCCGAAAATTTCCTCAAGCAAATCTTCCATAGTCACTAAACCTATCATTTTTCCGTATTCATTTACTACTATTGCAATATGGATTTTTTTCTTTTGAAGTTCTCTGAATAGCTCAAGAACATTCTTTGATGACGGAATAAAATAAGGCTTAATTAAAAACGAATTTAATGTTCTTTTTTCTTCTACGTCTGTATATACTTTAGCTAATATATTTTTAGCAAGTATTATTCCTATAATATTGTCTTTTTCTCTAAAATATATTGGAATTCTTGAAAAATGATTCTCTTCAATTAAATTAATTGCATTTATAATGGGAGTATTGACATCTAATGAAAATATTTTATCATTTTTAGTCATTATGCTGCCGGCTTTTAAATTTGAAAGTTTTAAAAAATTTTTTATTAATTCATACTCTTTTTCTTTTATTTCACCTTCGTTTTTACCTATTTCAATAATAGTTCTAAGTTCCTCGTTAGATAAAGACTCATTTTTTCTTAATTGAATTATTTTATCGCTAAAACCTATTTTGTTTATTATTGAATCAATTAATATGGTAATAGGATAAAATATATTTGCAATAATAAGGGAAAATTCAACAGGTTTTTTTAAAGCAATTATTTTTGGTATAATTTCGGCTAAAATTATTAGTATTAAAGAAATTATAATTATAGTATAAATAATAGATATATTATGAAAATAATTATTTAGAATTAAAGTAGCTATGCTTGCAGCCAGAACGTTTGCAGTTAAATTTCCGATAAGTATAATTATTAAAAAAATAGCTGATTTTCTAATAAGAAATATCACTTTATATTTTTTTTTAAAATTTAATTCATCTATTTCAGTTTGAGTTAAAGAAAAAACAGAGGATTCAGAAAGCGAAAACAAGGAAGAAACAATAAGAAAAAAAATAAAAAAGAAAATAAATAAAGGTAAGTTCATAATTGTAACAATATATAATATTTTTTTAAATTTATTAAATCATTTATTTAGACAAATAGACAAAGTTCTTAGCTAAAGTAGTATTATTTAATTTGCGTATTAATTATTAATGTCCATATATTAAATAAATTAAATTAATTATATAAAATTATTTAGGCAAGTTCATAATTATAAATTACAATAAACATACAATAAAGTATTTAATATTTATTTTAAATTTATTAAATCATAATTAATTAAAATAATTATTATAATTTTTATAATTAATTATAGTTAAATATGTTTAAATGTCATCGGAGTGACAAAAAAAGGTTTATTTTTATAAATGAAATTAATTTTATTTTTTTTTTTAGTATTGTCAGTATTAGTATTAATGTTATTATTAGTGTTAGTATCGTTATTACTATATACATTAGTTATAGAGCCTATTTTTGAAATTTTTATTCTTTCTTTTTTTGCAATCTCGGATAATTTCTTTGAATTAGTTGTATTTGCCGACCATAGCAGTTCGTAATCTTCGCCAAAAGAAATGACATTGTTGAAAACATCTATATCTCTTAAATTTAAAATATTTACAATACGTTTAAAATCATCGCTTAAAGGAATATCATCAACTATTATTGAAACTTCGTAATTTTTATCTTTATTATTATTTAATAAATTATTAATATCTTTGTAAAGCCCGTCGCTTATATCAGTCAAAGAATTTGCAAGTTTATTAGATGCTAAAATTTTTCCTAATTTAACTCTTGAACGATGAATTAAATTTTCTTTTGCAAAATCTTCAATAAATTTAATTGTTTTCTTATCAATTTTAAATTTTTTTGCTTTTAATCCATTTGCTGTAATTTCATCTATATATTTTTTATTTTCCATAATGTAATAGGAAAGCCATGAATTGCCAATATTTCCCGAAACAAATATCAGATCGTTATCGCAGGCGCAATATCTTAAAACGGTTTTTTTATCAATGTAATCGCCAAGCAAAGTTATACATATTGAAAATTCTCTTGCTTTTGAGATGTTTCCGCCTATGAGAGAAATTTTATCATTTTTAGCCGTTTCTATGATACCGTCGATAGTTTCTTTTATATTTTCTTCGGTTAAATATTCGGGAATCAATAATGACAGAATAAAAAATCTTGGAGTCCCGCCCATAGATGCTATATCGCTAATATTGGCAAGAAGCGCTTTCGCCCCTATCTTACCAAAAGAATAGTAGTCTATTTTAAAATGGGTATTTTCGGTAAGCGTATCCGATGTAATTAATATATTGTTTTTATCTCGAAAAATAGCCGTGTCGTCTCCGATAGACTTAATTAGTAAAGAATTGTTAAATCTAAGTTTTTCGCGGCTATTTTTTTCGATATAAGAAATTAAGCTTAACTCGTCCAAATTTTTATTTTTTTATATTTTATTGGTGAAAAGATAAAATCCCTCAAAGTCATTCCCGCGAAAACGGGAATCCAGAACTTTAAATCTCTATCGGCAATTTAAGGGTTATTGTATATTGTATATTGTTATTGTATTACAATCGCCATCATTTGTCATCTTAGACAGAATATAGTTGTTATTGTATATTGTATTACAATTCTTGTATTTAATTAATTTTTTATTTTTATTTTTTATTATTTGTTGTTTTAATTGTTAATTATAATTTTTAATTACTTTTTACTTTATCTTTTTTTATCTTGAATGTTTGTTTTTTTATTTGTATTTCCTTTTTTTTTATCTTTATCATCTTTTATCATTTCTTTATCTTTTTCAGTATCTTCGGTTTTTTTATTTTTCAAACCCTTGTCCATTCCTATGATAGCTAGTTTAACAACTTCGTCCATATTTTTTGCAAAAACAAATTTTAAATGTTTTTTTACAAAAGGAGAAATTTCATCAAGGTCTTTCTTATTCCTCTCGGGTATAATAATTGTTTTAATATTTGCCCTTAAAGCAGCTAAAGATTTTTCCTTTAAACCTCCGATAGGCAGTACATTTCCGTGAAGCGTAATTTCGCCCGTCATTGCAATATCCCTTCTTACGGGTTTATTTGTTAGAGCCGATATTATTGCAGTTGCCATAGAAATCCCCGCAGACGGACCGTCTTTCGGGATCGCTCCTTCAGGAATATGAAGATGAATATCATTTTTTTCAAAAATGTCTGCCTTAATGCCAAATTCATCAGCCTTAGATTTTGCATAAGTCAAACCGGCCTGAGCAGATTCTTTCATTACATCGCCAAGCTGACCCGTTAACGATAAAGCCCCTTTCCCTTTAGAAAGAACAGTCTCAATATACAGCACTTCTCCGCCAACGGGGGTCCATGCAAGTCCAGTCACAATTCCTATTTCATCTTTTGTGCGTTCTTCATCGGGAAGTATTTTAATAGCTCCAAGATATTTGCTAATATTTTTATTATTAATTATATATTTTTTTATTTTATTTTCCGCAATTTGTCTTGCAACTTTCCTGCAAACAGTGCCTATTTCTCTTTCTAAATTTCTTAAGCCCGCTTCGCGGGTATAGCCTGCAATAATAGTTCTTGTAGCACTTGGCATAAATTCTATATATTCAGATTTTAAACCATTTTCTTTTATTTGTCTCGGTATAAGATATTTTTCGGCAATTTTCTCTTTTTCTTCCAAAGTATACCCTGATAGCCTGATAATTTCCATTCTGTCCCTTAAAGGAGAAGGAATAGTATCTGCTACATTAGCGGTTGCCACAAACATAACGTTGGATAAATCAAAAGGTAAATTTAAATAATGATCCGAAAAAGAAAAGTTTTGTTCAGGGTCTAAAACCTCTAATAACGCTGAAGACGGATCTCCTCTAAAGTCTGTACCTACTTTATCTATTTCGTCTATCATAAACACGGGATTGTTAGTTCCTGCCTGTTTAATCCCCTGAATAATTCTTCCGGGCAGGGCTCCCACGTACGTTCTTCTGTGACCTCTGATTTCTGCTTCATCGTGAACTCCGCCTAAAGATACCCTTATAAATTTTCTATTCATCGCTTTTGCTATAGACTTTCCTAGTGAAGTTTTGCCTACGCCGGGAGGACCTATAAAACAAAGTATGGGACCTTTCATTTTTTTATTTAATTTGCGTACGCTTAAATATTCAAGTATTCGTTCTTTGATTTTTTCAAGGTCGTAATGGTCTTCGTCAAGAATTTTTTTTGCTATTTCAATATTTAAATTATCTTTGGTTTTTTTAGACCACGGTATATCAATAATCCATTCAATATAAGTTCTTATCGTAGAAGCTTCTGCCGCATCCTGATGCATCATCTCAAGTCTTGATAGCTGTTTTTCAGTCTCCTTTAATATTTCCGGAGGCATTTTGGCAGTTCTGATTTTTTCTCTTAGTTCGTTGATTTCTTGAGATTTTTCATCTGATTCGCCGAGTTCGTTTTTAATTGCTCTGAGCTGTTCTCTTAAAAAATAGTCTCTTTGAGTCTTCGTCATTTCTTCTTTGGCTTGAGATTGTATTTTTGCCTGCATAGAAAGAATTTCAATTTCTCTTGCCAGCGTATCATTTATTTTTTTAAGTCTTTCTACGGCATCAAATTCCTGCAAGATTTTTTGAGATTCTTCTACTTTTAGACCTAAGTTAGACGCGACAATATCGGCAAGTCTTCCCGGATTATTAATATTCTCAAGTATTATCAATATATCTTGGGAAGGCATTCTTCCAAGAGAAACATATTTTTCAAGCTGTTCTTTTACATTGCGCATTAACGCGTCAATTGCAGGAGTTATTTCGGTAACGGGCTCTTCTTTTATTTTTGATATTTTTACAAGGTAAAAAGGTTTTACCTGAACATAGCTTTCTATCTTAGCTTTAGCAATTCCCTGTACTAATATTTTTACTCTTCCGTCAGGCAATTTAAGCATTTTCATTATCATTGCGATAGTGCCAGTCTCATATATGTCGTTTTGCGTCGGTTCTTCAACTATTATATCTTTTTGAGCGGATAAAAGTATCAGCCTGTCTTTAGACAAGGCTTCATCAACAGCTTTGATAGAAGCTTCTCTTCCTACAAAAAGAGGAATTATCATAAACGGAAAAACTACAAGATCTCTTATAGGCAGCATTGGTATAACATCAGGTATTTTAATTTCTTCCTGCGAACTCATTTGGTCGTTTATTTCGCCTCGGCTGACTATAATATCGTCATCGCTGCCCTTTAAATTGTTTTCGTAGTTAAAATTAGCTATAATTGTCATATAAATATATCTCCTGTAAGTTAGTGTAAAAACAATATAATATAATATAATAAATTAATATATATTTTTATATTTTATATTTATTAAATTAATATATATTTTATATTTTATATATATGTTTTGTATTAAATATTTCATAAAATCATAAAATATGTGTTTATGGTTTTATTTTTATATTATTAAATAATTATTTAAAATAATCAATTTCAATATTTATTTTTGAATAAATATTTTGATTTTCTATATTAAATATAATTTTTAGCACGCCGTTTGACAATAGCGCTTTAATATTTTTATTTGCAGGACTGAATGGCAAAAGTAAAAATTTTTCAAATTTGCCGAATCTTCTTTCCATACATAAGAATCTGATATTTTCATCGTTTTTAAAATGTTCTTTGTTAAAATTATTAAAATTGTTTAAATCTGGATTTAAAAACCATCTTATAATCAATATGTTATCCTGTATAATTAAAGCTATATCTTCTTTTCTAACGCCCGGAACTTCAAGTTCAATGATAAGTTTGTTTTTTGTATTGTAAATATCAATGGGAGAAGTATTAGCGCTGAAAGAAGCCGATAAGTCTTCAAGATAAATTGATTCAAACAGCTCTCTGAACAATTTTTCTACTTCTTTTTTAAATTTTCTAATTTTATTGTTATAATTATCGCCTGCGTTATGATGATCCATAATATTTTTAATTCCCATTATTTATATTTATAGATTTATATATAGTAAGTATAATATATAATATCAAATAAATTATATTTAAATAAAGTATATTAGAAGATTTATACTTAGATTTATACATTAGATATTATATATATTAGTTATATATTTGTATATATAATAGCAGATATATATTATATATTATTTAGATACAGCCGCAGTATTATTATGATCTTCTATAAATTAATATTTTGAATAAAATTTAATAACCCTTTTTTTAATTCTTCGTTTTTAAGTCCAAAGGTAATCTGAGCTTCAAGAAGTTCAAGTTTATTGCCTCCGTCATATCTCGTACCCTCAAATTCTAACGCGTAAACAGGCTGAATGCTAAGAAGAGATTTGATTGCATCGGTTAATTGAATTTCTCCCCCTTTCCCCGGTTTAGTTTCTTTTAAAAAATCGAAAATTCTCGGAGTTAATATATATCTTCCTATTATTGCAAGATTGGAAGGAGCTTCTTCCAATCCGGGTTTTTCTACTAAATCTTCTATTTTATATATCCCTTTTTCTATTTCTATACCTTTTATTATACCATATTTTGAGATATCTTCATCTTTTACTTTTTGAACAGCCAAAATGCTGTATCTGTATTTTTTATATATTTTTATCATTTGTTTCATAACAGGCACCTTAGCGTCTATTATATCATCGCTTAATATTATAGAAAAAGGTTCATCTCCTATTAAATTTTGAGCGCATAATATTGCATGCCCTAAACCTAATGCTTCTTTTTGCCTTGTATATGAGAAATTAATCATACTGGCAATATCATTAACAGATTTTAACAAGTCTTGTTTGCCTTTTTTTTTAAGAAGTACCTCGTGTTCTATAGATCTGTCAAAGTAGTCTTCAATTGCAGTTTTCCCTCTGCCAGTGATTATTATTATATCTTGAATGTCTGATTCTATACATTCTTCAACTCCGTATTGTATCAAAGGCTTATCTACTAGAATAAGCATTTCTTTCGGTATGGCTTTTGTAATCGGCAACAATCTTGTTCCGAGACCTGCGGCAGGAAATACAGCCTTATTGACTTTCATTTATAAAAACTCCTGTAATTAGCTTATGGTTATATATCATATCGTATGTGTTTTATATTTATTTTATAATTCTATTTTATTTTTTATTTTGTTTTAAATAAATATATCATAAATTTGATATTTTTTATAATTAATTATAAAAAATAATTATAAAAACTTCATATTAAAGGATTAAAGACAATTATTTAGGTTGCGATAAAATTATTAAAATATTATAATATTTCATTATAAATAAAAATATCTTAATAATATGTTATATGCATGCAGTTATATGATTAATGAATACAATATAATAAAATTAAATTAATAATATAATAAAATTAAATTAATAATATAATAAAATTAAATTAATAATATAATAAAATTAAATTAATAATATAATAAAATTAAGGAAATTAAATTGCAATATAAAACAAAACAATCTATAAAGCTTATAGTATTCATAGCAGTTATCGTTTTAGCTTCTATTTATATAATTAGACTTCCTAATTTATTATGGGGCGGCAGCAGCAGCGGCAATAGTAAAAAAGCAGTTTCATTATTGCCTGCAGCTCCTGTTTTTAAGGTAAAAAGTATTAATTATCCAGGTTTAACACTGACATTGAAGAAATATAGAGGGAAAATAATTCTTGTAAATTTCTGGGCAACATGGTGTCCTCCATGCAGAGCTGAAATTCCAAGGCTTGAAAAATTCTATAAAGCTCATAGAAAAGAAGGATTTCAAATTATCGGTTTATCGGTAAATAATCAAGGACCGCAATATGTGGCTCATTTTATTAAAACATTCAAAGGCGGTATAATAACTTATCCCGTCGGTATGGCCGATGAACATATAGACAAAGAATACGGCAATGTTTACGAAATACCGCAATCTTTTATCATTAACAAAAAAGGATATGTTGTTGCACATTTTAAAGGAGAAATACCGCCTGGATTTTTAAGTTATGAATTTAAAAAAATAGCAGGAAATAATAAGAAATAATTAAATAAATAAAGTAATAAATTAAGAATTAGATAAAAATACAACAAATAGAAAGGGTAAATAATAATTAATTAAATATTAAACACTTCATTTAGGAGCAAACTGCGAAATCCTCTCCTCATCTCTCCTTTCCTTTTTAAAGAAGAGATGAAAGCAGACTATATGTATTAATTTAGTTATTATTATGTTATATATTTATGTATAAACTAAAGACTTTAAACTATCTAATGCTGAATTATCATATAATCAGGATGTTATATATTTGCATATAAAGTTAAAGGAGAGATGGCCGAGTCCGGTTGAAGGCGATTGACTCGAAATCAATTGTAGGCGAAAGCTTACCGGGGGTTCGAATCCCTCTCTCTCCGCCAATTTGGACAAATCATAATTTTACTTTTTTACTTTTTGCGAAAACCCTAAATTTATTAATTATTTTTCTTTATATTTTTCTATTGTTTCTAAAATAACCTCCATAGCTTTTTCCTTATTTACAAAGTTTTCTAATTTAACCCATTTTTCAGGTTCAAGCGTTTTGTAATTTTCGAAGAAATGTTTGATCTGATCTAAAAATACTTTCGGAACATCGTTTATATCTTGTATATCATCAAAACCTGCGTCAATTCTATTAATCGGAACAGATATGATTTTTTCATCTTTTCCATTCTCATCTTCCATTTCAAGCATTCCGATAACCCTAACTTTTAAAATACAGCCAGGTATAACAGACATTGATGAAATTACAATAATATCTAAAGGGTCTTTGTCAGATGCTAAAGTTTTTGGGATAAATCCATAGTTAAAAGGGTAAAACATAGCCGTGTATAAAAACCTGTCAACAGCCATAATGCCTGAATTTTTATCAAGTTCATATTTTACGCTTCCATCTTTGGGAATTTCGATAATTGCATTTAAATATTCAGGCGGATTATCGCCTGATTCTATTTTTTTAAAATCCATAAATATAGCTCCTTTATTTCTTTACGATTAAGTTTAAGTTTAAGTTAAGTAAACTGTGAAAAAATAATTCTTAATTAATTTTATGATTCTTGTATGTTTTTATGCAATTTGAGCAAACTTCTGTAATTTTTAATGGAGAATGATATTATCGGGATTAATATTGCATATCTTAATATAATATATTAAGATATTAATTAATTTAATAAATTCAATTATCCCATAAGATTATTTCATAAGAATTATGTTTTGTCAAAGGCAATTTTGGGTCAAACCCAAAATTGCCGATAGAAAATTTAATTATGGATTCCAGCACATGCGGGAATGATTTTGAGGAGACTTATTGTTTCACCCATTGGGTGTCATTCCTGCGTACGCAGGAATCCGGCGTTTTCAATAAATTGCAATACTTTTAACAAATTCTATCGGTAATTTTGGTTCAAAGATAACTATTGACTTTTTAGATTTAGAAAATATATATTATATAAATTATTTTCTTATGTTTATTAACGAAATTATCTTTAATTATTTCATTTATAAAATTTTTGCAAAGTATTATAATAAATAATAAATAAAATAAAAATATTTTAAAATTAATCTAACAACAAAAATTTATTATTGCACGGAGGAATATATGGCGTTAGTTAGTCCTCATGGAAAAGATAAAATTTTAAAACCCCTTCTTTTATCAGGCAAAGAGCTTGAAGAATCAAAAGAAAAAGCTAAGACGCTAAACCAAATTAACATGACATCCCGTGAAACATCCGATCTTATAATGATGGGGATAGGCGCATTTACCCCATTGGAAGGATTTATGGGTAAAAACGACTGGAAAAGCGTTTGCGATGACTTTATTATGCAGGATGGAACTTTCTGGCCTATTCCGATTACTCTTTCAACAACTAAAGAGAAAGCCGACGGTATTAAAATAGGCGATGAAATCGCGATAGCAGACCCGGAAACTTCTGAAATAATGGGAACCATTACAGTTTCCGAAAAATATTCAATAGATAAAACTTATGAATGCCTGAAAATATTCAAAACTACTGATTTAGAACATCCAGGAGTTCAAAAGGTTATGGCTCAGGGTGAAATAAATCTTGCAGGCAAAGTAAAAGTTTTTAGCGAAGGAATTTATCCGGTACAATTTAAAGATGTTTATAAAAGACCCTATGAAACAAGAAAAATATTTGAAGAGAAAGGATGGAGTACGGTTGCGGCTCTTCAATTGAGAAATCCGATGCATAGGTCGCACGAATATCTTGCCAAAATTGCAATTGAGATATCGGATGGGGTATTAATACATCAATTAATAGGAAAACTGAAGCCGGGAGATATTCCTGCAGATATAAGAGTTAAAGCTATTAATACTTTAATAGATAAATATTTTGTTGCCAACACTTGTATTCAGGCTGGATATCCTATGGAAATGAGATATGCAGGTCCAAGGGAAGCATTGCTCCACGCTGTTTTTAGACAAAATTTCGGATGTTCACATTTGATTGTCGGAAGAGATCACGCAGGAGTAGGTGATTATTATGGCCCCTTTGATGCTCATAAAATATTTGACGAAATACCTAAAAATTCTTTAGAATTAAAACCTTTAAAAATAGACTGGACTTTTTATTGTACTAAATGCGACGGAATGGCGTCAAACAAAACTTGTCCGCATCAGAAAGAAGACAGGCTTATTTTAAGCGGAACTATGCTGAGAAAACTTTTATCGGAAGGCAAAGATATACCCGATCATTTTTCCAGACCGGAAGTTCTTGCAATCTTAAAAGATTATTACTCTAATCTCTCAAAAGATGAAAATGTTGAAGTAAAATTACATAAAGCTGCTAAAGGGGAATTAACATAAAAAATTATTATTAATTATTAATTATATTTTAACTAATATTGTGAGTTGTAAACTAAAAAAATAATTACAGAATAATATTACATAACATTTAAACATTTAAGTAATTTTAAGAAGGGGAATTAACATAAAAAATTATTATTAATTATTAATTATTAATTATTAATTACATTTTAACTAATATTGTGAGTTGTAAACTAAAAAAATAATTACAGAATAATTACAGTATAATATTACATAACATTTAATAAACATTTAAACATTTAAGTAATTTTAAGGAGGTATAAAAATGCCAAGTTTTGTGATTGCGGAAAAATGTGACGGCTGCAAAGGAAGAGATAAGACTGCTTGCCAGTATATCTGTCCTAACGATCTCATGGTGCTTAATAAAGATATTATGAAAGCATATAATCAAGAGCCCGAACAGTGTTGGGAATGTTATAATTGTGTAAAAATATGCCCTCAATCGGCAGTTGAGATTAGAGCCTATCAGGATTTCGCCCCTATGGGGTCATCGGTTATTCCGTTAAGAGCCTCCGATTCAATTATGTGGACGGTAAAATATCGCAACGGCAGTTTAAAGCGTTTTAAATTTCCAATAAGAACAACCCCCGAGGGTGGAATTGATCCTTATCAAGGGATATCGGATGTTAACCCTGATGATTTAAATTCTAATCTTTTATGCGATGAAGCAGGTAAAACTTTATCGGTTCCTAAAAAATAATATTATATTATTATATTAAGCTATATATTAATAAAAAGTTTTACGATGTTATAAATTGTTAAAGATAAGAAATAAAATAGAGATATTTTTGGGAATTTTTAGAGATATTTGAGATAAATAATTTTATTTTGTTATAAATTGTTATAAATTGTTAAAGATAAGAAATAAAATAGAGATATTTTTGGGAATTTTTAGAGATATTTGAGATAAATAATTTTATTTTATTTTAAAAATATATAATTATGCGGGAGAAGTTTAATACAATGATGTAATATATATAGTTTCTGTTTAAATTTAATTAATATAATTAAAAATATAATTAAAAAAATTAAAATTAATATAATTAAAAAATATAGAAGATCATGACGGTATTTTTTGTCAGTTCCTAAATTATATTATTAAAAATAAGGGGATTTGCTATGGCAGAACAAAAAGGCTCTTTAACAAGCTCTGAAGTATTGAATAATTATACTATAGAAGAAGTAAATACCGATTTGCTTATTGTCGGCGGAGGTATGGCAGGATGCGGCGCCGCATTTGAAATTAAAAAATGGGCTCCGAAAGATATGAAAATAACTATGGTTGAAAAAGCGGCTATTGAAAGAGGCGGAGCGGTAGCTCAAGGTTTGTCGGCAATAAACACTTACCTTGGCGATAACCAGCCGGAAGATTATGTTAAAATGGTTTCCAACGATCTTATGGGCATAACGAGAGAAGATCTTGTTTATGATGTAGGAAGACATGTTGACAGTTCAGTTCATCTTTTTGAAAAATTAGGGCTTCCTATTATGAAAGAAGACGAAGAAGATAAAAGGACTTTAGCTGAAGGAGCCAAGCCTTTAAGGGCGGGCAAATGGCAGATAATGATTCACGGCGAATCATTTAAGGTTTTAGTAGCAGAAGCGGCAAGAAAAGCTTTAGGCGAAGAAAATATTTACGAAAGAGTATTTATTATCAGACTCCTTATGGACGAAAAAAATCCGAATAGAATTGCAGGCGCTATAGGTTTTAGCTTAAGAGAAGCTAAGATATATATATATAAAGCAAAAGCCGTAATGATGGCATGCGGAGGAGCAGTTAATGTTTTCAGACCGCGTTCCCAGGCAGAAGGCATGGGCAGAACATGGTATGCCTTATGGAATGCAGGTTCTACTTACGCTATGGGTTTTGAAGCAGGCGCTGAAATGACTACAATGGAAAATAGATTTGTTCCGAATAGATTTAAAGACGGTTATGGTCCTGTAGGCGCATGGTTTACATTATTTAAATCAAGAGTTAAAAATGCATACGGAGACGATTATATGCAGAAATGGGGAGAGTTGCTTAAGGACTACCCTCCTTACGGATTGTCTCATGTTCCTGCAACATGTTTATGGAACCATGTTATGCTGAAAGACTGGCATGAAGGCAACGGACCGTTTTATATGGACACGAGCGGAGCAATAAAGACGTTATTTGAGACATTACCTGAAAAGAGAAAAAAAACATTAGAAAGCGATGCCTGGGAAGATTTTCTTGATATGACGGTTGCTCAGGCGGGTTTATGGGCAGCTATGGACATAGATCCTAAAGAAACAAATTCTGAAGTTATGCCTACCGAACCGTATCTTCTCGGTTCGCACGCCGGTGCTTGCGGAATGTGGGTAAGCGGTCCGTCTGATATTGCGCCTAAGGAATGGCAATGGGGTTACAATAGAATGACCACGGTTAGCGGTCTTTTTACCGCAGGAGACGGTGTCGGTGCTTCAGGACATAAATTCTCTTCAGGATCTTTCACGGAAGGCAGGATAGCAGGGAAATCCGCAGTTAAATTTATTTTAGACGACTCAGGTTTCACCCCTACTATACATACAGACAATAAAGTTCTTGCGGAAGAAATTTATGGACCGATGATAACATTTGAAAAATATAAAAATTATTCTACAGAATCCAGTATAAATCCATATTATATCAGTCCCAGACTGTATCTTTTCAGGCTTAATAAAATTATGGATGAATATGTTGCGGGCACTTCAACTTTTTATAGGACAAACGAAAAGTCTCTATTGAGAGGGCTCGAACTTTTAAATAAACTTAAAGCCGACTCAAAAAATTTAGCCGCAGGCAATCTTCACGATCTTATGCGCGCATGGGAAAATTATCATAGATCGGTTGTAGGAGAACTTCATTTAAGGCATATTTTATTCAGAGAAGAAACTCGATACCCCGGCTTTTATTACAGAATGGACCATCAAAAGTTAGATGAGGAAAATTGGAGGGTTTTTGTGAACTCCAAAATGAATAAGACAACGGGTGAAATTGAAGTATTTAAAAAACCGTGGCAAGAAATAGTTCCTAAAAATTAATAGTTATAGTTATTGAGCTATTGCTGATTAATTACCGTAAAAATATATTTCTATTAATTATTTGATGATTGATTATTAGCGCCTTGCGTGTATAAATTAAATTTATAATATAAGGCGCTAATTTTTAAATTTTGTTTTAATATATATTAACCCAACTTAATCATAATTATAATATAATAAATAATTTTAATTTTTTGTATTACATAATTTATTTATATTTATAAATTAAATAATTAAATAAAAATTTTATAAAAATTAAATTAATTTTTTGGTGAGCAAATTGAGCGAAAAACCTGTTCTTATTATTGGCGGAGGATTTAGCGGCATATCTGCCGCTTTAGAGATAACGGAAGCCTGCAGTAAATCGGTTATTGTCGTAGAAAAAAATCCGTATATTGGCGGCAGGGTTTTGCAGATGTATAAATATTTTCCAAAGTTATGCCCTCCGTTTTGCGGTTTTGAGATTAATTTAAGAAGAATAAAGTCCGGCGATGAAGGAAGAATTCAATTTCTTGTTTCATCTGAAATAGAGGAAATCAACACTATAGGGTCGGCTGACGGAAACGGTTATAAAGTTAAAATAAAACAAAAACCGCAATATATTAATAATAACTGTACTATTTGCGGCGAATGCGCAAAGGTATGCACTGAAAACAGATTAAACGATTTTAATTATAATATGGATTCGCAGAAAGCTATTTATATAACAAATATATCTGCGTATCCGTCAAAATATAATATTGACGCAGAATTTTGTAAATTTGATTCATGTAAAAAATGCGAATCTGTTTGCAAATACGATGCTATAAATCTTAATGCAAAGGAAGAAATTTTTGATATAGAAGTAGAATCTATTATTGTAGCTTCAGGATGGAAACCTTACGACGCCGAAAAAATTACAAATTTAGGTTTTGGAAGATATAAAAATGTTATTACAAATGTAATGATGGAGAGGCTTGCCGCCGATAGCGGTCCTACCGGCGGTAAAATTCTAAGACCTTCAGACAATAAAGAAGCGACTAATGTTGCATTTGTTCAATGCGCAGGTTCCAGAAACGAAAATCATCTTCCTTATTGTTCTGCAATATGCTGTCTGGCTTCTTTGAAACAATCTATTTATCTTAGAGAAAAAAATCCTGAATCTAATTCTACGATTTTTTACATTGATATAAGAACTCCTGGCAGATATGAAAAATTTTATAATCGGGCGTCTTCCGATGAGAAAACTAAGTTTATTAAAGGAGTTGTTGCCAATATTTCCGAAGATTCTTCGTCTGGCGATCTCATACTTGATGCCGAAGATATACTTTCTGGCAAAAAAATAAAATTTAGAGCCGATATGGTTGTTCTTGCCGCGGGTATGGTGCCTAACGGACCGGATATAAAAACAGGCAATATTAAATTTGATTATGATGCAAACGGTTTTCTATTTAATCAAAATGAAAATTCAGGGATTTTTTCAACCGGCGTTGCAAAGAATCCTGCCGATGTTTACGGTTCTATCCAGGCTTCAACAGGAGCGGCGCTTTCTGTTTTACAGTTTTCCGTTAATAAAAAAGGTTAATTATAAACAAACAAACAAACAAACAAACAAACAAACAGAAATATTTTATGCAGCTGATTACATTTGGTTTTCCGTTAGTAAAAGTAAAAAAGGTTAATTATAAATAAATAAACAAACAGAAATATTTTATGCAGCTGATTACATTTGGTTTTCCGTTAGTAAAAGTAAAAAATGTTAATTATAAATAAATAAACAGAAATTTTTCGTAAATCATTATCTTTAGTTTTTCGCCTATACCTATAAAAGAAAAAGAGGTTAATTAAATATGGACAATAAGTTAGGAGTTTATATCTGTTCAGGATGCGATATAGGCAATTGCTTAAATATAGAAAAGCTTGAAAATACCGCAAAAAGCGAATATAAACCTGAAATTTGCAAATCAAATGAATTTTTATGCTCTAAAGAAGGCTTGCATATTATTAATGAAGATATAGAATCTTCAGGACTTAATAAAATAATTATAGCCGCCTGTTCTATGAGAGCAAAACAGGATGTGTTTAATTTTGATTTGCTAAAAATATATACTGAAAGAGTTAACTTGAGAGAACATGTAATATGGGTAAGCCAGCCAAATAGCGAAAGCGCTCAAATGCTTGCAGAAGATTATTTGAGGATGGGAATTACAAAAGCAAAAAAAGCCGAACCTACTATTCCTTTAGTCGCTGATTTAAATAAGACAATTTTAGTAATAGGCGGGGGCGTTACAGGTTTAAACGCAGCTTTAAATTCAGCTAAAGCAGGATATGAAGTAATATTAGTAGAAAAGAAAAATAACCTAGGCGGATTTCCTTATCTAAAATATAAAAAATGGGAAACTGCTCCTCCTTTTGAAAATAATATATTGATTAAGGATGGTCTTAACAAGATTATAGCCGATGTTGAAAATTGCAAAAAAATTCATGTGTATAAAAATTCAGAAATATCTGAGATATCCGGCGCACCGGGAAGATTTGAAGTAAAAATAAATATAAATTTAGATAAAAATAAGAGTAAAAAAAATAATATAGAAATTGTTTCAGTAGAGTCACTCAATAATAGTGACACTAAAAATGCAAATAATAATAATAACGGCAATGTTAATGGCAGCACTGAAGTAGAAACATTAAATAAAAACATTGTTATTGAAAATGCAGGCGCAATAATTACAGCTACAGGATGGAAACCATATAATGCGTATAATTTAGCATATTTAGGGTACGGTTTAACCCCTGATATTGTGACTAATGTTGAGCTTGAAGAACTTTATTCCGATCTCTATTTAAAAAACGATAGCGAAGATTTTACGATTAAAAGAAAATCCGACGGTAATACGGTTAAGTCGGCAGTATTTATATTATGTGCAGGTTCGAGAGACAAAAACTACCTGCCTTATTGTTCCACTGTTTGCTGTATGAGTTCTTTAAAGGAAGCTAATTTATTCAGAAAAAATAATCCTGATGCTAAAGTATATATAATATATCGGGATATAAGGACTCCGGGCGAATATGAAAATTATTATAAAAGTATGCAGAATGATGATGGAATATTTATGATTAAAGGAATTGTATCTGATGTTGCATATGACGATAAAAATAATATTATTAAGCTAAAAGTCGATGATACTCTTTTTGGCGGCAGTATAGATTTAAATGCGGATATGCTTGTGCTTGCCTCAGGCATGGTTCCAAATTCAGGTGATTTTACCGCAAACGATGAAATTGCCGCGTCTCAGGTCCAGATAAATTTGCAAACCGATATTAAAGCAGCATCAATGTCAGTATCAACTTCAACATCAAGTTTATTAAATCCTTCTTGCGGAAATAAAGAAAAAGCGTCTTCGGCTTCATGCTGTGAGAATCCTGCAGGTTCTGCCGCTTCGGTTTCCAATAATAAAAGCGGTCTTTTAAATTTAACATACAGGCAGGGTAAGGAAATGCCTGATCTTATATATGGTTTTCCTGATTCTAATTTTATTTGTTTTCCTTATGAGTCAAGAAGAACAGGCATATATCCTGCAGGTTCCGTCAGAGCGCCTATGGATACCGTTTTTTCCGTTGACGATGCAAAAGGAGCCGCTCTTAAAGCTATTCAGTGCATTGAGCAAACATCTAAAGGAAAAGCCGTTCATCCAAGGTCTAACGATACGACGTACCCGTTTTTTGATCTTCAAAGATGCACGCAATGTAAAAGATGCACTGAAGAATGTCCTTTCGGAGCTATTGACGAAGATGAAAAAGGCACGCCTAAACCTAATCCTGAAAGATGCAGAAGATGCGGTGTTTGCATGGGAGCATGTCCCGTTAAAATTATTTCGTTTAAGAATTATTCGGTAGATATAATAGGTTCAATGCTTAAAAGCATTTATGTTCCCGACGAGGTGGCAAAAGATGATGATTACAGGATTCTTGTATTTGCTTGTGAGAACGATGCATACCCTGCTATTGATATATTAGGAATGAATAAAATACAGCTTCCGTCAAACATCAGAATAATCCCCGTAAGATGTCTCGGGTCCATAAATAATGTATGGTATGCAGACGCTCTGTCAAGAGGGATAGACGGAATACTCCTATTAGGGTGCAAGTATGGAGACGATTATCAATGTCATTTCATTAAGGGCTCGGAATTAGCTTCGTGCAGAATGGAAAATCTTAAAGAAACTTTGACGAGATTAGTTTTAGAATCTGAGAGAATAAGGCAGGTGCAGATTGAATTTTCTGATTATATGAAATTGCCTGATATATTAAATGACTTTGTTGATAAAATAAAGTCAATAGAGCCTAATCCTTACAAAGGTTTTTAATATTATAATTAATATTAAAATATTTAATTATTATAGTTATTATAGTTATATAGTTATATAGTTTATAGTTACTTGATATAAATCTTATTATTGTTAATAATTGTTGTTATAGTTATGTTATATAGTTACTTGATATAAATCTTATTATTGTTAATAATTGTTGTTATAGTTATGTTATATAGTTACTTGATATAAATCTTATTATTGTTAATAATTGTTGTTATAGTTATACGATATTTTTGATATAAACCGTATTAATTAAGTTAATATTTTCTTTAAAATTTTAATTTTGATATTAATAAATATTGATATTGTTAATCATTATGACGATAGTTTTCAGGAGATAAATATAATATGTCCAATAATACATTAAATAGTAATGATATTAATCTTATAAAAAATATTAATAATATCGGCGAAAGTCATTTTAAAAAATGTTTTCAATGCGGAACTTGTTCTGCTATATGCCCTATATCGTCAGATAATAAACCTTTTCCGCGCAAAGAAATGATATGGTCTCAATGGGGTTTAAAAAACGAATTGAAAAGCGATTTAGATCCATGGCTGTGTTATTATTGCGGTAAATGTTCCGAATATTGTCCGAGAAAAGCTGATCCTGGTCAGCTCATGATGTCGCTTCGCCGTTGGCTGACGACGGAATATGATTGGACGGGTATATCAAGATTGCTTTATAAATCTAAGATAGCAGAGTATATTGCATTACTAATTGTTGCAGCGGTTGTATTTTTAGAATGGGCAGTATTGTTCGGATTAACTCCTCCTGCTGTATTAAACGGCGGTAATTTGTCAATAAATCAAATGGTCCCTGCTTATAAAATAGATTATTTTTTTGATTATCCTATGATGATTATACTTTCCGCTTTACTGATATCATTTATTTTCAATATGTTCAACAAAACAGTCTTAAGCGATAAAAAAATTAAAATTCCTTTTAAACTTTATTTTACGGAATTGTGGGCATTGATATTTAATTTTTTTACCCAAATAAGATTTTCTAAGTGCGAGGATGAATCCGAAAAAGAATCTTTTTTTAAAAAACTTTCGGAAGGAAAATATAATTTCTGGCTAACGCATGTGTTTCTTATGACAAGCTACGTTGTTTTATTTATCGGCATCGTATTTTTTTTGAAGTGGTTTCAAACCGATGACAAATATGTAATGTTTCATTCAATATTATTTGATTACTATGCAAGCATAGGACTTATCTTTGGAACAATTTATTTTGCTTTTCAACGATTTACAAAAAAAAAAGAAAGAAGCAAATTTTCGCATCATACCGATTGGGCATTTATTGTCTTATTGTTTCTTACGGCATTCACGGGAATATTGCTGCGGGCTTTTGTAGTTTATAAATATCCTTCACCTTGGATTTTTTATTTATATTTAATTCACTTAATGATTTTAATACCTATGTTAGTCATTGAAGTACCGTTTTCAAAATGGTCGCATCTTGCATATAGACCTATTGCAATATATTTTGCAAACTTAAAAGAGAAAGCAGGAAGTATCGAAAAACAGCCGAATGCAGATATAGAATAATTAATTATAAATAATTATAAAGTGGTATATTATAAATATTAAATAATTTAATTTCAATTATAAAAGAAGGCATTAATTATGAATATATTTAATGATTCTATTTTGCTTGGACTATTCGCAGGTATTATTGCTGTGCTTTACAGTGTCATTATAACTTTTTGGGCATTAAAACATTCCGACGGAACTCCCAAAATGCAAGAAATAGCCGCAGCTATTCAAGAGGGAGCTAAAGCTTTTCTTAATCGCCAGTATAGAACAGTAGCAATTGTCGGTTCAATAATTTTCTTATTGATTTTACTTGGAGGAATATGGGTTCCTCAATTTGGAATATTGACGGCTGCAGGTTTTATGTTCGGCGCTGTTCTTTCAGCTTCGGCAGGTTATTTTGGAATGTTTAATGCTGTAAGAGCTAATGTCAGGACTGCCGAAATTGCAAAATACGGAACAAAACCAGCTTTGCAATTTGCTTTTAAAACCGGTTCGGTAACAGGACTTATGGTTTTGGGGCTTGGCGTTCTGGGTATTTCTATTTTTCTTTATATATCATTTTATATAACAGGAACTATAAGCGGAGCCTTAGATTCGATGATAGGCTTTGCTTTTGGCTGCAGTCTGATAAGCGTATTTGCAAGATTAGGCGGAGGAATTTACACTAAAGCGGCAGATGTGGGAGCAGATATTGTAGGGAAGATTGAAGAAGGTATTCCTGAAGACGACCCTAGAAATCCCGCCGTTATAGCCGATCAGGTCGGGGATAACGTAGGAGATTGCGCAGGGATGGCCGCGGATGTTTTTGAAACTTTTGCCGTAACTATTATTGCTTCAATGTTATTGGCTTACTCTATTTTTTTTAAATCATACGGTTTAAATATTACCCTGAAAGCAATGATGTATCCTTTAATGCTTGGCGCTATAGCAGTCATTACTTCAATAGCGGGTATTTTTTTTGTCGGAGCTGCATCTAAAGAAAAAATAATGAACGGTTTGTATAAAGGAATGTTTGCCACCGGAATAATATCTGCAATTTTATATTATTTTTTCACAATGTATTTTATGAAAGGTGTAGGCAAATATCCTGCTATAAATTATTATTATGCTGCTCTTGTCGGTTTATTTTTAACAGGTTTTATTATTATTATAACAGATTATTTTACATCAATGCATTTTTATCCCGTTAAATCAATCGCCGAAGCTTCAACTACAGGACATGCAACAAATATAATTGCAGGACTTGCAGTGGGTCAAATGTCGACGGCATTGCCTGTTTTATTTATTTCAGCTTCAATTCTTATATCTTATAAATTTGCAGGATTTTACGGAATTGCGGTAGCTGCTTCGAGTATGCTTTCTATGGCAGGTATTATTATATCAGTTGATTCTTTCGGACCTATTACCGATAATGCAGGAGGAATTGCCGAAATGAGCAATCTTTCAAGCGAAGTAAGGGAAACTACCGATGCATTAGATGCCGTAGGCAATACTACGAAAGCTGTTACAAAAGGCTATGCTATCGGTTCGGCTGCTCTTGCCGCAATTGTTCTGTTTGCCGAATACGCAAAGTTAATTGAAAAAGGTTCAATACATTATATTTTCTTAATATCTCAGCCTTCTGTTCTGGCAGGATTATTTATAGGCGCTATGTTTCCTTTTTTGTTTGCCTCTTTGGCTATGAAAGCCGTCGGAAAATCGGCGGGTGAAATTGTAATTGAAGTAAGAAGGCAATTTAAAGAAATGCCCGGCATAATGGAAGGCAAAACAAAACCTGATTATGGAAAATGCGTTGATATAGTTACAAAATCGGCGCTTAAAGAGATGATATTGCCTGCCTTAATACCTGTTCTAGGACCTGTAATATTCGGTTTATTTTTTGGACCTCAAGTTCTCGGCGGAATTTTATTGGGTACTATAATTTCAGGTCTTTTTATTGCTATTTCAATGACAAGCGGAGGCGCCGCATGGGATAATGCAAAAAAGCTTATAGAAAGCGGAGCATACGGCGGCAAAGGAAGTTTTGCGCATCAGGCGGCAATCACAGGCGATACGGTAGGCGATCCATATAAAGACACCGCAGGACCGGCAATAAATCCAATGATAAAAGTAGTTAATATATTTACGATATTGATTGTTCCTATTGTGTTAATTTTGTGGCATTAAATAATACTATATGCTGCCGGTAATTATGGCGAAGTTGGGTCAGGATTCCTGTTGAGCGTTTTCTGTTTTTGCCGTTTCATTTTTTGTGTATCTGCTGTAAAAATAAACCCCGCCTGTTAAAAGTATATTTGTTATTATAATAACTAAAAAAGCATATTCAGGAAAATCTTGAGTTCCTGCAATTCCGGCATTCAATGGCATATAAGCCATTATTGCCGTGGCTAAAGCTCTTCCTATCATTGACCACAAAAAGTATTTTTCTCTTTTCGGAAGTCTTTCTCTACTCGATTTTTTTAAATTTTCTAAGTAAAATGTGGCGGAAGAGCTTATATATCGCCCTATTATTATCATTACTATTATAATAAAAAGTCTGTCTGTAAATTCCCACGTTATATGTGATAATTCTACAACAACTCCCAGAAAGACAAAAAATAAAGTTCTTATTAAAAACGAAAACTCATAGTTAAACTGTTTTATAGAAGAATCTTTTAAACTCATTTTAAATAAATTAATTTTAAGTTTGTTTAATAATTCTTCATTGCCCATAACTATTCCGAAAACTAAAATAGCTATAGCGCCGTTGCCTTTAACGAAATGCATTATCAAATAAAGAATAAGCATGCCTCCAAAAGTAATAGAGTAAGCATATTTTGTTTTTGAAATATACCTCAATAAAATAAACCATATAATTCCAAATGCTATTGCTATAACTGATGAAATTCCAAATGAATAGAGCAGACCGACGGCAGTAGATAAATAATTAACATGGGCAGATGAATTTTTTGCAAAATTGATCAAAACAATTAGAATGATTATTGCAAAAGCATCGTTGAATGTTGATTCAATAGCTATTATAGTTTTATTCTTATCGCTCACGCTTATATTGGATAAAAGAGGCATAATAACGGTAGAACTGGAACAGGAAACAATAACGCCGAGCATCAATGATTGCATTAAATCGCCGCCGCCCATTATATAAAAAAATCCGCCAACCAGCGCTATTGAAAGAAAAAGTCCGATGATGATCAAAAACATTGAATAAATAGAACTTTTAAAAACAGTTATAAAATTAAGCTCAAGCCCGCCCGAGAACATAATAAGAATTAGCACTAAAGTACTTAAGTAAGGAGCAAAATCAATAAAAAGCTGCTGATTAAATATATGATAAATCGGACCTAATATGAGGCCCGCCAGCATTAAAAATAAAATAGACGGAATTTTTGTAAAAGAGAAAAACATTTCTCCGACGAAACCGAGGAGGATAACTATGCCTATAATTCCAATTGCTATTGAAGGACTCATAATTTAAGCCAATTTAAATTAATAAAGGTTAATGCTTATTTTAAATGTAATTAATAAACAAATATGCAAGTATAATATTAAACATTTAAATAAAAATCAATTATGTTATCTTATAATAGTTTTAATTTTATTAAATAAAATCTTTAAGAGGGTAGCCGCGGCTACCCTCATAGCCTTAAGAACGAACATAATCCCACCGTCTTCCATATTAACGATTTTTACAGTATGGTAAGTATGTTCGTACCTGTCTCCTTTTTTAGTAAATTTTTGCTTGACATAAGTTTTTATTAATAGGATAATTAAAAACAAATTTAAGGTATTAAATTTTATCCAATAATTTAATTAATTATCAATATGGAGGCTTTATGCGAAGTGAACCCGACGGCAGTTGCAGCCGTCATTTTTATTTTGCAATAACAATTGAAAACTATAATGGAATACAATCAGGACTGAATGATAAAAGGTAAACCATATAAATTATTAAATACATAAATTAATCGGCAGATAATCTTACTATCTTTTACTATCTTAATTATTACAATGAATAATATTTAATAATTTACAATTCTTCTTTATAAAATAAATAATTTTATCTAAGTTAAAATCCAATATCTTGATTGTATTAAAAACTTTAAAAAACGGATTTTAAAGATAAAATCACATTTCTTTAAAAATCAAATCTAATTTTCCTTTCAATTATTATTGCAATGTATTATTGCAATCCTATTATTTTATTATAATCCTATATTATTTTCCAATTTGGATTTTTAAACATTGATTTATATTATAGTTTATTAAGTAGACAGCTGTGCTTTTAGATTATTATATATTTAATTTTATTTATTTTTTTATTAAATATAATTATAATTGCGAAGCACTATTTATTATTTTAATTAATTCAATTTCGCTCTCGGCTTATAGCTTATTGGACAGAAACGGCGTGTGTTTTTACTTTGGAACTTTTCCGCTTTCGCGGGAAAGGCTTTGAGAGGATTTATAGCTTCACTTGATAGGTGTCATTAATTTGAGTGTACATCCTGCGAAGGTCTGATGCCATTATTGCACGTTCAGGTCATGCGTTATTCCTGCTAAGACTGCAAAGTTCTGAAGTAAACTTCACGAGGCTTTAAGCCGAGAGCGAACGCGGTCATCTAATATTGTTTATTATTGAAATATCATTGGCAGTTTCTATGAAATGATTAATGATTAATGTAGTTAGCTAAAATATGTATAAAATTAATAAGTTAAGGAGGTGGATATGAAAGAACTTAAAGATAGGTTAGATGAACTTCCTATTGATATAAAATTGCGGGCTATAGACAGACTGAAAATTCATATTATGCGGCAAAAATACGGATACTTTTCAAGACTTTGCCTTCTTCTTTCTTTGATAGGGCCGGGTATTTTAGTTATGATAGCCGATAATGACGCCGGCGGTGTAATTACATATGCTCAAACAGGGTCTATATTCGGGCTTGGATTTTTTATTCCTTTTATGGTTTTAATGCTTCCCGTTGCTTATATAGTTCAGGAAATGACCGTCAGATTAGGAGCTGTTACGCATAGAGGACATGCCGAAATGATATGGAAAAGGTATGGAAAATTTTGGGGCGCGTTCTCGTTGGTAGATTTAGTTATTGCAAATATTTTGACTTTAATCACAGAATTTATCGGCATAACTTTAGGCATGCAGTTTTTTGGGGTTTCACCCATAGCGTCTTCTATAATTGCCGTAATTGTCGTATTTTCTATACAATTATTTCTAAGATATTATACATGGGAATGGATTAGTCTTAGTATTGCCGCTTTAAATTTAATTTTTGTTCCGCTTGTGTTTTTTGTTCCGCATCTTAATTGGGGCGCGGTTACAGATAGCTTTAAAACTTGGCATATAAGCGGAGGAATTAATTCATTGTTTATTTATGTAGTTCTTGCAAATCTCGGTACTACAATAGCTCCGTGGATGCTTTTTTTTCAGCAGTCGTCTGTCGTGGATAAAGGTTTAACCGTTAAAGATATAAGAGACGGGCAGATAGATACTTTTGTAGGTTCGACTTTCATGGTAATTATCGCTATCGCTATAGTTATTATAACAGGTTCCGTTGTTCACGGGATTGGCGGAAGTTCTAATTTTAGTATAAATCAAATTATGCAGGTAATTTCCGAAAAAATGGGAATTATTCCCATGAAATTATTTGCGCTGGGGTTAATAGAAGCAGGTCTTATTGCAACAATAGCAATATCGGCAAGCACTTCATGGGCTGCAGGAGAAGCGTTAGGCTGGCCAAAAAGCATAAATCTTCCTCCGCTGCAGGGCTGGTATTTTTATCTTCCAGGTTTATTAAGCGTATTGATAGCAGGCACGGTAGTTTTAATACCTAATATTCCGTTAGGTTTCTTAAACCTGACCGTTCAGGTTATAGCTTCAATATTTATGCCTGCCGCTATGCTGTTTTTATTGCTTTTGCTGAACGATAAAGAAATTATGGGTGAACATATAAATAAAAGATGGCAAAATATTTCAGCGTTTGTAATAGTCGGATTTTTGATAATAATGAATGGATTATACGGTATAACCGTAGTATTTCCGCATCTTTTTGGATGATAAAATATAAATTTATTTAAATTTAATTTAGAAGTTTTACGGGATAATTTGTTTTAATCTATAAATTATATAGGCAAATTTAATTTAATTTAATTTAATTTAATTTAATTTAATTTTAATTATTGCAATTAATTCAAAATAATCGGCAGAGGTGGTCAAAATGGCATTAGATAATAAAAAAATCAAATATAACCGTGAAGATAAAATGTTAAAAAAATTAAATAATAATAACTCTCAAGACGGCGCTAATTTAGAAAAATATTGGGAAAATTTTGTGAAAGAAGAAGGACTGCTTGATTATAATAAAATTCCGCTTCAGAGGGCAGAAATCAGCGGCTGGGTTAAAATTGCTTTTTGGTTTTTAAGGATTTATATAGTAGTCATGGTTATTCTTGTTATAGTCGGATTTTCTAGAATTCATTAGCTATTAATTACAATTAATTAATAATAGTGATCACATTTACCGAATTAATCATTAAATCCCCTCATATTTGCTTGCTATTAATTACAATTAATTAATAATAGTGATCACGGCAGGAGATTTTAATATGAAAAAATTAATTTTTATTTTAAATTTAATTATTGTGGCTCAATTTATAACGGAGTATGTTTTTATTAAAAATTCGAATGCCGCATATAATGCAGGCTATAATATAAATAATAATGTATATAATAATATATATGATAATAAAAGAACTAATTTAAACGGTGATATATTAAAAAATATACACCGCGTCATACAGTGCAATGATACTAATTATAATACAAATAATTATATAGGCAGGATAGACGGTAATATAAATAAATCTAAAAAAAATACTTTTTTATCGCAAATAAAACTATTCGGAACTTTTGCCGCTTCTTATACATATAATTTTGCAAATCCGCTTGCAAATTCACGATTTCCGCAGGGAAATTATAACGGAAATTATATAGACAATTACAAAGTTAACGGTTTTACCATTAACGAATTAGATTTAACCGTTTCTAAAAATGCGTTTTCTGACGGAAGGAATATATTCGGCATAGGTTTTAAAGCAACATTGGATATAGGCGAAAATATACAGGATGTCGGACCTTATACCGGTAATTATTCTTATTACACCGAACCTATATATAATAGACCGCTTTACGGTTTTAGGAATCTTTATATATCTTTAGGGCTGCCTGTGGGAAACGGACTTAAAGTAGAAATAGGCGAAAAAAATTATCTTATAGGTTTTGAATCTTATAATTTGTCAAGATTATGGGAAAATACCTATTCTCCGATTACAGCAATAGAACCGGGAGAACTTACTGGAATTTTTTTAAGCTATCCTTTTATTCCAAAAAAATTAAAAATGGTTTTTGGAACTGCCTTAACCGATAACGCAATGGTTCCGATTGACAGGTATCCGACTTTTGAATTTATTACCTCTTATAAACCGTTTAAAAATATAAAATTAAAATTTCATGAAGGTATAGTTTATGGTGCGGAAAATTTTGTTATATATAATAATAGCCTAATACAGGATAATGTAAACAAGTTTTTTTACAATTTTGCAGACGTAAAATATTCTCCTTTTAATTTTTGGACGTTTGTTTTAGATTATGAAGTAGGATTAAACAGCGGCATAAATAAATCAATTATAGAAAACAATAATATAAATGCTAATAAATTTAACTTGCAGGCATCCGCGACAACGTCGCTATATCCGAGCTATTTGATTTCAACTTCAAATTCAACTTACGACAAATCCCATTTTTCCGGATTAGCCTTTTATATTCATCATTTTGATATATTGAGTTTTGGCAGATTTTCGCAAACTATAAGAGAAGTAATGGTCTGGGATCCCAACGGTATGTGGGAAGAGAACAGTATTCCAGGGGAAGCTTTTAATTATTTTGATTCAACTTTTACGATAGGTTTAAGACCAAATCTTAATATATTTAAAAATACGCAATTCAGATTGGAATTTGAAAATCAAATAGCAAACCGCAAAGTCTACGGTGACGGAAATAGTACGCAAAATACCGTAAATTTTATGGTTATAAGAACTTTTTAAACTATATTTTTAATCCGGCAATTTTGTTATCACGTTAACTATTTATTTTTTTTATTCTTTTTATTTTAAAAAAATCCTTTAGCAATTGTGATGACTCTTTTTCCATTATACCGCCCATCGTTTCTACCGTATGATTTAATCTTTTGTCGGATAATGTCGTATATAAAGAATTAACCGCCCCCGCTTTGGGGTCAGGCGCCGCATAGACTAATCTATTTACGCGTGACAAGATTATCGCTCCGCAGCACATAAGACAAGGTTCTAATGTTGCATACATTGTGCATTCGTTTAATCTCCACGATTTTAATTTTTTTTGTGCCGATATTAGTGCTTTTATTTCGGCATGCATGATGACTGATAAATCTTTTTCTACGCTATTTGAAGAAGCTGAAATTATCTCATTGTTTTTTACTATTACCGCTCCTATCGGAACTTCGTCGGCATTATAAGATTTAATTGCTTCTTTAATTGCTAATTTCATAAAATATTCATCTTGCGTTGATATTATGTCGTCAGGCATTTTATTATTGTTGTTTTATTTGTTTTCTTTATTAGTATAAAAAATATTGAAATTAGCCGGTATATTGTGATATATATCGTAATACTAATTACAAGTTAGATTAATCAATTATTTAATTTATTATGTTATACAATTTTAGCATTTGTATTGCAAATTTGAATTATAACTTATTGTAAATTTTTAAGATTTAATAAAAATTTATTTTATTTTTTAACAGAATATTATACAATTTACATTTATATAATCATTTATTAATTATAAAATAATATAATTAAAATTAACATGATAAATATTACCCAAATAAATTAAGTATCGTAAATTCTAAAATAAAAATAAATTAAATATTCATAATTTTTTCATGAATCAAAGAATTCCTGCTCACATTAGAAACGAGATTTTAAAAATAAAATCGAGAAAAGATATATATTCTACTTCTAAAATAATTAAAGAAAAAGGTTTAAATACCGTATGCTCGTCATCAAGGTGTCCTAATTTAAACCTCTGTTTTTCTAATAAAACCGCCACTTTTCTTTTGCTTGGTGATAAATGTACGAGGAAATGCCCTTTTTGCAATATAGGATATGATGAAAAACCGCAGGTTGATTTATCGGAACCTGCAAAGATAGCATACGCAGTTAAATCTTTAAAGCTAAACCATGCCGTAATAACTATGGTTACAAGAGATGATCTTGAGGACGGCGGAGCTTCTATAGTTGCTGCAGCGGTTAAGGAAATTAAATCTAACACTTATTGCGGTATTGTTGAAGTGTTGACTTCCGATTTTAAAGGCAGCAAAAAATCAATTAACGCTGTGCTGGATGCAGGAGTAAATATATTTGGACACAACATTGAAACAGTCGAAAAATTTTATAAAACTGTCAGACCTGAAAGCTCTTATGAACTATCGCTTAATATTCTAAGTTTTGTAAAAAAAAAATATCCGCATATTCAGACAAAATCAGGTATAATGGTTGGGTTTGGAGAAGATCAAGGAGATGTTTTTAAAACAATTAGCGATATAGCTTTAACAAATGTAGATTTTATAACTATAGGGCAATATATGCGTCCTTCTATTGACAATATAGAAGTTAAAGAGTATGTTTCTCTTAAAACATTTATTGAATATGGAAAATATGCCAAAAACAGAGGTATAAAAAATGTATTTTCGGCTCCGCTTGTCAGGAGCTCATTCGGGGCGGAAAAATTTTATAACAATAGCATTAAATTAAATTAAATTTTGATAATTGATTAAAATAATTAAAAAATTAGGTAAATCTAAATTATGACCGAAGATTTTGAAACAATAAAAAGACTGCCTCCTTATGTTTTTGCGGAGGTCAATAAAATTAAAGCGGAAGCGAGGAAAAAAGGGGAAGATATAATAGACCTCGGTATGGGAAATCCTGATTCGCCAACCCCTATGTATATAATTGAAAAATTGGTAGAGGCATCTAAAAATCCGAAAAATCATCGGTATTCAGTGTCTAAGGGCATATATAAACTAAGGGTTGCTATATGCAATATGTATAAAAGAAATTACAACGTTGATTTAGATCCCGACAGTGAAGCTATTGTTACTATGGGAATCAAAGAAGGCTTAAGCCATTTGATGCTTGCAACTATAAATAAAGGCGATGTAGCGTTCGTGCCTAACCCGTCGTATCCGATACATGCTTATTCCGTTATTATCGCAGGCGGCGACATTAGAAGTATACCGCTTGTTCCCGGAGAAGATTTTTTTGAAAATCTTATGACCGCCTTAAAACAAACATGGCCAAAGCCTAAAATGATTATATTGAGTTTTCCTCATAATCCTACGACTATAACCGTTGATATAGATTTTTTTGAAAAACTTGTAGATTTCGCTAAAGATAACGGCATTTATATAATCCATGACCATGCATATGCGGATCTTACCTTTGACGGATATAAATCTCCGAGTTTTCTTTCTGTAAAAGGAGCAAAAGACGTTGGAGTAGAATTTTTTACAATGTCAAAAAGTTATAGTATGGCAGGATTTAGAGTGGGATATGCTTTAGGCAATCAAACATTGATTAATGCTTTGTCAAGAATAAAAAGCTATCTTGATTACGGTATGTTTCAGCCTATTCAAATAGCCTCCATTATTGCTTTAAATGAAGAATATAAATACAACGCGATAAATCAAATGGTTGAGCATTATAAAAAAAGGAGAGATGTTTTAATTGAAAGTTTCGATAATGCAGGGTGGCATATTGAAAAGCCGAAGGCTACAATGTTTATTTGGGCTAAAATCCCGGAACATTTTTTAAACGCAGGCATAGGTTCGCTAGAATTTTCTAAAATGTTATTAGAAAAAGGAAAGGTTGCAGTATCTCCAGGTATCGGTTTTGGGGAATACGGCGATCAATATGTCAGATTTGCTCTCGTAGAAAATGAAATGCGGATAAGACAGGCGGCTAAAGGGGTAAAACATTTTTTAAACAGTCAATTGATATAAATAATATTTAAACTAAACTGAGTTTAAGATTAGGATTAAGATTAAAATAAACTAAAACTAAATATTAAACTTAAGATAAGCAAACTTAATTAAATTAAATATTAAGATTAAGATTAAGATTAACTAAATATTAAAAACTATGTTAAGTTAGATATTGGCAAACTAAACTAAATATTAAACTACGATAAGCAAACTTAATTAAATTAAATAAAAATTATTATATATAATGAATATAATAAGCTAACACATAATAAACTAAGAACATAATATGCTAAATTAATCATTTATAGAAAATAAACTATGGAAAATAATAAAATTAATATAGGGCTTTTAGGTTTTGGGACGGTAGGAGGCAGTTTTTACAGAATATTGGATATTCGCAAAAAAGAAATTGAAACAATGCTTTCTGCCGCAGTTAATATTAAAAAAATATTTACAAGAGGAAACAGAAATCCTTCGGCAGAAGATGCAGGTAATTTAATTGTTAACGACATAGACGATATTTTAAACGATAAAAGCATAGATGTAATAGTTGAACTTATGGGGGGAACTAATCCTGCAAAAGACTATATTGAAAAAGCTGTTAAAAACGGAAAAAGCGTTATAACAGCAAATAAAGCGCTGCTCGCAGAGCATGGGGAAGAAATTTTTAAGTTATGCAAAAAACATAATGCGCATATAGGATTTGAAGCTGCCGTAGGAGGCGGGATTCCTATTTTAAGGTCTATAAAAAACGGACTTGCCGGAGATTCTATTACGTCGGTATTTTCAATAATAAACGGAACATCCAACTATATTTTGTCTAAGATGACAAATGAGGGCGGAAAATTTGAAGATATTCTTAAAAAAGCTCAGGAAAAAGGTTACGCTGAAGCTGACCCGTCATTTGACATAAATGGAACTGACAGCGCTCATAAATTAGTTATATTAGGCAGATTGGCGTTTTCGGCAAGCATATCCTTAAACGATATTATAATTGAAGGAATAAAAGATATAAATGATATAGATATTTGTTTTGCTAAAGATCTCGGGTATAAAATAAAACTTCTCGGTATCCTTAAAAATGACGATTCAAAAATAGAAATAAGAGTGCATCCTACCTTAATTCCTTCAGGCAGTCTATTGTCAAAGGTGGACGGAGTGTTTAATGCATTTTTTTTGAATGCCAAATTTGCAGGTCCTATAAGTCTTACAGGTTATGGCGCGGGAGGCATGGCGACGGCAAGCGCGGTCATGGGAGATTTTATTGAAATAGCAGGGAAAATATTAAATAATGAAAAACATCAGGATATTTTTTTAAATGAAAGTTTAAATAAAATTCATATAAAAAGAAAAAAAGATATAATATCAAGATACTATTTAAGGTTTTCCGCTATGGACAGACCTGGTGTTCTTGCTAAAATTTCTAAGATTTTAGGAGATAATTCAATTAGCATAAGCTCAATGATTCAGCAAGGCAGAAAAATAGACAGCGCCGTTCCTATTGTTATAACAACTCATGAAGCAAATGAAGAAGAACTGTTTAAAAGCATAGAATTATGCGATAAATTAGACATTATTCTTGCAAAAACTATGGTTTTAAGAATTGAAGATAATGTGAATTGATATGTTAATATAATATAAAATTTAAATTAATTTAATCGGGAGTCAAACTTGCAATTGCAAAAATATGAAGGGGTTATTAAAAGATACCGCGAATTCTTACCTCAGATAAATGATAAATTTATTATAAGCATACTTGAAGGAAATACTCCGCTTATCAAATCAAGGAATGTTTATAAAACTATAAATCCGGATATTGAAATTTATTTTAAATATGAAGGATTAAACCCTACGGGTTCTTTTAAGGACAGAGGGATGACTATGGCTGTTTCAAAAGCCGTCGCAGACGGATCCAGAGCGATAATATGCGCTTCTACAGGCAATACTTCTGCCGCCGCCGCCGCTTATGCCGCCAGAGCAGACATAAAATCATTCGTGCTTATTCCGGAAGGCAAAATTGCAATGGGGAAGCTTTCTCAGGCGCTTATGCACGGTTCCGCCGTTATGCAGATTCAAGGCAATTTTGACGAAGCTCTTGTTATAGCTAAGGAAATATCGGATGAATTTGAAGTAACATTAGTTAATTCAGTTAATCCTTACCGAATAGAAGGCCAGAAAACAGCAAGTTTTGAGATTGCCGATGAACTTGGAAAAGCCCCCGATTACCATATACTTCCAGTAGGCAATGCAGGTAATATCACTGCTTATTGGAACGGATACAAAGAATATTATCAAGCCGGAAAAATTAAAAATTTGCCTAAAATGATAGGTTTTCAGGCTGCAGGAGCTGCGCCTATCGTATTAGATCATATAGTTAAAGAACCTCATACTATTGCTACAGCTATAAGAATAGGAAACCCTGCAAGCTGGCAAAAGGCCGTTAAAGCAAAAGAAGAGTCTGGAGGATTGATTGAAGCGGTGACGGACGAAGACCTTCTTGATGCATACGCTTTATTGGCAAGGACCGAAGGAATATTCTGCGAGCCTGCTTCAGCTATAACATTAGCCGGTTTAATCCAGTTAAATAAACGCGGATTTTTTAAAAAAGGCGATGTTTGTGTTTTGACGCTAACAGGGCATGGACTAAAAGATCCGCAAAATGCTATAAAAATTTCAAAAGAGCCTATCATTGTTCCATGCGATAAAAAATCTGTTTTAAAAGCAATGGATCTTATATAAAAAAATTTTATATAAAAAAATTAAAGATAACATAAATAAACGGGAGAAATTTAAAAATATGGAAAAAGAAAAAAAATATATCATTTTGTGTCCTGACGGAATGGCGGATTTTCCCTTAACAGAGTTAAATAATAAATCCCCGCTTGATTTTGCGGCAACGCCTAATATGGATTATATTGCATCAGGCGGTATTGCAGGGCTTGTCCAAACAATTCCTGACGGTTGTCTTCCCGGAAGCGATATAGGTTCTCTGAGTATTTTAGGATATGATCCCGTCAAATATTATACAGGAAGGTCTCCTTTAGAAGCTGCAAGTATGGGCATTGAACTTATCGGCAACGATGTTGCTTTCAGACTTAACTTAGTCAATATACTTTATGAAAACGGAAAAAGAATTATGCATGATTATTCCGGCGGACATATTACTACCGAAGAAGCAAAAAGCATATTGGAAACATTTCAAAAAGAATTGGGCAGCAGCGATTTTCAATTTTATCCGGGTATAAGTTACAGACATCTTATGGTTGCTAAAAATAATATTGATATAAAAGGTCTTCAGACCGTTGCTCCTCATGATATACCAGACTTGCAAATAGACGAATACCTGCCGCATGGAAATTCATCAAGCGGCATTTTGCTTGAAATAATGAAAAAAGCAGAGGATATACTTAAAAATCACGATGTTAATAAAGCAAGAACGGCTTCAGGCAAACTTCCAGCAAATTCTATCTGGTTATGGGGTCAAGGACATAGACCCGATATGCCTACTATGAAAGAAGAACATGGAATAGAAGGCGCCGTCATATCCGCAGTTGACCTTGTTAAAGGAATAGGAAAATATGCAGGATTGAATTCAATCGATGTTCCCGGAGCTACAGGCTATCTAGATACAAATTATAAAGGCAAAGTTGAATACGGTTTAAATTCGCTCAATTCAGGAAATTTTGTATATATTCATGTAGAAGCTCCCGATGAAGCGTCTCACGAGGGCAGCATTGAAAAAAAATTAAAGGCGATACAAGATTTTGATAAGTATATAGTCGGCGGCGTTCTTGAAGGAGCAAAAAAATATAAGGATTTTATTATTATGATTTTACCCGATCATTATAATCCCGTAAAATTAAAAAAACATTCTTCAGGACCTGTTCCTTTTTGCGCTTTTGCGCCCTCAATGAAAGATACGCATTTTAAATATCGTACATCTAATTTTTCTGAAAAAAATTCTCAAAACACTGGTTTATTTTTTGATTCAGGCTCTAAACTTTTTAAAAGTTTTTTAAATTCTTTTAATGAATTTTTATAAATAATCGAATTAAATAAGTGTATTATTAACCAGATTATGATTATTTTAAAATTTTTAACAACAAATTTTATTTTTTAGTTGCTTTTAAAAAAATGTTTTATTAAAATATAATCTTTGGAATATGGAAATTTGTTTTTGTTATGTTATTTATGTTATTAATTAGGAGAACAAGGAATGAATGAAAATGTGTTTAAATGGGATAGTAAAATTTGCATTCCGGGAGAAGGGAATTTTATTAAGCTAAAAGAAGATAAAACATTAGAGATACCCGATAATCCAATAATTCCATATATTGAAGGAGACGGTATAGGTTTCGAAATTACCCCCGTAATGCACAAAGTTTTAAATAGCGCTATTAATAAAGCATATCATGGGTCAAAAGTCATTTATTGGGTTGAGGTATTAGCGGGAGATAAAGCCGAAAAGAACGGATTAGAAAGAATGCCTGAAGAAACATTGGAAATTTTAAAACAGAGCATTGTTTCCATAAAAGGTCCTTTAGGTACTCCCGTAGGCAAACCGGGAAAATCTCTTAATTCCATTCTAAGGCAATCTATGGACTTTTACTCGGCAATAAGACCCGTATATTACTTAGGTCAGCCGTCTCCGATACCTGATGCGGGACGGGTAAATGTTACCGTTTTTAGAGAAAACTCGGACGATGTTTATATGGCGATAGAATATATGCCGAAATCAGACGGAGCAAAAAAAGTGCGCGGATTTTTTATCAATGAAATGAATGTTAAATCGGATGCTATTCCTGAAGATGCGGGTATTACAATAAAACCGATGAGCGAATTTAAAACCAAAAGACATGTAAGAAAAGCCTTTAAGTATGCCATAGATAATAATAAAAAATCAATAGCGGTAGCAGGAAAAGGAAATATTATGAAGGCTACGGAAGGCGCTTTTATGAACTGGGCTTTTGAAGTAGCCAAAGAAGACGAATTTAAAGACAAAATATCAACAGAACATAATTGTGCTAACGATAAAATAAAACTTTCCAAAGTTATAACCGATCAAATGCTTATGCAGTTAGTTTTAAATCCAGGCGCTTACGATGTTATAATTACCCAGAATCTGAACGGCGATTATATATCAGACCTTGCTTCCGCCCTTGTAGGCGGACCGGGTTTTGTTCCGAGCGGTAATATCGGCGATGGTTATGCTCTTTTTGAAAGTACGCATGGAGTTGGTATGGACATTGCAGGAAAAGGTATAGCAAATCCATTGTCTATTACTTTGTCCGGAGCCATGATGCTTGAATATATAGGTTTTAAAGAAGCTGCAGATCTTGTATATAAAGCTGTCAGAAAAGTTATATCTCAGTGCAAAGGCACGCAGGATATGTTTTACGGATTTAAAAAGATGGGTAAAGAAGCAGCCGAGCTTAATACTTCCGAGTTTGGCGAGGCTATTTTAATTGAAATATAAAGTGAAATATAAAGCTATTGAAATAAAACAATGTAACAAAATTTTGGGGACATTTTTCTTTCTCCTTTTTATTTGTTTTATTTTATTATTGAAATAAAAACAATGTAACAAAATTTTGGGGGTAAATTATGAAATTAACAGTTAAACAGAAAGAAGATTTCCACTTTGTAGGTTCAGGTGAATCAGGGGAAATAAACATTGATGCCGCAGGGTATGTGGGCGGAAAAGGCAGAGGAATAAGACCCCCTGAGCTTTTTCTTTACTCTATTGCAGGATGTATGGGTATCCATGTTTACGAAGCTCTTCATAAAAACGGCAAACATGTAGAGGGTATTACCGTAGATACCGATAGTGAAAGAAAAGAAACTTATCCGAAAGTTTTTACAAAGATTTTTCTGCATTTTACTATTAAGGCTAAAGAACTTACTCAAGACGACGTTAAAAAAGCAATAGAGGAAGCTCTCAATAAGACATGCAGCATTGCTTATTTGATAAATCAGGCGGCTCCTATTTCATATTCCTTTAAGATAGAACAGTAAGGTTCGGGATAACAAACAATTATAGGGGTAAAATTATGGGAGGGAATAGATAATTATGTTTAAGAAAATTCTTATAGCAAATAGAGGAGAAATAGCCTGCAGAATCATTAGAGCGGCAAAAGAATTAGATATTCTGACGGCTGCAATTTTTTCCGAAGTAGAACCGACGGCAAGGCATGTAAAAATGGCGGATGAAGCCTATATGCTCGGAGTTAGCCCTATGGATGCATATTTAAATTATGAGCTTATTATTGATTTGGCTAAATCTGTAGGCGCAGATGCAATTCACCCAGGGTATGGATTTTTGGCGGAAAATGCAGAATTTGCAAAAGCTGCCGAAGATAACGATATTACTTTTATCGGTCCTTCCTCGGAAGTTATTGCTTTAATGGGGGATAAAGCGCGCTCTAAGGAAGTTATGAAGAAAGCAGGCGTTATAACGGTTCCCGGAAGCGACGGAATATTAAAATCCTTAGATGAAGCAATAGAAATTGCCAAGGAAATTAAATATCCTATTCTTCTTAAGGCTACCGCAGGCGGCGGAGGCCGCGGCATAAGGTTATGCAGAAATAAAGAAGAATTAATTAAAAACTATGAAAGCGCTTATTCAGAAGCCAAAAAGGCATTTGGAAACGGCGATTTGCTTCTAGAAAAATTTATTGAGAATCCGAAACATACGGAGTTTCAAATTCTTGGAGATAAATACGGAAATGTGATTCATCTGGGCGAAAGGGATTGTTCAATTCAAAGGAAAAATCAAAAGATGATTGAAATTGCTCCTTCCATTGTGCTTAATGAAGAAAAACGTAAGTTTTACGGTGATGCGGCGGTAAATGCATGTAAGGAAATCGGTTATTATAGTGCAGGCACGATGGAATTTGTTTCGGATTTAGAAGGCAATATTTATTTTATTGAAATGAATACAAGGGTGCAGGTCGAACATCCTGTTACCGAAATGATTACCGGGGTAGATATAGTAAAAGAGCAAATTAAGATAGCCGCGGGTCATAAATTAGAAATGAAACAGGAAGATTTAAAATTTAACGGTTTTGCGATAGAGTGCCGCATAAATGCCGAGGATCCGAAACATGATTTTCGTCCCAGCATCGGTACGGTAGAGCGTTATTATGTGCCAGGAGGGAACGGTATAAGAGTTGAAAGCGCTGTTTCCGTCGGATTTGAAGTTACGCCTTACTATGATTCTCTAATTGCTAAATTAATATGCTGGGGAAGGACATTTGAAGAGGCAATACAAAGAACAAAAGTAGCTCTTGAATCTTATGAAGTTAGAGGAATAAAAACTACTATTCCTATTCTTAAAAAAATAATCCAGCAGGAAGATTTTAAGACGGGTTTATTTACGACAAAATATTTAGAAGAACATCCTGAAGTTTTTGATTATGACGAACTTAAAGACAAAGAAGACTATGTTGCATTTATAAGCGCTGCGCTGGCAGCCTATCACGGTTTATAGGAGGATATCAATGAGCACTATAGAAACTATCGAAGAGATGTTAAAAAAAGGTAAAATTGAAGTAGCCAAACCAAAAAAAATATTAATAACGGATTTAACCGCAAGGGATGGAATTCAATGTAAATTAGCGACAAGGGTTAAGACTGATGATTTAATTCCGCTTTGCGAAAAAATGGATAAAGCAGGTTTATATGCTTTTGAAATGTGGGGCGGCGCTACATACGACGTTTGTCTCAGGTATTTAAAGGAAGACCCGTGGGAAAGGCTGAGACGCATAAAAGAAGTAATGCCTAATACAAAACTTCAAATGCTGTTCAGGGGTCAAAGCATAGTAGGCTATAGACCTAGGGCAGATAAAGTAGTTTATAAATTTATAGAAAATGCGCTTAAAAACGGAATAACCGTTTTCAGAGTTTTCGATTCATTAAACGACAACAGAAATATTGAAGTTGCCTGTAAAGCTGTAAAAGAGCTTGGAGGAGAGTGCCACGCCGAAATAAGCTACACAAAAAGCCCCGTTCATACTTATGAAAAATGGATGCAGTATGCGGATGAACTTATTGAAATAGGTCCTCACTGGATATCGTTTAAAGACGCAACGGGAATTATGATGCCTCTTGATACTTATAATATAATCAGAAGCATAAAAAATAAAGTGGGCGACAAGATTAAGGTTCTGCTTCATAATCACGATATGAGCGGAACAGCAATTATGAATCATATGATGGCAATTTATGCGGGCGTAGATATGCTCGATACAGTTTTGTCGCCTTTAGCTTTCGGTTCGTGCCATCCCGCTACCGAAAGTGTAGTTGCCGCACTTCAAGGTACGCCTTATGATACAGGTATAGATATTAAAATTTTAGAAGATGCTTCTACTATTACTTCTAATATAAGAAGGAATTATAAAAAATATGAAACCGAGTATGGCGGCGTTAATGCTAAGGTTTTAATTCATAAAATTCCGGGCGGTATGATTTCTAACATGATGGCACAGTTAAAAGAGGCAAATGCAGGCGATAAAATGGAAGAAGTTTTGAAAGAAACCCCGAGCGTTGAAAAAGACTTAGGCTATCCGCCGCTTCTTACCCCATCTTCTCAAATAGTCGGCGTTCAGGCTGTTTTAAACGTTATTTCCGGAGAAAGATATAAAATTATTACAAAAGAAGTTAGAGATTATGTAGAAGGAAAATATGGAACTCCTCCAGGTACCGTCTCTAAAGAACTTATCAGTAAAATTTTAGGACCGGATAAAAAACCGGATTATAGCGTAAGACCCGGCGACAGTGCCGATGTAAACGAATGGGATAATGCCGTTAAAGAGGTCAGTATACTATCAAAATCTGAAGAAGATATACTTTTGTATGTACTTTTTCCTATGCAGGCAATGGAGTTTTTAAAAGCAAGAGAAAGCGGAGGTCTTGTGTCGGATGTTATTTCCGGTGCAGAAGAAATGATAGAAACACAACCCGGTATTATGGAAAATGCAGCGCCGGTAGAGTTTGACATTACTTATCACGGCGATAAATTTAGCGTCAAGGTAGAAGGTGTTGCGCCGAGTCAAGAACAGGGAAAACCCAGAAAATATTATGTCAGGGTGCAGGGTAAACTTGAAGAAATTCAGCTTTATCCAAAAGTAGAAGCTGCAATAAGCGGTATCTCAGCTCAATCTAATCAATCTAAAGTGAGAGCTCAAGCAGGTTCTGGACGTACAATCGCACAGGAAGGAGATGCCACCGCTCCGATATCGGGAAGAGTTGCGAAAATTCTTGTGAAAGAAGCAGATAAAGTTGAAAAGGGTCAAACAATAGCTATAGTGGAAGCCATGAAAATGGAAAATGAAATTCATGCTCCAATATCAGGCACGGTTAAAACTATCTATGTTAAAGCAGGCGATAGCATAACCCCTGCTGATGCTCTTCTTAGAATAGAACCTTGATGCTCAGTTACTTATTATATAGATGCTTTATTACCTATTATTTATTACCTATTAATAGATACTTAACGGAGGTATTTATTTATTTATGAAACTTTATGAATATGAAACGTACGATGCAATATTTAAAAAATACGGTGTTCCTGTTCCAAAATATTTAGTAGTTCAACGACCGGGTCAAAATGTTGCCGATTTTGTTGATCAGTGCGGGGATATTGTTTTGAAATCACAGGTTCTTGTAGGAAAAAGAGGTAAGGCGGGAGCCGTTAAATTTGCGTCGACGGGAGAAGAAGCAAACGAGCATGTAAAGGCTTTAATGGCGAGCGATGTTTATGGCGAAATGCCCGTAAGCGTTATTTTGCAGGAAAAAGTTTCAATATTAAAGGAACTTTATGTAAGTTTTACATATTCTTCGAAAAGCAGAAAGCCTGTTTTTATAATTTCTCTTCAAGGCGGCATGGAAATAGAAGACCAGGATCCGTCAAAAATTTTTACTTATGATATCAATCCTTTAAGAGGGCTTTTTCCTTATAAAGTCAGAGAGATTCTTCTTGAAATTAAATTAAAAGACAAAGAAATTTTAAGACAGCTTTCAGAAGTTATTGCCAATATGTATCACAGTTTTTGGAGCACGGAAGCAAGACTTGTAGAAGTTAATCCTATAGTCATAGCTGAAGATAAAAAGGCATCGGGTAAGCAGAAAATACTTGCTCTTGATGCTGTAACTATAATTGACGACGATGCAAGAATAGCCCCGTCAAAAATATATTCGGCAAGAGGATCAATGGGCAGGCCTTTAACGGAAAGAGAATCCTCGGCGCATCTTATAGACAGAGACGACCACAGGGGAAAAGCAGGTTCTTATGTTGAGCTTGACGGAAATATTGCTCTAATGACTTTTGGCGGCGGAGGTTCCACAATTACGGCGGAAACGGTGATAGCTTTAGGTTTAAAACCTGCCAACTTAACTGATATAGGCGGAAACCCTCCTGCGGAAAAAATGAATAAAATTACCAAAATAATTTTATCAAAGCCAGGATTAAAAGCCGTTCTTGTTTGCGGAGGAACTGCAAGCAATACAAGAATTGACGTGACGCTCGGGGAAGGTCTTGTTTCCGCAATAGAAGAAATGATAAAAGACGGAAATTTTCCCCAAGGATTAATATGGGTTGTAAGAAGAAGCGGTCCTGAATATAAAAAAGGATTACAAATGTTAAATGAGTGTTTTGTAAGGAATAATATAGAAGCGGTGATTTATGATTCCGAGCTTCCTTTGACAGCTGCCCCTCAAAAACTTTATGATATATTAAAAGAAAGAAAAATTGTTTAAATATTTAAATATTATTATATAGATATGGAGATAATTAAATTATGAAAGGTACTAAATATTTAAATGACGAGACAGGTGTTATAGTTATTGGGATAACAGGCAGAGAAGCTTCACAGGTTGTAATTGAATCTGAAAAACTTTATCCGGGAATAGTAAAATGCGGAGTAACGCCCGGTAAAGGCGGAATTCCGAACGATGCGCTTAACGTTCCTGTTTTTGATACGGTGAAAGAAGCATTGTCGGTTTCTGAATTTAAAAAAACGGTTAACACGGGACTTATATATGTGCCGCCCACCTCTGTTTTAGATGCCGTAATGGAATTGATTAATCATGACATAAAACTTATGTATATTATAACGGAACATGTTCCCATAAGGGATTCTATTATTATTTATGAAATTGCTAAATCAAAAGGGATTACTATAATCGGAGGCACATCGTTAGGATGTTTTGTTCCGTCTGTGGGAAGAATCGGCGCAATCGGCGGAAAAGACCCGAGCATTGCTTTTAAAGACGGTTCAATTGTTGTTTTATCAAAAAGCGGGGGGTTAACCGTCACGACTTCTGAAATGATTAAAAGACGCGGATATGGAATATATATGGCTTTGGCTCTGGGAGGAGATATTATATCCTGTACTACTTTTGCAGATGTTTTACCTGAATTAGAAAAAGACTGTAATGTTAATGCTTGCGTAATTCTTGGAGAACCGGGAGGAACATATGAAGAACAGGTTGCCGAATTAATATCAAAAGGCGGATATACTAAACCGCTTGCTATTTTCGTGTCAGGAATATTTCAGGAAAATATGCCGGACGGCGTTGCGTTTGGTCATGCAGGCGCTATTGTTGAAAGAGGGATGGGCAAGGCAACGGATAAAATTAATTATCTTGAAGAAGTCGGGAAAAAGACAGGAACGATTAAAGTTGCCCGTTTTTATCATGATTTAGTTAATTGTCTGATATCGTTAGGAGTAAAAAGAGATTTTGAAGATACTTCTTCTGATAATGTTAAACCTCTTTACAGCACACTCAGAGCATAAATAATACTTTGTAATAAAATAATCCGTTGCAGTGTCATTAATCCTGTGATAGGATTAAGGAGTGTCTTAATTTACTCCAACAATATGGGGGGGGGGTTAGACCGATACGTTCCGCAACTGCCATCGATACCAGAATTCCATAAACGACATGCGTTTATACCTTTAGGCATGGGGAGTATGTCAAATGTTTGCAAAATATTAAAAATTATATTATAGTAAATTAAATATCGGTATAAATAATTTATAAAAAAAATTACGGAGTAAATTAATATGTCTGATGAAAAACCGAAAGAATGGCGTACTGCTATAACTTCAAACCAAGACGGCAGAATTCTTATTCGCGGATATAATATTGACAATTTAATCGGAAATAAATCTTATGCGGAAGTCTGTTTTCTTCTTTTAAAAGGCGAAATGCCGACTCAGGCAGAAGCAAAAATGCTTGACGCTATATTTGTTTCAAGTATAGACGCAGGTATTGCCCCGCCTTCAGCCGTTGCGGCAAGAACTATATTTTCAGGAGGAAACTCCCTTAATGCAGCTGTTGCAGGAGGTATACTTACGTTGGGTGATGCGCACGGCGGAGCTATTGAGAAAGCGGCAAAATTATTTCAAGATGAATTAAAAGATAAAAATAATATAGATGTTAATATTAATCAAATGGCCCAAAAAATAGTTGACGATGCCGTTAAAAATAAGAAAAGACTTGCAGGTTACGGTCATAAGCTTCATTCCGTAGACCCGAGAACCAAAAGGCTGCTGGAAGTTGCAAAATCATTAAATTTTGGCGGCAAATACGTTGAACTTGCCGCTGCAATTGAAAACGAATTCAGAATTAAAAAACCCGAACAAAAATTACCGCTTAATGTTGACGGAGCTATTGCAGCAATAATGTCGGATATGGGTTTAGATTACAGGTTAGGAAAAGGTTTATTTATTATAGCGAGATCTGCAGGATTGGTAGGACAGGTATTTGAAGAATGGATGAGGGAAAAACCTTTTAGAAGATTAAGGTCAGATCTTCATGAATATGACGGAGTTCCGGAACGTCAACTGCCCTAGGATATAAATTATAATTATATATTATATAAAGGATGTTAATAAATGGATGATAAAACCTTAACGATTGAGTTTGTGCGTGTTACTGAACATGCTGCTATAGCATCTGCTAAGCATATAGGAAGAGGAGACGAAAAAGCCGCCGATAAAGCTGCCGTAGATTCAATGAGGAGTTCCCTTGATTTTATAGATATTGACGGGACGATTGTTATAGGTGAAGGCGAAAGAGATCAGGCTCCTATGCTGTATATTGGAGAAAAAGTAGGGTCAGGAAAAGGACAAAAAGTTGACATTGCCGTAGATCCTTTAGAGGGCACTACAATTTGCGCTCAAGGAGGTTCAAACAGTATTTCTGTCATGGCTATAGCCGATCATGGACATTTTTTGCATGCTCCTGATACATATATGGATAAAATAGCAGTTGGACCTAAGGCAAAAGGATCGATAGATTTAAACCTCGGTGTTTCCGAAAATCTTCATAGAATTGCCGAAGCTCTTAATAGGTATGTTGAAGATTTAACGGTTGTAATTTTAAACAGAGAACGTCATCAAAATTTAATTAAAGAAGTTAGAGACACGGGAGCAAGAATAAAATTGATTCAAGACGGCGATATTTCGGGCGCTATTGCTACGGCAAAAGAAGAGACGGGTGTTGACGTGCTTATGGGCATAGGCGGAGCTCCCGAAGGAGTCATCAGCGCCGCAGCTCTCAGATGTATAGGCGGCGATATACAAGGAAAACTTTCCTTTAGAAGCGATGAAGAAAAAAAACGCGCTAAGAAGATGGGTATAGAAGATTTTGATAAAATATATAATATAAATGAACTTGCTTCTGGAGATGTTATTTTTGCCGCAACAGGGGTTACGTCAGGAGAATATCTGCCGGGAGTTGTTTTTTTTCCTGGCGGCGCAAAAACTAATTCTGTTGTTATGAGATCTAAAACAAAAACCGTAAGATATATAGAAGCTTTTCATTATTTTGACTATAAGGATGTAATATGAAAGTTTTTATTACAGGCGGAACAGGTTTTGTCGGTTCAATAGTTGCTTCTGAAATAAAAAAAAGCGGCGCATCGGTTATTCTGCTTGAAAGAAACAAGAAAAAGGCTTTAAATTTAAAACAGGAAGGTTTTGGCGTTTTTGAAGGAAGTCTTGAAAATATTAAACCTTTGAACGATTTTTTTTCTGAAAATAAATTTGATGCTATAATTAATCTTGTCGGAATTATAAAACCTCAGCCTGATTTTTCATTTCAAAAAGTGCATGTTGAATATGTTGAAATTTTATTAGAGTTGGCAAAGTCTCATAATATAAAAAGATTTGTTCATATGAGCGTCAACGGCGCAGCTGCCGAATCCGAATCCGTTTATTATACATCTAAATATGCAGGTCAAAAATTAGTTGAAAATTCAGGACTTAATTGGACGATTTTTAAACCTTCATTGATATTTGGAGATAATGCGGCATTCTTTGACGACTTAATTAAATTAATAAAAGGACGCTTTTTTGTTCCTATTATCGGAACGGGTGAAGATAAATTTGCCCCCATAGATGTTATATCTGTTGCAAAATCTTATTCAGGTTCTTTATATACCGAAGCATCATATGATAAAATTTATACATTATGCGGTCCTGATATTTACTCGTTTGAAAGTATTATAGATTTAATAATGGAAATAATGCCTCCTAAGAAAATAAAAATCCATGCCCCGACATTCATTGCCGAAAAAGGAATTGAATTGATAGAAAAATTTTTTAGCGCTCAAGGATTGCCTGTTACTTCAGATCAGATTAAAATGCTTAAATATGATAATATCTGTGAAAATGATATGAAAGAAATAGACGATTTATTTAAGCTTAACAGAATTCATTTAAAAGATTGGCTTGTTAATTATTTAGAAAAATAAATTTATATAATATTAATTTAAAATATTATCAATTTAATAAATAATAATAAACAATAAATTAAATAATAAAGTATAAATAATAAAATAACATTATATTATATTATTTTAATAATATATAAATTATTAAATTTTATGGAAGAGGAAAATTCTAACATCCTTATTGTTCAGCTGTCAGATCCTGAAAAAGAACCTGAAAAATGTATTGCCGGTTTAATATTTGCCAGAACATTGATAGTTATGGAACAAAATATTTTTATATTCAGTATGGCGAGATCGCCGCTGCTTTATACTAAAGACTTAAATAAAAATGATAAAATAGAAAAAAGGTTTAAACAGCTTATTGATGAAAATATTTCTTATCTCACAAAGAATAATGAATCTATTAAGATTTATGTTTGCTCTAAAAGCAAAGAACTTCTTCAACTTGAAGAGGATATGTTTGTAACTTCGGTAAATCCTATCTATATAGCAGGAATGGTCACATTGCATTCGCTTAAAACATCATGCAGCCATGCATATTTTTTTTAATATTTTTATTTAATTTTAAGATTTATATGTCATTTATATTAATAAATTTTTTTTATGATTTATCCGCTTGGTTATTTTTTTATTGCTTATTATCCCCCAATTTTATTCATTAATCCTTTTTAATAATTTATTTTAATCTATAAAATTTATTGAAATATGTTAAATTATTAAAAATTTATTTTCTTAATACTTGACTTTTATTAAAATTACTATTATTATTTAATTGTGGTAAAAAGTGGTAAAAAGTGGTAAGTAATCAAATTATAATAATATTTTATAATTTTAATTATATAAATGTATAACATTTTAATAATAATAAAATAATAAGATGCTGAGCGGAAGATATATTCATTCAATTGATGATAAAGGCAGGATAAAACTTCCTTTGAAAATTAAAGAAGCTCTTATGTCTAATTATAACGATACCAATCTTGTTATTACAAATTTAGATAAGTGCCTCGTGGCTTATCCTGTTGAAGAATGGAGGAAGCTAGAAGAAAAAGCTCTTAAGCTGCCGTCAATGCAAAAAGATGTTCTAGAATTTTTAAGGTATTTTTTTTCAGGAGGATTTGGATTAGAACTTGATACTCAGGACAGATTTTTAATACCGCCTTCGCTGAGAAGCAGCGGCGGGCTAAATAAAGAAGCAATGATTGTCGGAATTATTAATAAATTTGAGATTTGGGACAAAGAGTTATGGGATAGCAATTTTGAAAATGCAAAAGCAAATTTTGAAACTATATCTGCTACTATGTCTCAAATTGGATTTTAAATATTTTAAAATTTAATTTAATATGGAAAACATAAAGCATATTCCTGTTATGTTAAAGGAATCTATTGATTTGCTTAATATAAAACATGGAAATGTTTATGTTGACGGTACTGTCGGAGCAGGTGGATTTTCTAAGGAAATTTTAGAACTATCTGCGCCGGACGGATTTTTAATTGGTATAGACAGTGATGAAAAAGCAGTTAATTATGTTAATTTAGAATTAGAAAAAAAATTTGATAAAAAAAGATTTAAAATATTTCATTCTAATTTCAGCGATATTGATTTAGTTATTCATAATGCAGGTTTTGAAAAAGCCGACGGTATTGTGTTAGATTTAGGAATAAGTTCTATTCAGCTTGAAAGCGAAAGAGGTTTTAGTTTTAAAGATGAAGGATATTTAGATATGAGAATAGATACTAACGGCGAAATTACAGCTTTTGACATTATAAATTATTATAAAGAAGAAGAAATTTCAAATATTTTATGGAATTACGGAGACGAAAGATTTTCAAGAAAAATTGCAAAAAAAATAATTGAATATAGAAAAAAAAAATTAATAGAAACTCCTATGGAATTGTCTAAGCTGATTAAAAATACTATAGGCTACAGGCAAAACGGCAGAAATAAAATAGACCCTGCAACCAGAACATTTTTAGCTTTAAGAATAACGGTGAATAATGAATATGAATCCTTGATGCAATTTTTAAATAAATTAAAAAATATTTTAAATCAAGGGGCCGTCGTATGTATTGTAGCTTTTCATTCAGGTGAAGACAGATTGGTTAAAAATTTTTTTAAAAATAATAAAGATTTTAATATAATAACAAAAAAACCTTTAACTCCTTTATATGAGGAAATTAAAAATAATCCAAGGTCTCGAAGCGCAAAATTAAGAGCGGCAAGTTTAATATGAATTGTTAATAATAAATAAATCGGATACTTTTTATTCTTTTTATTAAATATGGAAAAAATAAAATAAATAAAAATAATAAATAAAAATAAATAAATCGGATACTTTTTATTGCGAAGCGCAAAATTAAGAGCGGCAAGTTTAATATGAATTGTTAATAATAAATAAATAAATCGGATACTTTTTATTGATTATGTCAAAAATAAAACCATATTTGATTATTATGATTTTTATAATTTCATTAACAGGAATATTTTATGTTTGGACAAATATGGAAAGTATGAAATTAGGATACGAGATAAGCAAGCTTGAGACAATTAAGGCTAAATTGGTACATAAAAATAAAAAATTATTAATAGTAAAAGCTTCGCTGGCTTCTCCTTCGCGTATTTATAAGATAGCGAAAAAATTAGGTTTTGTATACCCGAAAGAAGGCGAAGTTATAATGATTCATGAATAAGATATGGAAAACAACGATGAAAGTCAGAATATTAATAGTATTTTCTCTAATTTTTGTTTTTGGAGGATTATTATTAATTAAAGCTTTCTATTTACAGGTAATAGATGCAGCTTCGCTAAGGAAAATGGCTGATGCGCAGTTTCATACAAAAGTTTATTTTACTCCAAAGAGAGGCAATATATATTCCGCTAATGGAGGATTGTTAGCAACAAGTATTAATGTAGACGGTATTGCAATAGATCCTTTAATGATAAAACATAAGTATAAAGTAAGCAAAGAATTATCACAATTATTAAATATTAAACTTGAAAAAGTTATTAGTAAATTAAATTTAAATTTACAATTCACATGGTTGAAAAAAAAAGTGACGAGTAAAACAGCAGATAAAATTGAAAATTTAGGTATTGACGGAATAAGCATTGTTAAGCAGCCCGTAAGATATTATCCTGACGGTGATATTCTTGCCCATGTTTTAGGTTTTGTCGGAATAAACGATAACGGCTTATCAGGCATAGAATATAAATATAATAAAATCCTTAAGGGGAATAAAAAAGCTCTGAAAATTATGCACGATGGTCTTGGGCAGGATATTTTCATAAGAGGTTTTGGTCTTGAAAAAGAGACACACGGTGATGATATATATTTAACGATAAACAAAAAATTGCAGTATATAACAGAGCATTACTTAGACAAAGAAGCTAAGGCGGCTGATTCGCGCGGAGCTTTTGCAATTATTATGAATCCTGATACGGGAGCTATTCTTGCTATGGCTGATTATCCTGCTTTTAACCCGAATTATTACTGGAAATATAAACCCCGTTACTGGAGAAACAGAGCAGTGACAGATGATTTTGAACCGGGTTCTACGATGAAACCTTTTATAATATCTGGAGCGATGCAGGATGGGGTTGTAAAACCGGATACCATTGTAAACGGTCATCACGGTGCTTATTATATCGACGGTATAACTGTTCATGATGTAGGAACATCATTCGGTCATATGAATATAAATCAGTTAATTGAGTACTCCTGTAATGTGTGTGCTTGTCAAGTCGGCATGAAATTAGGAAAAGAAAGATTGCATTACTGGCTTAAAAGATGGGGATTTTTAAGCAAACCTCATGCGGGATTGTTAGGAGAATCATCGGGAATAGACAAACCTGTTAGTAAATGGTCGCATGTTGGTTCTTGCGAAGAAGCTTTCGGGCAAGGCGCGGCAATTACCGGATTACAAGAAATCACGGCGCTATCAGCCATAGCAAACGGCGGATTTTTAATGAAACCGTATATAATTAAAAAGATTGTAAATCCTTACGGAAAAGTGTTGTTTATATCTAAACCGAAAGTAATAAGGCGAGTTATCAATTCAAAAACAGACAGAGAGATGAAATATATGATGCGTCTTGTCGTAAAAGGCGGAACAGGGCAGTATTGCAAACTAATAGATTATAAGGTTTCAGGTAAAACAGGGACAGGACAGATTGCCGACCCTAAAACAGGAAAATATTATAAAAATTTATATACTGCTTCGTTTATGGCGTTTGTTCCATATAAACACCCAAAACTTGCAATGCTCGTCGTTCAGGAAAAACCGCTAAAAATAAGTTATTATGGAGGAGCAGTTAGCGCGCCTGTCGTTAGAGAGGTTTTTAAAAGAGCTTTAAATATTTTAAATATTTTTCCGGGCAATAAAGCATATAAAAAGCAGGTTCATGTAATGGCGCTGAATAATTTGCCGATAACTGCCAACAGTGTTAAAAATAATATTAACAAAAAAATTCATAAAATTGGTATAATGCCGAACTTACAGGGTGATACCATACTTTCCGCCATAAAAGACCTTAGAGAATATGATAAAAATATAACAATAAAAGGTACGGGGTTTTTATACTATCAAAATATAAAACCGGGAACTAAAATCAAAAAAAATCAAGTTATTTTACTGAAGTTTAAACCATTACTTTAAATTAATATTTAAATTATAATTTGATTAATAAATAAAATAAATTTACTAACTAATATAATATGCAATAAAATCATTAGATTAGATTAGATTAGATTAGATTAGATTAGATTAGATTAGATTAGATTAGATTAGATTAGATTAGATTAGATTAGATTAGATTAGATTAGATTATTTATATTTGTTTTTGCAATGTTTAGTTTAAATTATTCATATATCGGTAAAAAATTTATTATTAATAATTTAATAATATAAATAAAATTAGAATAATTACTATATGAAATTAAATGATTTAGTACAAAACATTGAAAATACGGACGATTTAAAAATTATATCTTTTACAGGGAATAAAGATATAGATATAAAAGGTATATCTAATGATTCGCGAAAAATTTCTAAAGGATATCTTTTTGCCGCAAGGAAAGGGAATAATATAGATTCAAATAAGTATATAAAAGATGCGGTAGAAAATGGGGCTGTTTGCATTCTTACAGATGAACCTTCCGGCAGCTTTTCAGAATCGTATATAAGAAACAATAAAAGTAATATTAAAGGCAATATTTCAATAATTATAGTTGATGATGCGTTAAAAGCTTATGCAATTATCTCAAGAAATTTTTTTAACAGACCCGCAATGAAATTAAATATAACAGGTATTACAGGAACAAACGGCAAAACTACGACTTCTTATTTAATTAATTCAATTTTTAATACGGCAGGTATTCCATCAGGTTTAATAGGAACTATAGATTATAAAATAACAGGCAATATTATTAAAACCGTTGACCTTAATAGCGTAAAAATTAATGATGATAAGAATAAGAATAATGATGATATTCCTTCAATAAACACGACTCCTGATGCTTATATGCTTAATGATATGCTAAATACTATGGTTTTAAATAATCTTAAATCATGCGTTATGGAGGTATCTTCTCACAGCCTTGTTCAAAAGCGGGTTTATGGAATTGATTTTGATGTTGCGGTATTTACCAATCTGACGCGAGACCATTTAGATTACCATAAAGATATGGAATCTTATTTTCAGGCAAAAAAACTTTTATTTACCGAAGTTTTATTTAAGAGCTTAAAAAATAAAAAATATGCCGTAATAAATAATGACGATGAATATGGTATGAGATTAATTAAAGAATTAAGCGAGCTTGAAAGTTTAAATAATTTTATTATAATAACTTATGGAATAACTGAAAGAGCGGACATTTTTGCAAAAGATATAAAATCGAATACTCAAGGACTTGAGTTTAAACTGTATTATAATAATTTAATAAATAAATTAAACTATAAAGAAATAAATGCCCGCGGTATTAATAATAGCGTATATAGTAGCGCAATAAATACCGCTGCAACTGATCGCAGCTATGATAACAATAACAATAACAATAACAATATAAATAATAACGATATAAAACCTGTTGATGAAAAATTTATTATAATTAAATCAAGTTTAATGGGAAATTATAACGTTTATAATATTTTAGCCGCTGCAGCTTCTGCATTTTCCCTATCGGTTGATAACGAAAATATTGCTAAAGGCATCTCGGCTTTATTAAACGTGCCAGGAAGAGTAGAAAAAATTAAAATAGACAATAATAATGAAGACGATAATAATAAGAAGAATATTAAACTGCCTTTAGTTTGCGTTGATTATGCTCATACCGACGATGCGTTAAATAGAGTGTTATCGGCATTAAGAGAGATAACTTCAGATAAATTGATATGCGTATTCGGATGCGGGGGCGATAGAGATAAAGGCAAACGCCCTATGATGGGTAAGCATGCAGGAAAATTAGCAGATATTACGATTATTACTTCCGATAACCCCAGAAATGAAAACCCGTTGTCAATCATAGAAGAAATAGAAAGCGGAATAAAAGAAGAAAATGTTTCTTATATATCTTGCGACGGCAGTATCAAAGATATAAATTTATTAAAAAATGAAATAATGAAGATTAAAGATATTAAAAATAGTCATATATACACTATAATACCTGATAGAGAAAAAGCTATAAAAACTGCTTTATTTGCGGCATGTTCCGAAAAAGACACGGTTCTGATATCAGGTAAAGGACATGAAGATTATATGATAATAGGTGAAAATAAAACCCATTTCAGCGACAAAGAAGAAGTCTTAAAATTTTACAATACTTATTTATAATGCTTATAATTAATTATTGGAAAAAATATAATAAAATACAATAATAGAACAGAAAATGCGAGGATATAATTAGATAATAAAAAGATAAAAGATACATAAAAAATAGATAAAAAATACAAGAAAGAGATTTAAAATTAAATATAAAATTTATAAAATAATGAAATAATAATATTAAATCGGAATTACGCACTTGACAATCCAATTCCAGCATTTGACATAACTACGAGATTGCTTCGTCGCTATCGCTCCTTGCAATGACGGAATAGGCAGTCATTGCGAGAGTAGCGGACGAAGCCCAGCGAAGCGAAGCAATCTCGGTTTGTCAAGTGCATAATTCCGTATTAAATTAAATAAAATTAAATAAAATTAAATAATATGAAATTAGAATTTAACTTAAATTTAGATGATGTTTTAAATGCTATCGGCGGACAAGCCGTTACAATAGGGCAGCATCTTGTTTTTAACGAAGTGTTTATTGACTCAAGACAGTCTTTTTCAGAAAACTCTATTTTTTTTGCTTTAAAAGGTAAAAAGTTTAACGGGGAAGATTTTGTTGGAAAAATATTTCAAAACGGTTGCCCATGCGCAGTTATTTCTTGGGATTTTTTAGAAAAGAATGATATTTCCGAATATTCCGATAAAACATTAATAGCAGTTGAAGATACGCTTACAGCCTATGGTTTATTAGCAAAAAAATATTTGAGTTTATTTGATTTGCAAAATAAAATTGCTATAACCGGTTCATCGGGAAAAACAACAGTAAAAGAAATGCTATATAAAATTTTAAGCGAATATTTCGGAGAAAATTGCGTACTCAAAAATAAATATAATTATAATAATCAAGTAGGTATTCCAAATACTATTTTTGAATTAAACAACGGCTATAAATTTTTAGTTCTTGAAATAGGTACAAATAAAAAAGGCGAAATAGAAAAACTTTCTAATATAATTAATCCGGATATAGGGGCAATAATCAATATAGGAAAATCACATCTTGAAGAATTTAAAAGCCTTGAAGGAGTTTTGGAAGAAAAATATTCTATGGTATCCAATATGCCTTTGGATTCATATCTTATAATAAGTGCGGACGACCCGCTTCTTTCAGTTAAATATGAAACAGACAATAAAATAAATTTTATTTCTTTCGGCGCAAAAAATGCCGATTTGATATATAAAAATGTTGAATTTAACGCGGATGAAAATGGTTATATGCATTTTGAAATAACTTACAAAGAAAAAACATATAAAGTAAAATTGAAATCAAACGGATTACACTTTGCTTATGATTTTATGTGCGCTATTTTGGCTGCTATTGTATGCGGAGTTGATTTGCCGTCAGGAATAAAGGCAATAGAATCTTTTGAATTGCCGAAAGGCAGAATGGAGATAATTGCCGAAAATTCGGATAATTCAATAATAATAAATGATTCGTATAATTCAAATCCGGATTCTTTAAAAGCTGCATTTAATGCAATAAGCGAGTTATACCCAGATAAGAAAAAGATTCTTGTCCTCGGAGATATGCTTGAGCTGGGAGAAGAAGCTGAAATAGAACATTTTAAGGCTGGGAAAGAAGCTGCAAAAATTGCAGATTATGTTTTCTATACAGGCAATTTCGGTAAATTTATAATTGACGGATTAATTCAGAATGGATTTAATTCAGATAAAATAATTTTATTTGATGATAAAAAAAATTTTCAGGAAAAATTATCAACTATTGATAAAAGCAACAGCGTGATTCTATTTAAAGGTTCAAGAGGAATGCAAATGGAAAATTTTATTAATTTAACTTAATTAACTTAATTATTGTAGTAATTTAATTAAAATATTTACAAGCAGTTTAAAGCATTTTAACTTAACTTAATTTATATAATGCAGTTTAATTTAATATAAAAATAATATAAAAAATAAAATAAATTTAAGGTAAAAATATATGATTTTTATATTAAATCAAAATTTTTTCAGATTTATAACATTAAGAGCTTCTTATGCTTTAATTATTGCTCTTGTTTTAAGTATAGTTTTTGGGAAAACATTTATAAAAATGCTTAAAAAATTTAAGGTTTCGCAGATGATTAGAGAAGACGGTCCGAAATCTCATATAACAGGAAAAAAGGATGTTCCTACCATGGGAGGGCTTTTAATATTTTTTTCTGTATTAATACCCGTCATTTTATTTACAAATTTATTCAATTTTTATATATATATGGCAATTATTACTCTTTTAGGATACGGTTTTATCGGATTTTTGGATGATTATTTAAAAGTAAAAGGACATAATTCTAAAGGATTAAGAGGTAAATATAAGATTTTAATGCAAACTGTCTTTGCATTAGTAATTTCAGTAATTTTATATGTTAAAGTTCCATCATTAAGCTATATTGTAATTCCATTTGTTAAAAATTACTATTTTGATTTAGGTCCTTTTTTTATTCTTTTATCCATGTTTGTCATAATAGGTTCGTCTAATGCCGTTAACCTTACAGACGGGCTTGACGGACTTGCGATAGGAATATTTGCAATTGCAGTCGCAGGTTATCTTTTATTTTCTTATGCAAGCTCAAATTTTAAATTTGCCGATTATTTATCCATACCGTTTATTTACAATATAGGAGAGATAGTCGTATTTTGCGCTGCCTTACTGGGAGCTTCAATCGGTTTTTTATGGTTTAACGCATTTCCAGCTTCAGTTTTTATGGGAGATACGGGTTCTATATCGTTAGGGGCTATTTTAGGATATATATCTATTGTAACAAGAGAAGAAATTCTTCTTACGGTTATAGGTTTTATTTTTGTTATTGAAGCGCTAAGCGTTATTTTTCAAGTGGGTTCTTATAAATTAAGAAAAAAAAGAATATTTAAAATGGCGCCGATACATCATCATTTTGAAATAGGAGGGGTGCCTGAACCAAAAATAATAATACGGCTATGGATTGTGAGTTTAATTTTAACTATATTTGCTTTATCAACTTTAAAATTAAGATTTTTTTAATTATTCTTAATAACATATAAAACTTTATATATAAATATATAAATATTTTTCTATTTTAAAATTAAGATTTTTTTAATTATTTTTAATAACATATAAATATATAAATATATAAATATTTTTCGATGATTGTATTTATTTATTATTTATTACATTTTGCAACATTATATTAGTGTAATAATTATAAATTATAAATTATAAATATGGAAAATTTGAATACGCTGATACTAGGCTACGGAAAAACAGGCAAGGCGGTACGGGATTTTTTAAAAAAAAATACCGATGACGGAAATACGTGCGGCGTAAATGTGAATACTTATAATCAATTAAAAAATTATGAAAATAATATTATGATTTACGACGAATTTTTAAACGATGACGATATAAATAAACTAAACCAAAATTGTGAAGGCTCTTTTTTCTTTAACAATAACGGAGCAGAATATTTTTTAAAAAATAAAATTAACGATGTCGGACAAACCGTTATAAGCCCGGGGATTCATAGAAATAACAATGTTGTATTAAAATTAAGACAGCTTAGAAAACCTATATACGGCGAGATAGAATTTGCTTACGAAAATTTAATGCAAAATTATTACGGTAAATTAAACAATCAATTAAATAATAAATCAACTAATAAATTATATAGCAAATTAAACGACGATAATTTTTCTAATGATAGCGAAAACAAAAATAAAAATCCGTATATTAAAAACAATAAATATACAGAAAATATTAATAAAAATAAATACGATAATTTCAATATTGAAAGCAGCGGTATTGCTAAACCTAAAATAATAGCTATTACGGGAACAAACGGGAAAACTACTGCGACCTCAATGTGTTCCGCAGCAATGAAATATGCAAATATTAAGGCTTTTACCGGAGGTAATTTCGGCATTCCTTTTATTGAAGGCATAAAAAATTATAATGATTTTATTTTAGAAGTATCCAGTTTTCAATTGGAATGGGTTTATAAATTTAATCCTGATATCGCCGTATTATTAAATATTCAGGATGACCATCTTGACAGATATGAAAATTTTGATGAATATAGATTGACAAAGTATAAAATATTTAAAAATCATAGTATAAATGAAACTGCAATATTGAATTATGAGGATTATAACGCATTTATAGTTAAAGATATAATAGGTTCGCTGCCTATTTTATTTGGTTTTAATGAAAATAAATGCAATATTTTTTATAAAAATGAAAACATTTATTTTAAATTAAAAGAATTTTACGATATTGATTATAAAATTTCCTTAAAAGATTTTAAAGATAAGAGAAAATTTGTTATAGAAGATATGATGGCTGCTTCCGGCACTTTGCTGTCTTTCGGGGTTCCTTTGGAGGCTGTAGAACAGTCATTTAAAGAATATAAATTATTAAAACATAGAGTAGAATTTATCGGGAGTATCAATAATATCAATTTTTATGACGATTCAAAAGCGACGAACCCTGCGGCGGTAATAAGCGCTCTTGAATCAATTAAAGGTTCCGCCGTTATTCTTATTTTGGGCGGCAAAGACAAAGGTTTTAATTACGACGTTCTTATTAAACCTGTAAAAAAGTATGTAAAAGCTTGTGTTTTAATAGGCGAGACGGCAGATATTATATATAAATCGCTTAATAATACCGTCGAATTGATAAATGCTTCAGATATGGAAGATGCGGTTGAAAAGGCTTATGATATTGCTGCAGCCGTATGCGGCAATAATACTTTATGCTCGGTTTTGCTTTCTCCCGCATCATCAAGTTTTGATATGTTTAAAGATTATAATGAAAGAGGAGAAATATTTAAAAAATGTTTCGGCAAACTAAAAGAAACTAAAAGTAAAAAAAATAGCGGAGCAATTGTTTAATATAATTGTTTAATATAATGAATGTAAACAATAATCATATGATAAATTACGGCAAAGCATTTATAAGAAAGTATGATACTGCTTTATTTTTATCTGTATGTATATTAATTGCGCTTGGACTTGTTATGGTTTATTCTACAAGCGCTATGACATCTATCATAGATTATGGGAATAGCTATCATTTTCTTATAAGACAGGGAATCTATGTAATAATTTCAGCTATATTTATGGGTTTTTTTATGAAAAACGATTATCATATCTTGAAATCTTTTTATGTAATACTTTTAGCCGCAATAGGAATATTGATGTTCTTAGTTTTTATACCGCATATAGGTTTGGCGGCAGGAGGTTCTAGAAGATGGATAAATTTAAGATTATTAAATCTTGAACCTTCAGAATTTTTAAAAGTTATATTTATAATTTTTCTTGCGGTATTTTTAGAAAAGAAAAAAGAATTGCTGAATCAAAATAGATATTCGCTTATATTTATAGCACCTATGCTTGTCATGGGATTTTTTGATGTTTTTCTTTTAAAAGAGCCTGATTTCGGAACAGCTTCCGTTTTATTTGCTATAACATTAATAATGTTGTTTGCAGGAGGAGTTTCATTGGTATATATTGTTTTTATTCTTTTGTTCGGGTCGGTTGCGGCATATTTATTAATTTTTAGCGTTGCATACCGAAGAGACAGGATACTTGCTTTTCTTCATCCGTTTAAAGATAAAACAGGTATAGGTTTTCAAATTATACAGTCTATGTTTGCATTCGCTCGAGGAGGTATGTTTGGTGTGGGACTCGGCAACGGAAAAGAAAAACTTTTTTTTCTTCCGACCCCTTATTCAGATTTTATATTTTCAACGGTAGGAGAAGAATTAGGTTTTATAGGAGTATTAGTATTTATCGCTCTTTATTTTATTTTGGCATATAGAGGTCTGAAAATTGCCCTGTATGCGCCTGATTTATTCGGTACATACTTAGCATTAGGTCTTACGGGTCTTTTAGTCATAAGCGCTTTTATAAATATCGGCGTAGTAACCGATTTTTTGCCTACAAAAGGACTTGCTTTGCCTTTTGTAAGTTACGGAGGCAGTGCGCTTCTGGCTTCGGCAATAGCGGTAGGAATACTTTTAAATATTTCATCTCAATCTTTAAGAAAAAAAAAGGATTAATCTTTTAAATTCTTATTAATATAATTTTTATTAATATAAAATATAATAAAAAGATTTATTTTAAATAATAAAATAGAAATAAACGGGATATAATGACTAATTAAAAGTTGACGGCAAAAAAAAATATTTAAGCATATTAATAATATAATTGAGAGAATTAAGATAATTGCATATAGGTATAAATAGGTATAAATAAGTATAAATAGGTATAAAATGAATTTTGTGATTGCAGGAGGAGGTACGGGAGGACATTTATTTCCCGGTTTAGCTGTAGCGGAAAAAATAAAAGAAATAGATCCTTCAGCCGGCATCTATTTTATAGGGACGTCTAAAGGTATTGAAAGCAAACTTAAAGACGAATACGGATTGCAATTATATATAATTAATGCAAGCGGATTTTCAGGTAAAAAAGTTATGAATAAAATTAAATCTTTCATAAATACTTTCATTGTTTTTAAAGAAGTGAACAATATATTTAAAGAAATAAAGCCGGATTTTGTTTTAGGTTTAGGAGGCTATTCATCTTTTGCGCCGGTATTTTACGCTAAATTTAAAGGTATACGCTCAGGCGTTATGGAACAAAATTTAGAGCCGGGTCTTTCAAATAAAATACTCGGGTATTTTAGAATAACGGTTTTCGCATCATTTAAAGAAACAAAAAAATATTTTCCGTTTTCTAAATTTATTTTTTCAGGAAATCCGGTAAGAAAAAATATTTTAAATATTATTCCTAAACCGCCCGATGTAAGTAAAAAGGAACTGGCGATATTTGTTTTCGGCGGTTCACAGGGAGCATCGTCTATCAATAGAGCGGTTATGAATTTAATTTCATCGTTAGATGCCGATATTAAGCGGGAAATAACGGTATTTCATCAGACAGGCGAAAAAGAATACGATAACATAAATTATTTTTATTCAAATTGCGGCATTAAACATTACGAAGTTTTTAAGTTTACCAATAATATGGAAAAATATTATGAGTTATCTGATATAATAATTGCGCGTTCGGGTGCGGGGACGGTATCTGAAATTATAGCTATTAAAAAACCGGCTATTTTAATACCTTATCCTTATGCAGCTAAAAATCATCAATTTAAAAATGCTTATTATCTTTTAAATATTAAAGGAGCTTATCTTATAAAAGACGATGAAAATCTTTCAAAAGAATTATTCCAAACTATAGAAGAAATATTTTATAATAGAAGCTTGTTGAGTAATATTTATTACAGCTTAAATAAAATAAATGTTCAAGATTCCGCTTTGAATATTGCTAATTTAATTGTAAATAACAATTAATAAAATAAATAATTAAATAAATTAAAGATTAAATAAATTAAACAAATAAATAAACTAAAGATTAAATAAATTTAAAGATTAAATAAATTAAACAAATAAATAAACTAAATAAGACAAAATAAAATAAAATATCAATAAAGTAATAATAAAAACATAACAATAATATAAATAATAAAGATAATTTTATACAATCGGAAAAGTAATAATAAAAACATAACAATAATATAAATAATAATATAAATATTAAAGATAATTTTATACAATCGGAGCCGATAAATGGAAAACAGCAATAAAAAAATTCATCTTATAGGAATAGGCGGTTCAGGCATGAGCGGTATTGCGGAAGTTTTAATTAATTCAGGATATTCAGTCACAGGATCCGATGTAGAATATAATAATACAATAAAAAAAATTGAATCTATGGGCGGCAAAGTTCATATAGGGCATAATCCTTACAATATCAACGGAGCCGAAATAGTCGTATATTCTTCTGCTATCAAAGATGACAATATTGAATTGGTTGAAGCAAAAAATAGAAAACTTACTGTCTTAAGAAGAGCGGAAATGCTTTCGGAACTATTATCGTTAAAAAAGGGAATAGCTATTGCAGGGTCTCATGGAAAAACAACCACAACATCAATGATTTCAAATATTTTAGGTGCTGCAGGACTTGACCCTACATTTGTTGTCGGAGGAAAGGTTTTTGGCATAGATATGCATTCAAAAGTAGGAAAAGGCGATTTTATGGTAGTTGAAGCGGATGAAAGCGACGGGTCTTTTTTAAAACTTAAACCGGATTATTGCGTTGTTACCAATATTGATTATGAACATTTAAATTATTACGGAGGCATAGAAAATATAAAATCCGCATTCAAAGATTTTATAAATAATATTTCATTTCTGGGTTTTGCTTCTTTATGCGCAGATAATAATATATTAAAATCTTTATTTCCCGATTTATCAAGGAAATATTTCACTTACGGGATAGAACAGGAAGCCGATTATTATGCTTTAAATATTGAACTTGAAAAAGAATTTTCCCAATTTGACGTTTACTGCAAGAAAAAATTTATAAGGAAATTTAAGCTTGCGGTTCCGGGCATACATAATATTTACAATGCCTTAGGTTCTATAACTTTAGCCAAGGAGCTGGGTATTGAAACTAATTATATTTTTGAGGGATTAAAAGATTTTCACGGAGTAGAAAGAAGATTTCAAATAAAAAAGGAAGATGAAAGGCTTATAATTATTGATGACTATGCGCATCATCCCGTTGAAATAACGGCAACGCTTAAAGCGGCTAAAAACTGGGACAGGAAGATAGTTGTAGTTTTCCAACCCCATAGATATTCAAGAATGCAAGGTTTAATAGATGATTTTTGCAAGTCGTTAAAAATTGCAGATACGGTGATAATAACCGATGTTTATTCCGCCGGCGAAATAGCGATTGAATCAGCTTCATCTTTAATATTGAGCGAGAAAATGAGATATGCAGGTTATAAAAATGTTTACTATGTTCCGGACAAAAAGGATATATCGTTAAATTTAAATAACTTGCTTAAAGGCGGAGAAATGGTAATTTTTCTCGGAGCAGGAGATATAACAAAATATTGCGACGATTTTGTCGACTCTAAAGAAAATAAAAAAATAAAATTGCAAGACGCAATAGTAAATTAAAATGCTTAAAAACATAATAAATATAAAAGAAGTTTTAAATAAGAATAATATATTTCATCTTGAAAATACGGATATGTCTTTGTATAGTACTATAAAAACGGGAGGATTTGCAGAATTGATAATTTTTCCCGAAAATGAAACAGATCTTTATACCGTTTGTAAAATTATAAAAAATTATTGTTCCGGTTTTTATGTAATCGGATGCGGTTCAAATACGCTGTTCAAAGATGAGATTATAAATTTACCTGTTATTTCATTTAAAAAAGGATTTAAGTACATAAATTACAATATTAACAATAAAGAAAATTATTGCACGGTTAAAGCAGGAGCAGGAGTATTGTTATCAAGAATGCTTAATTTTTCAATAAAAAATAATTTTGAAGGCTTTGAATTTGTCTATGGAATTCCAGGGACAGTTGGTGGAGCCGTTAAAATGAACGCAGGCTCTAAAGAATCAAATATTGAAAATATAATTAATAGTTTGGATATTATAACTAAATATGGCGATAGATTAAATTTTAAAAAAAATCAGTTAAAATTTTCATATAGAAATCTTGAAATACCAGACCTTAATGAAGACGATTATTTTATTGTAGGCGCCGAATTTTTATTGAAGAGTTCAACCGAAGGCAGAATATCTGAAAAAATAGATTTATTTAAGGCAAGAAAGATGACTCAACCTTTAGGCAAAAGGTCATTGGGATGTATATTTAAAAATCCGGAAGGATATTCCGCCGGAAAAATTATAGACGAAATAGGTTATAAAGGTTTGTCGCAAGGAGATGCCTCCGTTTCGGAAAAACATGCTAATTTTATTATAAATAATGGCAATGCAAAATCTTCCGATATTTTAGATTTAATTAATAAAATTAAAGAAACCGTGCTGATGGAAAAAAATATAAAATTAAATACTGAAATAAAAATAAAATAGTATAAAACAATAAAAAATAGCATCATAGCAAAATTATTAAATTAAATTAAAATATATTAAACAAACAAATAAACTAAATAAGACAAAATTAAATAATAAATTCAATAATAAATTCAATAATACAAAATTAAATTAAATAATAAATTCAATAATAAATTAAATAATACAAAACTAAATTAAATAATTAAATTAAATAATAAATTAAATAATAAATTAAATAATAAATTAAATAATAAATTAAATAATAAATTAAATAATAAATTAAATAATGAAAACAGCAATAAAAGATTTAAAAATAGGGGTTTTGATGGGCGGCGTATCAGCAGAAAGAGAAATATCTCTTAAAACGGGAAAGGCTGTAGCGGATTCTCTTGAGATGATGGGATATAACGTCAAAAGATTTGATTTAGATAAAAATTTTTTTGAGGATGCTAAGAATATAGATATTTGCTTTAATGCTCTTCACGGAACATTAGGAGAAGACGGTAAAATTCAGGGCGTTTTGGAATTGTTAAATATTCCTTATACAGGCTCAGGAGTGGAATCCAGCGCAATAGCAATGAATAAAATAAAATCTAAAATTATTTTTAAATATTACGGATTAACCGTTCCTGATTTTTTTTCCGTAAAAAAAGGAGAAAAAGCTGAGCTTATAAACAAAAAAATGGATAATCTAAGATTGCCGTATTTTATAAAGCCTAATGCTCAAGGTTCAAGCGTAGGAGCTTCTATCGCCTATTCTGAAAGCGAATTCTATTTAGCGCTGGAAGATGCTTTTAAATATGACGATGAAGTTATTGCGGAAGAATATATTGTAGGAAGAGAAATACAATTTGCGGTTTTTTCCGGAAAACCGTTGGGGTGTGTTGAGATTAAACCCAATGACAATTTTTATTCCTATTCTGCAAAATATACAAAAGGTAAAACGGAATATATTTTAAACCCTGATTTAACGGAAGAAGAATATAAAACATGTGAAAATGCATCCGTTTTAGCCCATACTTCATTGGATTGCAAAGGTATTACAAGAACGGATATTATACTTAGCGATTCAGGAAAAGCTTACGTGCTTGAGATTAATACATTGCCTGGATTAACCGAATTTAGCTTAGTCCCTATGATTGCGCAGAAAAAAGGTATTGATTTTAACAGTCTTATTAAAAATATTATTGAAGACGCGATCAGCTGTGAATAATAATTAATTAATAATCAATAATTAATATATATAAATATATTATATTGCAATGTTTAATAAAAGCAGAAATAATAATAAAAAAAAGAAGGATGTAAAAAATTATAGCTCAGGCGCAAGTAATTTTAATATAAAAAATGAAAATATAAAAAAAACAAAAGAAAATAAAAAATTTAATAATAATGTTAAAAATAACATAAATAACAATAACAATAACAATAACAATAACAATAAGAAGAAGAATAAGAAGAAAAGCGATAATAATAAGAAGAGAAATAATTTTAATTTTATAAAAATCATATATATTATCGGATTTATAACTGCAGGCGCTGTTATTATTTTTTTTGTCTCAAATAAAATAAATTATTATTTTTTTAATAAAAAAATATTTAAATTAAAAAAAATTATTATTAAAGGCGCTAACATTAGCAAACAAGAAAAAATGAAAGTATTAAAATTAAGCGGTTTTTATTACGGCGAAAATTTGATTAATATAAATTTAAAACGCGCAACACGAATGATTGCGTCTGATAGATGGTATAAAGATATTACAGTGTATCGCAAGTATCCCGATAAAATTTTTATTTTGTTAAAAAAAAGAAAAGTAGGAGCAATTTTAAATGACGGCAAATTGTATTATTTAAGCAGAACAGGTTTTGTTATCGGAAAGGTTAACGATGAAGCAGGATATAATTACCCTGTTATTACCGGAATTAACGGCAATATTACATCAAAGAATGTCGGCTATTATTTGTCGGGTATAAATAAAGCCCTGCATTTTTTAAGGATAATAGACCATTCTTATTTAAATGGTAAGTTGAATGAAATACATATTCAAAAAGATAAAGGCGTTGTGGCTTACACAAATAGCGGCAAAGAAATAAAATTTGGAAACGGAAATATTAAAAATAAATTAAAAACATTAAAAATGCTGTTATACGAAATAAAAAAAATTAATATTAAATATAATCAATATATAAATCTTGAATATAAAAATGAAGCGGTAGTCGATGTTAATAGCGGTTCAAGAGTTTTACCGGCTAATTATAAAAAAATTGTAATACCGCCGGATATATGGAAATAAATAATTATAGCGGATTAATAGATTTATTTATTAATTAATTAATTAATAAATAAATAAATAAGTTAATACATAATAAATTAAGGTGATTATAAAACTTTTAGACCAATATAATTAGCTGAATAATAATTTATTACCATTAAATAAATATATTAATAATTTAATGGTGCGATGATGAACTAATGAAATAATTTATAGTGTCGGGTTAAAGAAATATAAATTAATATTAATATTTTAGGAAAGCGGTTAAAAGAGGTCAAATTGGAAACCAGCAACAATATTATAGTAGGATTAGATATCGGAACAACAAAAGTCTGCGCTATTGTCGGCGAATTCAAAAACGGCAATTTAGATATTATAGGTTTAGGCTCCAGTGCTTCAACAGGATTAAGAAACGGGGTCGTAAATAATATTGAAAATACCGTTGATGCTATTGCAAAAGCTATAGAAGAAGCCGAGCTTATGGCAGGCTATCAAATTAACGAAGTTATCGTGGGAATTGCAGGCTCTCATGTCAGAGGCTTTAATTCAAGAGGCATAGTTGCCGTTAAAAGCAGAGAAGTTACCAAACAGGATGTAGACAGGGTTATAGAAGGCGCTAAATCAATAGCTATTCCTTTAGATAATGAAGTTATACATATAATTCCGCAGGAATATATCGTAGATGAACAAGATGATATAAAGCAGCCGATAGGTATGAGCGGATTAAGGCTTGAAGCAAGAGTACATATAGTTACCGTTTCAAGTATTGCCGCCCAAAATATAGTCAAATGCGCAAATAAAGCAAATTTGGATGTGTCGGATATCGTGCTTGAACAGATAGCTTCAAGCGAGGCGGTTCTTACCGATGATGAAAAAGAATTAGGCGTGGTACTGATAGATATGGGCGGCGGAACTACCGATATAGCCGTGTTTTCAAGCGGGACGATTATACATACTTTTGTTATTCCTAAAGGCGGTCAGAGTGTGACGAGCGATGTATCTTTAGGAACTAAAACAATTCCGCAGGAAGCTGAAAAGATTAAAGTTAAGTTTGGAATAGCTAAAGAATCTCTTGCGAGAAAAGATGAAATAATTGAAATTCCCGGTTTAGGAGGCAGGTCTCCAAGAACTATTGCAAGGCAGGTGCTGGGAAATATTATTGAGCAAAGAATGGGGGAAATTTTTACATGGGTAAGGAAAAATATTGAAAAGAACGGTTTAGAGAATAAAATATTGTCAGGCTATGTTATAACAGGAGGCGGAGCACTAATAGAAGGGTGTGCAGACCTTGCAGAAGACATCTTCGGCGCGCCTGTTAGAATAGGCACGCCACGCGGAATCGGAGGTTTAACCGATGTGATTAATTCGCCGATATATTCTACAGGAGTAGGTTTAGTTAAATATGCTTTCAAGAATAATTTAAACAAAGAACCTATGTTTAAAAAAAGCAGCAAGAATATATTTGAAAACATAAAAGCAAGGCTTTTGAAATTACTTGAAGACTTTTTTTAAAAACTTTTTTAATTAATATTAATATTAATATTTTAATTAATGTAAGTATAAAAATACATGGGAGGAAAATACTATGCTGGAATTTATTGAAAATGCAGAATTATCTGCAAATATAAAAGTCATAGGGGTCGGAGGCGGCGGCAGCAATGCTGTAAATACAATGATTCAGGCAGGTTTAACGGGAACTGATTTTATAGTGGCTAATACTGATGCGCAGGCTTTAAGAACTAACAGCGCAAGCGTTAAAATTCAGCTTGGCGAAAAAATTACAAAAGGTTTGGGCGCAGGCGCCAATCCTGATGTAGGTAAGCGTTCTGCAATAGAAGACAGGGATAAAATTTATGAGACTTTAAACGGCGCAGATATGATATTCATTACTGCCGGACTCGGAGGGGGAACAGGAACAGGCGCAGCTCCCATTATTGCGCAAGTTGCCAAAGAAATCGGCGCGCTTACCGTTGCAGTTGTTACGAAGCCGTTTGCTTTTGAAGGAAAAAAAAGAATGATGCAGGCGGAAGAAGGTTTAAAAGAACTAAAGTCTATAGTTGATACTGTTATTACAATACCTAATCAAAGATTGCTTGCGGTTGCCGGAAAATCTACAACTATGATTGATGCATTTAGAAAGGTTGACGAAGTCTTGCATCAGGCCGTTAAAGGTATATCCGATCTCATAAATGTTCACGGAATGATAAATGTTGATTTTGCAGATGTTAAGGCTATCATGTCGGAGATGGGCATGGCTCTTATGGGAACAGGTATTGCCGAAGGGGACAATAAAGCCTTAGAAGCGGCGCAAAAAGCTATTGCAAGCCCCCTGCTTGAGGATATAAGTATTGAAGGAGCAAGAGGATTACTGATTAACGTCACAGGCGGCCCAGATTTATCATTATTTGAAGTAAACGAAGCTATAGAGAAAATAAGCGCTGAAGCTCATCCGGATGCTACCATAATTTACGGACAGGTCATAGACGAAAGTATGGACGGAAAAATAATGATAACGGTTATAGCAACAGGATTCGGCAAAGAACATAATACTGCAAATATTACAAATATTACAAATATTGCAAATATAAAAAAACAGGTTAGCAATAATAGCAATATTAATACTATGGATATAAATAATTTTAATGAAGCTAAAGCTAAACGTACAGATTCATCGGTTGACGCTGATTTTGATTTTGAAATTCCTGAAATACAGGAAATACACATGAACAGTAGAAACAATGATGTTGTTAAAAATATTGCTCCTAAAAATGAAAAAAATGATTATATTACAAAATTTAGTAAAAAAGATGAAGAAGATGACGATTATGAAGATGAAAAATTTGATATACCTACTTTTTTAAGAAAACAGGCTGATTAATCAAAATGCTTTAACTTTAAAATATGTTATAATATATTAAATTTTGTTATTTTATAATATATTTAATATAATATAATATAATATAAATAATATAATATAATTAGTTACGTAAGTATTATGTATAGATATTATATATAAGTATTAAATGACGAAGAATATCAATAAACTTTATGATAAAATTATTATTATTTTAAGCGGTTATGTATGTATGTATGTATGTATGTATGTATTATTATTAAATGACGAGGAATATCAATAAACTTTATGATATTTATATTAATTCTGAAAAATCAGCTATTAATAAAAATAAGCATTCTGAAGTAAACGCATTATTAATTTTTCCAAATTATTATAATGTGGCAATGTCTAATCTTGGGTTTTTAAGAGTCTATGAATTGCTTAACAGCCTTGATTTTATGTCTTGCGACAGAGCATTTTTGCAAGATTTTAATGATGATAATTATATTAATAATAATAAAGGAATAATTTCTATTGAAAAAAGAAAAAATATATCAAATTATGACTTAATATTTTTTTCCTTAAGCTATGAAAATGATTTTGCCAATATTTTAAAAATATTTCACGCCGAAAATATCCCGTTTCTCTCAAAAGATAGACAAAATGATATAAATAAAAATAATTACTACCCGTTAATTATGGCGGGCGGAGTAATATCATTCCTAAATCCCGAACCCGTCGCACCTCTTTTTGATATAATGTTTGCAGGTGAAGCCGAAGCTATTTTTCCTGATTTTTTTCAAATTATTCAAAAATATTCTCAATCTTTGAATAAAAATAAACAGGATATAATTGAAGAATTATCTAAGTTTGAAGGCATTTATATTCCTTCCGCATACAATTTTATTTTTAGTAAAAGAGATAAATCAGAAATGCCCGTAATAAAAGATATAATTGTTAAAAAATCTTATCCTGAAAGAATAAAGAGGAAATGGTCAGATTATGGATTCACTCCGTCAATCAGTTCTATAATAACCGAATATGCGGAATTCAGTTCAATGAAACTTATTGAAATAGCAAGGGGATGCAAAAGAGGGTGTAGATTTTGCTCGGCAGCCTTTATATATCTTCCTGCAAGAAAATCATCCATAAAAGATGTAATGACTGAAATTTCAGAGACTCAAGAATTTGAAAAAATTGGTTTTGTAGGGCTTGATACAATGGACAATGAATATATAAAAACATATATGCAGTTTTCATTAGAAAAAAAAAGAAATTTTTCTCTTTCATCTATAAGGTTTGACTGTTTAGACGAATCCAATATTGATATAATGAACAAAGCAGGGCTGAAAACTATTACTTTAGCCGTAGAAACAGGTTCCGACCGTCTTAAAAAAATTATTAATAAAGATATAAAAAATGAAACAATTTTAGCGACAATCAAAAAAGTAATCGAAAGCGGAATAATGAATATTAAGGCTTATTTTATGGTCGGATTGCCGACCGAAGATTTATCCGATATAAAAGACACTATCGCTCTGATAAAATCAATGAGAACTCAGTTTATTGAATCTTCTAGAAAAAATAAACGTATAGGAAAATTAACGATAAGCATAAGCCCTTTTGTTCCTAAAGCATGGACGCCGCTTCAATGGGAAAATTTTGAAAATGAGAAAATATTGTTAAAAAAGATAAATTTTATTTATAAAGAATTAAATAATTTGCCAAATATCAGTTTAAATATTAATTCTGTTAAAAGCGCATTTACGGAAGCTTTTTTTGCAAGAGGTTCAAGACTGTCATTAAATATTTTAATCAATTCATTTAATAATAATTTAACTATTAAAAAAGCTATTATGGCATCAGGGTATAAAATAGAAGATTTTATGAGAAAATTTTCAACCGACGAGATATTGCCATGGGATATTTTAGACCAGGGAATAACCAAAAAGTATTTAAAAGAAGAATATAATCGGGCATTAGAATATAAGACAACCCCCGGATGTTTTGAAGGCTGCAGAAAATGCGGAATATGCTGATATATCAAAAAAAGGCTTAGCGTTGTTTTTCATATTTCAAAGTTTCAATCGATTACGGTTTAAATGTTAAGAGCGGCGGTTTTGGGCTTAGCGTTGTTTTTCATATTTCAAAGTTTCAATCCTTTCCGTCACAAGCCCGGTCAATTTTTCGTCAATTCCTAAATAATTGCCGTATTTGATATTGACATCGGGATATTTAATAGAAAATTCATTTAGAATATCTGGAATGTCACGTGATACGTGATTTCCGGAGTATAAAAAATAAGGCATTACGTAAATTTTTTTTGAACGTTCTTCGTGAATACATTTTTCTATAACATTTTTAATATTAGGTTCTGCTAATTCCAGAAATGCAAATTCTATTTTTTCTTCCGGAAACTTAGGCTGAATTAGTTTTGCAATAGTTTTAAGTATATTGTTGGCGTCATCTCTTCTGGAGCCATGACCTAATAATATTATGCTTTCTTTATTCATAGTTAGTTATTCCTTAATCCTGCGATATAAATCCTAATTTACTCCCCTCCCGCAAGGGGGGAGGGGAGGGTAGAGGAGTAATAGAAGTAATTATTTTCTATTGCAGGATTAAAGTTATTGTTATTAATTTATTTTATTCCTGCAATAATATATAATAAAAATTATACTTTATACTTTATAATTTTATCATAAATTAATAACAAAAAAATATAAAATTTTTATATTTTATAAATAAAATAAAAAATAATCAATAAAGCAAATAAAACAAATAAAATGTTCAGAATAAGCTAAAATAAATTAAAACTAATACCCAAAATTATGTTTTCTAAAAAATGACGGTTAAATATTTTCAATGAAATTAAATAATAGCGATATTACGGCAATTAAAGTAGAACGGCTTGTTAAAAAATATAAAGATATTACCGCAGTGAACGATATATCTTTTGATGTCTATAAAGGCGAATTTTTTGCTTTTTTAGGACCTAACGGAGCAGGCAAAACAACAACCATAAAAATTCTTTGCACATTAAACAGGCAAAGTTCAGGAAATGCTTTTATAAATGGATATAATACTATCAAAGAAAAACAAAATGTCAGAAAATCTATCGGTCTGGTATTTCAGGACCCTACATTAGACAATGATTTAACTGTTTATGAAAATATGATGTTTCATGCAGAACTTTACGGTATGGAAAGAAAATTGGCGAAAGAAAGAATTGATTATATGCTTAATTTTATAGATTTATATAATTTTAAAAACAAGCTTATAAAATTTTTGTCGGGCGGAATGAAACGAAGATTGGAGGTGGGCAGAGGACTTCTCCATTCTCCGGCGGTATTATTTTTAGACGAGCCTACCGTAGGGCTTGATATTCAGACAAGGATAAACATGTGGGATTTTATTGATAAATTAAGAGATAAAGAAAAAATTACCGTGTTTTTGACTACACATTATATAGAAGAAGCCGAAAATTGCGATCGCATTGCAATAATAGATAAAGGTGAAATTATAGCGATAGATTCGCCTTCAAATTTAAAAAAATTAATAAAGTATGAAGACGGAAGAGTGCCCACGCTTTCAGACGTTTTTATATATATGGTCGGTAAAGAGATAAGAGATGAAACAGGGACATCTATTGACAGAATGAGAGAATTCAGTAAAATTATAAGAAAATAAATAAATTAATTAATTACCTAACTTTTCTATGAATTTTATACAGGACATTATAGCTATTAGATATTATTATGTTACTTATTTTATAAAATAGATAATATAGTATATATAGTATATATTGCTATACACTACAAATAAAGATAATATATAAATAATATAAAGATAATATATAAATAATATAAAGATAATATATAAATAATATAAAGATAATATATAAATAATATAAAGATAATATATAAATAATATAAAGATAATATATAAATA
>JAJZVN010000154.1 GCA_021845685.1 bacterium
ACAAATTTACGACGCTTCACGTGCATAAAACACTTAACGGAAATGCATACAATACCGTTATCTTAAAAAAGATATCGGACAATTTATATATAGAATTGATAGACGATATAACCGATGTATTTTTTAATGAACTCGAAAACAATAAAAAACAGCTTGAATTGGTTTGGGAGGTGGATTTTTTAACCGATATTTACAACAGGAGAAAAATAATAAGCATAATAAATTACGAGCTTAAAAAATCTAAAAGATATAAAAAGCCTTTAACGATTGTTATGATGGATTTAGACGGATTTAAAATTATAAACGATGGATTAGGCCACATAAAAGGAGATGAAGTTTTAAAGGCCGTAGGCGTTATACTCAAAGAGAATATAAGAGACGTCGATTATGCCGGAAGATACGGCGGAGACGAGTTTATATTGGTTCTTCCGGAAACAAACATTGAAAATTCTATTAAAATAGTCAAAAGAATTAAAAAAGACATAGAAGCAATGGACTGCCTTGATGATTTAAACATTACCGCAAGTTTCGGAATAACGTCCGTTAATGAAAAAGATTTAACGGACATCGATATAATAAAACGCGCCGACGAAGCATTATATAAATCCAAACATGAAGGTAAGAATAAGTATAACGTTAAATAAAAATTTTGCATCTTAAACAACTGTTTTTTATTATATATGAAGAAAATTAAAAAAATTCTCGTAGAACAGCTTAAGGTTGGTATGTATATTTCTGACCTTGACGAGGGTTATATGGACCACCCTTTTATCCTGAGCAGGTTTCAGGTTAAAGACGATGGCGTAATTCGTAAATTAATCGATGCCGGAATACGTGCGGTATATATTGATACATCCAAAGGTCTTGACGTGCCGGATGCACCGTCCTACAGCGATATTTTAAAAAACCTCAAAAATGAAATGGATAAAATCGCTGAAGATAAAAAAAACGGTGAAGACAAAGTTAAAGTAAGCATATATGATGAATTAGACAGCGCTCAAAAAACGTATAATGAAGCAGGCAGAATTATCCGCGATATTATTGACGATGTAAGCAAAGGACGGCGTATTTCGGAGGATAAGGCTAAATTAAGCGTGGCCAAAATATCCGAGTCCATAACAAAATGCCAAGATGCTTTATTATTGTTATGCAGTTCTAAAAATAAAAACGACCATATATTTCAGCATTCCATATCTGTGTGTTCCCTAGTTGTAGCTTTTTGCAATTCATTGGGTTTTGATGAGCAAAGCGTTAATAGTGCCGGTTTAGGAGGGTTATTGCTTGATGTAGGCAAGGCAAAAATTGATAATAAAATTATCAATAAAACCTTAAAACTCACCGAAAAAGAATTTAATATACTAAAAGAGCACGTGGCGGAAGGCAGGAAAATTATAGATCAAATACCTGATATACCGGAAATTTCAAAGCAGATTATTTGCGAACATCATGAAAATTATGACGGCTCCGGTTATCCTAAAGGCCTTAAGGGGGATGAGATATCTAAGTTTGGGAGAATTGCCGCAATATGCGATGTTTACGATGCTATAACTTCCGACCGTTTATATCGTAAAGGTTTAATACCTAATAAGGCATTAAGCAAGATATTCGAATGGAGAGGCTCTAAATTTGACAGACTGCTTGTAGAACAGTTTATACATACTATAGGGATTTATCCAACCGGCAGTTTTGTTATGCTTGAGTCGGGAAGGGTGGCATTAGTCATTCAACAGAATGGAAAAAGTCTGTTGACCCCTATAATTAAAGTATTTTATGATTCTATTATTAAAAAATACGTTAAACCGGTCGAAGTAGATTTATCCGAGGGGTTCAGCGATAGGATTGCAGACGCGGTTTCACCGTTAAAATTAAAATTAGATATAAATCCTATGGATATCCTTTTAACACTATAAATCAAAGATAATGAAAAAGGTGTCAGATTAAAAATTACTTATAAATGTATAAAGTATGAAAATAAATATTAGTCAATTTCAAATAGAATGTAGACGTTGCGGGCATAAATGGATACCAAGAAAACCCGAAGTAATGTTGTTATGCGCTAAATGTAAATCTCCATATTGGAATATACCTAAAAAGAAAAATCAAAATGCTCAAAACTTATAAATATCGGTTATACCCGACAAAAAAGCAGACCGAAAAACTCGATTGGACGCTTGAGACTTGCCGTATCCTTTATAATTCTTGTTTGGTAGATAGAAACTGCCATTACGAAGAAACTGGTAAGAGATTATCAAGGCTCAAGCAGCAAAAAATATTAACCAAGGATAAGAAAAACATCGAATACCTTAAATCTATCCACTCTCAAGTCTTGCAGGATGTCTTATTTAGAGTCGAAAAAGCCTATAAAAACTTTTTTCGCAGGCTTAAAGATAAAAGCGGTAAGGCAGGATATCCGAGATTTAAAAATCAAGGCAGATACGACAGCATAACATATACGCAGTCCGGATTTGAAATTATAGACGATAAACTTAAACTATCCAAAATAGGGCATATAAAACTTAAACAGCATAGGCAGATAGACGGACGTTTAAAGACCTGCAATATCAAAAAAGAAATAAACCGCTGGTATGTTTGCTTCTCGGTTGAATATACGCCAAATATTAAACCTATACCGAATAAACAAATAGGCATAGACGTAGGCATTAAGTCTTTTGCGGTTCTTTCCGACGGTAAGGTTATAAATAATCCTAAATATCTTATTTACTCCGAAGAACGTCTTATTAAAAAGCAAAGATGGCTTTCTAATAAGACGAAAGGTTCTAATAACCGCAAGAAAGCAAAGGTATCAGTTGCAAGACTACATAAAAAAGTATCTAATCAGCGCAAGGATTTTCAGCATAAGCTGTCAAGGCAAATAGTAGATAACTACGGCTATATCAAAGTAGAAGACTTGCAAATTAAAAATATGGTTAAAAACCATAATCTTGGTAAATCAATATCCGACGCAGGCTGGGGACAGTTTGTTTCTTTTTTAACATACAAAGCGGAAGAGGCTGGTTGTTACGTAGAGAAAGTAAACCCCCGCAATACTTCAAAGTCCTGTTCGGTATGCGGATATATCTATAAAGATATGACTTTATCTATCCGCAAATGGACTTGTCCCGTTTGTCATACCGAACACGACCGAGATGTAAATGCGTCTATAAATATACTAAATACGGCAGGAACTGCCGGAATAAACGCTTGGGGAGTCGGCGGGTTGCCGCCGACAACGAACCAAGAAGCCCCGTCCGAAAGGGCGGGGTAGTTCACTAATTCTAAATATTACTCTTGCGTTTGTTTAAATTTTTTCAACAAAATTATATCTCAATATCAATTTATTAATATGATATAATCTAATAAAAGATAATTTAATTTTATATTTTGTTATTAGTTCCAA
>JAJZVN010000155.1 GCA_021845685.1 bacterium
CCGATCTTAAAATTCATTGCCGATATTTAAAAAACCGGCAAATCACAAACTAAATCATAATGTAGAACAACCATAATCTACGTACAATACTCCATAAAAAAATTCGTTATCTATATATTTATAACCTAATTTTTCCATTTCATTAACAAAACTTTTTATAATATCTGTTAGATTATGTTTTTTAAAATCGGCTAAAAAACTAAAATCTTTTAAACCTAATACATTCATACAATTTTTAACATCGACTTTAAAATCTCCACTACCCAATCCCATAAATTTTAAAGACTTAGTAATTGGATATTCTCCAGTTTCAATAACATAATTTAAATAAAAACCAATAAAAGGTTTTAATTCCCCAAACCTTTCAAGATGATCTATATCAACACAAAATTCTTTACCATTTTTCTTTATACAAATTGGATAATACTTTACATAAGCCATCAATAATCCTCCTTTTTTAAATTAATATGTTAAAATAAATAAAATATATATTTTCCATATTATACCTCCTAAAATTAAATTATTTAATTTTTACCTCAGGTTTGGTTATTTTGTTTATTAATTTGGCGCTGATTGATATAATTTAATATTAATTTAATCAATGAATTTAAAGTTTTAAATGTTAAAACTATTAAAGCTATAGCAAGTTTTATTAAGTTCACAAGCAATGTTCCGATGAAAAATCCTATAATTAATCCAAAAAAAAGATCTTTAAACATTTTAACATCCGATTCATAAGTTAATTATTAATTAAAATATAGGCTTTATTAAATTATTTTTTTTATATTTTGTCAATAAAAATATTTTTGTATTATAATATTTAAAAAAAATGCAAACTTCATTGTTTAAAGGCGTCATTGACAGCTTTTTAAAATCTTATTATTAATAGAACCTAATGCCGAACTTACTATGAAGAAAAAGTGCAACAGTGCAAACTTTTTGTGATTTCAAATTCGGAATACTATCACGAAAAAGCCCACGAAGATCCTTTAAATTTGGAACTTATGAAGATTATCGATTTGCAGTACGCTAAAACTTATGTTTTAGAAATATAAAAAATGACTTTAATTTAATAAGAGCGGGTTATAAAGTTAACGTTAAAAGAATAAAGAGACTTTCTCATATTAAAAATTAAAGAATCATTTAAATATTTTCTAATGCAGTATTGCGGTATTAAAGGCCTTTTAATTTATTGACAAAAGACTAAGTTTAATGATAAAAATATAAATGTAATAAATATTTCTTGAAAATATTTAATTTATATATTATAGCCTCATCGTTTATTATTTCATTAAATTAAAATAACTTAAATTAACTTTTAACTGTTTGTTTGCTTATGCGCATAATAATCAAAGAAAAATGCGATGAGTTCTGCCTGCTTATTGAAGACGGCAAAAAAATATACGATATAGTTCTTCCGTCGGTTAAAAACGGCGTAAATATCGAACTTGACTTTGAAGGCATAACCGTCTTTTCCTCCCCGTTTTTTCACTCTGCCTTAGGCGGTATTCTCGATCACGTTTCTTATGAAGACTTTAATAAATTCGTAAAAATAGTCAATCTCCACGAATCCGGTAAAAATCTCCTTAAAAGAGTAATGGAAGATTCCCGTCATTATTATACCGACGAAAATTACCGCAATGCTTTAGATTCGGCGCTTAAAGACTTATCTGCCGGTGTATAAAATATGATTAACTACGACATAAAAGCAAAAGTAGCAGATATAAAAAAATATAATCCGAATCCAAACGATACCTTTTTTATAGATTCAAACGTCCTTATCTGGATTTTTTCCTCTAAGCACGCAAGAGGCAACGATAAACACGGCATATATCAAGCTAAAGAATATACGGCTTTTATTCATAAAGCTCTAAAAGCAAAATCAAAACTATACGTATGCGGGCTTTCTTTTTCGGAGATGTCACACTTTATAGAAGATATGGAATATAAACATTTTTCCAACCTTTATCCTGAAGTTACCAGAAAAGAATATCGCCATAATTACCAATTCGAAAGAAATAACGTGATAGAAGAGATAAATTCAGCCTGGAGCGCTGTAAGCCTTGCGACCGAAATGATAGAATTAAACGTGGATATATCTTCCGTTGAGAGCTCTGTTTCCCTTATATCGACCAGCATGCTCGACGGTTACGACGTATTTTTAGTCTCTGCGACTAAAACCCATGGTATCATTAACATATTGACCGACGACGGGGATTTCTCATCTCTTGAAGGAGTTAAACTTTTTACGGCTAATCACGGAGTTATTAAGTCGGCTAATGAGCAGGGTAAGCTTGTTTAAATAATCAAAAATTTAACGGATATACGTATCTATATAACTAAGAATATTTCCCTGATTTATAAGGGATTGAGACCAATACCCCGTCATAACAGGGCGTGGGCATCCGTCACACCTAAGAATATTTCCCTGATTTATAAGGGATTGCGATCCAAAAAGTTTCCGCAAATGGTTTGCCAGAATATAACAAATAAAAGCAATATTCGACATACTTATTGTTCTGTGGTTGACTGACTGTCGCTTATGGAGCGTGGACAGTTCTATCTTTGCCTTTTTATTTTAAGATAGGTCTCTATACTTATATGATCATGATGATATAAGAAATTGGGTACTTTCTTTACTGATAGAAAAAAGATTGGCGGCAGGAATACGAAGATATTATTGAAAAAATATGCTGAGAAAATTTATTATTAACAGAGGTAAAAAGCCGACTAACGAATACGTTTGTCGATAAAATATAAAATTTCGTTATTTTTAATTTATGGTTTTCAAGTTAGTTTTTGCTGGACAGGAGAGAGAGGGGTATAATTTAGGATATATACAGCGAACGTTCGTAATAAGGCAAAAGGTAAGACAGTAAAACGTTATAACTGCCTGAATTATAAAACTCTATCATAGCTTTATTGAATTCAAGCGCGTCTTTTGCTTTAATATTTAAAGCCTGAAAACCGTTTTCAAGTAAAATGCCGTTAGCCGTAAGCCTGCTTGTTCTTTTATTTCCGTCCCAAAAGAACTGATGCCTGCTTCCAAACCCGAAAAATACGAAAGAACGTATAACCGGATTTTCAACCCCTGAAATTTTTTTAACGCCTTGAATAAACAGCTCGTCTAATTTGTCCGCTTTAGGCGGAATATAATCGGTTCCGCCGATTGTTACCTGTCCCGTTCTGAATTCCCCCGGTTTGAGGGATTCGCCAACCGAAACTATTTTATTAAGTTTACAGAATGTTTCTTTGTCTAATTTAAATTCTTTATTTTGAAGCATAGACAATAAAAGAGAAACGCTTTTATTCTGGTTTAAAACCTGCTGTTCGTCTTCTATTTTGTGTCCGCCGACGGTAAC
>JAJZVN010000156.1 GCA_021845685.1 bacterium
TTCCGATCTTATTTAAATTAATTGGTAAATATACCTTTTAAAACGCAAGTTTAAAAATATTATTAGAAAGATAATTCATTACCGATTAACATAAACATTATTCATATAATATTAGTATAATCTTCAGTTTCAAATTTATTAAATTTTTTATTATTTAATATTATTTTATTTATTATATCTTTCTTTTCTTTTATATCTAAATCTACAAATTTATCATACTCTATATTTTGATTTAATATATCATATATTCCAATAGCCGACATTATAAATCCATTCCCTTTATTTCTATATATTGGATCCCCAATTCTGGCAGCATATAATATTTCATCGTTTACTGTTATCACGAAAACAATACTTGGGTACTCATTCATTGCTATATTAAATTTAATTTCTACATTTAAACTTTGTATATTTTTATTTAATATTTTTCTTTTTATTAATGTTTGATTATCAGGTTTAATTATATTTTTTTTATCCATTTTAAAAACCCAATTATTTATGTTTTTTATATCTAACATATCTACTATATCTTTATTAAAATATTTATTAATATCTATTTTATCCAACTCGAAAAAAGACCAATGCAAATACCCGTCATAATCGTTAAGCAACGGCGAACAATCGTATAGATATATATTATCCTTTTTACTTTTGAATGTAAAAGAATATTTTAATAAATTAAAATTTTGCTCTGGTTTTATCTTAATTAGCATACTCATATATATATTATATCATTTTTTTTAAAAATATCAAATTTTTTACTTGACAAAAATTTTTTTATATATTATAATAATTGTAATGTTAGTTTGCAATAATGTTTAATTTAGCTAACATATTCTTTTAGAGGCTTTATTATGAATAAAAATATTTTACAGATTTTTAGAACACATATTTTTTTGTTAACGGGAGATTTTTGTCTTCTAACTTAAATATCGGGATTTTAAAAATTTTTATATTTTTTTAAAACCCGCTTCGGCGGGTTTTTTAATGCCTATATAGCTCAGTTGGATAAAGAGCGGCTGTCTTGTAAACAGCGGGTCGGGGGTTCGAATCCCTCTATAGGCTCCATGTGGAATGTAGCTTAATGCAGAGCGTTTGACTGTGAATCAAGCAGGTATGGGTTCGAATCCCATCATTCCACCCACGCCGCTGTAGCTTAACGGAAAAGCTATGGACTGAAAATCCATAGAAAATGGTTCGACTCCATTCGGCGGCACCATATACCGTAGTGGCGAAATTGGGAGACGCGGGAGATTCAAAACCTCCTGGAGAAATCCGTGCCGGTTCGATTCCGGCCTTCGGTACCATTTTGTGAAGGGATATATAATTTTATAATGCCGTAGTGGCGAAATTGGGAGACGCGAGAGACTTAAAATCTCTTGGAGAAATCCGTGCCGGTTCGATTCCGGCCTTCGGCACCAAATGGGCTCTTAGTATAACGGAATTATATCCGGCCTGCAACCGGATGATCTGGGTTCGATTCCCATAGGGTCCACCATATTTTTTGCCCCTTTCGTTTAACGAATAGGACGCGCGGCTTCGAACCGCGGAATAGGGGTTTGAATCCTCTAAGGGGCACCAATATTAATTACGGCTTCAGTGGCGGAATTGGGAAACGCACCAGGCGAGAGCCTGGCATCTGTAAGATATTACGGGTTCAAGTCCCGTCTGAAGCCTTTGCGGGTATAGTTCAAAGGTTAGAGCTTCAGTCTTCCAAACTGAAAATGCAGGTTCGAGTCCTGTTACCCGCTCCACGCCTCAGTGGCGGAATTGGAAGACGTTCCGGGTTTAGACCCCGGTGTCTTAATAGAGACATGCAGGTTCGAGTCCTGCCTGAGGCACCATATTTTTTTTGCCCCTTTCGTTTAAGCGGAGCGCTAGCGCGCTAAAGCGCGCTTAACCGAATAGGACACGCGGCTTCTATCCGTGCAATAGAGGTTTGAATCCTCTAAGGGGCACCAACAAATACGCGTATAGCTCAAAGGCTGAGCACCCGCCCTACAAGCGGTATGATATTGGTTCGATTCCAATTACGCGTACCATTTATACACCGATAATTTAACCGGTCAAAATTCCCGGCCGATAACCGGGCAATAGGGGTTCGAGTCCCTTTCGGTGTACCATTTTGATTTTTTTTATTTTTTAATATATAATAAATTATTAATTAAATTTATATAAACGGTTATTCCGTATTCAGGAGAAATTTATGGATAAAATAAAAGCAATTTTAGAAGATTATGAAAAAAATTTTTCTAAACATATTAACTTTAATATTACAAAAATATATAATTTAAAAATTAACTGTGAACCTCAAGAAAATGTTATAAAAAATAAGTTATTAAATAATGATTATTACAGTGATTATATCGATATTGAGCTTTGTATAAATAAAGTAGATCATTACAAATTTGTTCTTAATTGTGATTTTTTTACTCAAAAAACTAAAAATATACAATTATGTTTTTTACATGTTATAATTAAATCAGAAAAAATTTTAGATTCTGAAGATATTCATAATATAATAGATTTTTCAAGGGATTATATGGTCAATTTTAAAATGCCTGAAAATAAAGCAATATCTAGTATTAAAGATATTTATGATTATATTAATAATCGTGAAAGGTTTAATTTAAATGAATTTAACGACATTTATAAATATATATATAATGACTTTTTAAATTTTATTAACGCGAAAATAGCCATTTTAGATTATAAAATTGTAGAAAGATCCGGGGGGACACTATTTTTGGAATGTACCGTTTAAATTAGGAGAGCAAACAATGAATTTTTCAAATATTTGCGAAGAGCTTAAGTGTAAATATAAAAATTTTAAGTGCTATGAATTTGAGTGTGCGGATGAGGAACGGTATGCTTCGTTTAGTTTTGTAAATTCTTGTTTAACTAATGAAGATATTATTAAAAATAAACTGTTAAATTTTAAATCAGATATTTTTAATAATATAAGGATTTTAATTGATGTTGGAAAAATTAGAACATTTTTTAGATTAAAAATTACACCTACTTTTAAGCGTAATGATAATTATTATGACTTTGATGTTTTTTTAAGTTTTGGCAATATAAATATATTTGCTAATCCAAATAAAATATTTAAATATATTGAATCAGCCAATAAAATTATATCTAACCTTAGCGTTACAGATAAAGAATTGATTAAATGTTTTAAAAAAAATAAATCTTTTTTAATAACGCATATGAATCCTGCAGTAACGCAAGATTTTGAAAATATAGAAGATATTTTTTATGAAAAAATAAAAAAATATAATTTAATAACAAAAGATAATATAACTGATTTTATAAATTTAAGTTTTGACCAGCGCAATAAAG
>JAJZVN010000157.1 GCA_021845685.1 bacterium
AGACGGTGCTACGAAAGGCAAATCAATGACTATTTGATTTTTTTGATTTTCGCTATGCATTAATTTTGACCCCCGCTATTTGATTTTTTGGTTTCCTATCGACAAGCGACAGTTTCGGTTTGTAACCGTCGATTAATTTCATAATATCTTCCTGTTCTACAAACTGCTTTAGTTCGGCAACGTATATTTTTCCCTTGAAATCTTCCCATTTTTCGTTATTAATTTCTATTATCCCTGAAAAATAATTCGGGGCGTCGTAATTACCGTTGGATTCCGCAAAAACTTTATAACTTTCGATAAAATCTCTTTTTTTCCAGTGGGTTTCCGTTCTGTTACACCCACATAATTCTACGTCATAATCTATAAGCGAAATCGCCTTTCTAATAGCCTTATCCTTGAAAGTAAAGCTTTCATATATGCCGCATACGTCTATTACGTTTAAAACGTAACTCCAAGCTAATTCCGCCATAACATGAATATCAGTCTTGTTTTTAACTTTTTTCAATATATCGGCGATAGTAGGCATATATGATATTTCCTGCGTGCAGGATTTTAAAGCGTGAAGGACATTATCGATAGGATATTCTTTAAGAGAACTGATATAAATCTCAAGAACACCTTCGGATAAATTCCTGTTAAAGAGTTCGGCGCACACCATTAATGCGTTTTTAATCCTTAATTTTTCATCATTGTTCATAATAACCCCGCTTTAATCTTTTCTTCGAGCCTTTTTGAAATTTCGTTATTTTTTTCGGTTCTTATTTCATCCCAAGTTCTTTTAGAATAATTATTCGACGATTTTAAGGATTTATTATCCTGCGCCCTTGTAAGCCAGTTATTTATAAAACGCATATAATCGCTCGCCGGTCTTTTTGAAGGATTGTTTAATAACCAAGACTCCATTTTTTTAATTTCTAAATAAATATCAAGATATGGAAATTTCGATTTTAAAATATTTAGGTAGTCCTCAGTTAAACCAGTAAAACTTGCTATTTCAGAATCAAAAGAAATATTGTATTTTGTTGCTTTTTTAGTTTTAGCATTAGCTTTGGTTTTAGTTTTTTCGTTAAAAAGCCATTTCACGGCAAATCTCATAAAATTGCCTGCATTGTTTTTTTGTATATCCAATACTGTTTCCGGATTGCTCATAAGCCATAAAGACATTTCTTTAAACTTTAATTCTAAATCAACATCCGGATATGCTGATTGTAAAATTTTTATGAGTGCTTCGGGGATTTCCATTTTATTATTTTCAGGATTGAAAGATATTATATTTTCCGGTATTACAACGCAACGGCGTTTTTCGTCGTTGCGTAAATCTTCTTCTTCTGTATTTTCTTTTTCTAAATCTATATCTTTATTCTTATTCTTATTCTTATAGGCGTTACGTAACGTTACAGAGACATTACTTGTAACGTTACAGCAATTATCCTTACTCTCACTTGCATTTGCATTGTCCCTTGGGACAAAATTTGGGACAGTTTTTGGGGTAATTTTTGTCCCGTCGTGGGACAACATAGGGACAACACAGGGACAATCTTGGGACAGATATGGGACAGTTGCGGGACAGTTGTGGGACAGTTGCGTCTCGCCGGTTTTATTATCAGAATCATATTCGCTATCTTCTTGCTTGTCGATATTAGAATTATTTTGGAATATTTCATTATCGCATTGATCAGGCATATTATTATTTTCTTTTAATAAATTTTCAATTTTCTTAATAATTCTCGACACTGTATTTTTTGACATATTAAATTTTTTTCCAATATCCCTAAGTGTATATCCCTTTTTATATAATTCATAAATTTCGGATTCTGCATGTTTTGAACTTAACGATAAAAGTTTTTGTTTTTCTCTATAATTTTCAACTCTTTGCCTATTAAGTTCTTTCACTCTTTCCATACCGTCAATATTTTGATATTTACTCCAGTTTTTCAAACAATAAATTTTCTGCTCATCCTTATTTAATAATTCTATTATTTCGTATTGAACAAGCACCGATAAGGCTAATCTTACTGAATTTAGCGGTCTGTCAAATATAGTGGACAACATTTCATCTGTATAGGGAATTTTATTTGAAAAAAGCAATTCACCTGAATTATTGCTTTTTCCGGCGAGAACAAATATTTTAAATAATACAACTAAAATAGTGTCTCGCTCCGGCATTCCATCTATTAATTTTATTTTTTCGTCGTCAAAAATATTAGTAGATATTTTTATCCATTTAATCATAGACATAATCATACTCCTCTATTTTATCCCTTTTATATGAGTTACAATCTTTGCATAAAAGCCTTAAGTTATCCACAGTACTTGTTCCTCCTTTACTATGAGGAAAAATGTGATCATATTGCAATTCTTGATTACTTCCGCAAATTACACATTTTCCACCGTCCCTTTGAAAAACTTCAATACTTATATCTTCAGGAATGAACCTTGATGCGACTGGGAATTTATATATAATACCTAAATCTAACAATTTAAATGCGTATAAACCTTTATATTTGACAAGTTTAATAATTTTGTATTTTTCAAAAATCGTTAACGCTGTTTCTATGGTTTTCAGTTTTATTTTTAATTCAGAAGATAAAAACATTGGGGTATAGGGAACATTGTCTGTTACAAGCAATATTCCTCCTGCATTTGGAAATCTACTGGCTAAAGATATCATAGAAATCCAAAGATAAATAAAAGTATCACCTTGAGGCGCTCTTCTAAATATTTTTACTCTCGCATCATTATGAAAATCATTGTTGAGATAAAAAAAATTTTCAGACATATCGGCTCACTCCCTTTAAAATTATTATTCAAAAACTTTTTCGGCAAATCCCGCCTTGATATATTCTTCCTGAAAGGTGAACGTTTGTTCCCTGTATCGGTTATCCCATTCCTTAAGACGTTCTACTATTTCAATTTCTTCATAATTTTCGTTTCTCTCTTGCATTAAAGCGTCTATAATTTCTTGATTGAATTGAATGCCGCAACCAAACAATTTTTCTATCAATGCCGTTAAAACGTACGGCGATTTGATTTCCAACCATTTGATGCCGTACCAAACCGTCGGGTGAACTACCTACGCCTAAAGGCGCAGGCTTCCTGCCTCATTGTATGACGGCTAATACCGATATTCTGGCATCCCGCCGGAGCATACTCCGCAGGCGTAAATTCGGGCAGTCCCTGCCCTACGGTTAAATTTAATCCTTCGAAAAAAAGGTTAATACTTGCATTTACATCTCTGTCGTGGACGACTCCGCATTGCGGGCATATCCAAGCTCTTTCGGATAGCTTAAGGTCTTTATAGATATATCCGCAGTCTGGAGTAGAACAAGTTTTA
>JAJZVN010000158.1 GCA_021845685.1 bacterium
GCCGGTTCCGTTACCGCCGAAGAACTGCACAGGGCTATATTAGTAACTCAGGTGCGGTTCGGCAGGGTAATAGGAACGGATGAATGGCTCTGCGGCTTAAAAGGCTGAATATATGATAAATTTTAATTAATATAAATCGCTCCTTTGTTTATTTGTTCGTATTACGCCGTTTGTTTAATTTGTTCTTTGTTATCTCATCGTAGCCCTTAAGACGGCGTTTCTTACTAAATCTGCGTTCTGGTTGCTATACGTGTATTATAACCGTTTTTGATACTAACTTGTTCTTCCGGTTCTACCGTCTTAGATTTTAAAAATTCCCCTAAGCGTATTTTTTTCCGTAAATTTAACAAAAACCGTTTGAAATAAAAAAAATCAAAAGAAAAATCAATTTAAAATTTGCTTCCTACTATGAACTATTTTCGGAAGTAAAGAGGCAAGCAATAATAAAAAAACGATAAAATTTTACGGTTTTAGGGTCTATTTTTAGGCGAAAAGTTCCGATTATAGTATTGTGGGAATTAAATTTTTATATAATTTTATATGCCGTATTAATAAAAAAACAATAAAATATAAAACAATATAAATTCCTTGCATAATGGGCGGTATTTATTATAATATTAAAATTATATTTATTCAGAGTTTCATCTTTTCTTAATATTTAAATAGTTTAACATTTAAAAAATTTTAATAAAAATATATGGAATTTCCCGAAGATTTTATTAATAAGATAATATGCGGTGACGCCATAGAAGTAATGAAACAGATTCCCGATGAATCGGTCGATTTAGTTATAACGTCTCCTCCTTATAACTTAAAAAATTCTACCGGTAACGGTATGAAAAATAGCAAAACCGGCAAATGGGCAAACGCCGCCTTACAAAAAGGCTATTCAAATCACGATGATTGTATGCCGCATGATAAATACGTAAAGTGGCAAAGAAATTGTTTGACTCAGATGATGAGAATGTTATCGGAAGACGGCGCAATTTTTTATAATCATAAATGGCGGGTGCAGGCGGGTCTATTGCAAGACAGGCAAGATATAGTAGCAGGCTTTCCGGTCCGGCAAATTATTATCTGGAAAAGAAAAGGAGGCTTTAATTTTAATCCCGGCTATTTTTTGCCTACTTATGAAGTTATTTATCTAATTGCAAAGCCTAAATTTAAGTTAGTGCGCGGAGCGAACTCTTATGGCGATATTTGGGAATTTACCCAAGAATTAAAAAATGAGCATCCGGCGGCTTTCCCTGTTAGTCTTATTGACAGGATAATTTCATCTACAGATGCGAAAATAATATTAGATCCGTTTATGGGTTCTGGAACTACGGCAATTTCTGCGATAAATTTCGACCGCAATTATATAGGAATAGATAATTCTCCCGATTATTGCAATATGGCGGAAGAAAGGATCAAATCTCATCTACAACAAGGGAAACTACTATATATATGAATGAACCCCTAATTTACACGAAGCAAAAACTAATTGAAAGGCTTAAGGAAATTTCAGAATCCGGCTGGATCGAAAATGCCAGAAAGGGTAATCAAGGCGGAATAGGAAACACTTTGGAATATCTGCTCGGCATTAAAGAAAATAATCTGCCTATTCCGAATGCGGCTGAATGGGAATTGAAAGCGCAACGTATTAATTCATCGTCCTTAACCACATTGTTCCATAGCGAACCGTCGCCAAGAGCGATTCGTTTCGTACCTCAAATTTTATTGCCTAAATATGGATGGGAACATAAAGAATCCGGCAGAAGATATTCCGAAGGAGAAATGAGTTTCAGGCAAACTATTCACGGAAAAAATAGGAGCGATCGCGGTTTTATGGTAGTCATCGATAGAAAGGAAAGAAAAGTTTTAATTTCTTTCGATTATAAAGCCGTTGACGAAAGACATTCGAAGTGGTTGGAATCGGTAAAAAATTTGGTCGGATTAAAAGAACTGAATCCACAACCGTATTGGGGATTCGACGATTTAGAGCATAAAGCCGGAACAAAATTATTAAATTGCTTTTATGTGCAAGCCGAAGTTAAAAATGAGAACAAAAAAGAATTTTATAAGTATTCAAAAGTTATGATGTTAGAACAATTTTATTTCGAAGAATTTTTAAATCAAATAGAAAATGGAAATATTTTGGTAGATTTTGACGCTCGCACTGGCCACAATCATGGAACCAAGTTTAGGATAAGGCAAGATAAATTATATTTATTGTATAAAAAAAAGACTATAATTATTTGACTTTCAATATTTTGTAAATATCCTAAAAGTTGATAAATTTATTGACTTGCAATTTTATTAAACATAATTTATTGTTCAATAATCATGCCTGAATATAATAATAGATTACTTTCGGAATTTCCTAATAGCAAAGACGAATTAGGGAATTTGCACGAAAAAATAGCAAAAACAATAGCTTCTATTATTAATGACAACTCTTATTTGCCAGAACAAGAACACGTTATTGGTTTATTCGGTGAATGGGGTTCCGGAAAGTCTACAGTCGTCAAAATATTAGAAAAAAACAATCCTGAATTCAAAGTTTTTACATTTAATTCATGGCTACATAAAGATGATTTTTTAAATAGGGCTTTTCTTTTAGAATTTTGCAATAAGTTTAATATATGCAACAAAGTATATAAAAAAGAAGATACAACAAAGCTATATAATAATGAGATTACATTTAAAGATTATATTTCAAACCAGATTAATATTAATAAAAAGATTCCGATTGGTTTAAATTGGAATCTTAAACTTATTTTTGCTTGCATTATTCTGATTCTATATTTTATTTTTTTGCCTTTAAGTTTTACCTTTGTGGCAATACTATCGTTATTAATTTTATTTGTTTTAATTCCAAATAGCGAATTTTTTATAATGCCATTTTTTACAAAAAAGATTGATATATCCAGCAATATAATGTCTAAGTCTTTTGATTTCACAAACTATGACTTTGAATATATATTTCAAAAAATTATAACTTTAGACGATGAAAAAAAAGAAAACAAAATTTTAATAAATCTGGAAGATTTCGATAGATTAACCAGCAAAGATATATTAAAAGCATTAAACCTATTCCAAATTTTATCGCGCATAACAAAAACAAATAACAATATATGGATTATTTTACCCATTAGTGATGAAAAATTAAATTTAGTATTAAGGTCATCATATTCTGAATATAAAGAAAAAAACTCAAACTTAATCGACTATCAAAAAAGATTGATACCTTATAGTATTAATATTCCAAATATAGATATAACGGATTGGGAAAATTTTTTTAAAAATAAATTCAAAGAAATATTCGACAGTCTTGTTAATGATGAAGAATT
>JAJZVN010000159.1 GCA_021845685.1 bacterium
ACCGGACCTAAAGTTTCGGCTAATGCTTTTAACCCTAATTTTCTTATCTGAACAGGGTCTAATTCTTTAATATTCATTTTTTATTATCTCCATTAACCATATAACAGGGTTTTCGATTTTTACCTTAACGGCGCTTATATTTTGTTTTGCTTTTTTTAATAAATAATCATCCATAGTAAGCAATATATCGGCGTTTATATATTCTGCGCATGCAATATGCAGCGCATCGTAGGAATAAAAATTTAATTTTTCAAGTTCTATCGACCTTTTTTCTATCGCGGCATTAACCGTAATTTTTGAATTAACGATTGAAACTAAAACCCGGATATCTGTTTTTCTTCGGTTAAATTCTTAAATTCTAATTCGCAAGAACCCATACCCCTGAAGCCTTTATATGTTCTTTTGATATATTCTTTTGCGTGTATTGAAAAAGCATGCTTTTTCTGCAAAAGAATATGTTTCTTGTTGGCTTCTATCAGGGAAACGTCGGCATCGAATACTGCTTCTTTTATATTTTTTTCTTTTAATGCTTCTACGACTAAATTTAAGGATATATCGTCTATTATTTTTTTGGTCTTTCCCGTTGCAAAGTCTCCTTTACTTTCTCCGTTCTTTAAAAACCATTCGCCTATTTTAGTGCTGTGAGGCATATTATTTAATCCCCATATCGTTTTAATAGTATCGTCTTTTCTTAGACGGCCTATATTATAACGTATCTGCCTTCGCCGGATAACATAACGGAAGATAGGAATGACAATATTTTTTGGGAGGGTTTATAACCTCTGTTGCTTCCGGCTTTGGGAAGATAAGAATCTAATCTTTCTTCAATGCCTAATTTTTTAATAAAATCTGCTATTAGAACCATATTCTTCTGCTGAAAAAGGCATGCTTTTTCAATTCCGCAGAAGAATATATCGCCGAATGATGTAATTTTTTCGTGTCCTTTAACGGACATGCTTGTAGTGTCCATAATAATAAACCTCCAAAATAAGTAAATAAGAATTAATTAAAGGTGCCAAATTTATTTATTCTATCACTCTCGCCTGCGTTTGCGGACAAGCCGCCCGTGCCAAACATACTTTGCCTTCCTTTTTAAAAATAAAAAAATCGGACACCATTTTTAGGACACCATTTTTAATTTTTATTTTTATTGGTTTAAAAATAAAGGGGTAAAAATAAAGAAAAGTGGTCAGATTTATTTATTTGCTCGGCTTATAAAACGATTATCTCTATATGAAAGATATGAAAGTAATAGGAAAATGGAAAGATAAATATATATTCTTTTTCATTCCTAAAAATAGGAATGAAAAAGAATATATTTGACACAATTATTAAAAAGACATAAAAAATATAGCATAGACAATATAATTGTTATTATCATTAAACATAACATCAATATATATGGCCATTGGGTCATTGACTTATTTATTCGCTCACTGTCAATTGAGTTTGCGGTTAAACCGAATATTTTATTTATATATTCATTCAGTTGAAAACTATAGTTTTATTGCCGTATTCTATAATTCTGTCTTCAATAAACAACTTTACGGCTTTTGCCAATACTAATCTTTCTATTATTTTCCCTTTTCTTTTCAAATCATCAGGGCTATCTTCATGGGTTATTCTTATAATATCTTGTTCTATTATAGGTCCGTCGTCCAATTTTTCATTAACAAAATGGGCAGTCGCGCCTATTATTTTAACGCCTTTTTCATATGCCTGTTCGTAAGGTTTTGCTCCGGGGAAGGAAGGCAGAAATGAATGATGAATATTTATAATTTTTTTACCGAATGAATTAATAAATTGCCCTGAAAAAATCCTCATGTACTTTGCCAGTATAATAAAATCTACATCAAAATTATTTATTTTTTCAAGAATTATCTCTTCCTGTTTTGTTATCATCGTTTTATTATCTACTACTTTACAGCTATATCCGCTATTACAAGCATATGAGTTGTTATCCGATGCGCTAAATGTGCCAAAATAACCGCTATCGCAAGGGACATAAATAAAAGGTATTTTATAAAAATTTGCTATGGTTGATAAATTTGTATGATTTGAAATTATGCAGCTAATATTTAACAGAATGTCCTCTGCATTCTTTTGCCATAAAAGTTCATTAAGACAATGCTCTTCTTTTGAAACGAATACTGCCGCATTCTTTTTAACCGATAAGTCACCTATTGTATAATTTATATGAAACTCGGATGTTATTTCATCTAACTTGTTTTTTATAGCGAACATACTTTTATCTTTATCGGTATTTACATCTAATTCATAAACTATTCTCATAAAAAAATGTCTATTCGGAGGCTTTGTGGAATGTTGATTAGATTCGATTATATTAGCTCCGCCGTCAAAAAGCGCCTTAGAAACAGAAGCGACAATTCCTTTCTTATCGGGGCAGGACAATATTAATACTGAGATATCGTTATGATTTTTATTATTCGTACTATTTTTGTTATCTAAATTCATTTTATTATTCAAACAAAAGCGCTCCTATATATTATTATGTAATGTAACACATATTTTTTAATAATATATTAAAATGCTATTATTTTCAAGTAGGATTACTTATCGGTTGTTTTAGTGCTTCCTTGGGATTTTTTACCGTTATATAATGCGGATTCCGCTTTTGCCCTTCTTATCGATTTAAGCTGTTCTTCTACATCGTCGCCGTCCAACCCTATTACTATTGCCTTAGGCTTTCCGTTAACTGTAACTACGGTCTCGCCTGCGCCGGATTCCCATAATTTTGAAGGATTATTCCTTAATTCTTTGCTTGTTATAAATTTCATATTTATATGCCTCCGTTTCATCCGTATTACCTATATTTTCTTTGTATATCACTATTATATTAATATAAAGCGTATTATAAGTTATAAGGTATATATATATTATAATACAGATTCTATAAGTTTTTTAATGAAAAACATTTACTTCCTCTTCTTTATAACCGTTATAACTTTTTTATTTAAGAGTAGAATATGTTATTTCTAATCCTGTGCTTCCGAATGAAATTAGTATAGATTCGAGGCTCTCTCCTATCAATCCAAATTCTTTCAATAAAGGGGATGTATTTATTTATTTGCTTTATTAAAACGTAGAATTAATGCTATAAAAAAATGTTATAATAAAAATATTAATCTGAATTCTATAAAATTTTCATAAATAGAAATTATAACAGATATTACAATAAATCTAATTATAATATTATAATATAGAAATAGAAATATAGAAAATATCTAAATGAATTTTTATTTTTTATAGTATAAATTTTATAATATTAAAAATGAGCATAAACAGCTTAATACTTAATA
>JAJZVN010000160.1 GCA_021845685.1 bacterium
GTCGTGGGCGCGTCTTCGGCGATATGCATCATAACCGCAAAGAAAAAACAAGTAACGGCGTATATAATTAAAAAAAACATATGGTCGAAGTTATAAAATAAACGCGCTATGATTAGGGCGATGACGAAAATCGGATATACTATGGCATAAGTTTTATAGTAGTGCATAATTCCGCGGTGTCCTTTAATTCTTATGAGTCCGCGAGGCGAAGTACCTTCCTTAAAAATATGAATATCGAGGTCCGGAAAAAACGAGCCGAAAAAGGCCGCCGCCGAACCGACGGAGAAATATTTCATGGTTAAAGAATCAAGGTTCTGTGCGGCCGCGCTGAACGTAGCCGTGTATATCGCGATAGTGGTTGTCTTATGTTCCCATCCCTTCATGGATTTTTCCTCGTCTTTTTTTTATTAAGCGCAAGAAGGGCATCCGCCGGAAGTACTCCTTTGGTTATTTTTTCAATTTTTTCGGCGACTGCCGGCGAGATATTATTCTTGCCGTCGATATAATTAAATAAGTGTGTTCCAGAAATTCCTATTTGTTCGGCGAAACTTTTAATAGGGATATTAATACTGTAACAGTAAGTTCTGATTATATGGTTATTGAAGCCCATTGCATTACCTCATTTTTATTTTAAAGTCTATATTTATAAAAATATAACTAATTAGATTTATTGTCAAGTAAAAAATAATATATTTAAGATGTAGTGTTTTAGATTAATTTGTAATAGTTTGTTCTATGATATTTATAATTTTAAAAATGAGGAATAATTATGAAAAAACTATACTATTGGCGATATTCTTATTAATCCCAGTTTTAGCCTTTTCCGGTTGTGCTTCCACGGCTGATTCTATGGTCGGTATAAATCCTAAAACTGGCTGTTCTTATGGGATACCGGCTAAAGATTGTTGCGGTGGCGGTGTAAGTTGCGGAAACGCATATAGTAATAATCAGTTACCGCCCCGGCCTATTAAAAATTTAATGCAATCCAAAAATTAAGCATTATAAAACCAATGCAAAAAAATAATAATAAAGATTTATACAAATATATCGGATTTAAAATAAAGCAAAAAAGAAATGAACTAAAATTAACACAGAGTAAAGTAGCAGAAGCTCTTGATGTTGAATACATACAAATTCAGAGATATGAAAAGGGAAATACAAGAATCCCTATAGAAAATCTTCTAAAATTAACAAATTTATTTAATGTTCCTATTGAATATTTTTTAGACCTTAAAAAACCAATTACAAGCCAATCTTTAGATCCCGAGCTCGAAAAAGAAATTATGATGCTAAAGGAAATATACGATTTTAACGATGAGAATCTTATATATGTAGCTAAAACCAATATCGAGCTAGCTTACGGTCTGCTAAAAAAAGAGAGGAGAGTCAGAAAAAATGCGGGAAATCTTAAAAAGAAAATGGCTTAGGGTTATTATATGACAAAGTAAAGATAAAGACTATTAATTTTAAAAGTTATTATTGGTGAAAACTATGAGTAAATTATACTATCCTGTCCTTAAAAATAAAAGAACTTCTTTTATTGCGCTCAGAGATTTAAAAGAGGATACTAAAACAAAAATATTACCAATTTTCGAAATTATTCCTGAAGAAGAAATTAATCCGAAAAAAATAGTTTCTAATTTAAAATTGTATTTACCGAAAAAAATGACGATAATGCTTGATTTTATGTATTTAGATAATGAGTATAACGATATTGGAGATATAATTTCTGAAACCATGAACTATTGCGTGGAAGAAAATATTAATGCTATTCCTATGACAGGCATTGGACGTTCAGAAGAATACGCAAATGCTATAAACTCAATTATAAAGAATTTGAATATCGACGACCTTGCAATCCGGATTCCGTTAGCTTTAATTGCTCCGGATATTAATATTTCGGATGTTCTTAATAGAATGATAGCAAATATGGAATTAACTACGGATAAGTTGCGTTTGTTTTTAGATATGGAAGATATCGATAGTAATGTATATTTTTATGCTGCTGAAAATGTTTTATCCCAGATAGCTGATTCTCGGTACAAAACTATTGGCGTACTAGCTGGAGCTTTTCCCTCTTCGGAAAAGTTAAAAAATTTAAGAGGAGACTCAATGGAAGTTGAAAGATTTGATTATACAATATGGAATTTTTTAAAAAATAAACCGTTTCTTAAAAACTTGGCTTATGGCGATTATGCCACCAGGGATGTTGATTTGCCGTATAATGGATTCGTTAGGCATATAGTGCCGGTACTTCGCTATACAAAAGCTGACCATTACTATATATGGAGGGGTTTTTCATCGATAAACCACGAAAGGGGAATGCATCAATTTAACGACGCTTGCGCGATACTTTGTCAAGAATCGTTTTTCAGGGGAAAAGATTTTAGCGTTGGCGATCGCATGATATTTGAGAAAGCAAGCGATTTAAATTCTTCAGCCGGAAATCAAGCGACCTGGGCACAGATTGGGATAAACCAGCACATTGAATTTGTTGTTTATCAGCTCGCCAATTCGACCTATTTTTAAGTTTAAGTCTTACGAATTCTTGAATTTTTTCTAAAGGAATATTATTGGCTATTTTTTCCCATATAATGTCTATGGTTTTATTGGATAGCCCTTTGGATAATTCATATAAGGATAGTAATTCTAATGCTTCGCTTTTCCATAACAATTGGGAAACTGAGTAAGCATTAATTGATTTATTTCTTTTTGCATTGCGAATAATAGATTTTTTCATTCCATATTTATCGCCGGTTACCTCGAGAACGCCCCACCATTCAGGAACAAGATTTAATATTTTATTTGTATGTATTTTCCCGCAAATAATCGTGATTCTATCAAACACTTTGCAGTATAGTTCTATTTGGTTCGGCAAACGGCGCAGGGTGTCGCTATCGCTCTTTATTTCGTAGCCCGTAATGCTTCCGTTAATTACAGCTACGTCGATTCTGACATTTCCGCGGCATACATCAAATTCGTTTATTATTTTAGTATCGGAATCGTTTAGATATTCTCTAAGAATTACGGAGTTTAAAAAATTTCTTATATCAACATCTTTTGTTTTCATATAGAATTAATCGTATTTATACTGTATATCTTTAGCAACCATATTAAAATATAACACTGCAATAATTGCAAGCGTTTTTTTGGATTTAGTTCTCGGTGTAGTTGGCGGGGTTATATGTCTAAAATTAAGTTTTTAATATAAGGTATTACTATAGGGCTATTTTTTAAGGCTGATACAATTCTTTTTTTCAAATCTGTGGGAATATCTCTTAATTTTATTTCAAAGTCATTTTCCCAGTT
>JAJZVN010000161.1 GCA_021845685.1 bacterium
TGACTGTCTTTTTTGCCTTTATTCTTATGTTCATTCCGCATTTCAAGTTTTCTGATTAATTGATAGTTTTTACGTCAATATCTGTAATGTTTTTATCTCCGAATATTTTAACAAAATGCTTATAATGCCATTTTTTCTTTTCGATAGCCCCTTGAGAATTCGTAAGGGTTTTTAAGTATTCTTGAAAGGTTTCCGTAAATAAATACTGTGCTTTATATTTTGCGGGGATATTAAATTTATTCCTGACCACGTCCGCCTGAAGAGCAGCCGCTATTTCTTCCGCAAATTTTTTGTCTTTAGTCTTAGTGGACATCTGATAACGCTTGTTATCGACTATAAATTCAGTCCAATAAACATTTCAGCGTTTATAGATTCTCATAAAAAAGTGTGGGAGTTTTTGCAGGTAAAATTTTCATAATTTTACCTATTTTTTACATTTTTGTCAAATGGAATGAATTACGGTGAAAGGCTTAATTTAGCTATTTTTGCTTGGTAGGCACGGGCGGTCTCGAACCGCCGACCCTACCGTGTCAAAGAAATTTTAAATTAATATAAAAACCGCATTCACGCTTGTTTATTATATTAGGCAGGTATTTTGATTTATCGTTTTTTATATAATTTTTGACTATTTTTTATCTGTTGTCTTACCTGTTTCTTACCTGAAAAATTTCTGAAAAGAAGAGCTGTCCGGTTTATAGTGAAAATTTTCGTTTCGTAAAGATAGGTCAATACGTGCGCCGATAGTTTTTATCGGCAATTGCAGATACATTTAATTCGTTTAATGTTTTTTTCAAGGGATTTATAATTGTAAAACCGATAATTTCTTTAGTTTCGGGATTTATTCTTACTACGGTATCGTTTCCTAAATCTATCCCTTCCCCTTTAGCGGGCGGTCCAACCGATATATATAACACATCCGCATCAGCGTCATAGTCCCATTGCAGGTTATCTTTTTTTTCCGTTAATTTTAATGTTTCCATATAATTTTCCTCCCGTCGTTTAATCTTCTGGCATAGTAAGCGGTTAATATAAAACCGTCGTCATTTTCGATTTCTTTATATATTACAACTAAATATTTGTTCTGGGACACGGGTGTTTTATCGTAAAACTTTACGGCAAGAAGCTCATTAAAGTTGCCTTCAAATATAATATCCGGATTCTCGATTGTTTCTATAATATTATTTTCTTTCCCGCTTAGCTCTGGATGATTTTTTATAATATGGTTAAATCTTTCATCAGTCAATCTTATATAATGGTTGTTTTTCGATAAAATAATTTTCATGTAATTTATTTACGCATATTATATTTTTTCTTCCTCAGGTATATTTAACCCCGAAGAGTCATTAATACGTTCATTTATTTATAATCTCTTATTGGGTAAGTTATATGTAAATTATAACATATTTTTACAATGAGGGAAGTTTAACTTTGAAAAGCACATCTTGATTTATGGGTTTATTATATAGTTTCCTCTCCTAATTCTAACTTTTTGATTTGCGGTAGGGCGACCAACCCGCTCAAATCGCCATACATGCCGACAGTATTAGTGAGCACCTTTTTGATTTGTTTTTCTCGTTCAGACCATATTTTTTCAAATGCCAACCTTTCTTTTCTAAGCCCCTCATCCATATTAGTAAACGCTTCTACGATTGCCTCTACCCTTTGTTTAAACTCTATGCCTGTTAAATAACTATAAAGCACTTCCATTTTTTCATTCTTGCCGATTGACATTGCCTTTTCACGTGTTATGGATTCCAAGTTTATTCTCAGAGCCGTCGCCAAAGCTACGGCTAATTTAATATCGCAAATCCAAACACCTTCACGAAAAACAAACCCTTTAACACCTTCCGGTAAAACCGCGGACACAATAACAGCTAAATCAGCCTTTATCGTTCGCTGGTCGTCCTTTAATTTCTGGATCCAGCCATCACTCCATGCCTTGGTCTTTTTAGATTCCCAAGCGATATGCCCGCATAAACGGCCGGAACGGTCTTTTACTTTCTGGATAATATCGGCGCCGCTAACGCCTTTTGGAACCGGCATTATTTCATCATATAAAAATTCGGATTTTAAGATTTCTTCCAACTCCAATTCCAACACCTCGCCCTGCGTCTGCTGAGAGCCTTGCTGCAGTTTCCTTTGCAATTCTTGATTTACCTTTATGGCATCCTGAAGCTGTTTATCCTTTTCATTAATTGTTGATCGCATTCCCTCTTCTGCTTTCTCTATAGCATCATGGCGAATTTTTTCCCTTTCATTATCCAACTGTCTTTGTTTTTCAAGTTCAAAAGCTCGTTTCGCATCTTCAAGGGCTATTTTTTCTTTCCTGAGATTTAGTTCTGTGTTTTGCATTTCTTCAATTTGCTTTTTGCCTTGCCCAAGTTGTTCATTCAATAATTTTATTTCCTGATTCTTTTTAGAATCGGATAGTTGTCTCTCATTCTCAAATGCTTTCAAGGTTTCTTTTTTATTTTTTCTCTCTCCTCGTCAAGTTGACGTTGCTTATCGAGTTCAAATGCTTGTTTCTCGCTTTCAAATTTGCTCCTCTCTTGTCTCAGCTTTAACTCGGATTGTTGTGCCACTGCGAGAGCTTTTCTGTTTTCTTCAAGCTCCTCCGATATCGCTTTAACTTCAGTCTCCTTCTCTTTGGAGATTTCCAAACGCAATTCTTTTTTCAATTTTACTTCGGCTGATTTGGTTTGTTCTGTAACTTGTTTTTCTATATTTTTTTGAGATTCCGCGATGGCTTTTTCTTTAATTTCATTCTCTCGCTTTAAAAATTCAGCTTGCTTTTTTTGCTGCTCGATAGAAAACTCTTTCATAATCCCTTCTCTTAATTGATGAGTAATGACCTCATCTAAAGAAATCTCAGTTCCACAATTCGGACATATAATTTTTTGAAAATCTTTTGCCATATAAACCTCTTTATAAAATATTAATGCCGACCAGTGAGCATGTATCTTTAATTATTTTTTCTAATTCAACTTGATATTTTTGTTATTTTGAAAATATCATAAAGCATCATGCTCTGACCGTTTAAATAAAAAAATACTGTTATTCAAAGCAGGATTCTTGATAATGTCCATCGCACCGTTAATGTTCACTCCCTTTTTTAACAATTGAAGCAAAATATGCGAGAACTCGTTTCTCGCATTGAGAAGAAAAACTGTAATAGCGTGTCTGTTTGAAATAGATGATTCGACAATAAAGAAAATTTCAAATAATATAGAATTAAATAAAAAATTTATATCGTATTTAAAAAAAATCCAATTGAAGT
>JAJZVN010000162.1 GCA_021845685.1 bacterium
AGAATGATGGAATATTATATATCTATTATTAATGAAATTGACAATAAAGAGATTATATGCGACCCGTATTTAAAATATTGCGGTATTATGTGGAAAGGTTTTTAGAAAAAACTGTAGAACCGTAAAACGGTTATAAAAATTTATTAAAGGTCATTGTATAAAAAGCATATTAGAGAGGATGGTTTTCCGAGGCAATGAATCTTGTTTATAATGACGACGAAATAGCCATGATAGCTTCTAACAAGAAATATTACAAAAATTTGATTATTCCTATCTTTTTAGTAGGCAAATTAGGGACGGAAAGGATGTATTTCTAAGGATGATTACTTAACGTTTCAATAGCACTGTTTCTTTGTATCACTGCACAGTTTATGCGATTAGCAAAAGCCATTCTCATCATAGCTTGATAAAATAAAAAAATAGTAATAAGAATATTAAATGAAATTATACAAAAGGGGCATATGAATAAAGAAATATTATTGTTCGGTAATTTTGTTAAAAAACATGCCAGAAAAATTGATATATATATTGAAATTGTCATAGCGCAAAGATTTATTTTATCTTTTAGTGAACATCTCATATTAGGTTTTTTGTTTATTGTAAAATAAAATTCCCCATAATTGCAGAATAATTTCCCCAGTTTTGCAATGTGGTTTTCCCCACTATTGCAAAATATTATTTGATATTTTTTACAGGGAATTTTATCCTGATAAGTTTTATATTTAATATAAAACTTATCAGGAGGTAATTACAGGAGATGCTAAAGATGAAAGAAATCGAAACTGTCAGAAAAATGTTTTTCGAAGAAGGGAAAAATATCTCGAATATCGAAAAAGAATCAGGCTTTGACAGAAAAACTATCCGCAAATACTTAACCAAAGACGACTTCAGAAAAGAGCCGTTGCAGGATAATCCTAAATACGCCAAATTGGATGGATTCAAATTAGAAATAGATTCATGGATAGAAAGTGATAAGCGGATGAGAATAAAACAGCGTCATACGGCCAAAAGAGTTTTTAACAGACTGAAAGAAAAATATCAGGATTTCGGCGTAAGCTACAGAACAGTGGCTTACTATGTAAAAGAAAAGAAAAGAGAGATATTTAAAACCGATAATTCTTCTTTGCCTTTACTGCATAAAGAAGGAGAATCGCAGATAGATTTCGGCAAAGCGCAGTTTATGGAAAAAAAGGTATTATGTGACGGTTCTTATTTAACGCTATCCTTCCCTTTCAGCAACGCGGGCTATACTCAGCTATTAAAAGGAGAAAACTTCGAATGCTTTACTTATGCCCTTAATAATATCTACGGACATATAAACGGCGTTCCCTACCGCCAGTGGTTCGATAATACCAGCGTGGCGGTATCGAAAATACTCAAGGGACACGACAGGCAATTAACGGAATCTTTCGTAAGATTTAAAGAACACTATAGCTTTGAGGCGGTATTCTGCAATCCGAACAAAGGGAATGAAAAAGGCAACGTAGAAAACAAAGTAGGCTATTTAAGGCGCAATATGCTGGTGCCTATGCCTGTATTTGACGATATAAATATTTTCAACAAAGAGCTCTTAAATTTATGTGATAAAGATGCGGATAGAATCCATTATTCCAAAAAAGAAAATATATCGGAACTTTTTAAAGAGGACATGAAATATTTAAATCCTCTCCCTTTAAATCCTTTCTCCGCAGGGTCGTACGAGTCCGCAAGAACCGATTCGTACGGCAAGTTTCATATGGACGGACATATTTATTCTTCTTCTCCTTCTCAGGCAAATTCTACGTTAACGGTTTTAAAAACTCATGACGAGGTAATAGTTTTGAACAAAGATTACAAAGAAGTAGTTAGGCACGAAAGGCTTTACGGGGATAAGATTGAATCCATAAAGTGGATTCCCTACTTAACCCAGCTTGCAAGAAAGCCGATGGCGTTAAAATATTCCGGAATATATGAAATGATTCCTAAAAGCGTCAAAAAGTTTATGGAAAATGGAAATAAATCCGGAGTGCTTAAGCTACTTGCGCAGCTGACCGAAGAATCTGATTTCGAGACCGCCATTTACTCTATAGAGAAAGCATTAGAGCATAATGCGACGGATTTAGACTCAGTCATAGCTTTAAACAGAAGTTTTAAAGATATTTATTTGGAACCGATGAAACTGCCTGATTATATTCCTTCTTTAAACAGCCTTAATATCGATATTAAAAAATACGATACGTTTTTAATGGGGGAGAAATGATAAAAAGAATAGAAGAAAACTGCAAGAAATTAAAGTTAGGTAAAACCCTTGTGGATAATATCAAAAAAATAGAATTAACCGACAAATACGAATTTATTTTAAAGCTTTTCGAGATGGAGGTAGAGCACAGGGATATCCAAAGAAGAACAAGAAATATAAGTTCCGCCGGTTTTTATGCAATGAAGACATTAGCGGATTATTCATTCACGGATATTACTCTGCCGGATAAAATCAATATTGTCGATTTAAAATCGGCAGAGTTCATAAAAAACAAAGAGAATTTAATTATGTACGGTAATCCCGGAACAGGCAAAACTCATCTTGCGACCGCTTTGGGCATAGAAGCATGCAGAATGGATTTTAAAACCGGTTTCTTCAGAACGGCTTCTTTGGTGAATAAGCTTTCCGAAGCAAAAAAAGCAAACGAACTGGGAAGGCTTTATAATAAACTTTCCAAGCTCAATCTGCTTATATTGGATGAATGGGGATATGTGCCTTTGGATAAAGAAGGCTCACAGCTGTTGTTCCAGATAATATCCGATTGCTATGAAACGAGGAGCGTCATAATAACGACCAATCTAGAGTTCAGCAAATGGATAAATATTTTCTACGACAAGGAGATGACCGCCGCAATGATAGACAGGCTTATCCATCACTCTCATCTTTTATTGTTCGAAGGAGAAAGCTACAGGGTGAAAAACTCTCTTATCAGGAAAGCATCTTAGGACTTGCGCTTTTTTTACCTTCGGCAAAAGCGCGCAAGTCCCCTACGGGGAGCAATTAAAATAAAAGGGGGTGATAGCGGAAATATTCCGCCGATTTATTTAGTTTTAAATCGGTGTTGATATGTGAAAATTAATTTAATTTAACGATATAAAATTCCCCACCTGGATGGGGAAAATTAAATTGCAAATATGGGGATTTTTTAATTGCAAAATACATCAAAAAAAGCAAGAAGAAAAAAACAGTTAAATAATTTAAGAATG
>JAJZVN010000163.1 GCA_021845685.1 bacterium
ACTCGAAATCAATTGTAGGCGAAAGCTTACCGGGGGTTCGAATCCCTCTCTCTCCGCCATTTTATGATAAATGCAGAGATAATAATAAAGCAAAATTAAGACGGTACAGAGAGGGGTTCGAACAACAGCGTAAGATGTTAAAGCGGACGATTTAATTAAGAAACAATATGAGTCGAGTAACAGCATTATTTTTAAAAGCTAAAATTGACTATTCGTGGTCTTTTTCTGATAAGACTAGAAAGGATACTGCCTGTATTACGCATGGATACCATCGCTATCCTGCAAAATTTATTCCTCAAGTAGTTTCCCGTTTAGTGGAAAAATATACAAAAGAAGGCGATTTAATCGTCGATCCTTTTGGAGGTTGCGGAACAACGCTTGTTGAGTCAAAAATAATGGGTCGGCCTTCGGTCGGCGTCGATATAAATCCCGTTGCTGTTTTGATAACAAAGGTAAAGACTACTCCAATTGATCCAGAGAAAATTGAAAAGGCATTCGCTATTTTAAAAGAAAAAGTAGATACTTATGACAAAGAAACAAAAATAAAAACCCCTGATCACGAAAGAATCGATTATTGGTTTAAGCCTGAAGAAAAAAGAAAACTTGCTTTTATTTTTAACGAGATTTTAACATTTAAGGACCAAGAAATTAGAGATTTTTTCTATTGCGGGTTTTCTAATATTTTAAAAAACTGCTCAATTTGGTTACAAAAAAGCAATAAACCGACAAGGGATCCGAATAAAAATCCATCTGAACCAATACAAACTTTCTATAAACAAATAAAAATGATGATTAAAGGAAATGCTAAATTCTATGAATTATCTAAAGAAAAAAATTATTTGGAAATACCAAGTAAAATTTATTGCACAGATGCCAGGACAATTCCAGTCAAAGATAATTCCGTTAGCTTGATTGTTACTTCGCCACCTTATGTCACCTCTTACGAGTATGCCGATTTGCACCAATTAACTGCTTTGTGGCTAAAATATACAAATGATTTAAGCGATTTTCGCAAAAGATTTATCGGTACTTCTTATCACAATAAAAAAGATTTGACTTTAAATAGCGAACTTGCAGAAAAAATTAGAAATGAGTTATTGCAAAAAGATAAAAAAACAGCTGAAGCAGTTTCAACTTATTTTAGCGAAATGAATCAGGTTTTTGTTGAAATGAAAAGAATGCTAAAAAAAGGCGGAAAAACTTGTATTGTTATCGGGAATACTGCTCTAAAAGGAGTTGAGATATTAAACGCTGAAGTTTTTGCCGAACAATTACAAAATTTAGGATTGAAAATTGCCAATATTATCAAAAGAGAAATTCCATCAAAAAATTTGCCGTCTGTCAGAGATGAAAAAACAGGTAAATTTGCGAGAATAAGCGATAAAAACAAAGTAGCCGCTTATCCTACAGAATATATTTTAATAATGGAAAAATAAACTATGACTATAAAAGATTTAATCGAAATTTACAAAATAAAAAAGAAAAAATACGGAGTGCAAGCATATAGGCATATTTCAAATGTTTTAAAAGAAGCAAAAGAGCAGCATAGGAAAGATTTTACAGGACAAGATCACGAACAATCTTGGCGTGCTTTTAAGGGCAAAAATTTAGAAAAAATGATTGAGTATATTATAACTGATGAAGTCGAGGCTTTGGGATTGCAAGTTATAAATGGAAATAGTTTAGAACGAACAAATGGTGCCAATTTATCAAAAGAGTTAAGTTTGGTAAAAAGAAATTTGATTGTTGATTATGGCGAGTTCGGTTCGCATTTGCCTGATGTTGATTTGGTTATTTATGACCCAAAAACTAGCGAAATCGTTGCCGTTTTATCGAGTAAAGTAACTTTGCGAGAAAGAATAGCACAAACTGGTTATTGGAAAATAAAACTTGCTTCTGATGAAGCAACAAAGCATATTAAGGTTTATTTCGTAACTCCAGACGAGGATGGAACGTTAATGATTAAAAAGCCTGCAAAGAAAGGGCGTGCCATTGTTGAAGTTGACACTGACGGAAGTTATGTTTTAAGCGAAGCAGATATTGAAGAAAGCAGCAAGGTAAAAATGTTTGATAAGTTTATTGATGACTTAAAAAAGTTACTAAAATAAATAAATACCTTAACTCACCGTTAGAGATTTTTTATCTGGATTCCCGCCTACGCGGGAATGACTATGAGGAGATTGAGGTTTTAACCCAAAAGGTGTCATTCCCGTCTGCATCAAAGACATGCTTTGATAAACGCAGACGGGAATATCTGCGAAAGCAGATATAAACGCACGCCGTTTATGCAGTATTTATAACTTGTTAAATCAATTTTTATAGTCTCTAACGGTGAGTTAAGGAAATATATATATTATATATTATACAATAATACTAATACTTTATATTTCTTAAAGATAAAAAATATGGAAATAGAATCGACTACATTATGGGATTTTCCTAGACAAAACTATGGTGATAAACCTCACGGAAATAATAAATATAATGGTGTTACACCTGCTTTTGTTATCTGGAATTTACTTCAAAGATATACAAAAGAAGGAGATTTAGTTGTTGATCCTATGTGTGGAAGTGGCACGACAATTGATGTGGCTAAGGAATTAAACAGGAAAGTAATCGGCTATGATTTAAATGTAGTTAGGGCTGATATAATTAAAAATGATTCTAGAAAAATCCCTCTAAATGAAAATTCTGTTGATTTTGTTTTTATTGATTCGCCATATTCAGATAATATTGTGTATTCTGATGACCCAAAATGTATTGGTAAAATTTCTTGTGAAAAAAAAGAATTTTATGACGAATTAGAAAAAGTTGCTTCTGAAGTCGCAAGAATTTTGAAACCAGGCAGGGCTATGGGATGGATTATAGCAGATCAATGGATTAAGAAGAAATTTACCGCAGTTGGATTTTTATTATGGCAAAGATTAGAAAAATATTTTGATCCGATAGATATTATTTGCCTAACGAGACATAATCAAACGTCAAACACTGCTATCTGGCATAAAAGAGCAAGACAATATAATTTTTATTTGAGAGGTTTTAAATATTTGTTTATAATGAAAAAAAGTAATTTATAAAAATAATTTTTAAATTAATTATATGAAATTTAAATACGATATAGAATATATTACGAAAATTACCAAACTGAGCAAAGAGTTTATACTCGAACTCCTTAAATATTTCGACGGACTTCCTTTGCAGGCTAAACTCGAAGCGTTTTAT
>JAJZVN010000164.1 GCA_021845685.1 bacterium
TAAAGGCGTTTTTTTATTTTATAGTTAGTTTCCAATATTTTTTTTCTACTTTATATTTCTCTGCTAATTCTGGATTTTCCGCTATCATTATTTTTGTATCTGGAGAATTAGCCATTATTAATTTGTTTTCTACCTTTTTCCCATCGGGAGTTAACATAGAAAAACTGCCGTATTGAGATATATTGTCTTTTAATGTATCCTGTTTTTTCTTTAATATAGATATTTGATCTGAAACAGATATATAATCTGATATTAAAGTGTTTAGATCGTTAGGAACGTAATCGTTATTTTCTTGATAAACTTTACATATTCCCTTATGTGCACAGAAAGAACATAAAAAAGACGGTTCAACATCAATAGTAGATAAATCTAAATTACCGGCGTTAAAATCGTTCATATAATTCAAAATTTTATTTGCTTTTTCAACTAAACCGTCAAAAATATTTTGATCAAAATCGACTTTAAATTCACCAACTTCGCCTTTTTTAACGTCAAAAATAAAAATTTCTCCGTAAATATTTTCATTTGGATGATTTAATCTAACCAAACCCTGCTGAAAAATATTTTGTAATATCCATCCGTCATGAGGACCCCATTTTACGTCTGAAGTTTTCATTTCTACTATATTAATACCGTCGTTGTCCCATATCGTAAAATCATTATGAGATAATATATTTTTATTATCGGGATGACGAACTTCATAATTATTTAGAAAAGCATTTTTATTTTCTTTTTTAATCAAATCTAACACCGTATCATTAAATTTATCATATGGGAAAATATCATTATTTTTTTTGATATCTTTATATAATATATCTAAATCAATATAATCGTCATGTTTAATTAAAGAATCAAATAAAATTCTTTCTAAAAGATGCCCGCGTCTGAAAATAAGCTGTTGTTCTACTGAAAAATCACCTTGTCCGTATGTTTTATTTAATACTGTTTTTAACAAACAATATGGAACATCGGATGCACCTACATAGGTCCCGCGTTCTCCCAGTTCAACAGACGTATTTTCTTCAGCTATTTTAGACAATGTTTCTTCTAAGATCTGTCTTACACTTTTTTGCATTTTTTATATCCTTTTAAAAGTTATTTTGAAATTTCTAAAACCCATATTTTTTTATCTGGTTTCCAAATAAACCCCATATCTTTAAGATTTTGAGTTATCAAAAATGTTCCTTTCCCTGAAACTGAAATATGATTTTCTTTTTCTAATATTTTAATTTCTTTTTTGTCTTTAAGAAAATCTAACACTTCTGTTTTATCTAATTTTTCTTTTTTATCTTCTGTTAATGGTAGGTCTTCAGCGAGCGCGCTAGACGCGTTTAAGCCTTGGCGAGTGCTAGAGACGGCACTCGCCGTCTCGTTAGCGCTTAAATTTTCATCGTCGTCAGATACTAGCGTTATATAAAAATCGTTTCCAGAAGCAGTATTACCGTCGTCGTCCATTTTTTCTGTAACTAAATTTAATAAGGTGTTCAAAGCATATCTTTTAAGATATGTTATCTGACTTCCTATTACTTGTATGTCTCGATTAACAGGAATTATTAACGAAGAAATTAAACTTTCTCCAAGTTCGACATTAACTATTCTTGTTTCTAAAAATTGTATACCGTCTTTTACAACAAAATTTTGAATATAATCAAAACCGTTTTTATCAAAAGATTCTTTTATACTAGCCATAATATTATGGAGCGTAGCATATTCAGTTTCATAAGAACTTCCGTCATGTCTTTTTACTTTTAATTTTTGGTCAAACGGTATAGGTTTTATATCGTTTTTAAGCTTTTTAAAAGCTACTAAAAATTCTTTTGTTAATTCTTCTTTCATATAAAAATCTCCTGCGCTAAAAAAATGGCAACCGCCAAATTAGCGCAGGATTTGGCGGTTTTTACTTATAATTTCGTTTTAATTGTCTTAGTTGACTTAAAACGGGGTTGATTCATCGGCTATGCTTTCTTGAGCCACCGATTCTTTTTTGTCGTCTTCTTTTTTGCTACCTAAAAAATTTATTTTAGAAGCAGTAACCTCGTGATAGTTATGATATACACCTTTGTCATCTTTTGTAGACGTAATATCAAGTCTACCAGACAATTCTACATGCGTAGCTTTTTTAAGTACGGCGGCAATCTTTTCAAGATTAGTTCCCCAATATGCTACGTTAATGAAATTGACTTTTTCTTTTTTTTCCTTGTTCGAAAAATAAACCTCGTTTGACGCTACGGTAAAAGAAATTTTTTCCCTTTCTCCTACTTTTTTCAATTCTGCGTCTTTTGTCAAAAATCCACTTAATACTACTAAATTCATAATAAATACCTCCTTAGCCATATAGGCTTTAAAAAATTAAATTTTAATACATAAATTATATATTAATTATATATTAATGTCAAATTATCGTAACAATTATTATATACGGGCCTGTAATATTATTAATAATAAGCATCTGTTTTTTTACAGGAACCATAGTTTCTATTCCTACATTATAACCATTTTTAATAAATAAATTAATAAGTTTATTAGTATTTTTGTTTATATTTCTTTTCAAATTAATTATTAAAATATTTTTATTTATTAGTCCATTTTTATATTTAGATTCAAAATTTTTTGGAATATATATTTCTATAACTGGTTTTCCCTTTATAAGATTCATTTTATCATTTTTTGATAATACTTTATTAAAAAAAATATTAGTGCTATAAAAACCATTTTTGGCTAAAAATGTAATAATATTTTTAATTTCTTTTATTTTTGCGGTATTAATAGTTGGTAACATATATAATCCAGTAATAATTGTTGGATTATGTTTTTTAGTAATAGGTTGATAATTTTTTTTAATTATATTTAAACTGGTCGCGTTAACAGTAATAGCTGTAAATAATATATAAAAACCAGCTAAAAATAATAATTTTTGATACATTTAAAAACCGCCAGCTCTGACTCCAATTTTACATTCTGTTTTTTTATACATTTTTGAATACCTCTTAATTACACTTTTAAATTTAGCAGATGATGAAACTCTTATAATAAAATATCTTATTCATATATTATACAATATCAATTTAAAAAAGTCAAATAATTTTTTAGTGAACTACCTATCAATAAATTGATAGGCTTCTTGGTTCGTCGATAAGGTGCTTTTTAGTGCATCAGCATTGCTGCTGGCGATGTCATCCACAGAGCTTATTTCCCCAAGCGTCAATTCGGCAAG
>JAJZVN010000165.1 GCA_021845685.1 bacterium
TGTCGACCTGTTTTTCAAGTCCGTTTTTAAGCAGTTCCCTCGTTCCGTCTGAAGAGCAGTCGTCGATAATCACGATTTCTTTATTTTCGTAAGGAGAGTTTTTGACGGCCGTTATAATTTCTTCAATCGTCTTAACTTCGTTGTAGCAAGGTATAATGACCGATAGCTTCATGTATAATGCTTGATTATTTTTTATTATTATTTATTGATTTTATAGATTTCATTTTACTCAGCAATAAGCAATTGATAGCAATTGATAAGCAATTATTTATTATTTATTTTGTATGAAATATTATAAATTAATGCATAAAGAAAATAAAGCGAAAAAGAATAAAATTATTAGATGGTAGATAGGTGCAAACAAAAAAAGGGGTCAGAAAAAAAAGGGGTCAGATTTATTTATTATTCAGTCAGGAGTAGAATACGGAGGCGGGCGTTTATAAAAGCGAAGCTTTTATGCCAGCCGGAGTGAAATAATCTGACCCCTTTAAATTGAAATTTCTTTAAATTGACCCCCATTTAATTTTTTAATTTTATTCTTTAATTTAAAAACTATAATAAAATTATTCTAAATTTGATCATAGTTTATGATATAATTACAAAATGAAAATAGTATGGACAAAACATGCTGAACAACGTTTAGAAGAATGGAAGAAAAAAATAAATATAAGCAAAAATGAAATCGAAAGAATTTTAAAAAATCCTCATCAAATTGTCAAAGGCGATTTAGATGCTTTTGTTGCGCAGTACAAATTTGAAGAGGGATTATTAAGAAAATACCTTTTAAAATATATCGACAAAGATATTAAAATATCGACAATTTATTGGACCAGTAAAATCGATAAATACTGGGAGGAGTAAAAATGAAGATTGATTATGACCCTGAAGCAGACGTGCTTAGTTTTATTCTGAGTAATGATCCCCCGTTCGATTCAATTGAAGAACCAGGCGGTATTATAATAAGTTATAGTCGGGATAAAAAGCCGGTTGCTATAGAATTTTTAAATGCATCGCAACATAATATATTAAATAAGGATGGATTAAGTATAAATTTTAAAACAGAAAGTATGGCTGTTGCTTAAAAAAGGTTTAAATCAAATCTCTTCTCTTAAGCGACGTAATTTTTTTCGCCATTAAGCAGGAGAAACTCGTCAAAATTAAGAGGTTGAATTATATATATACTTTTTTTCTGCCTACAAGCGAATCCGAAAACTTCTGCTTTATTTCTAAGCTTGAAGAATAAATAAATCTGACCCTTTTTTTTCATATTAGATTATATTAGATTCAAATGAACATAATTTTTACTAATCATGCAAAATTAGAAATGAAAAGGAGAAATATTAGAGAATCTATTGTTACAAATGTTATTAAAAGAGCGGAACAAATTATAAGTTCAAAAAATAACCGAGTTATATTCCAAGACAAATTTTTCGATAAAGACGAAAAAGCCGAAATGATTTTAAGAGTAATATGCGAACTACACGAGCCGGAAATCATTAAAGTAATAACCGTTTATAAAACTTCTAAAATAAAAAAATACTGGATAGAGGGTTAAAAACATGAAAATTATATACGATGATGAAACCGATACATTAACGCTTATTTTTAATGACGGTAAAATTTCTGAAAGCGATGAAATAAAAGAAGGCATAATATTGGATTATGACGACAAAGGAAAAGTAGTTTCCATGGAATTATTGGATGCGTCGGCGCAACTTAAAGACCCTAAATCTATTTCATATGAATTAAAAGAAATGAAACAAGCCGTTTAAAAATAAAGGATAAAAGGGGTCAGATTTATTTATTTCTTTACTCCCGACTGAATAATAAATAAATCTGACCTCTTTATCTTCAGTTGCTGACCCCTTTATTTTTATAAGTATTGCGGCAAAAAATATTTTCATTCCTTTTTAATTTTTTTCATTCCGTTGTATATTTCGTTTATACGTTATATGCGCTATGGCTAAATAGTACTCCTTTATGGTATCGTTATATATTTTTTCCGAACTAAAGAGATGCACGGCTCTTTCGCGTCCTCTTTCGGCTTCAAGTTTCATTAGTTCGGGGTCGTTTGCATATTTTTTAATAGCTTCTTTAAGCGCGCCTGGGTTTTTAGGCTCTATTATGATATTGGTATCGTCGAATATTTCAGGCGTGCCGCCGTTACGGGCAACAACGCATGGCTTTTTCATAAGCATATACTCCAGATTGTTTATCCCAAAGGTTTCTTTAGCCGTATATGAAATAGCGATATCGAACATATTTATAAACGGTCTTACGTCGCTTTGATATCCCCAGAATTTTACGCTGTTTTGAAGTTTTTTGTCCGCAACCTGTTTTAACAGGTTTTTTTCGTTCTTTCCGCTTCCGACGATATGGAGCATTATGGGCTTTCCGGCTAAGAGAGGAATTCCGACGCCCTGCCCCTGTTCGCTTCCTATGCCGTCCCTTCTGCTTTCAGTTTCTTTCTTTAATAATTCAATGGCATCGATAATATACTGTTGCTCTTTTTCTACGGTAAGCCTGCCGGTCACACCTATATTGAAAAAATCTTTATATCCTTGAATTTTTTTATCATAATCCGAAAAATTGTTTGGAATGGCATCGTGAGCCTTTCCGGATTTAGAAATTATCTCGTTTAAATCGGGGCGGCTGAATTTAAAGCCGAATAATCCGTTAACAATATTTTCTATGAACCCGGGTTTATAATTTAAAAAAAGTTTGGATCGAAAATAATCTTCAAAAAAATAATTTTTTAAATCGTCCGATACGAAAAGCAGCCTGTCGGCAAGGGCGTAATAAGGATAGTCGCAGTAAGTGTTTATTCGGGATATTACCGGTATGCCCAGGCGTTTTCCGGCGATTACTCCGAGATAGCAGCCAGTCGCAAGGTGCGTGTGTATAAGGTCTATTTTATGCCGCCTGCAAACATCTATTATTTTTTTAATTGCAAAGACGTTCTTTCTTTCGGGGTCGATAGCCGAAAAATAAGGAACTTTTACCGAGTTTAAGACATTCTTTAACTTGCCGTTAAAAGAGTGTATAAAGAAATAGGCGTTATTTCCGTGTTCTATCTGCGTTTTGGCAAGATAGGCGGCGGAATTTTCCGCTCCTCCCCAGCCTCTCGATGATATTATGTGAAGAATATTCATAATTTTTAAGATTATATATTTTTTTAATAATTATCGCAACCAAAGGGATGGTC
>JAJZVN010000166.1 GCA_021845685.1 bacterium
GTATCGTTTAAAGAATAATCTATATTGCCTTTTATGTCTTCAGAGTTAAGGATAGAATCAATACCGAAAGATTCCCAGAGTTTTTTGTATGCGACAAAGCCGTAAATCGTATAATAGAATTGACCCCCTATCGTCATTTAGAATTGACCCCCTATTTTAAAACAAATTAATTTATAATAGCCGCATAAAGGCGGCTAAAAAAGTCTGCCTTTTAGTTAACTTAATAAAAACTAAAAGGAGGGCAAAGGGGTGATAAGTATGTATAAATGGTATGAGGTGAAAAGACTAAAATCTTTAGGAATCGGAATTAAAACAATTGCAAGAAAGCTAAAAATATCAAAAAATACGGTAAAAAAATATTTAAAAGATCCAAATCCGCCGATATTAAATAAAAGAGAATATGTTAAATCTCTTGATGAATATGAAATAAATATAAAAGATATGATAGAAAATGAATACATAGGAACAAGAATCTATGAAGAACTTAAAAATATCGGATTTTCAGGTTCTCTTTCAACCGTTCACAGATATATTAACAGTATAAAAGAAACTGCAAAAATAAATAAAAAAATGACAACGAGATTTGAAACGGATCCCGGCGAGCAGATGCAGTATGACTGGACTGTATGGTTTTTGCCGGCAGCGGGTAAAAAAATAAGAATATATGTTCACGAGCTTGTTTTAAGTTTCAGCAGGAAAAAATATTATACTTATTCTTTATCTATAACCGCTAAAGATATAATAAGAGCAATAGTAAACGGAATAGAATTCTTTGGCGGATTTGCAAAAGAACTTATAATAGACAATCCAAAACAGATGATATTATTTCATAACGATATAGTAATAAGATATAATGACGAGTTTTTAAGATTTTTAGGATTATACGGAATCAAATCTGAACCTTGCGTTAATTACAGAGCCAGAACAAAAGGGAAAGTAGAAAGACCGTTTTTTTACATTAAAGAACATCTTTTAAGAGGACTTGAACTGAACGATATTTTAGAATTAGATAATCTGATAATTCAATTTACGGAAAATTATAATAAAAGAATCCACAGTACGCTTAAAGAAGCTCCTGAAGAAAGATTTAAGATTGAAAAAGCCTATCTTAAAGCTATTCCTAAAATTGAAATAAGGGCGCTTTTCAATATGGAAATAAGAAAAGTAACGTCTGACGGCTATATATCTTTCGGAGGTTTATTGTATCCCTGCCCTTTGAAGCTTTGTTTAAGAAATGTTTTAATCGAATCTATTTTTGGAAGGGTTATAAAAGTATATGACGAAAAGGGTAATTTTTTAGTAGAACATAATATAAATATATTTAGCAGAACAAGACCGGAACATCCGGAACATACAGAACTTAATAATAAATTTATAGAACAAAAAAAAATGAAAAGATCCAAGCTTATTAACAGGTTCGTTGAATTAACGGGAGAAAAAGGATTAGCTTTTACGGAAGGTCTTAAAATAAATACTGGACCCAATGTTTACTGGCATATATCAGAGATAATCAATTATATAGAATTATACGGTTTAAAAAACGTAATGCCTGCGATAGAAGAATGCGTGGAATTTAGTTTTTTTGATAAAAACAGCGTAAAAAAACTTATAACTCCGCAAATATCGGTTGAAAGAACTAAAGATACCGCCATTATCCCGTCCGTAAATATAACAAGAGATTTATCTTATTATCATATTGAGGAGGCATAATGAACGATATAGCAAAACAGATAGATTCCCGCTTAAAATCTTTAAACCTTACGGGAATGATACCGATATACAATGAATTGTCAGTAAAAGCGGCTCAGTCAAACCTTCAGTATGAGGAATATCTTTTATTGCTTCTTGAAGAAGAAGAAAAAAGAAAAACCGATTCTTCGGTTAAAGCAAAAATAGGTAAAGCTAAATTTCCGTTCGTAAAAACTATAGAAGAGTTTGATTTCGGTTTTCAGCCAAACTTTAAAGAAAAAGAAATCATAAGATTATCAGCTCTTGAGTTTATAGATAAAAAAGAAAACGTCATATTTTTAGGACCTCCAGGGGTCGGTAAAACTCATCTGGCTATAGGTCTTGGAATAAAAGCATGTATTCAGAAATACAGGGTATTTTTTATTTCAGCCGCTAAATTGCTTGAAGATCTTTTTATATCATCAAAGAATCAAACTCTGGTGAATAAGCTTTTAATGTATTCAAGATTTAATCTGCTTATAATAGATGAGCTCGGATATATGCCTATTTCAAAAGAACAGGCCAATCTTCTTTTTCAGCTTATATCTCAGAGATATGAGAAAGGTTCTATTATTCTTACGAGTAATTATAATTTTGACGAATGGACTAAAGTATTTGACGATAATATAGTGGCTTCCGCTATTATCGACAGATTAGTCCATCATTCAAATATATTCTATATTAACGGCAGCAGTTACAGGATTAAAGATAAAATAAAAAAATTAGATTAATTAAATTTAAAAATCAATGTTATTAATTTTGAATAAATTTTAAACAATTAAGCGCTTTTTGTTTTTAAAAAAGCGCAAGTCCCCAACGGGGACATGCAGGGGGAACCTTGAAGCTAATTATTAATTTAAAAAGAGGAAAACATAAATGACTTGATTTTAAAACTTAATTCTAAACTGAAATTACAGCTTAGTTAAAAATAAAGTTAAAAAAATAATTATTTAATGGAAATTTAAATGTTAAAAAATTTATTAAATAACCAATAAAAAATCCCCGCCTATAGTGAGGGAATTTATTTTGCAAAAGTGGGGATTTTTTTGATTGCAAAATACATAAAATTTACCCTGCGAAATTGGTGGGGGAAATAAACGCTCTTTATATGTGAAATTTTAGTTGACTTTAACAAAAATAGGAGGTGATTGTAGAAATAGAAGCTGCGTTAAACATTTATTAGTTTAGTTTTTAACCGATGAAAAGTTCATTTTTAGTTCGGCGTTTGTTTTATTTTTTGACCGTTGTTTTATTTAGTTTTAAATCGGTGTTGACAACAAAATACAGTTATAAATTTTATTCTACAAAAATAAGTATTTTTTAATTAAAAAAACAATAAATGCGGTTCGATTTTATTTAATATTTTAAATTTAAATCGTATATTTTAATAAAAAATCAGGAGAAAATTCAGGGGGTCAAATTTATTTGCATAAAAGGGGTCAAATTACTTGACAAACAACAACATATAAAAACAAT
>JAJZVN010000167.1 GCA_021845685.1 bacterium
AAGCTATTTTATCGTTCAAGTTCTTCCTTATATCATCCAACGAATAATTTGACGTGATAACCGTCTGTTTTTCTTCTTCGTATCTTGCATTAATAATTACATATAAAGTCTGCATAACCCAATCGGTAGTTTTTTCCGTACCGAGATCGTCCATGACTAGCACTTCAGGCTTAACGTATTTTTTAATCAAAGCTATTTCTTCCGTCGTCTCGCTTTTAAAAGCGCCGCGGATGTTAAGAAGCATTACCGGAACGGATACAAATAATCCAAGATTATCCTGAAGCCTATATTTTCCATATTCGTAAACAGGCTCAGAATTTAATATTACGTTTTTTAAAAAACTGACCGCCAAATCCGTTTTTCCGGTTCCTACCGGACCGTGGAAGTAATACCCTGATTTAAGATTTAATCTCAAAGGATTACTCTTAGGCGATAAAAACCTTTTAGGAGCTCCCATTTTAGCCAATACCGTTTGAATATTTTTTTCTAAGCCGGATTTAAAACGGTTTAATTTTTCGTCATCTTCCGACGAATCTGCCGTAAAGTTTAAATTCTTAATAACTTCATTAATTTCAGCAGTTTGTTCCATTTTTTAGCCTCCCGTAACCCACATCTCGCCTGTTACATTATCGATGTGTGTAGTTTTAATGTTTTTATACTTGCCGTCGTCGTCAGTTTCAGTTTTAACTTTATTTTTCGAGTTAAGGTAAATTTCAAATTTCTTAGGCCTAAATAGAGTCTCTGGATTGAGAAATTGATTCATTTTATCGTCGTTTAACCATTCGAACGTTTTTTTATCTATAACGCTTTTAAGCTCTTCTACCGTAAAACCGTCTTTAAGCCTTTGCGATATGTTTTTAGTGTTATTTTTATTTTTAATGCTGAATTTTTTATTTGTTTTAAGATTTAAATAATCAAGAACTTCTAAAGCGTCTTTTGAAATAGGGTATTCCCCCCTTTGGGGGGAATGGGGGGTATTATTTTTTTCTTTTTCTTTATATATTTCTTTTTCTTTATCTATATCTTTATCTATATCTTTATCTATATCTAGATCTGTTGCGTTAGGTTGCGTTAGGCTAACGTTAGTTCTAACGTTAGAACTAATTAAATTACTTTTAACTCCTTTATTTTCAATAGATTTCAGTTTTTCTTCCTTTTTTCTTTTGTAATAATTTGCAAATCTTATCCTATTCTGTTCTCTTATTTTATCCATCCCCTCGATGTTTTGATGTTTCTCCCAATTCGATATATAAAAAATTTCTTTTTCGGAATCTTCCTGAAAGTGTTCTACTGTTATCATCCTAAATTTTTTGAAAGTTCCTATCGCTAGCCTAATTGAATTTATTGGGCGGTTAAATAACGTAGACAGCATTTCTTCGTCGTAAGGGATATTATCCGAAAAAAGCAGATAACCGCTTCTATTGCTTTTACCTGCGAGCGTTAGAAGTTTCAACCAGATTACCAAGATAGTATCTCGTTCCGGCATACTATCTATCAGCTTGATTTTTTCATCGTCGAAAATATCCGTAGTTATCTTAATCCACTTAATTTCATTCATAGATTTTCGCCCTCATATTCTTTAATTCCTTTCATGTTTCTCGTTAATTTTATTTATCCACTCTTTCATCCTTCGTTCTCTCGTCGCTGGGTCTCCGTCTTCTTCAGTCATAGAAGGCCTGTGCGAAGGATTTCGAGATTTAATTTTATGCGCGTAATAATAATCTTTCTGGTATTTGCGGGATTTTCTTGAAGTTTTATACGGCATGATTATTTTCTTCCCCCGTTCTTAGCTTTCTGAATTAATTCAGAAAGCGATTCGACTTTATTTTTTTCGATATATTTATCTAACTCCGAAACTTTAAATAATATTTTTCCTTCTAGCTTGTAGAAAGGAATTTTATTATTCTTTGTTAATTTTCTGAGGTTTCTATCGGATATACGCAGATATTCGGCCGCTTCGTTTAATGTTAGCCATTTTTTGTTTATATTAGCGGAAATTTTTGATAAGACAGTTTCAAGGTCGATTTGGGAAATCAGGACGGCTCTTAATGGTTCGTCCTGTGAAGGTTCATTTTGTATTAAATCTTTTAATTGTGTTTCCATTAGTTTATTTTTTTTTTAAAAATTAGATACTTAATAGCTTAATTATAAAAATACAACTAATATGTTCTATTGTCAAGAAAAAAATTACTATTTTTTTAATGTAGTATTTTTATAAATTTGTACTTGTAATGTTAAAGAGGAACTCTTAAGGGTTCATTGCGTTATTCTTAAAACGGGGCAAGCGCAAGCTATTTTTTAGCAGGCAATTAATAAAAATTATATATATATGTTTTGCAATGGCATGTAAAAAGCCTATAGTTAGTTGGTATTCCCCATATTAATATTGAACTTTTTGAAAAATAGTTGTATAAAATAAATATAAATATTATAAAATTTAATGATATAATAAAAAAATTATATGTTTCATAATTATAATTTGAATAAATTAGGAGGAAGTATGAAGAAATTATTGTTATTTGGACTATTGTTGATTCCGATTATAAGTGCTACCGGTTGTTCTATGATGTCTTCGTTTTCCGAAGATCAGCATATTAATGGTCAAGAAGTAACTTATTACGAATTTCATATAAAACAGGCTAAAAAAGAATATAAATTATGCAGTTCCCCAATGTATTATAAAAAACATCAAACAATGTGTATTTCAGCGAAATTAGCTTTAAAAGAGCGGAATTCATAAATAAAATTGAGGTAATAAAATATATATGTTTGGATTACTGTTGTTACCATTACCATTAATTATAGTAATTCTAATGATTTTAGGGGTTATTTTTATAATTAAAAAGAACCGGTTTAGTGCAACTTCTCAACATGTTGAATTAAATAACGAAATCATTGATAATGGAAATGGGGTAATTTCCAAATCAATCTCTCTACCTAACAGTCGTTTTGGAGATAAATTTATTTTTTTAGCATATAAAGCTGAAGTCGTGAGCGAGCCGCAGATTTGGACAGAAACACATATAAGTTCCAGCGGTGGCGGCGGTTATGTTCATCCGGAACATGGCGGCCATGTTTCAGCCCCTACCATCAGCAGCAATGTTATCGAAAGACAGCGTTATTTTGTTAAATATAGCAATGGAAATGAATCAGAGTTAAGAGATGTTATATCGGCTAGAAAAGGGCATAAGATA
>JAJZVN010000168.1 GCA_021845685.1 bacterium
TAAAAAAAATAAATATAGATGAAGATGTAGATAAAAAGATATATGAATTTTGTTTAAAAACTTTTGAAAAAAATGATTTTGTTATTTCTATGAGTCCTCAAATTAATCTGCTCGCCGAGGTCTTAGGGGAAATTATGGGTTTTAGCAAAAAAAAAGACGCTTATATCATAATGAAAACGAGGAGATTTGTAAATTTATTTAGGGAGAAATTAGCCGTATTGGAATTACCTAAAAAATTTAATTCGTTGCGATGGTTTATTATAGATTGTTTAAGATCAATATCTAAAGACTTTGTAAAAGACGATATAAAACAAATAATTGGGCAAGTATTATCTATGTTTGTTCCTACCGTTCATTCAATGAAATGGTTCATGGGAAAAGTTATTGAATGCTTACACGATGAGTATCCAAATAATATAATCTTAACTTTTATGGATCCATGAATTTTATGTTATTAGAACATTTGATGCAATACAATACCTAATATAATAAAATTGATATTGATTATGGATTAATTTACATTCTTTACCTTATTATGCTAAATTTTGTACGAAAAAATAAAAAACAAGGTTTTATTTCAATTTGGGCTATTATTAGTTTATTCATTGGCACAATTACAGCAATTTTAATATTTGCCTATATTTCAATTATATTTAATATCGTGCCCGGTTTGAATAAATATCGGGCATATCAAAAAATTAAGGAATTGAGGATTGCGGCGTTGTCGTATTCTTCAAATATAAGGGGAAATATCTATTCTAAAAATAAAGATATAATACCCGCATTAGTAAAATATGGCGATTTGAATCATGAATGGAAAAGATATGATGGCTTTACCCATAAAAATTCATGCTTTGCTTATTCTAAAATTTCAAAAGTATTTAATAATTTAACATATTGCGATCCATGGGGCGGATATTATGAAGTGATTACGTTAAAACAAAATTTTTTTGAAATAAAACTTCAAAATGTTCCTAAAAGTAGCGCATTATCTTTAGCTTATTGGTTTTATAACCAGTCATCAGGAGTATTTTTTAACGGTATTCGATTAAAACCTCATGATAATCTTAGCTCCGCACCAACAAGAGGTAGCTTTTCAGTTTTACGCAGATTTTAATAAAAGAAATTAATTACAGAATAACAAAATTATCCTATTTCACCGCCAAATTAAATTATAATTGTTTTTAAGCAAAAATAATTATAAAATTTATCAATGATGAATAAGCGCTTTAAACACATTGACGGCGTTAAAGTTACCGCAGTATTCGCAGAGGAAGGAGGTTTTCGATACCGATACAGACTTGATATTGTTTTAAAAGATGCCGCATCTAATGGAAAAACAGCTTGTGTTGTTATGCAGAATCCGAGTTACGCAGGAGAAGATTTCGCAGACAAGTCTGTTCAGTTTATGGAGAATGTCGTATTCAAAAAAAACTTTGCCGAATTTAAGGATGTAATCCGTCTTATAGTAGTTAATCAATTTGCTTTAATTAAAACAAATGACTTTAAAGGTTCGCTGCTTTCAATTGGCTCTCGCAACGATGCTTTCATCAAAGACGCTATATTAGATTCTGATATAGTCATCTTAGGATGGGGTTCTTCTAATATTTTCGAGGAAAGAAAATTATTTGTACTTAATTTACTTAAGAATATGCCGAAAAAGTCTATATATATCACTAAAATGCATCCATCTCGAGGGCAATATCCAAATTTTATTCAGCCTTTCAATATATTATAAAATAATTAAAAAATATTAAAATTAAATAATAAATGATTAATAAAAAAATAATTTATTTAATTTTAAGTATAGTACTGATTGCCATAATTTATTTTAAATTAATTAGGCCTGCTATAAGAAGCTATAGATCCGGATATAGCGGTGTTGTAATATATTCTAACTGTATTCGGATATAGAAATAAAGATGTTTAATGTGCCTAAATACTTCAATGCTCCTCAATATTAAGATAGAAAATATTCATTTTATATATTAATTTATAAATTATATTGAAATTTTTTTTAAGTCATAATATATTAATTAATAGTTTATCTTTTCAAAAGATAACGTAATTGGGATAACTAGTCAAAAGGCATTAAGACTCTTATAAATAATGTAATAGCGGAAGCAAAGTAATAGTGAAGTTAAAAACTATTATGAAATTTTAAATTTAGGCTAAAAATAAAATCTTTAGGAGGATATTTAATGAAGACCTACAAATTATTTTTATTTTAACCGCATTGGTTATTTTTCTTTCTTTTTCGCTTTCTGCCTGTTCCAATACCAACTCTAATAAAAGCTCAAATCAACCTAAATCTTCAATTAAATCTAAAACTACAGGCCGTTTAAAACTATTTGGGGTATCTTTGCTAAATCCTAATAGAAAGACTCTTGAGAACGCAATTAAAAAAGCGGGACTTACTCCTATTAAAGCAGGTCTTAATTATTCCTGCGACAGCTACAGAGTAAACGGCCAACTTAGCGGAGCATCCAAACTTTATGTCTGTTATACCCAAAACAACAGATTTGCAAATGCCCAATACGTTTTTCCTACTTTTATGAACACGGAACTCGTTAAACGCGTAATAACCATGGTATCCGATAAATACGGCAAGCCTGACAGCGTTAACGGAAATTATAATCTCGGAGACGTCACGGCTTACTGGTATTTCGGTGCCAATGAAGAGATTAAAATATTTAGAGGCTGGCCTTCTACTTCCGTTTATTTAAATTTAAGAAATATCCCAAACTACCGCAGGTTTCTTTATGAACTGCATAAACAAAAAGAAGATAAAATAGCTAAAAAAGTAAAATCGCAAAGCGGCGCATTTTAAACAAATACGGAGCGGAGGAATTATGTTGAAAAAAATCTTATTTTTATCTTTACTTTTTTTATTGATATTTTCAACTCAAGCTTTTGCTTTAGGGTTTGTAAACATAGGAACATACGCTATTGTCAATAAAACTTCAATTTTTGTAAACTTTATTAATTTTACTCCATCCAATGTATTAATTAAAAATAATGCAATGTTGATATCTGGAACTGGACATCGTAATATAATAAAATTCAATTTAAAAGGAAATAAAGGTTATGGAACATATTTAGGCAGAATGTCACAATATTATAAAAATTATTCATCTTCAGGTATTGCATTTGGCCAAAAAAATATTGTCATTGGCAAAAGAGGAAATGCGT
>JAJZVN010000169.1 GCA_021845685.1 bacterium
ATAAAGGAATATTCTTATGCATTATTTGTAGGTCATCTTGTTATCGAAAAGCTATTAAAGGCTAATTACGTTAAAAATAATGGAATAAATATACCCAGAATACACGACCTTGAAAAACTTGCGAATAACGCCGGTTTAAAATTAACGGAAAAACATGCGAATGAATTGCAGGATATTACTAAATTTAATATCGGCGTTAGATACGACGATTACAAGAAGACTTTTTATAAAAAATGCACCGATAAATTTACCGAAGAAAATATAAAATCAATTAACGGGTTAAGGAAATGGCTAAAAAAGAATATAACGGAAAAGGATTAGATATTCAGACGGTTTATAATTTAATTCTTAAATATATAGACGTATTAAAAAAGAATAAAATCAATCCGGCGGCGGTTTATATTTACGGGTCTTATGCAAAAGGTACTGCAGATAAATGGAGCGATATAGATATTGCGGTCGTAATGGAAAAATTTATTGCAGGTTTAGACAATTATGATTTTGATATATTGCTAACCAGACTTAGAAGAAATATAAGCATTGACATAGAGCCTCATTCTTTCCTACAAAAAGATTTCAACGAAACCTATCCTCCGGCTTTAGAAATATTAAGAACAGGCAAAAAAATAGTGATTTAAAAAAAGGTGTCGAAAAAAGGTGTCAGATTTATTTATTCTCTTACTCCCGACTGCGTTTGACGCGGCCGGGAGTTTTTGTTTTACGGCTATTTTAAAATAGAGGCGAACATTATGAATAAATCCAATGATTCTACAAATACGAACAATAAAGAAATTTTGGAAAAAATTAAGAACGGTTACCGGAAATTCTTAAAAAATGATTCATATCTATTGCAGGTTGATGCAAATGAAAGAAGCATAACGCATCGATTTGCGATTTATTTGGAAGATGAATTTCCTGATTATAATGTGGATTGCGAATATAATAGGGAATGTGCCGATATTAAAAAAAATAAGTGAGATACTTAATAATAATATATCTGAAACTGCTATTTCCATAACCCATAAAAATGGAAATACTATCTCAGTTTTTCCTGATATTATTATTCATCACAGAGGAACCGACAACAATTTTATTGTCATAGAAGCAAAGAAGACCACTAATAATTGTAAATATGATAAGAAAAAGTTGAAAGCATATAAAACAGATTTAAAATATAAACATGCTTTTTTTATTAAATTTCCGGTAGCGGTAAAAAAGGATTTTGTCAATTTCAATGGAAATATTGATAGGTACATACAAGAGATAGCATGAAACAAAAAAGTAAACTATATTATTATATTATTTAATCTCTCAAACCTTTGTTAAATCTGCATTTCAAGCCGGAAAATTAATATTTCCTGTTTATTATTTGATTAACCATATCTTTTAAAACTTCTACGCCTATCGTACAGAACGTACCTATAAAAATTCCCAATGCTATATCTTTTCTTTCTATAACATAGGCAGATATGCATGTTCCAGTAATGCCAACGGCTGTTTGGAATAAATATTTTGTTGAATTTGCGTTATTATTTCCGACTAATGGCAGAAACTGGCAGGTAGCCGTAAAAGAAGGTTTAAATAGAGAAAATGGGTCATTTTCGGATACAGAGGCGAATTGCTGATTACCAATGAATCTAATATGCGGCCTTTTTCTTTTTATTATCCTTTTCAATTTTATCACCTCCTATGTTTTTGTATTGTAATATTATATATCTAATGTAAACTAAAAACAAATGGGTTAACTTTTTATTTGCCTATCTGTCAGCCTTCGACCGATTTTGTCACATTTGTCGATCCGTAAAAAAGATAAAATAAGTATGTTAGCCTCTATAACCCCCTGCGGTCAAGCTGGCATCAGCTTGCGGGTTCGGGCAGAGCCCGATACAATGCTTTTAAATGTTTATTTCGCCGTAGTGCGCCGGAGCGAAGCGGAGCAAGCACGGAGCAAGAAACAAACCACAACATCGTTGTTTTAACCGTTGCGGATTACAAAATTAATTAATTCTGCCATATATCCGCAAACCAGCTCTCTGTTTGTATTTTCGAGCTTGCGAAGAAAATACAAACAGAGAGCGTATGAATTATTTAAAAAATCTTTAACAAAAATAAAAAAAGGTGCCAGATTTATTTATTCTCTCACTCTCGCCTGCAATTAAAGGTGCCAGATTTATTTATTCCTATACTCCCGACTGCGTTTGACGCAGTCGGGAGTTTTTGTTTTTGAATTATAAAATAAATAAATCAGACACCTTTAATTTTGATAAAGTTAACGAAGCATAAAATTATATTTTATACGGCCAATGCTTCTATAAAATCATCTTTAGAAACTCTTTTAGAAAAAGAAATTACTTCAACGGCAACAATTTTATCATTATTATCGTAATCTATAACTAATCCGGATTCGTCGATATACTCGCTGTCTTTTATAGTATTATCGGAAAATTTTATTTCTAAAATATCTCCTTCTTTATCGTAATCTATTTTTAGCATAATTCACCCCTTATATTTTTTAATTCTTCTGTCAAAAAAACAACTTACGACTAAAAAACAATTTTTATCCTCCCATCTGCCGATTATTCTTAAATAATGCTTATCATCGCTTTTCTTTATAAAATGCGTTAATGAATCATCAAATTTGTCATTTTCAATTAATTCAGGATTTGCAATAATATTTTTAATAGTATCTAAAGAAATATTTCTTTCTATTATTTTTATTTTAGCATGTTTTGTTAATTTAATTTTAATATTTTCCATACAATTTTCAATTTAACGCTTAAAAAACAAGCTTAAAACAGCGACTAATACTATAATCTGTCCAGCCCGGAATATAAACATCCATTTAATAAGTTCGGTTCTTGTTTTGGATATTTCTTCAGTCAGCCTTCTTTCAAAGACCGACGACATAGGCATTTTATCTCCAAAATAATTATATCATAAACATTAATATTTTTAAATTTACGTTTACGGTTCTCAAATTAAAGGTGTCAGCAACTGTGTTATTTGTCAAGTAAAATATTTTATAATATAAAGAAAAAGGTGTCAAAGAAAAAGGTGTCAGTGTCATTTAAATTTTAAAACCGAACCATTTTTATATAATTTAAATTTTAAAACCGAACTCTTTTTTATTTTAAAATAAAATAAATATTTTAAGCCGTCGCCGTATATAAGTTGGTCAAGGTTTATAG
>JAJZVN010000009.1 GCA_021845685.1 bacterium
TTGAACTGCCATAATTCGAAGTGTTTTATAAGTATATTATACGGGTAAGATTATGTCAAGCTTTTTTTAGCAATTATTTATTTATTTATTTCATTAAATTAATAGGAATTTATTAACCTAACTTCACAATAATTATCGGCAGCATATTGATATTAATATATTTATGGGGACAATAAAAATGTCTATGGGGACTACAAAATAAAAAATACAATGCAATAATATCAATAAGTTATAATTTTATAATAATAAAAACGATGAAGTTGGATTAACAATTTATTTTAATTTTATATATTTTTTTCTTTCCTATTTTTATAACAAATTCATCTATAAATTCAGGGAGTTGTAAAACATCTGAATTTATTTTAATTTCATTTTCTTCAAATAATTTTTCTTTTGAATTATTTTTTTCATTATTTATTTCTAACTTTTTAAAATTTTTCACATTTAAGATTACATCTTTTTTTATATCAGGAATTTTCCCATCTGACCTGCTGCCGACTCTTACCTTAACCGCACCTTGTTTTATAAGTCTTTTTGCATCGCTGTTTGATGACACTGCGTTTATATTATTCAATAGTGATATTATATTGATATATAAATTATTATCATTGCTTAAAATTTTTTCCTCAAAATTTACATTGTCGTTTGTTTTTATTATGCATTCTTTAATATCAATACTTATTGTTTCAATGTCTTCGGGATTTATTCTTTTTTGATGAGCTTCTTCAAAGTATATTAAAGCCTTATGCGCCGATTCTGTTCCATGAAATCTTTCTATAATTTCTTCAGCCAATTGTTTTTTTGCAATAAGCGGATTTAAACCTTCTCTGATATTTTCCTTTAATTTATTAAAATCGTTAATGGTTATAGAGCTTAATAATTCATAATATTTCAGCATCATTTCGTCCGATATTGACATTATTTTTCCGAACATATCATTGGGATTGTCAAATATACCTACTGTATTTCCTAATGATTTGCTCATTTTATTGATTCCGTCAAGTCCTTCCAATAAAGGCATAGTCATAATCGTCTGAGGACTCAGCTTAAAACTTTTCATAAGTTCTCTGCCTACAACCAAATTAAATTTTTGATCGTTGCCTCCTAATTCTAAGTCAGCCTTTATAAAAATAGAATCATATCCCTGCAGCAGCGGATATATAAATTCATGTACTGCTATCGGTTTGTTGGCAGCAAACCTTTTCTCAAAATCATCTTTTTCAAGCATTCTTGCAACAGTATAATTTGAGGAAATTTTGATAAATTCATCAAGTCTTATATTTGATAACCACCAGCTATTAAATAATATTTTAGTTTTATCTTTCTTTAATATTTTAAAAGCCTGTTCTTTATATGTTTTAGAATTTTCGAGGACAGTTTCTTTAGAAAGCGGCTTTCTTGTTTCTGATTTTCCTGTTGGATCTCCTATCATTGCAGTAAAATCGCCGATAATAAAAAAAACTTCATGTCCATATTCTTGAAATACTCTTAATTTATTTAATAAAACAGTATGTCCAAGGTGAATATCGGGTGAAGTAGGGTCAAAGCCGGCTTTAATCTTTAATGGAATACTGTTAAGTATAGAAAATTTTAATTTTTCATACAGTTCATCTTCCTTAATAAGGTCAATTGAACCACGTTTTATGGCTTCAATCTGTTCGTTTATTAATAAATCAATATTTTTGGATTTATTCATCTAAATATGTTTATAATGTTTTTTAAATTTTTTTAATATTTTTTTAATATTTATTTCTTTATTTAATTATTTATTTATTGCTTTATTTAATTATTTATTTCTTTAATTAATATTTATTTAGAATATTTTATATAACCTTACTAAAAAAATAAATAAAAATAAAAAAATTATGACGTTATTATATTATTTTATTATTTAAATTTATTTTTTTATACATCAATGTTTATCTTTTTAATAGATATACTTAATTTTGTATCTGCATCTACGGTTATAAAAACTCCGTTAAGCATCATATTATTTTCTTCAGGAGTAAACTTTGCCGGCATATTTGTCAAATATTTATTAACTGCTATCTCTTTTTGAGTTCCCAGTACTGAATACCTTGAACCCACCATTCCTGCGTCGCTGATATATGCCGTTCCTTTAGGCAATATTATACTATCGTTGGTTTGAACATGCGTATGTGTACCTATTAATGCAGAAATTTCTCCGTCAAGATAAAAACCAAGCGCTTCTTTTTCGGATGTTGCTTCAGCATGAAAATCTACAATTATAACATCTACATCATCTTTAATTTTTTCAATTATACTTTTTGAAACTGTAAAAGGCGAATCGCTTAATTCTTTCATAAAAACTCTGCCTTCAAGATTTATCACGGCTATTTTTTTTTCGCTTTTAGACTTATATATCCCATAACCAAAGCCGGGAACTCCTGCAGGGTAATTAGCGGGTCTCAACAGTCTCTTTTCTCCCGATAAATAGCCTATTATCTGTTTTTGATCCCAAATATGATTTCCTGACGTGATAACATCAATGCCTATATCAAATAAAAATTTTGCTATTGTTGGATTTATGCCCATACCATGCGCCGCATTTTCACCGTTGGCAATAATAAAGTCGGGGCTATATTCTTTAATTAAACCTGACAGAGAATTATGGACTGCTATTCTTCCCGGTTTTCCTATAATATCGCCTATAAACAAAATTTTTTCAATATTCATATATTAATTTTTATTATCGAGCAAATTCAGTTGCCCTTGTTTCTCTGATAACAGATACTTTTATCTGTCCCGGATATTGTAAGTTAGATTCAATTTTTTTAGCGATATCTTTAGCTAGCATAACAGAATCGTCATCCGAAACATTTTGGCTCTGCACAATCACTCTAACTTCTCTTCCTGCTTGTATAACATAGCTTTTTGCCACACCTGCAAAAGAATTTGAGATAGCTTCTAAATTTTCAAGTCTTTTAACATATGTTTCAAACATTTCTTTTCTAACTCCCGGTCTTGCAGCGCTTAATGCATCGGCGGCAGAAACCAAAATTGCAAGAACGCTATTTGGTTCTTCATCGTAGTGATGAGCTGCTATTGCATGAACAACCTTCGGAGACTCTCCGTATTTTTTTGCTATTTCAGCCCCTATTATAGCATGAGAACCTTCAACTTCGTGGTCAACCGCTTTTCCGATGTCATGTAAGAGCCCTGCTCTTTTTGCCTGTTTAACATTTATGCCTAATTCAGAGGCCATAATTCCGCATAAAAATGCTACCTCAATAGAATGACTATAGACATTTTGAGAGTAGCTTGTTCTATATTTCAACCTTCCAAGCAATTTTAATATTTCAGGATGGATACCATGTACTCCTACGTCAAATGTAGCTTGTTCTCCAGCCTCTTTCATAGCCATATTAAGTTCTTCTTCAACTTTTGCGACAACTTCTTCAATTCTCGCAGGATGTATTCTGCCGTCAGCTATTAATTTTTCAAGGGACAGCCTTGCAATTTCTCTTTTCACGGGATTAAATGAAGAAAGAACAACAGCTTCAGGAGTCTCGTCAATTATAAAATCAACTCCCGTTGCAGCCTCTAACGCTCTAATGTTTCGCCCTTCTCTGCCTATAATTCTTCCTTTTATATCGTCGCTCGGCAGCGGAACCGAAGATATGGTTTTTTCCGCAACGTAGTCGCCTGCATATCTTTGAATGGCTGTAGCAATAATCTCTTTAGCTTTTTTGTCGCCTATTTCTCGAGTTTCGTCTTCTATTTTTCTTACAGATTTAGCTGCTTCATGTTTTGCTTCATCTATAATTGAATTAATTAGTTCATCTTTGGCTTCGATAGCAGTAAAACCAGATATTCTTTCAAGTTCAGAAGTCTTTTCTTTAAAAATTAATTCAATTTTTTTTTCTTTTTCGGAAATAGATTTTTCTGTTTGTATTAATATTTTTTCTCTTCTTAAAATATCAATCTCTTTTTTCTCAATAATATCTACTCTCTTATCTAAGTTGTCTTCTTTTGCCGTAACTCTTTTTTCAAGTCTTATTAATTCTTGATTTTTTTGTTTTATATCTTCATCTGCAGTTTCTTTTAATTTTATGATTTCGGCTTTAGTATTTAATAAAGCATCCTTTTTTATTTCATCTGCCTTTTTTTCGGCATCTATAATAATATCTTTTGCTTTAAGCTGACCTTTTTTTAATGAAATATTTTCAATTAATTTATTTACAAAAAATCCGCCTGCAAAAAAAATTATGGAACTAACTAAAACTATAATAACTTCAGCCATTATATTATTATCTCCTTATCATTGAAAGTAATAGTCTATTTTTATTAATTATAATATAAAATAATAATGTATTTATTCTAAATATAGTCGGAACAATTAATAATTCCGCTTTCACATATTAAATAGTGCATTTTAATGTCATTTTGCATAATTTCAATTTCATTTTTGTTATAAATTTGAAAATTATAGCATATACCTATAAAAATAGAATCAATTTTTGATTTAGCCAAAACTTTATCGTAACACCCTTTTCCATAACCTATTCTATTACCTGATATATCAAACGCGACACCCGGAACAAAAAAAGCGTCAATTTCATTAATATCTGTTTCTCGACCGCATTTTGAAGATAGTATTCCATAATCATCTTTAACAAGACTATCTGCATCTTTAAATTTATAAAAACAAATATCGGATTTTTTTTTACAATACGGTAAATAAATTTTTATATTTTCATTTATAATTTTATCTATAACAAGCTCGATCTTAACTTCATTTTTTATGCTCATATAAATGGCAGCGGATTTAATAAACTTCTGCCTTATAAAACAATATATTTTATTAGAAATAATATCACTAAAATAAATAATTTCTTCGTTAGTTAAACTTAATCTTTCATCTATCATTTTCTGCCTGACGGCAATTTTTGAGTACATATAATTACACAAATTTAAATCTCTTAACTTTATTAGCGTTACTTTTTGATTAACTTAACGTTTTAGTTTATTTATATTTTTAAGTATATATTTATTACGCAAGCCTAAATAAATAAAACTAAATATTTAAAAAAGTTAGTTAGTTGTATTTTAAATGATGATTTTTACGAGACAAGCAGAAAAAAAGGAAAATAAATTTAAAAGGATTTAATAAGCACCCCGCATGTGCCGAATGGACGATAAAATTGGACCTATTTAAATAAGGTGGTAATCATATAATAATCATCGTTAGGAATCAAATATTTAAATTTGTTTCCATTGAGAAAATTAGAGACAATCCCAATCTATCCAACTGTTGGGTCAATTTTAATAATCCAATCGAACACCGCAGGGTTAATTAAATAAAATATGCATTTATAACATTATCAAAATAAATTTAAAACAGCAAAAAGAACCACAAAAGAACAAAAATATTTTAAATAACGCTACATATTGTAATCTTAATAAGTTTTTCTTTTCAAAATAATTTTTACTTTACTTTACTTTAAAAAAATTATTAATTATACGAATTGGAAATATATTTATATATATTATTGACTTTTTCTAACACTCTCTTGCTTTCATTATTTGTTTCTATTTGCATAGAAAGATAATCATCAGCTATATTGAGGGCAGTTAAAACAGCAATATTTAAAGAATCCGCAGACTTAGTCCTTTTAGAGACTTCATCTGCTTTATTATTTATATAAGCAGCCAGCTCTTCCAAATATTTTTTAGTTTTATCGCTATTTATCAAATATTTTTGATTTAAGATTTTTAATTCGACAATATCGTCCATATTTTATTTATAAAAACTATAAAATTAGCTTAAATTAATATTTTCCAAATTATTTATAATATCATCAATTTTTTTTACAATCATATCGTTTTCAGTTTCAGTATCTTTTATTTTATTATTTAATATGTCAATTTCCTCATCTTTAATTTTTGCCTCCGTTAATAATCTGTCGCGTTCATTTTTTATTTTTTCAAATGCATCTTTTAAAAGAACAATTTTCTCTTCAATTAAATTTAAATTTTTAATATCCATCTTTTGCAATCCCGTAAATAAGTCATTCATATATAATATTTTAAATTTGTATTATAATTCTATTAAATTTATTCTTTTTTATTTAGTTTAGTTAAATTCTCGGCAATAAATATTTTACTTTAAATATAAATTAATTTTATTACTTCCATGTATCAATATTATCACACAAAGTTTTAATTTAAAACAAAATTATTAAATACAAATTTTACAAAGCCGAAGAAGTATATAAATGAGCATAAGGTCTGGCGCTTGATGGAACTATTTTATAAAAAGGACCGTTAATTAAATCTTCAGCTTGTAAATTAAAATCATTTGCATATTCTATTAGGTATTTTTTTAAAAAAATCATATCTTCGTCATTTGCTTCTAAAAATTCTACTTCTTTTGAATATTTTGAAAAATCTATCTTTTTTTTTAGATAAATAGTGCCTCCGTGCATACCGACTCCAAAATATTCCCCTGCCAATTCTTCAGAATTATTAAGTCCTAAAAGAACCATTACTCCTCCTGCCATATATTCTCCGAAAAAACTGCCTACTTTTCCGCCTATAATGATAACAGGAATTTGCGTATTATACCCTTTCATATGAATACCTATGCGGTATCCTGCATTACCGCGAATATAAATCCTGCCTCCTCTCATGCCGTAACCTACTACATCTCCTGCATCTCCTTTTATAGTTATTTTACCAGCATTCATTGTATTACCTACATTATCTTGAACATTATTGTTGACAATAATTGACGGTCCGTCCATAAATACTCCGAGGTCATTCCCTGGAACCCCATTGACCGTAATAGTAATATCATCTCCTTTAATACCGTCTCCAATATAATATTGCCCGTTTACATTCTCAAGAAAAAAATTTTTTATCCCTGAAGCAATGTTTTCTCTAATAATTTTATTTAATTCCTTATAATGCATATCTTTTGCATCTATTGTAATCATAAACCACCCATAATCATCTGATTAATCACCAAATTATTCAAAAAATATATTAAAAAATTAATAAATTATAAAGCTAACAAAAAATTATATTATAAAAGTAACAATAATAATAACAACAATAATAACAACAACAACAACGTAATTTACCGCAGTTTAATTAAACACTAAAAATAATTAAAATAATTAAACTTTCTATTACATACCTGCATGCTTAATACCGAGAACCTTTAATTCGGAATCGGTAAGTTCAATTCCTCTTAGCCTCTCCTTAGAGCCTCTTAAGCTTTCAATAGAATTTACTCCCATAGCTCCAAGAATATCTTTCATTTCATGGCTCCACGCATTAATCAAATTATAAAGTTTTTCACCATATTCCTCAGGATCAAGTCTTCTTGTCAACTCAGGTCTTTGGGTCGTAATTCCCCAACTGCAGTTTCCCGTGTGACATTTTCCGCATATATGACATCCCATAACCACAAGAGCTGCAGTTCCGATAGCCACTGCATCTGCACCTAACGCTATCGCTTTTACCGCATCGGCGCTTGATCTGATACTTCCTGCCGCTACTAAAGAAGCTTCATTTCTAATTCCTTCTTCTCTTAATCTCTGGTCAACCTGAGCAAGAGCTATTTCAATCGGTATGCCGACATTATCTCTAATTATTATAGGTGCTGCTCCAGTTCCGCCTGTAAATCCGTCAATATATACAATATCGGCTCCTGCCCTTACAATTCCGCTAACAATAGCAGCAATATTATGAACTGCCGCAACTTTAACCGAAACAGGTTTTTCATAATTAATAGCCTCTTTTATCGCATAAATTAGCTGCCTTAAATCTTCTATAGAATAAATATCATGATGCGGAGCAGGAGATATTGCGTCTGTTCCTGCAGGTATCATTCTTGTTCTGGATATATCCGCCCCTATTTTTTCTCCGGGCAAATGACCTCCTATACCAGGTTTTGCGCCTTGACCTATTTTTATTTCCACTGCAACGCCGCTGTTTAAATAATCTCTATTAACGCCAAACCTGCCGGAAGCGACCTGAACAATAATGTTTTTACCAAAAGGAACCAGTTCATCATGTAATCCCCCTTCTCCTATATTCATAACTATCCCTAATGCTCTTGCAGCTAAAGCCATTGCTTTTTGAGCATTCAAAGATATTGAGCCGTAAGACATCGGAGCAAATATAAAAGGTGTTGCCAGTTCTATTTGAGGCGGCATCGGATTTTTTAAAACAGGCTGATCGTCTTCGTTAAAATCTAATTCAAGTTTAGACGGTTTTTTGCCGAGAAAAGTTTTTAATTCCATAGGTTCGCGCAAAGGATCTATTGGAGGATTTGTAACCTGACATGCATCTAATAAAATATGATCAAAATATTTTTTGTATTTTAAAGGAGTTCCCATACCTGATATGGCAATACCTCCTGTTTCAGACTGTCTCCAAATATTTTTGATGTGGTAGTCTTGCCAATTTCCATTTTCGCGCATAACGGTCGGATTTTTTAATATAGATATAGCTCCTTCAGGACAATAAGTGTAGCATCTTCCGCATGCAACGCACTTAGAATGGTCTGCTATAATTTTGTCGCCGCCGAAACTATATGTTCCCCAGCCGCAATTCTGAATACATCTTTTGCATCTTACGCATTTTGCATGGTCTATAACAGCTAAATATTCAGATTGTATATTTGTAAATGATGATTTTGTCATGAAATGATTAACCTTTGTTTTTGAGATATATTTTCAGTATTTATAGTTTTTATTATAATAGGTTCACCTGCTTTAGGAGACCAGACAATATCAGGGGAAGAACAAATTTCACGAATAGATGACTCTTCGGAAGCTATATATGTAAAATCTCCTTTAGTTCCTGCAACAAGAGGTCTAAGTTTTATTCTATCGTTTAATGCAATCATTCCATCAGGATAGCCGAATATAATTGCAAAAGGGCCGTTAAGAAGCGCGCTGCCGTATATTTGCCTTAATGCAGTATAAAGTTCCTTTTGTTTAGGCTCCATTTTTTCAATAGTTTGATAAAAAGGAGCAGCTAAAACATTCATTGCTAATTCTACCGGAAGTCCATGTTTTCTGATAAGCAAATCTAAAATATATGCTATAACTTCCGTATCGGTTTTTAAAGCCAGATTATATTTAAACATCTCAAGATATCTTTTGTTAATTCCGTACGAAGATATTTCGCCGTTATGAACGATTGACCAATCAAGCAAGGTAAACGGATGAGCTCCGCCCCACCATCCAGGAGTATTAGTAGGAAATCTGTTATGAGCCGTCCACATATATCCTTCAACATTATCAAGCATATAAAAATCGGCAATATCTTCCGGATAACCAACTCCCTTAAAGGCACCCATATTTTTTCCGCTTGAAAATACATACGCTCCGTCATATTCCGAGTTAATCAGCATAACACTGCTAACAACAAAATCGTCATCCCCGAGATCATGTAACAATCTGTCTTCGCGATCACTTTTAGGTTTCAAAAAATATCTGTGAAGAATAGGATGATCGTTAATCTTAGACGTCTTAAAAACAGGTATAGATTCTTGCTTTTCAATTATAAAATTATTTTTAAAATATTCTTCGGTGTCATGTTTAGCGGCAAGGTCGTCATACATAACATGGAAAGCGTAAAGATCGGCATATTCGGGATAGCAGCCGTAAACGGCAAATCCGCCGCCGAGACCGTTCCCTCTGTCATGTTCAAGAGCTATGGCTTTTTTAATATCTTCGCCGTTAGTTCTTATTTTTCTTATATTTATAATACCGCATAATCCGCATCCTGCAATATCATGCTCTATTGAAAAATTATTTTTTAATCTAAGCAATTTTTTATCCTCAAAACAATTATAAATAATTATTTTAATAAATTATATAAATAAAATAAATAAATCTATAAATCTATAAATCTATAAATCTATAAATCTATAAATCTATAAATCTATAATTAAATTTAAACATATACATATGTTAGCATATATATATGTTTTATACAATGTTTATAATATCATATATAATGTTTTACAAAATATTTTCATCTAAAATTTGTTTAAAATCAGACGCAATATTTTTTTTAACAGGCGGAAGTCCCAATTTTTTCCTTGCTCCTTCCTGAGGGTCTCCTAATCTTAATGTTTTAAAAAATAATTCTTCCGCTTTTTTTACTTTTTGCGGACTTACATGATTTTTTATAGCAATATTTTTTAAAGTTGTCAATACCGTTTCCCAGCTATAATTCTGAGGGCAAAGTTCGGAACAGGTATGGCATTCCAAACATTCCCATACAATTTTAGAAGACATAGCGCGTTCAACATCGTTATCTAATATCATTTTAATTATTAAAGGAGGGTTATATGACGCAAAATTCAGCGACATAGGACAATCATTCCTGCAAGCTTGACAATCATAGCATCTAATTAGAGATTCTTTATCAAACATTAGCGAATAATCTTTAAATATCTTTGATAAATTAAATTTATCAATAAACTTTTTTGCCTTTACTTTATGCATTTCAATCAGTTCTTCGGTTTCTTCTATACCGAAAGCAAGACACATAAGTTCTTCTAATGTAATAACGGGTATATCGTATTTTGAACCTTCTTTTATAAGCATAAATTGATTGGTGTCAAATTGTGTAAAACATGACGGGCATACAGTCGTGAGCGCATCAACCGAGGCTTCTTTAATAGCATCCATTTTAATTCTCGTCATAACTAACGCTTTGTCATGTTCGTCTACCCTATCTAAAGACTGACCGCAGCACATCATTTTATTATTGTAATTTACGACGGTTGCCCCCAGTGCTTTTAAAATATTGTCATATTTTACAGGATCAAAAGGGCTGTCGAAATTTATAGCATGGGAAGGTCTAACAAGATGGCATCCATAATGGATTGCAATTTTTATGCCCCGTAAAGGGTATTTTACGCTGGCTCTTATCTTATTGACGCCGACTTCATCATGAAGATATTCTATTAAATGCGAAACCGATGAGCTTCCTGAAAAATTTAATCCTATTTTGTCAAGTGTTTTATTTATATTTTTTTGGTAATCAGGATTAGATATAACTTTAGCTCTTGCCTGTTTAAGATTAGAATAGCAGCCAGTGCAAACCGACATAATATTGACATTTTCATTTTCTGCAAGAGCGATATTTCTAATAGCCGTCAAATCAAATAAAGTTTCATCTATATTTTTAACCAAAGATTTTTCAGGACAGCATGTGAAAGAATCTATATCCTTATATTTAATTTCTAATTTATCTAAGACTAAACGCGTAGCTTTTTCCATAAAAGGAAATTTTGCCTGAATTGTACATCCCCAAAAAAAAGCGTTTTCTTTGCTCATAATTTTATTTATTTATTTTTATTTTATTGCATTAAAATTATAATCGCTATTTATTATATTATAATATATTTTAATATATTTTAATATTTAAAAATTAATTTAAAATAATTTCAGAAACGCCGATAAAATATTTATAAGAAGAATAAATAGATAATAATATACTAAATAAAATCACCCAGTACCCTACTACGCCAAAATTTATATAAAAATGGGTATAATATATAAGCAGAAATAAAATTCCAAACATTTGAAAAGATGTTTTCCATTTGCCTATTTTGCCTGCAGGAATAACTAATCCTTTTTCGCCGGCAATTGCCCTTAAACCTGTAATAAATATTTCACGGATTATTATTATTACAACCATCCATGCAGGAATTCTATTTAAAGGTATGAGCATAATAAGAATAGTAACGACTAATATCTTATCTGCGATAGGATCAAGAAAAGTTCCCAGAGTGGTAACAATATTCCTTTTTCTTGCTATATATCCATCTATAAAATCTGTTCCCATAGCCAAAACAAAAAACAAAGCGGCATATAATTCGTATATTTCTTTTTTGAAAAATAATAATGCAAAAATAACGGGAACAATTAATATCCGGCATATAGTTAAAATGTTAGGCAAATTATAAATATTATTATTATTATTCATTTATTTATTTTAGTTTGTTTAAGATTAATTATGCAATTATGCAATTAAGTTAAAAAAGTTAAAACAATTATATAAATTGCAATTTAAATTTAATTCTTTAATACTGTATTAGAAAATAATTATTTCCATAACATCCATCCCTTTTGCCGGAGGGGATAAATCATAATAATGGCCATCTGTGCCCCAGCCCTCTCACATCAAAGAGAAGGGGCGTCTATATATTTTCTAACGCAGGATTAATGTTGTTATATTTATTTTTTTATGTATTTTTTGTAGTAGCCTGAAACCTCTTTGACATAATTCTGCGTCTGAGCATAAGGAGGTATTCCTCCGTATTGCTTAACCGCATTTTTCCCTGCGTTATATGCAGCAAGAGCAAGAGATACATTGTCGTTATATTTGATAAGAAGACTTTTTAAGTATTTTGTTCCTGCATAAATATTCTGTGCAGGATTAAAAGGATTGGAAACATTTAATATTCTTTGAGTTGCAGGCATGAGCTGCATAAGTCCTTCAGCACCTTTATCAGATACGGCTGTTTTTCTGTACCCAGATTCTGCTTTAATTACCGCTTCTATAAGACCCTGATTAATATTATATCTTTTTGCTGCTTTTTGAATCAATTTTCTATATTTTAATATTTTATAAGTATTTTTATGATGTTTATTAACAGTAATCATAAAAACTTTATATTTGTTTGAAACAGGAACATTAGAAAAGTAAACAATTCCGTTTTTTCCATGCCTCATATAAATATCGGCACTTGCATTATTTATATGAACAAACAATATTAAAATTAAAAAAAATAAAATAGATATATGAACCTTACTATTTATTTTTTTTATAACTTGCGGCATATTAAATAATTCATTGTAAATAATTTTCATAAATTTATACAAAATTTATATATAGCTTTTATTTTTTATATTTTTATTTCAACCTTTATAAATAATAATATTCCAAAATTGCCGATATAAATTTCTACTCTATGTTATTATATATAGATTACCGCCTTCGCCTGAATGACACATCGTATAAAGTCTTTATTATATCTTTCAGGTGAATATAGATAAATATATAAACCTGATATTTATATAACAAGACACTTTTAATAATTAATAATTTCTATCGGCAAATTAAATAATATGTATAATATAATATATATTATATTATATTATATTATATGCTCTCTTTTAAAATAGCGTTCATTGCCGCCGCCGCTACCGCACTGCCTCCTAAATTGCCTGTATTGCCTATGGATGAAAAAAAACCATCTTTCATAAGATTTCTTTTTGAATCATCTGCGCCGACAAATCCGACGGGCATGCCTATTATAAGATTCGGCTTATAATTAAGCGATTTAAATAATATTTTGCATGTATTCATTGTTTCTATTAACGCCGTCGGAGCATTTCCGATGATTATAAACTCCGGCAAATTTTCAATAATGGCAATTCTTATAGAATAAGCCGACCTTGTAATTCCGTCAGTACCTATTTTATTATTTGTATTATTGAATTCTGATTTTAAATTATAATTTGATATTAAACCGTAAAACTTTTCACTTAATTCTTCGCTGCTTAATCCTATATGGCAGCGAACGTCAACAATAACTTTTTCATTGACGGTGCTGCTTATTCCTGCCTCAGTCATTCTGCTGTCGCAAACTATTTTTATAGGTTTATTTAATTTAGATTTTTGTTTTATAAAATTGATAGAATTTATAATAGAATTTTCCGTAAAAAACATAGTCTTTGAATAAGCCATATCACTTGAAGCATGAATAACTCTTTTAATTACTATTTTTTCTAATTCTGTATATTTACTGTTAAAAATATCATCCTCTGCAAGTAATGAGTTTATTATTGAAATGCTTTCATTGTAAATATCTATTCCTGAATTATCATTTACTATATTCATATATAATATTTTAAAATATTTATTTAGTTCATTTATTATTATTTATTATAAAAATTTATGCGCTTGTTTTCAATAATAATATAATATAAGTTGTTTTATTATGCAATTAAATTATATAATATTAAAATAAACTAAACAAATAAAATAACATAATATAATATAAATTTTATTATCTATTATTTATTTATATAATATATAATAACTTACACAATACATACATACATACATAATGAGAATAAACTAAACAAATAATAAATATATAATAATTTAAATCACCGTTAGAAATTATTAAAACTGATTCAATATATGATAAATACTGGATTCCCGCTTTTCGCGGGAATGACATCAAATAGGTTAAAATTTAAACCTTAGCGAAGTCATTCCTGCATTGGCAGGTACGGTTTAAAGCCGCCGGTATTTAGGCGGCTCATCCAGAAAAAGAAATTTCTAACAGTGATTTAAGGTAATATAAATAATCCCGATATTTTAAATTAAATAATTATTGCTATATTTTATGGACAGCCAAAATTCTATATTTAATCTTTCATTAAAAGAATTGGAAATTTTTTGCATAAATAATTCTGCAAAAAAATTTAATGCTTTTCAGATAATGAAATGGATATATAATGCTAAAATATATGATTTTAATAGTATGACAAATATTTCAAAACCGCTAAGGGAATGCTTAGATTTAAATTTTAATTTTAGAATGCCTGAAATTACAAACAGCAGCAAAGAAATCGGTGACGAAGGCAATTATTCAATAAAATATCTTATTAAACTTAACGACGGTTCTGCAATAGAATCTGTATTTATTGATTACGGCAAAAGAAAAACATTATGCGTTTCGTCTCAAGCAGGGTGTAAAATGCTATGCAATTTTTGCACTACCGGTAACTTTGGTTTTCAAAGAAATTTAACTTCCGGAGAAATTATATCTCAATTACTATTAATAGAAAATAAATTAAAAATTAAAATCACTAATATAGTATTTATGGGAATGGGCGAACCATTAGATAATTTATCCGAAGTAAAAAAAGCGCTTGAAATTATTTCCGACGCTAACTTTATAGGAATAGCCCGCAGGAAAATTACTATTTCCACATGCGGTATAATAGATAAATTAAATGAAATTAAAGATTTGAAATATAAAATTGCTATCTCTCTAAATGCTTCAAATAATTATTTAAGAAATCAAATTATGCCTATCAATAAAAAATATCCCGTAGAAGATATTATAAAATTTATAAACTGCGGAAAATATTTCGGGCATAATAAAATAACTTTAGAATATGTTTTAATAAAGGATTTTAATGACTCAATCAATAATGCAAAAGAGTTAATAAAATTATTTTCTCCGCAAAATGTAAAATTTAATCTGATACCGTTTAACAAATTTGATATTGAAAATATGGGAGAAACTGTAAATATAAACCAAAAACAGCTTGAAAACAATTATGAAAGGACAAACGAAACTGATTACAATAATTTTCAGGATAAATTAATGAAAGCCGGGTTTGTAGTTATAATACGACACTCTAAGGCTCAAAGCATTTACGGCGGATGCGGGCAGTTAAAAGGATCTGCATAAATAAGTATTATTTTATATAATATATATGTCGTTAAAAAAATATTCAATTGCAATTGATTTAGGAACTACAACAGTTGCTGCCGCTTTAATAGACAAAAAAGATAATAAAGTAATTTTGGAGAAAAGTTCCTTAAACTTGCAATATCCAGAATTTGGATTAGATTCGGTAAAAAGAATACAAAACGGTCTTAACATAGAATCTGTCAAAAAATTACAGGGGAAAGCATTATTGACAATTGCAAATCTTTTAAATTATTTTATAAAAGAGAGGTGCATTGAATTGACCGATATAAATGAAATAGCTCTTGCCGGAAATACGGCAATGGAATTATCTTTTTGCGGCTACCCTTTAGCCGATCTTTCAAAGCCTCCTTACAAACCTGCTTTTAACATAGTATTTCCGGAAAAAATAAATGAATTAAAATTAGATAGCGGCAGCGGCGTCTATGACGTAAATTTAATAGACGTAAATTTAATCGCCTCGGGTTCAATTTCTCCTGATAATTGCAATCGCTGCAAAAACATCGGCACATTAAACAGCGATTTATTTATATTCCCTATCTTAGACGGGTTTGTCGGGGGCGATACCGTATCATCAATTTATTATTTAGATATGCTAAACAAAGATAATCCTGTTTTTATAGCCGATTTTGGTACGAATGTAGAGATAGCGATAGGAAACAAAAATAAAATTTTTACTACATCTGCCCCTGCCGGACCTGCCTTTGAAGGCGGAAATATAAAGCACGGAATGTTAGCGCAAGGTTCTGCCATATCTTCTATAAAACTTAAAAACGGAATATTTGATTTTAAAACAATCAGCGGATCAAAAATTCCCGAGGGAATTTGCGGAAGCGGTATAATTGATTTAATGGCATCTTTGCTTCATGAAAAAATAATAGATAAAAACGGGAGAATAATGCCTATCGAACTTATTGACTCAGAAAGCTATTCTATAGTCAACAAGGGATTTAATAATGAAGAAAACGAAGTTATCATTTACAGAGACAATAAGACGGATATAAGATTTTATCAAGACGATGTAAGACAATTTCAATTTGCAAAATCTGCCGTAAAATCTGCGGCTGAAATATTGATAAATAAATACAAAATAAATATTAACGATAATTTTGATGTTTATATATCCGGTTCTTTCGGCAATTATATAAAAAATGAAAATATAGATATTATTGATATTTTTCCTTTTAAGAATAAAAAAATAAATTATATTTATGATAGTTCCCTTGAAGGATGTAAAAAATATTTAATTTCAGAATATTGCGCAAGAAAAAAAGATATATCAAAAATTATAAGCATTTCAAAAAATTTTCCTCTGTCGGGAAGTAAACTTTTTGAAAGATTATTTATTAAAAATTTATCATGGCAATAAATATGGATACAAGAATATTTATAAATGAAAAATTGCAAAAAGATTATTTACTCGGGGTTGATTTTGCCAAAGTATTTTCATCATTTAGCAAACCCGTTATAATTAAAGATATGAGAAGTGATATAATTTATATAAATGAGCAGGCTAAGAATCTTAAACTGTCTACCAATGATGATATTTGCATGTCTTTTGATGAAGATCTGCCTGATGAAATAAAGGAAATTAATAAAAACGGTTTAATATCAATAAACAAAGTTATTAATACTGCATCTCCTTATAATGCTTCTAAAAAAAAATATTTTCAAATTGAAACTATCACGCTTTTTAATAATTTTGGATTATTTTACGGTACTTTATTTATATTTTTTGATAAAACTGAATTTGCAGAAAATATCATTAAATTTTCTTCCTGCAATAGCTATAAAATATATGATGAATCGACAGGTTTTTTATTAAAGAATCAATTTGACGAAATTGCAGGAAAAGAGGCGGAAAGATGTAAAAGATATGGCTCTACTTTTTCCGTAGTATATTTTAGTTTTGAAAATTTAGCTTTAATAGGACAGTCCTATGGGCAGGAAAAATTAAATAAACTTATTAAATATTATGGAATGTTTTTAAATCAAAAATTTAGAAAAACGGATTATTTGTTCAGGTTTAATTTTAATGATTTTTTTGGAATATTGACCCATACGCCCTTAGATGTTGCCGTAATTAAATTTGAGAAAATAAAGATGTCAATTTCGGAGGCTGTAAAATTTAACGGCAATGGATCGCTGCAGCCTACATTATACTACGGAATTTCGGAATTTGATATTAAAAGGCATTTTAAGAATTGGGGTTTACTTATAGATGAAGCAAGATTAGAATTTGAAAAAAACAAAACTTTTTATTTTAGAAAATTTTAAAAGTTTTATATAAACAATTAATTATCGGCAAATCCTGTTATGCAACATTTATTTAATTAATAATTATTTTGCTATTTAATTATTTAATTAAATTAATTATTTTTTTTATAAACAATTATCGGCAAATCCTGTTCTGCAACATTTATTTAATTAATAATTATTTTGCTATTTAATTATTTAATTAAATTAATTATTTTTTTCGCTTTATTTTCTGTTTTATCCAATATTTTTCCAATTTTGTAGAGAGGTTCTCCTGCATTTTTAAATAAATTTTCAATATCGGATGTTTTATCTTCAGGAATACAAATCAAAAGTCCTCCTGATGTTTCAGCTCCAAAAGCGGCCCATACAAGACTTTCGTCAATATTTTCTGTAATATTGGCATATTGAGAAAAAAACTTTCTGTTTCGTTTTGTACCTGAAGGATTAATTCCTTTCTGTATTAATTCCAAGCTTCCGCCAATCAAAGGAATATTTTCAAGATTTAATTCGCAAGAAGTTTTACTCGCTAACATCATTTCGGATACATGCCCCGCAAGTCCGAAGCCTGTGATATCCGTCATAGCATTTACTGTTTTTAAAGAAACGGCTAATTCTGATGTTGTTTTATTTAATTTTGCCATAGAATTTATAGCTTCGTCTAAAACAGACTGCCGTAAAAAGTCTGCAGATAAAGCGCTTATAATAAATCCTGTTCCTAATTTTTTTGTCAAATATAAAATATCGCCGGGCATAGCTCCTTTGTTAGAATATATCTCATTTATTTTGCATATTCCAGTGACGCTTAAACCGTATTTCAGCTCTTTATCGTCAACTGAATGTCCTCCGAGCAGCGCAGCGCCCGATTCGTTTATTTTATTTAATCCTCCGAGCAATATTTCTTTTAAAACATCTTTTTCAACATCGGCGATAGGAAAGCACGCAATATTTAAAACAGTTATAGGCTGTCCGCCCATAGCATAAATATCCGACAATGCATTAGCTGCCGCTATTTGCCCGAAAACATAAGGATCATCTACTACAGGCGTAAAAAAATCTATCGTCTGAATAAGACATTTATCGTCCGATATTTTGTATATACCCGCATCGTCTTTATAATCAAAACCTACTAAAACATTATCGTTAGGCAGAACAGGCAAATCATCAATTATTGAAGAAAGGTCCTCCGGACCCAGCTTGCATCCTCAGCCGTGAGCAGATGTCATGGAAGTTAATTTATATTTTTTATTTGTCATAAAATTTAATTAATAAAAAACACGGTTTATATATAGTATGATATATATATATGGTTTATTTATATATAGTATGGTTTATATATATTATAGTTTATTATTATGGGATTCTGCTGCCTGCTATTAAATATTCCAGATAATTTAATAATAATTTGATTTAAATTTACGGCATTTTACTTCCTGCTATTAAATATTCCAGATAATTTAATAATAATTTGATTTAAATTTACGGCATTTTACTTCCTGCTATTAAATATTCCAAATCTTTATCGGTAAATTTTATGCCGCCGCCTACAAACAGCGACCTGTTGTTATTTTTGCTAAAAATATCATCAAATCCGGTATCTACGAAAAGATGTTTGAAAAATGTATAGCTAATACCGGCATCAACGTAAGCTTCCGCAGAGCCGTTGTTTGAATTAAATCCGAATGCCCTTGCATATAATTTCAAATTTTTATTGGTTTCCGGAATATAGTAATTAATGCCGACTCCTCCGGTTGAATACATAAGACCCGCCAAAAAAGTCCAATTATAAAAATTTTTGGCAATTTCTGCATTAAATTTAATATTATTAGAATTAGAATATTGTGTCGTATTTGTTGTAATACTTGAAGGATAAAATTCACCGGAAGGAGGATTATTTGTAGTATAAGTTGTAGTTTGGGTTTCTCCGAATGAATTTCCATAATTAACAGGCGCAGAATCAACTCCCAGAACATAATAATGTCCGGGGGAAGGCTGGAGTCTGATGTTAACTTCAGTTACCGATCCGTTTGATTTAACTAGATATTGGGAATTCATATTCATTTTTATTTTAAATCTGTTAAAACCCCCAACTAAATTATTAATACCTTTAAGCGAACCGTTAAGATTATCGTATACGGAATTTCTATTTACAAGTTTACCTACAGTGCCTTTGCCTTCATTTATTTTTGACGATATTCCGTATATTTGATTTAAAGATAATTGCAGCTGTTTAGAGTCTTTCCTAATATGAGCAAGGCTTCTGTTAATATTAGATTTGTTTTTAGTTAAAATATCGCTTAAATTTGCCGATACTGTTTTAATATTATTAGTAATAGAAGGAAGCTCCTGCCTCAAATTGTCGGATATTGCTCTAAAATTATGAATTGTTCTTGTTAAAGCTCTATCGTTTTTAAGGGTTAATCCATTTATATTGCGCGAAAAACCTGCAAAATTAGTCATCATTACATTAAAATTCTTTTGATTTAAATATACTAATTTGTCTAAATTATCGGAAAGCTCCGCTACATTAGATAATATAGCTTTTATTTTATGCTCTCCTGTTTTGTTGCCAATTGAATTTTTTAGCGAACTCGTGATATGCTCAAGGTTATCGGCAGTCTTGGCAAATTTTAGAATCAAATTAGCCATATTTTCCGGTGATTTATAGCTTTTTATTATTTCATTTTCAGGCACAGGCTTTGACGTTAAAGATTGAATAGCATTGGCAGGAGTGATGGATATATAGCTTTCTCCAAGAAGACTCATAGATCTTATTGATGCAATATAATCGGGGTAAATTTTATATTTAGAATTTATTTCCATATAAACACGGGCTTTACCGTGTTCAAGATTTATTCTTTTGACCGTTCCAACTTTAATTCCCGCCATTTCAACATTTGTTCCCGTACCTATGCCGTTTGCAGATGTAAAATAAGCGGAAATAGTATAGGTAGAGGGTTTAAAAATATATATTTTACCAACTTTCATAGAAAAATAAACAAGTATAAATAAAACTACGACGGTAAAAATTCCTACTTTTGTTTCTTTATTTAATTTCATAATATATTTAATAATGCAATACAGGTTAATTTATTTATTTACGTTTATTTGATTATTGATTATTAAATAATGAACAATTAAATGCTAAACGGTAAAAATTCCTACTTTTGTTTCTTTATTTAATTTCATAATATATTTAATAATGCAATACAAGTTAATTTATTTATTTACGTTTATTTGATTATTAAATAATGAACAATTAAACGCTAATATAATAAATAAGATGATGCTATTAAACAAATATAAATATAATAAAATTAAGAATAATCAATAAATTTTTATATTATAGCTCCCAAAATTGCATTACGCAAATTAAGATAATATTACTATATTACTATGGGTCCAACCATACTTCCCGTCACAAATTGTTTCACGACAGGATTGTCGGATTTTTTAAATTTTTCGGCATTCCCTGTTTCAATTATAGCACCTTTATATAACATTGCAATAATATCTGCTGTTTTATACGCTCCTTCAATACTATGGCTTATAATAATACCTGTATATTTGAGATGCTTCTGCGTTGAAATTATAAGATTATTTATTACATCCGACATAATAGGATCTAGTCCTGTCGTCGGTTCGTCAAAAAGAACTATTTCAGGCTCCAATATCATAGCTCTTGCTACTGCCACCCTTTTTCTCATGCCTCCGGACAACTCCGAGGGCATTTTTGATTCTATTCCGCTCAAGCCCACATCGTTTAATCCCGACATAACTTTTTTTATAATATCTCCTTCGGATAATTTTAAATGCTGTCTTAAAGGAAATGCAATATTTTCAAAGATATTAATTGAATCAAATAATGCGCCATCCTGAAAAACCATCCCAAATTTTTTTCTTAATTCATTTAACTCTTTTTTATTTATGGTATTTAAATCAATATCGTTAAATAAAACTCTTCCTGAATCTGGTTTTATAAGCCCCACTATATGCTTAAGCATAACGCTTTTACCTTCTCCGCTTCTGCCTATCACAACGGTAATTTTCTTATCTTCAAAACTTATATTAAGATTATCTAAAACTTTTACACCTTTAAAAGATTTATCTATATTCTCAAGAATTATCATTTAAATAAAATCCGTTAAAATAAAATTGAAGTAAGAATATAGTCTGCGAAAAGAATGTAAATTGAGCTTAATACAACAGCCTGCGTTGTAACGCGGCCCACGCCTTTAGATCCCCCTGATGCCTCATACCCTTTATATGTACTTATCGTTGCAAGTATAATTCCAAAAACTACAGCTTTTATTAAGCCGTTATAAATATCGCTAAGTTTCATATATTTATAAATCATATCCACAAATACTGTTCCGTTTAATCCAAGGAAAAATTTATAAACAACATAGCCGCCTAATATCCCTATTAAAGAAGATATGATAGATAATATAGGGAGCATTATCATTGAAGCGATAATACGCGGCATAGAAAGAAAATAATAAGGATCTACGGACATTACTTCAAGCGCATCAATCTGTTCTGAAATTTTCATAGTACCAATTTCTGAAGCCATAGAAGAACCGCATCTGGCAGTAATCATTAAAGCGGTTAAAACGGGTCCTAATTCTCTCGTCATAGAAAGAGCGACTGTAGGACCAATCATATATGTAACACCTACTATTTTAGCAGCATAATAAGATTGAAGCGATAAGACCATGCCGACAAAAAGCCCGGTTAATCCGATAATAAAAAATGAATCTACGCCTATAAAAACCATCTGATCAAAAAGATTGTCCATATTTATCGAATATCGGAATAACGATAAGATACAATTCCATATATAAATAGTCAAAGAACCTAACTCATTTATTAAATATAAAATATAAAATCCTATTTTTTCAAAATAATCTAATATAAAATTCATTATTTATATCCCCGATAATTTTATTCTTCAAGTTCAATATGCCAGTAAGTATTATCCACAAGATTAAGAAACGGCATCCATTCTTTATACAATATATTTGTTAAAGATATATGGTAATACGGAGACCATTCAGGTTTTTTAGGCTTCCGCATTAATTTCATTCCAGCTTCCTCAGGCGTTCTGCCGCCTTTAACTCTATTGCATTTAATGCAGCTGCAAACGATATTTTCCCATGAAGATATCCCCCCGTATGCTCTAGGAATCACATGGTCTAAGTTTAAATTATTTTTTTTAAATTCTTTTCCGCAATATTGGCATTTATTTTTATCCCTAAGAAATATATTAGCTCTTGAAAATTTAATATATCTTTTTGGAACTTTATCGTAATTAATAAGCAAAATTACTCTTGGAACTCTAATAAATTTATTTACAAGACCGACAGATTGAGTTTTGTTCAAAACAGAAATATCTTTCCATGAATCAAAAGCAAATGTGCGGTAATTTTCATCAACGGCTTTAGCAACTCCTTGATACAAAAGTATAAGCGCTCTCTTAAGAGAAGTGATATGCACGGGTAAAAATGATTTATTTAACACCAATACATTAGAAGATAGCATATGCATATCCTTATAATAATATAATAATATAATCGGTTTTACTAGTTAGTTTCTTTAACAGCTGCTTCAATAACTATTTGGGAAACTTTTTTAAAATTATTAATTATATCATCTATATCAATATCTAAAACCGTCCTTAAATCAATTAAAAATTTATCTTCTTTAATTTTTCCAACGATAGGAATTTGTAAACTCCTAAAAATTTCGCTTAATTTTTCTGTTTCAAAAATTTTATTAGTAATGCTTAAACAGTATGTTTTAAGCTTATAATCAGGCATTGCTCCGCCCCCTACGATACTAAAATCTTCTACAATATTAATATTAAAATTATACATAGTTTTACAAATATGTTCAAGTTTTTTAATTTTATTTAAAAGTTTAAAGCCTCTTTTTTTTATTTCTGAAATATTTTGGGAAAGCAAATGAATAGTAGGTATATTTTTAATAGCATTATCTATATCTAAATATTCAAATAAAACTGCTTCAAGCGCCGCCAAAGTCATCTTGTCAATTCTGAAAGCTCTGTTCAGCGGGTTTTTTGCAATCAAATCAACATATTTTTTTTTACCTGCTATAATACCTGCTTGCGGTCCGCCAAGAAGCTTGTCTCCGCTGAACGTCACTATGTCAATTCCTGTATTGACAACCTCCTGAGCCGTAGGTTCTTTTGGAAGACCAAATTTTTCCAATTTGATAAAACTTCCCGAACCGAGATCTTCCATTACGGGAATATTATATTTTACCCCAATTTCTACAAGTTCTTTGGAATTTACTTCATGAACAAATCCCGTCATTTTAAAATTACTATGGTGAACTTTAAGTAATAATGCTGTATTTTCATTTATTTCGGATTCATAATCATTAATTTTAGTTTTATTGGTAGTGCCGACTTCAATAAGCTGCGCTCCGGACGCTTTCATTATATCGGGAATTCTAAACGACCCTCCTATTTCAACAAGTTCTCCTCTTGAAACTATAACTTCTTTTTTAATTCCCGAGGCAAAAGTGTTTAGCGCCATAAAAACAGCGGCGGCGTTATTATTAACCACAAGAGCGGCTTCGCAATTTAAAATTTTATTAAGTAATATTTCAATATGCGAATATCTTTTTCCTCTTTTTCCTTCTTCAAGATTAAATTCAAGATTTGAATATGAAGAAGCTATTTTGGAAACATTTTCAACTGCGGCTTTCGGCAAAATAGATCTTCCGAGATTAGTATGAATGACGACCCCCGTTCCGTTAATAACTCTTTTAAGACTAAATGAAAAATTGCCAAAATATTCTTGCAGCAAGAGTAAAAAATGTTTTATTTCAAAAATATTATCCTCAGGTATTTTGTTGTTTTGCAAATTTATTTTTATTTTTTCTTTTTCTTCGGATAATATTTCATCTAATTTATTTTTTACGACATTGTATGAATATTTGCCGATTAATTTTATAACATCGCTATCCTGCAAAATTAATTGAATTTTGGGAAATTTTCTTAAATATTCATTTAAATTATACATAATTTATTTTAGTTATTTTAATTTAATTACTTTATTTAGTTACTTTATATATTAGTTACTTTATTTATATTAGTTACTTTATATTAGTTACTTTAGTTACTTTAATAATCACTTTAATAATCACTTTAATAATCACTTTAATTAATTAAAAGCATTTTAAATTTGTTTAATTTATTTTTTATATTTATTTATTTAACTTATTTATTATTTATCAATTAATTATATAATTTAATTATATAATTATATTTTTTGAAATGATTTAAAAGAATTTCCGGCATAAAACGATAAAATATTTTCTAAAAAATTAAGGCAGTCATTTAAAACTAATTCTTTAACGCTTAATTTGGAAATAATCGAAGTATTGGAATTTACCATAAGATTAATTATCTTAATAGCATTAACCGATAAATTTATTGTTTTTACGGTTTTAGCACAGTTATTGCAAACTGCTCCGCCCTTAGCTATACTAAAAGCAAAATAATTATCTATATTTTTTTGCGAACATAATGTACAAGTCGTAAAATTAGGAAATATACCGAGATATTTCAAAAAATTAGAAATAAAATAAAGTTCATGTTTAAGAATAATATCTTCGCCGCAATTATTTCCAACGGCATTATCTAAGCTCAAATAAGTGTTTCTCAATAAATTAAAAATCATTACGTTTTTGTCTTTTTCAGGAACCAACGCTTTTGTAATTTCCAGCATCTTTGAGATAGATATATAAGCATCAATATTTTTTCTGATATTTTTATATTCCTCGATAGAATCTACTTCGTAAAGTATTGCCAAAGACATCCCTGCTTTCTCGTAAAATTTGATATTGGTCAGCATAGCGGGTTCAAGTTTTCCAAGAAATCTTTTTCTGCTTTTTCTTGCATTATTGGCAAAGCATGCAATTTTTCCATAATCCTCGGTAACGTAAACAATCAATAAATCGGCTTCGTTCATTTTTTTTATAGAAACAATAAAAGATTTTGACGATAATACGTTCATTTTAGATTGCCGTCCGGTTTATAACTTGTCAAATAATTAATTTATTTAAACGACTTTATTGTTTATTTGTTTATTTGTTAATTAATATTATTTAATGCTTTATTAATTTATCTAATTTTTTTTATTTTAATTTAATTTATATGCCTGATAAAAAAACAACGCATATTCCAGTAATAATAACAAAAACGCCGAGCCATCTTTTAATCCCGACCTTTTCTCTTAAAAAAAATTTTGAAAACAAAAGCACCAGCACATAGCCGCTTGATAATAGCGGATAAGCAATCGACAACGGAAGTTTAGACAAAGCTATAAGATAAAATAAAGTAGCAAAGAACAGAAGAATAAGAGCGGTAAAAATAAAAGGGTTAAAGAATATAAGGATAGATTTAAAACTTACTTTTAAATGTTCATTTTTGACTTTTCCAGACCCTATTTTTTGCAAAAGCTGACCAAACGATGAAAAAACAACGGCAAAAATCATATAGTAATATGGATTCATAATATTTTACATATAAATATATAAATTAAAAATTAAAAGTTTACAAATAATGTTTTTATTATACAATAATATTTTCTAAATTGGAAAGTTCCGTATAAGTAGAAAATATATAAACTCTGCTTAATTTTTTATCATCGGTTACATTGTTATTGTTTGCATTATTATCGCTTATATTTATAATCTCATAAAATGCTTTCCCCGCATTATAATTTACTTTTATTTTTTCGGCATTTATTCCTGCCGTTTTAAGTCTTATAGCCATATCATAAGGTCTAAGACCTGCAATTATAATATTATTAAATTTATCAACATATTTTTCAAAATTAACGTCCCATATCCACGAAACATCTCTGCCGTCGGCATCTCTATCGGAAAAAACAAATAAAGCATTTATATAATCATTTTTTTCAAATATTTTTTCCAATACATTGTTAAATCCTGAAGGATTTTTCACTAAATCTACGTAACATTCCACTCCTTTAAAGGTTTTCTTAAAAGATCTGCCGAATTTTGTAAAATAGTTTTCAAAGGATATTTTAATTATTTCATCATTTAAACCGTAATATTTTAAAGCTAAGAAAGCAGCCATATAATTCAATATATTGTAATATCCCTGAATTGACGGTTTGAAGCTGAAATTTTTGTTGATATTATTATTAATAATATGATTACTTGTGTTTGTATTATGTATATCGCAATTATTTTTACAATTAACATCGTTAGCACCAATACTATAATTGCTATAATAACTTTTATTAATATTATTTTGCTTATCGGAAATATTATTACTTGTTATTTTAGAAACAAATTCTTCAGTATTATTAAAGCTAAAATTTAAATAATCGTCTTCAAGTATTTCCGCCTCTATATCTGATATATTGCTTTTATATCCGCAAGAATTGCAATAATAATTTATTATAGCATATTTATCGTTAAATTTTGCGGATAATATACTTCCGCATTGCGGACAAGAGACTGCATCGGTAAAAGCGATATTGCCGCTATTTTTTTTCACAGATACATCAAATACTTCTGCATTATCATTATTATCCAACTTATCAGATAATTTTTTTATAGATTTAAAATTAAAATAAAGTTTTTTATTTTTAGTATTAAATCCCACAAAAGAAGCAAGTGGTTCGTTTGAAGGCAAAATTAATACAGGATAAGTTTTTAAAGATTTTATAGAATTTTTAATATTTAGCATTGTAGTGTTGACTTCCCCATATCTGTCTAACTGGTCTCTGTAAAAATTGGTAATTACAATAACATCAGGATTTATTTTTGAAATAACGTAAGGAAAAACTTTCTCATCTGTTTCTATTACGATAACATCAGCATTAAATTTACCGTTAAATGAATAATATCCAAGAATAGACCCGAAAATGCCGTTTATCATATTTGCTCCATTCACATTTGAGCACACTCTATTGTCCGCATTATTGAAACAGGAGGCTATTAAATTAGTAGTAGTGGTTTTTCCGTTAGTTCCGGTAATAATTATCACAGGAATATTCATCGCATTTATATCTTTTGCAAAATTATCAACTAAATTCTTGTCAAATTTTCTCAACAAATAAAGCGGAAGAACATCGCCGTTCCTTCTTAATATTACAACTAAAATTAGCTTAAAAAACTTATACAGAATAATCGCTATTTTTTTTTTAATATTTAAATACATAATAATTTCAACAAGTTATAAATTACTCTAATATTTTAACAACTTAGCTACTGATTAAAAATTGTGCAATATGATTAAGTTTTCTATTTTTCTAACTATTCAGGTTTTAACAATCAAGTTTTCTTTAAAAAATTTTACAGACCTTGTGAAATTGTCAATTTTTATTTATAGATTGTTTAATTTTTTCAACAGCTTCCATTGCATTTTTTGCATAAATATCTGCGTTTATAGACTTTGCATAATCTTCGTTTACGACAGCTCCTCCGACCATTGAAAAAACATTTATATCGTTTTTTTTCAATTCTTTAATAACATTTTCCATTTCACCTACGGTTGTAGTCATAAGAGCGGACAATCCTACGAAATTAACTTTATTTTTTATTGCTTCTGCAACAATTTTTTCGGTCTTAACGTTTCTGCCGAGATCTATAACTTCAAAACCGTTATTTTCTAAAAGAGTTGCAACAATATTTTTGCCTATGTCATGGACATCTCCTTCAACAGTTGCCATTAAAATTTTTACTGTATTAGAATTTGTATTTTTAGGCAAATCTTTCTTAATCCTCGCAAAAGCTATTTTCATAACTTCTGCGCTTTCCATAACCTGCGGCAAAAAATATATATTTTTATCAAAAAGCTTCCCTACTTCTTCCAGCGCAGGTATTAAATATTTATTGCCTATTTCTAAAGGGGCGGCGCCTTCGGATAATAAGTTTTCCACAAAAGAAACGACGCCTTCTTTTTCTCCATTTAAAACGGCATTATATAATTTTTCGCCGGTACTTAAAATATTGCTTTTTGCACCGGAATTTTTAGAATTTTCTGTTAAATTTGAATCTTTTTCATTATTATAGCTGTTTGCTTTTTCCGAGAAATGGTTTATGTATGTCTTTGCAAGATAATCTTTAGCTATTAAAACTTTTGCAGCATAAAAACTGCCTGTTAAAAGTTCGTCTTCAGGGTTTACTATTGCGGCGCTCAACCCTGCGGAAAAACACATTGTTAAAAAGGCTGCATTAATATATGTTCTTTTTGGCAAACCGAACGAAATATTACTTACTCCCAGAACCGTCGGAAGATTTAAAATAGTTTTATTTTTTTTAATCGCGTCTAATGTTGTTAAAGCCTTGTCTTGTCCTGCGCTTATAGGAAGAGTTAAAAAATCTATCATAATGTCGTAAGATTTTATGCCAAAATCCGTAAGTTTGTTGTAAACCGTATAGGCAGTTTTTATTCTCTCATCCGATGTTTCAGGAATACCCTCGTCGTCTAACGCAAGAACTATTACGGCAGCGCCGTATTTTTTAATTAGCGGCATTAATTTATTTATTTTTTTTTCTTCGCCGCTTATAGAATTAACTAATGCTTTGCCTGGATACAGCATGAGAGCTTCTTCAACAGCATCTGGATTAGAAGAATCAATAACAAGAGGAGTCTGCACGACATTAGAAGCTGCCAGAATTGCTTTTTTCATAAGTTCAATTTCATCTGTTCCCGGAACCCCGACATTGATATCAAGCATTGATGCGCCGTCATCGGTTTGCATTTTGGCAGTTTTTCTAATATAATTTGTTTTACCGTTTTTTAATTCTTCAATAAATTCTTTTTTCCCCGTCGGATTTATTCTCTCTCCTATCATTACAGGCGGATGATGCGCGCCGATTGAAATAAATTCAGTCCTTGAGGTTAAAAAAAGTCCTGCCTCTCTTTTTATACCTTTTTCAGGCAGTTCGCTATCATTGATTATTTTTAATTTTTTAGACATTCCTTTAATAAATTTATCGTCGCTGCCGCAGCATGCAGATACAATCCTCACTCCTATTAATGCAAGTTCCTCTATTAATTTAGAAAAATCATCCGGCTTGCCCGGAAATATAGTTTTTCCATTGACTAAAGACGGTATGCCTGCATTTGGCTTAGAAATAAGAGGAGTATCGGTAACAGATGCCATTTTTTTTAAAATTTCATAAATATCTTCAGGACCGACTGAACAATTTGCTCCGATAACATCAGCGCCAAGACTGTCTGCGGTAATAGCAAAAACTTCAGGAGTAGTGCCTAAAATTGTTCTATAAGTATTGTCAAATGTCATCATTGCTATTATAGGTTTGTCGCTTAATTCTTTAACCGCAATTATCGCTGCTCTGACTTCCTGGAGGTCTATCATCGTTTCAAGCTGAAATAAATCAACATCGGCATCAAGTCCCGCTTTTATCTGTTCTTTATACAATTCAACACTTTCTTTAAAAGTTAATTCTCCCACAGGGTAAATAAATTTTCCTGTCGGCGCCAAAGACATAGCGATAAGACAATTGCCGTTAGATGCTTTTTTTGCAGCTTTTACCGCATTATAATTAATTTCATATAATTTATTTTCAAGACCGTATTCTGCGAGTTTTATTTTATTTGCTCCAAAAGTATTGGCAACTAATATTTCGCTTCCTGCTTCGGCATAGCTTTTATGAATGGCTATAATATGATTAATTTTTTCTGAAATATTAAAACTTTCAGGCAATAAACCTTTAGGAAGAAGTCCTTGAATCTGCAAAATAGTTCCCATAGCTCCATCCGATAATATCAATCTTTTTTTTAATTCGTTCCTGAAATTTTTTATCATAATTTTTGAAACCTGTTTTATATTTTTATATTTTATGCCGTTAATTTATATATAATAGCTAAATAAAATTAAAGAAAAATTAAAGAAAATCAATAATAACTTCAATATCTTCCGTTATATTTTTACCGAGAAAATTGCTTCCGAGCAGTTTAAACTTTTCAGGATCATCGCTAACGTAATATTTTTCAAAAGGCTTGTCTAATATAGTATTCAACATATTATTATTAATTAGAAAATTCCTTACTTCAATAGAAACTTCTTTTCCTGAATCAATAATTTCCGTATTTTTATCTATAATTTTTGAAATAATAGTTTTTAACATAGGATAATGAGTGCATCCAAGAACAATAGATGACGGATTGCTTTCAATAATAGGCTGCAAATAATATTTTATTATCTCGCGGGTAATATTAGAATCAATCCAGCCTTCTTCCACAAGTGGAACCAATAGGGGGCAAGCTCTCTCTATTATTGTAATATTAGCACCTTTATCGTAATTATTTAACCTGTTTATTGCATTTGAATAAGCTTTGCTTCCTATTGTTGCCTTAGTTCCTATGACAGCGATAGTATTAACTTCCACATCTGAATTATAATTATTGTTTTTATAATTATCAATTTTTTCAATTGATTTTATTGATTTTTTATAGGCACGACGGGCACCCGGTTCTATAACTCCGAAAATAGGTATGCTAAATTCTTTTTTTAATTCATCAAGCGCCAAACTTGATACTGTGTTGCACGCTGCGACAATAAGTTTTACATTCTGTTTTAATAAAAATTTTGTAATTTCTTTCGAATATTTTATAATTGTTTCTTTTGATTTGTTTCCGTAAGGAACTCTTGCCGTATCGCCAAAATATATGAGATTTTCATATTTAAGTAATCGCCTGATTTCTTTAAACACGGTCAGACCGCCTAATCCTGAATCAAAAATACCTATAGGCTGCCGATTAGTTGACATAATTATTATATATTTTAATTTTAATATTTAATATTAATTAATATTTATTAAGGTTGAGTTTAAGGACAAGTTTAAGATAATATTAAATTTTAATAAAACAAATTTAGATGTAAAATGTTTTGCGATTGCTGTTTTATATTTTCGTTTTAGATTGCTGTTTTAAATTATATTTTACAATATATTTTTAAATAAAAAGGTATCAGATTTATTTTTCGCAAAAAAAAATAATTATTATTTATAAAGTATCCGTCAATGATCACGAAAAACTAATCGGATACCTTTTTAATATAATTTATTAATTTAAAAACAAAATTTTTTATGCTATATTATATAAAATTATATTCGAAAACAGGATAATCTATTTTTCTATATAATATATTTGCATATAATATAAATATATTAAATTAAAAATTATATATTATCAAATAAAAAAGAAAGGAAGACTGATAAAAATGCGAATATCGGTTATTAAATTTTTTTAAAACTTATATAAATAACATATTATTATATAAAATAACATATTATAATGTTAAAATAGCTTGATTTTAGGGAGGATGTTAATATATATATGGCGAATTTATACGAACAATACAACCACTATGATGATAATAAATATAAAGAAAAAAGATTCGACATTAAAACCGAAGACAGTGTGGATGTGAAAGTTTTAGAAACAATTCCTTTCTGCTATTCTTTAAGCCAAACTAAAGTTTCTATAACAACAAAAGAATTTACTTCCGTTTGTCCTTGGAGCGGGCTTCCCGATACCGCAGAGCTTAATATAACATATACGCCTAATAATCATCTTGTTGAAATGAAATCCTTAAAATATTACCTGCTATCTTTCAGAAATATAGGAATACTTCAAGAACATGCCGTAAACAGAATATTAAATGATTTAACGAAATTATTAGAACCCAAAAATATGGAAGTTGAAGCAAAATTTGAATCTAGAGGCGGACTTGATACGGTAGTAAAGGTTGAATATAATGCCGTAAATGTTGAAAAATAAATTATAAAAATAAAAAATTAAATATTTATACGACATGCGTTTCTATCTTCGGAACTTTCCCGACTGCGCGGGAATGACTTTGAGGGATTTTATTTGAGGGATTTTAAAAGTTCACCTGTTAGGTGTCATTCTTGCGAAAGCAATAATCCAGCGTTATTAATGCATTGCGGTATATTTAATAATTTCTATCGGCAATTTTTGGATTTACAAATATTGTATCAATTCTATCGTAATATTATTAGGGTCTTCAAGAAAGGCAAGCTTCATGGTTTTATCAAGCGAATAAAAAGGGTCTCTTGTAAATACCGCGCCTTTTTCTTTCATAGTAATAAAATCTTTGTCAATATTATCGGTCATAAAAGCAAAATGAGCAAAACTGCATTCTTTGCCATTTTCATTTGTAGATATAAAATCTAAACTTTCTTTTTCTTCATAAATAAGTTCTAACTCAAAGTTTGATTCATCATCTTTTAAAAAAACTAACATTACTTTATGAACTTCGATATATCTTTTTTCTTTAATCTTTAGATTTAATATATTAGTATAAAAAGTTAATGATTGATCCAAATCTTTAGTTTTTACGGCAGCATGTATTAATTTCATGATATTATTTTTTACATTAAATTTATTAAAAAATTAGACTATAATAATTATTAGACTATAATAAATTAGACTATAATAATTATTTAAAACTATATTTGCTATATTTGGTAAATTTATTGAAAACTTGCCATATTTTATTAAACTATAATAAATATATTAAATTTATATTAAACTATAATAAATATATTAAATTTATATTAAACTATAATAAATATATTAAATTAAAAGCTGACGACAATAAAATAAATATAAGATAATTAAATTATGAATATTTTATTATAAATATTTTATCATAATAATATAATTATTAAAATAAAATAAAAATGAATTATAACTTAAATATAAATGCTATTGATCTTTATCCTGAAATTATGAATATTTACGGAGACAGAGGAAATATACTCTATTTTAAATACAGAGCTTCATTATACGGAATAACAGTAAATATCGGGTCATGCTCTATAGGCGAGAAATTTGATACGGATAAGACCGATATTATGTTTATAGGCGGCGGACAGGATTCCGAACAGGCTTTAATTTATAAAGATTTTATAACTAACAAAAAAAATGCGCTTAAAGACGCTAAAGATGCGGGTAAAATAATGCTTTCAATCTGCGGAGGCTATCAGCTTTTACTGAATTATTATAAAACTTTAGACAATAAAATAATCGAAGGCATTTCTATTTTTGACGGATATACGGCGGCGGAACCTGAAAAACCAAGATTAACCGGCAATATCGCTTCCGCTTTCAAAGATACGATAATTGTAGGGTTTGAAAATCATGGCGGGAGAACATATTTATCAGAATCTCAACAAAATTTTGGAAAAGTCTTGTTTGGATTTGGCAATAACGGAGTAGATAAAACCGAAGGAGCAATTTCAAATAATTTCTATGGTACATATATGCATGGAAGTATTTTACCTAAAAATTTTCAATTCTGCGATATTCTTATAGACACAGCTGTTAAAAATAAATACAAAATTACTCTTAACGAAATAATTACAAAAAACAATATCAATATTGATAATAATTTTGAAATAAATGCAAGAAAAGGTATAAGAGATTTAAAAAAAATAATTAATAAAACAATATGAAATAAACCAAAACAAGCAATATATTCAACTTAGATTATAGAATATTGTTAATCAACAATTAATTAAATCAAAAAAATATGACAAAATAAATTAAACGCCTTTTCTTTTTATAATTTTATATTATTTAAAGAATAAGGCGCTTAATTTTTATGTGCCAACTGCACATTTCACTTGCAAGATTTTCAAGAATAACATGAATCTTTAATCCCATAATTTTCCATTAGATTCAAGTAAAATTCTTCAGCATCTAAATTTTCCAACATAGGTTTTTCGTAACTGATCTTCTTCATGTTTTTTCACCTCCTTTGGTTAAAGTATCATTCAGCTTATAAAATGAAAATGCCGCTGAATATATAATTATAATAAAATAATTATTCATAACTAAAGTTTATCATATAAAAAAAATATTTCAACAAGTCAATAAAACTTTAATCCTTCCATAGAAATTTATTTTATGGATTCCTGCTTACGCAGGAATGACTTAGCGAGGATTTAAACATTCACCCTTTGGGTGTCATTCCCGCGCAAGCGGGAATCCAGTATTGCTTAGTATTAAACTATCTAAAACATTTTCTATCGCAGGATTAAAGTAAAAGAATGCAAAATCAATAAAAAAATATTGATTTTTTTTTAAATAATGATATATATATAAATTGCAAGATAAAATAATTATTATACATACTTTTATTTATGTTTTTATTTAAGCAGTTTATTTAATTTTTTATAATTTAATAGTTTATATTTAATTAATTAATGACGGAGGTGTAGCCTATTCAATATTTATATTTATATTTTGTATTATAATTTATTATTATAAATAGTGCGCAAAGGTACATAAAAATATAATTTTATAATAATTATTTATTTATTAAATTTATTTATATATTAAATAATATATAAATTTAAATTAAATATATTTGCCATACTATTAATATAATGTATAATTAATAGTATATTGTATATTAAAACAATTTAAGAAAATTTAAATTTTATGTTTTGTTAAATTTATAATTATAATTATAATGAAAATATGTTTTGTTATTTATATTAATAAAAATCAATCAACACAATTTTTAAAATTTTTAAACTAATTTATTAATTTTATTTTTAAGGAGAGAGTAAAATGAACAAAAAAACAAAGATCGGCTTATCTATTCTTGGATTAGTTGTTGGAGTATCCGCAGTTCTTTCCGGCTGCGCTCCAAAAGTAACAAAAGTATCTTCAAGCGCTTTGCCGCCTGCAAAAAAACCTGCAGTTGCGGTTCAACAGCCAACACAACCTGTAATCACTAAAAAAGTAAATCCTTATTTAAGAAAGTATCCTTGGCTTGCAACTTACAATATTCAATCAAACAACAACAATATACATTTTGCATTTAACAAATCTATTCTTACTCCGCTTGATAAAATGATTTTAAGAAAAGATGCAATATATTTAAAGTATCATAGAAATACGGCTGTACAAATTCAGGGTAATTGCGATAGAAGAGGTTCGGAAAGCTACAACTTAGCGCTCGGATGGAGAAGAGCAAATGCCGCAAAAGCATATTTACAAGACCTTGGCATAAATTCAGGAAGACTTAAAACAATAAGCTTTGGCAAAGAAAAACCGTTATGCAATGCTCATACAAGGGTTTGTTATGCTATAAACAGAAGAGATCATTTTGTACCTGCTTCAAGATAAATTATTTTAATTTAATATAAATAAATTTTAAATTTTATTTATATTTATTTTAAGTTTATGATATTAATCCCTTTAATGGACTTATTTATGAATTAAATTAATTCAGATAAATTTCATTAAAGGGATTTTTTTTTATTTTAATGTTTATTAATTTTAGCTTTAATATAAGCCAAATTATATGATGCAAAAACATTTTTTTCTATATTAGTATATTTATTTTCATAATCTTTTAAAACTTTTTTAAGTATTAAATATCTTGAATGTTTTGATGAACATAAACTTTTATTATTATTTTTATTGTCGTAATTTTTATTTATTTTAATTTCATAATTTTCATTAAATTTATTATCGTTATCAGTATTATCGGTTCTGCTGATTAGATGATTTAAACTATTTACGCCGGCGGTATTATTAATAGAATTTTTAGCGCCTATAATATTAATTTTTTTTAATAATTTTAATGCGGTTTCTGCATATTCTTTATATTCAATAATTTTAAATTCTTCTATAATAAATCCTTGCGAAACTAATAAATTCTTAATATGATTAGCATCTGGAAATTTGTGAAGCGCTATGCTGTGCATATTATCATTGCTTAAATATTCATCGTAACATAAGTTAAGTTCTTTTAATGTTCCTTCAGAAAGGAACGAACATATAAATAAATTGTCATTATTTAAGTTTAAACTATTTTTTACCGATTTGACAAACCCTATAGGCTTGTTTAGCCAATGTAAAACCATATTAGAAAAAACAATATTTATCGTTTTGTTTTTTATCGGTATATCTTCACAATCGGAACAACAAAGATGTGCATTGCTGGTTTCATTAGTTTTAAATTTTAATTTCCCCCTTTTTAAAGCTCCTAACGCTAAATCAATACCTATATATAGAAAATTAAAATCGCCTGCATAATTTCTATTTATTTTGTTTTTAATATATAAGAGTCCATTGCCCGTCCCGCAGCCTGCGTCAAGTATGCTTAATTTTTTTACGTAACCGCTATTTGCATTATCGGCATAATACTTTAATATAAAATCAAGTATGTCGCTTGTTATTATCTCAAGAGTTATTTTGTGATATGATATAGCGCTATCATATTGATGAGAATTTGAAAAATTTTTTTTTATTTTGTTTTTATCTATGTTCATAAATTAATATTGTAAATACAAAAATAGACTGTAAAATAAAAATCACAAAAAACATTGACTTTTATAATATGTGTCAATTTAGCAATTAGTTTTTTAACCCAACTTCACCACTTTTATTATTCTAAAATTATAATCCATTAATATTATTACATTTTATTTTTTATTTTGTAGCCCCATAAACATTTTTGTTGCCCCCATAAATATACCAATATCAACAGGCTGCCGGTAATTATGGCAAAGTTGGGTTAATATATTTATACGTTAAAAACCTTTTTTTCTCATCAAAATATTTAATAAATAAATAAATAAATAAATAACGCATTAATCAAGATATTTATTTTTTAATATTATTTAAATCGGATAACTTTTTTAAAACTTTCTTAATCTCTATATTACGTAGACCCGCATTTACGCTAAACCGTAATCTTGCTTGTCCTTTGGCGACTGTCGGGTATTTAACCGATTTAAGAAGTATACCTTCATTAATAAATTTTTTTTCTATCGCCGCAGCTTTTTTTTCATCTCCTATTAATACAGGTATAATATGCGTATTTGAATTTAAAATATTTAACCCGTTATTTTTTAAAAAGATTCTGATGTTTTGCGACAATGTTTGTAATTTTCTAACTAATTCAGGTTTATTTTCAATAATATTTAAAGCTTCTAATGCAATACCCGCGGCAACAGGAGATATTGCTGTAGAAAAAATATACGGTCTGCTTTTATTTATGAAATAGTCAATCATTAAACTATCGGATAAAACAAATGCTCCTTCCGAAGCAAGCGCTTTCCCTAATGTTCCCATTATAATGTCCGGTTTTACGCCATTATGATAATTGCAGCTGCCGCCTCCAAGAGGTCCTATAGTTCCCGTTGCATGCGCATCGTCAACAATCGTAATTGCATTATAACATTTAGACACATCTATTATATCGGGTAAATTGGCAATATCGCCGTCCATACTGAATACGCCTTCGGTTATAACAATTTTTATATCATAAGAGCTATGTTTTTTTAATATATTTTTAAGATGGTTGGGGTCGTTATGCTTAAATCTGCTAAATTTTGTCTTTGAACACAATACTCCGTCAATAATAGATGCATGAGACAATTCGTCAAACGCTATAAATGTTTTACTAAACGATATTTTAGATAATGCCGAAATAATTCCTAAATTAGCCTGATAACCTGAAGGATAAAGAATACATCTTTCATATCCTCCTTTAAATTTACATAATTTATTTTCCAAATCAATATGAGGCTTGAAATAACCATACATTAAAGGAGATGATGTACTTGACAAAGGATATTTGGAAATTATTTGCTTTGCAGTTCTTTTTATTTTAGAATTATAAGCCAATCCAAGATAATCGTTAGAGGACAAATTGATAACAGTATCGTCATTTTTATTTTCGTTAAGCCTCCTGTAAAAACCTTTAGTTTTAATATTTTCAATTTCATTTATCAAAAGTTCTCTGATTAGCATATATTTAAATATTCATTGTTTTAATATCTATTTCTTAATCCTGCGTTAGAAAATGTTTTAGATATTTAAATTATAAATAACACTGGATTCCCGCTTTCGCGGGAATAATACATGAGAAGGGTAAAGGCTTAAATCCCTGTTAAGTCATTCCTGCACTTATTCAAAAATATACGCTCAATATGTTATATAACTAAGGGGTGAAGGTTTAAATCCCCATTAAGTCATTCCTGCGCAGGCAGAAAAGTTCGAAATTATAAGCCTTTGGCAATACAACAATTAAACAAATTTTATTTTAATTAAATTTAAAAATTGATTCGCTATCGTTTTCATATCTTATCTCGTCTATAGGCTCTTTCTTTTTGTATCCGGCATATAGCACATTGGCGGCATTAATCACAATTCCTTTTGTCAAACCTATATTTTTATACGCATGAACAACTCCGGGCGGAACTATAAGGGAAGCAGGCTCGTCTTCTCCAAGAAATAGAACTGTTTTATTCATATATGTTTTTGAAACCTTCCTATTATCCCATAAAATTATTTTAAAGTTAGAAGGTCCGATAAAACAAAAATAATCTGTTTGCGTTTTATGTTCGTGAGGACCCCTTTTAACACCGGGATTTGTCAATGAAACATAAGCCATTTTTGGAAATATGCTTTCATCAATTTCATCTGCTCTATAAAGTTCGGCAAGCCAGCCTCTTTCATCTATATTTTTTTTTATAGGTATTACAGCTGCACCGTCAATTTTTCCTATTTTAAAATTTAAATTTTCCAATTTTATACTCCATTTTCTATAAATAATAAAATTAAATTATAATATAAATAATATAAATTTTCTACCTAAAATTGCCGATAGAAAATTTTACTCTATCTCTGCGATTTTGTGTTTAAATAAAACATTGAATAGATTTTAAAATTTTGATATAAATATAATATATGGAAACAAAAGATTACTATAAAATTTTAGGAGTAGACAAAAAAGCAACGGCGGATGATATAAAAAAGGCCTACAGAAAGTTAGCCAGAAAATATCATCCCGATGTCAATCCTAACGATAAAACAGCCGAAAACAAATTTAAAGAACTGCAGGAAGCGTACGATATTCTTAAAGATGAAAAAAAACGAAAAGAATACGACGAGCTTGGGAGCAATTACTTTAATTTTAAAAACGGCGGCGCAGGGGCGGGAGCTCAGGGACAAAATCAATATTATTACAGCGGCAATATGGGCGGAGGACAATCAGGGTTTAATTTTAATGCCGGCGGAGGAGAGTTTAACTTTGAGGATGTTTTTTCTGATTTATTTAACAGATCGTCAAAACAAAGAGGTCCTCAAACAGGTCCTGATATTCAGTCTAGACTCAATGTTTCTGTCCAAGAAAGCGTTAAAGGAATTGAAAAAATAGTCGTTATTAATAACGAAAAAATAAAAGTAAAGATACCTGCAGGTATTGCCGACGGCGGAAAAATCAGAATTCAAGGCAAAGGCTCTGCAGGAATAAACGGAGGAAAAAACGGTGATTTATATATTAAAATCGGCGTTATGAACGATAATATTTTTGAAAGAAAAGGCAACGATATTTATGTAAATAAAAAAATAAAGTTAACGGAAGCTGTCCTTGGGGCAAAAGTAGAAGTTCCGACTATTGATGGAAAGATAATGCTTACTATACCTCCTGGAACACAAAACGGCGCTAAATTCAGAATACCAAAAAAAGGTTCTCCCGATATTACTTTAAAAGTTTATGGCGATGAAATAGTAAATATTCAAGTGGAATTGCCGTCTAATATTTCTGATAAGGCCAAAAAATATTTTAATGAATTGGCTAAAGAAGGCTATTGATTTATTAAATAAAAATTAATTAAATTATTTAAAACAATAAGGATATCTCTCGTCTTTGCCTTATAGATATAATAGATATATTTTTTTGTATGTTTTGAAAAAGCATGTCTTTTTCACTAAAAAAATGGGAGTATCCTATATATATTTTTGATGAATAAATCTGATTCTAATATGAAAATACAAAAAATTTCTTCATTAGATAACTGCTCGGATAATATTTATAAATTTACAAGTTTATCTAATATTTGCACGGCATTTTGTCTTAGCAGAAATACTGTTTATTTTTTTATTGACGAAGGGTTAATCGCCATAAACAAAGAAAATAATTGCTTATTTATGGATTCGACAAGCGTTAATAAACTTCAGACTATTTCTCATCTAAAAAATGACCTCTACATCAACAATGAAGGAATATCAGTCATATTAAGCATGAGAGAAAAGGTCATAAATTATCAGGATAAGTTTAAAATTATTGCAGATTCGCTAAAAAAATCCAACGATGTTGAAGAAATACTCAATAATTTAAAAAATTGCGGGTTTTTTGATTTTTAATTGTTTTATTTTTTGAATTTATAGGTGAAAATTATGAATTTAGAAGTTGCTAATTTAGAGGTTGCTAATTTAAATTTAATAAATACATTAAAAAATTATATTGCCGAAGACAAAGAAATACCGGATGATATTCTTTTATCTATTTACGATTGCGGCAAATCAGAACTGCTGACGGTTTTTTCTATCGCATTAGAACTTAAGGAAAAATGGACGGGCAATAAAATTAATTTTTGTTCAATCGTCAGCGCAAAGACAGGTTTATGTTCAGAAGATTGCGCTTTCTGCGGACAATCTTCAAAAATACCGAAAATTAATAAAAAAATAAATAAACTTCTTCCTATAAACGAATTAGTTAACGCTGCCAGAATTGCGAAAGAAAACGGAGCAAATGAATTTTCTATAGTCACGAGCGGGACATCTGTTAGCGATAAAAAAGAACTTTCTATTATAGCCGAAGCGATTAAAACCATTAAAAATGATATAGGAATCACGGCGTGCGCATCTTTAGGTTTAATGGAAAAAGAAGATTTAGAATATTTAAAATCTTACGGATTGGAAATTTTTCATCATAATATAGAAACGAGCAAAGATTTCTTCAGCAATATTTGCACAACTCATTCTTATGAAAATAATATTGAAACAATAAATAAAGCAAAACAGGCTAATCTTAAAGTATGCTCCGGGGTTATAATCGGTATGGGAGAATCTCGTCTTGACAGAATTAAAATGGCAAAGCAGCTAAAAGAACTTGATGTTGACAATATTCCTATTAATTTTTTAAATCCTGTGAAAGGAACTCCGCTTGAAAACAATGATGAATTAACACCTATGGAATGCCTTAAAACAATCTCTATCTTTCGCTTAATTAACCCATCAAAAAATATACTTGCGCAAGGAGGCAGAGAATTAAACTTAAGACAATTACAGCCCTTTGCTTTAATGGCAGGAGCTAACGGATTTCTTTTGGGGAATTATTTGGTGACATCGGGAAGAAATACAGAATTAGATATTGAACTAATAAACGACCTGGAATTTGAAGCTTGATATTAATTAGAATTAAAAAACAAATAACATTTCTGCCCGGCTAATAAATAACATGAGATTTGAAGTCTAATATTATCGCTGATATTTTTAATAAAGTTATCTTTAACCGATAAATAACCTATAATTTAATTTAAAGCCTGATTGATGTTAGAATTTATTTTTAAAATTTATATTTTATTTATATTTTATATTAATTATATTATAATAAATGAATCAAAAAATTATATGTATTGATTACGGACTTAAAAGGATCGGCGTTGCTCTGAGCGATGACAGAGGAACAATAGCATTTCCTCATAAATATATAATTAATGAAAACTTTAATGATGCCGCAACTGAATTAAAAAATATTATTATTACAGAGAATGCTTCTTTAATTGTTGTCGGAATGCCTATCGGACTTAGCGGAAAACAGTCATCGCTTTCAATAGAAGTGGTAAAATTTATAGATGAACTTAAGAAAATAATTGAAGACCTGCCGATTAAAAACCTTCCTATAATTACTTATGACGAAAGATTTTCAACGGCTCAAGCTCAAAGAAGTTTAATAGAAAGAAACGTGAAAAGAAAAAAAAGGAAACAGACTATAGATTCTATAGCAGCTTCATTTATTCTTCAATCATATTTAGACGGCATAAATAGTACAAATAATAATACATAAAAATATAATTAAATAATTTATTATATGTGCTATTTTGACTATCAAACTTTCAAGAAAATAAAAAAAATAAAAAAATTTTTTATTTATTTTATTCCTCTTTTTCTGATTTTATATATTTTATTTTATGCTTTTACTCCGCAGTCATACTTTAAAACCCCCGTCGTTTTATTTCATATAAAAAAAGGTTATTCATTAAAAACAATTTCTTTTAAATTATATAAGAAAAATATTGTATCAAATCCATATTTATTTTATTTTATAGGCTTTATAACCGGCTATTCAAGATATATTGAATCAGGCACATACTATGTTTCACTGAATGAATCCCCCGCATCCATTTATTATAAATTTGTCAACGGTAAAATTGCGACGACTAAGGTAACTGTGATTCCCGGTATGAATATTTTTCAAATTGCAATGATTCTGAATGAAAAGCATGTCGTTAAAGAAATTAATTTCATCAAAGCAAGTTTTAACAAAGATATTTTATTAAGTATAGGCGTTGATAAAAAAAGCGCCGAAGGGGTTTTGTATCCTGATACATATATTTTTAAAATAAATTCAACCTCTAAAAGTGTTTTAAAAAAAATGTTTAATGAATTTAAATTGAAAACTAAAAATATAAAAATATCTTATAAAGATTTAATTATAGCTTCGCTGATTATTAAAGAAACAAACGGTAAAAAAGATATGAAAACAGTGTCTTCGGTATTTCATAACAGATTGGATATAAATATGCCTTTAGAAAGCGATCCGACAAATATATACGCAAAAGATTTAAGTATATTTAAAAAATGTATTTCTAATGCAAGATATAAAAATAATAAAAAGATTATTAATAATATTAATAATTCTGTTAGAAAAAATATAAAAAATAAAAATTTTTATTTAAAATTTCCTGTTTCAATGAATCCTTCATATTTAAATATTAAATCTAAATATAATACTTATAAAAATTACGGACTTCCTCCTTCACCTATAGCCAATCCAAATATTGCGGCAATAATAGCAGCTATTCATCCATTAAAAACAAATTACCTATATTTTATTGCAACAAAAAAGGGTAAAACAATATTCGCAAAATCGCTAAATACACAAAATAATAATATTAATAAATATCTAAAATAAATCTAAAATTTTCAAATTATTTTATATTATCAATTAAACTGAATGTATTTATAATTAAAGAGACCGTTCAAAATTCTGTGTCAATCCTGTATAATTAAATTATAATTAATTAAAAGGAGATTGACGCAATGAAACAGACAGAACAAGAAATCTCAAACTGTACACAAAAATTTGATTTTAATAAAGCTGTAAAGCCACTTGCTTCAGCTATGGGGATATAAGTCAATAGTTTTTATAAAAGTAATGGTAATAAAAATATTAAGCATAAAACATTAATTTTAAAAAGAGAATAAAAAATGACCGCAGAGGGAAAAATTATTACTAAGTTATTTAGCTGTTTATTTTCGTTATTGCTGTTTATGATTTTTTCTTTTAATTTAATCACTTCAAACGCTAATGCAGTAACTTTAAGAATACTTGCCGCAGACGCCCTTCCAAAACCTATAGTTGAAATAGGCAATATTTTTAAAGAAGAACATCCGGGCGTTATCATATATTATGACTTTCTGGGAGCAGGCGTTTTAAAAGGAGACATAGAAGAAGGCGCTCCTGCGGATATGTTTTTGTCCGCCAACGGAAAATTTCAAAGGGAATTAGAAAAAAAGGGATTTCTAAATTCATATAAAGTTTTTGCTTACGACTATCTTGCTGCTGCAACGCCCACAGACAATCCTGCTCATGTTACAGCATCTAATCTGCTCCAGAAATTGATGGATAAAAATGTATCACTGACAACATCCAGTCCACACAGCGACCCTGCTGGGGACTATACATGGGCGATGTTCAGAAAAATTAATAAAAAATATCCCGGCGCTTTTAGAATAATAACCGGACATGCAGACCATCTATTAGACGCTGCTCTTGTTATGCCTATTTTAGCTTCTGGAAATACGGATTTAGGAATTTTATATACCTCTCAGCTGCTGGAACTTAAAAAAACCGGCGCTAAAATAAATATCATAAAAATTAAACCCAAATACAACACGCGCGCAAAATTTACAGTATCAATACTTAATCAATCAAAACATAAAATATTAGATGAAGATTTTGAAAACCTTTTATTTTCGGCTAAAGGAAAAAAAATTCTTAAACACTGGGGCTTTACGCCCGTACAATAAGATAACAAAAAAAATATTAGATATTTAAAAATTCATATTATATAATAACTATCGCGTTACTGATGAGCAGGCAGTATTTAATCAAAACAAATGCCTACATATAAATATAATGCGGTAGCTATTTTTTTTATTTTATACTGTTTCTTTTATAACGTTTATTTTTAAAATATAAAATCTTCTTGAAAAAAGATATGAATTTAAATAAAAAATAATGCGGCAGCTATTTTTTTTATTTTATACTATTTCTTTTATAACGTTTATTTTTAAAATATAAAATCTTCTTGAAAAAAGATATGAATTTAAATGAAAAATAATTTAGGTGGGTTATATTCAAATTATTAAATGCAAAATTTCAAAAAATTATTCATAAGAAATAACAAAACATTTGATATAATAGTTTTTTTTATAGGTTTTGCTTTTTTTATAAATTTATCTCTGCTTTTGGCAGGAATATTTTTTCAAACGTCATTAAAATTGTTTTTATCAGAAATATTAAATATTAATCTCTGGAATGCTATTTTTTTAAGTTTTAAAATATCTTCCATCGTAGTTTTAATAAATTTAATTATAGGAATACCGTTAAGCTATATATTGTCTTTTAAAAAAAATAAAATCTCTTTTTTATTAGATTTAATCAGCACTCTTCCTCTAACAACGTCTCCGCTTGTGATCGGCTTTGCCGTATTAATTACAATGGGACCTCTAAACCCGATAGGAAAATTTTTTATATCTCACGGAATAAAATTTGTTTTTACTCCTCAAGGCATAATTCTTGTGCAGCTTATAATTTCATTTCCTTTTTTTGTTAATATTTTAAAGGAATCATTTGATTCAATTAACAGAAAAATGATCGATTTAAGTAAAACTTTGGGAGCTTCTTCTTTTGAAATATTATATAAAATAATACTCCCTCTTTCACTAAACGGTTTATTGGCAGGAATGGCAATGAGCTGGTCGCGTTCTATGGGCGAATATGCCGCTACGCAAATGATATCCGGGGTTATTCCAAACTTGACAGAAACAGCGCCTATAGAAGTTTTCGTCAAAACAAGCTACGGAAATTATCCTGCGGCAATTGCAATTTCAGCTGTATTAATGATTATATCGTTTATATCTCTCGGCATTTTTAAATTCTTTTATTATAAAACAAAAAAATCTAAATAAACAAATAATATCAATAAAAAATAAATAAAATTTAATATTAGCAATACCGTTAAAATTATAATAAAAAAAATATAAATATCAAAACAGAAAATAAACTTAAGCACAATTAATATATAATTTAAAAATTATTAAAATAAAATATAATTAAATATAATTAAATATAATTAAATATAATTAATTAATTAATTATTCTTTAGACATTTTAGATTCAACGATATATATTTAAATTTTAACATAACGTTATAAAATAAATTATTATTTAAATATTATAAATATTATTTTATATCAATAAAACATAATCTATCTATCTATATGATGAATTTCCTAGAAATTAAAAATATTAATAAGTCCTTTAAGAATAAAAAAGTACTTAAAGATATAAATTTGACAGTTAAAAAAGGCGAAATATCGTCAATATTCGGCTATTCAGGGGAAGGTAAAAGTACTCTATTATCTATAATTTGCGGTTTAATAAAACAAGATTCGGGAGATATTATTTTAAAGGGAAACAATATTAATAAAATAGAACCTTATGAACGTTGTATTTCTCTTGTAATGGACGAACCGCTTTTGTTTCCTAATATGAATATAATGAAAAATATCGCTTTTGGTCTGAGATTACATAAAAACATAGCAAAATTATCTTCGGTAGAATATAGCAAAAAACCAATCAAAAAAACCGTCTTAGATATTATGGATATTTTAGGTATTTCAGGGTTAGAAAAAAGATATCCTTATGAAATAAGTATGGGGCAATCGCAAAGAATCAGTTTAGCCCGTGCTATTGTTACAAACCCGCAAATTATACTGATGGACGAACCGTTTTCTAATTTAGATATAATTTCTAAAACAAAAGTGAGAAGTTTAATTAAAAATATTCAAAAAGAACTTAAGATAACAATGCTTTTAGTTACCCATGATATTGAAGATGTAATGAACCTTTCAGATACTATGTTTATTTTAAATAACGGAGTTATTCAGGATTCAGGAAATCCAAAAGATATTTTAAAAAAACCTTCAACAATGGACACCGCTTATTTGCTTGGAACAGAAAATATATTTGAAGGAAAAATTGCCTCAATAGACAAAGAGAATAATAATATAATAATTTATTTTAAAAATAATAGCTTAAATAATGAATATTATATTGAAAGCTATTACCAGCAAGAATTTGAAGAAAATGAATATATATATTTTGTAATAAGACCCGAAGATATAATAATTTTAAGAGAAGACAGGACTCCTTCTAAAGCAGTTAAAGAGAACCATTTTAGAGGAAAAATAACATCTGCGGTTTTTACCTCGCGTATGATGGAATTATTAATAGACACTTCGGAAAATAAGCCGCAAAATATCCAATTTAAAGTTTTATTGCCGTTCCATGCATATGAAATAATGAATTTATCAGTCGGCAAATCCGTATCCATTTCACTTAAAAAATCTGCAATACATATAATAAAAAAGAAACACATGAGAATATGAATATAATAAAAAATAATAAATAAAATGATTATTTTTATTTTTTATTTTTTATATCTTTACTTAAAACTATTGAATTTATTAAACCATCGCCCACTATTATCTTTATTTTATCATTTGCATTGACATCAGAAATTGAAGAAATAATTTTATCCCTTTCATTAAACACTATACTATAACCCCTCTTTAAAACAGAATACGGGCTTATTGATTCTAATGTATTATTTAATAATTTTATATTATTTTTGTTAATAAATATTTTATTTTTCATTGCTCCATTTAATAATTTTAAATTATTTTCCAATATTTGTTTATTTTTTTTTATTTTTGCAATTATTAAACCTGCCATCTGTATATTATCGGAAAATAAATTTTTTTGATTTAATCTAATAACCGATAAAGGATTGTAAACATTTAATCTATTTGATATATTATTTACATTCTGTTTATTTATTATTAAATGATAATAAATAGCTTTATTTATATTTGAGCCTAAATTATCAACAGGAGTCTTGAGAACACCAATTTTACGAATAATAACATCATTTAATATTTTATCGGTTTTTTCAATTAAAATTTTATAATCTTTAATAATATTGCGTGGATGGCGTAATTTTAACCTATTTTGTATCTCTTTGAATCTTATTAAATATTTATCTTTTAGAATAAGAGAAGGATGCCTGAGTTCAAGCCTTTTGTTCAGCGAATTTACTATATTTTTAAAATTATTAATATTTGTATTTGCTGCGTGAAAAATATCATTCGTAATATCGTCAATTAATATAAATTTTTCTTCTATTATTTTTTTAGGATTTTTATTATACTGTCTACTCTGTAAATATTCTATAGCTTTATTTTTATTTTTAATTATATTTAAAACTGCTACTTTTAATCTGCCGTTAAAATTTTTTATTGCATAAATTATATCTGATTTAACTGGCACTGATATTTCTGCTGCATTAGAAGGAGTAGAAGCTCTCATGTCTGCAACAAAATCGGCAATAGTAAAATCTGTTTCATGACCCACAGCGCTAATAACCGGAATTTCTGAATTATAAATAGCATACGCGGTTTTTTCTTCGTTAAATGACCATAAATCTTCTAATGAACCGCCGCCCCTGCCTACAATAAGCACATCAATTTTACAATATTCCTTACTGTATTCATTAAGCAATTTTATAGCATTAGCTATCTCGGCAGAACTGTTAATTCCCTGAACGGATGCGTTTGCAAATATTAGATGAATATTATTAAATCTTTTTCTTATAATTTTTACAATATCATGTAATACGGCGCCGTTTTTAGAAGTAACTATTCCTACAATGTGCGGAAGAAATGGGATATTTCTCTTATGGTTTTTATCAAAAAGTCCTGCATTTTGCAATTTTTCTTTCAACTGTTCATAGGCTAACGCAAGCCGACCGTATCCTTCAGGTTCTATTTCAGATATAATTAAGCTGTAAGTTCCCTTAGGCTCATATAGATTAATTCTTCCGAACGCAATAACCGACATTCCTTCCTTAATTTCAAATTTTAATCTTTGTATATCATATTTGAAAATTATAGACGATATTTTAGCTTTGCTATCTTTTAAATCAAAATAATAGCCTGAAGCATAGCCGCTTTTAAACCCGGATATTTCACCTTTAACCCATAAAGAGTAAAATTTAGTTTCAACTGTTTCTTTAATTAAAAGTGTTAATTCAGCTACAGAATATATTATTTTATCGCTATTAAAATAGTTTTCCATCATCATATTATTATACCTAAAATTGCCGATAAAAATTTTAACTCTGGATGACCGCTTCGCTCTCGGCTTATAGTCTAGTTAACAGAAACGGTGTGCATTTCTATCTTCGGAACTTTCCCGCTTGCGCGGGAAAGACTTTGCTAAGATTTATCCTTTCGCCTTTATAATATAAATTCAATCTGCTAACCCAACTTCACCATAATTAACAGCAGCATATTGATATTGCTATATTTATGGAGGGCAATAAAAATGTCTATGGGGACTACAAAATAAAAAATAAAATGCAATGATATCAATAAGTTATAATTTGATAATAATAAAAACGATGAAGTTGAGTTAAGAAGTTTTATTTTTAATAAATATAGCTATCAATGCCCCGCCTAATGTAACATATCCTAAAATTGCGAACGCATCACCATAAGAAGCAATGGAAGCAAGCATTTGAATTAAATAATCAAAAAAGGCTAATTTATTTGACGGAAATGCTGTTCCAAATCTTAAATAAGACGGAGCTCTATTTATAATATCGCTTTGTAAAAAATTAATCATATTATGATAAATTGAAGAATTATAATTAACATCCCTTGCATATTGATTTAAGTGATAAACCTGTCTTACTACTAATTCATTCCCAATAAAAGCAATACCGAAAGAAGCTCCTATTTGCAATGTTGCAGGGATAAGACTTGAAGCTTCAGGAATAAGTTCTTTTTTAACGGAATTTAATGCAGCGCTCATAACGGGCGCGTTGAGCAGACCTATCCCTATGCCTCTAATGACCTGATTAATAATTATATCATACATACTTGTGTCCAGCGACAAATTATTAAATAAAAACATGGAGTAAGCCACAATTAATAATCCAATTACCAATGGATATCTTGGACCTATTCTGTCTGTTATTCTTCCTGAAAAAAAAGAAACAAAAGCAACTGAAATTGCGGTAGGAGCCATTAATATTCCCGCACGCATCGCATTATAGCCAAGTATATTTTCAAGAAAAAGCGGGAGAAGAAACATCGCTCCAAAAACACCAACGGCTCTAACCATATTTACTAAAGTAGATATAACAAAATTATAATTTGAAAAAATTTCTAAATTTATCAATGGGGTTGTTACAAAAATTTCATTTATGAGAAAACCGACAAAAGCAATTCCGCTTATGAGCTCAGATTGTATAATTGCAGGAGAATGCCATCCAAATGTCTGCCCTTCGTTTAAAGCGTAAAGCAATAATCCTAAACATATAGAAATAAAAGCAAAACCGACATAATCAAATTTTTTATTATATGTTATTACAGGTTTATCATATGCTAAAATAATAGCTGCGCCCAATAATGCAATAATACCTATGGGAACATTAACGTAAAAAATCCATCTCCAATTTACATAATCTACAATATAACCTCCAAGAGCAGGACCTACTGCAGGCGCTACCATTGCGCCTATTGACCATATACCCATTGCCTCCCCTCTTTCCGAAGGCGGAAAAACTTCGGCTAAAAGATTTAACCCGGTAGGGGTAAGTCCTGCGCCGCCAATTGCCTGAATTATACGAAAAATAATCAAATCTGTAAATGAAGGAGAAATCCCGCATAACGCTGAACCTATCGTAAAAATCAATATTGAAAACATAAAAGGGTATTTTATTCCATATTTTCTTCTAATAAAACTCATAGGCAAAATAATTATGGAATAGGTTATAGTATAGGCAATCATAACCCACTCAACATCGGTTATATCAACGCCGAAATGAGACATAATTTTAGGCATCCCGACTGTAACAATGTTCACGTCAAGAATAGCCATAAACGAGGACACTACAACTAAGGCGAGAATTATCCATTTATAATTTTTATGAGATGCGTCAACCATTTTAATTTAAATTACAAAATCATTTACTGTCGTTATATAAAAATATAAAAATTTTCATAAAATTATAAACTTATTATTTTTTTACAAATTACAAACTACTCTTAAATAAATAAAAGAATGGGGGTTAAAATTTTAATATTTTTTTGAAAGTTTATTTATTTCGTCTCACCTTTTTCTTTAAATCATCAACAAGCGAATAAACAACGGGGACGACAATCAATGTCAAAAACATAGAAGTAAGAAGCCCGCCTATTACATCTATGCCCATCGGCGCTCTTGAAGAAGCGCCTACTCCTGTGCCGAGAGCTATAGGGAGCATGCCGAAAACCATAGCCATTGTAGTCATTAGAATAGGACGCAGCCTGACGCTGCCTGCTTCAATTATCGCATCATTTCTCTTATAATTACGTTCTTTAATTAAAATAATTGTATAATCCACTAATAATATAGCATTTTTTACAACAAGACCAAGCAGCAGAATTATCCCGATAAGAGCAATAACGCTTAAATTTCTGTGAGCAAGATATAATGCTCCTATTGCTCCGATTAACGCAAGCGGAACGGAAAGCATAATTACTAACGGGTCAACAAAACTATCAAATAAAGACGCTAATATCATATAAACAATTATTAATGCAAGAAGTAAAGCTCCTCCCATTGAAGCAAATGACTGTTGTTGTTTTGAAGCCATGCCTGAAAATTCATAAGTATATAAAGATTTTTTCGGAAGTATCTGTTTCATATATTCAGCTGCTTTTTTAATTCCAAATCCTAAAGGAACATGATTAGCCATATCGGCATAAACAGTAACTGAATTTTCTAAATCTCTCCTGTTGATTACCTGCGGACCTATCGTCTTTTTTATGGTTATAAGGTCTCTTAACGGTATAAGTTTGCCTTTATTATTTGAAACATATAGATTTTTAATGTCGCCAGGTTTATTCCTTTCATTCCTGAATAATCTTATCTGTTGATTGTATATGTGATTTTCGTAAACAAAATTATAATTCTTAAAAATATTAATATCTCCGCCTATTAGAGCGTCAATTGTTTCACCTATAGATTCTACGCTGACTCCAAGAGACCCTGCGATATTCCTTCTAATATGGATTAAAAGTTCAGGCTGATGAAATTGCATATTTGATGTTATATCCACAAGTCCCTGAGTTTTTCTTAATTTATTTATCAATTCATTAGAATAAGCAGTAATTTTATGCAAATTTGGTCCCATAACTATAACCTGAAGAGGCGCCACATTTTGGGAAGCCCCGCCGACATTCGGCATATCCATAACCTGAGTAATAACACCAGGTACAATTGCTAATTTTTTTCTTAATATTCCCATAACCTGCTGCTGATTTAAATTTCTATTGCTTTTAATCGCAACAAAGAACATACCTTTATATCTTGAACCGTTTGCGCCAAACCCTGTTGCCATAAAAATACTTTTCAGAAAAGGCGTCTTTTGAACTATTTTATATAATTTTGTAGAATATTTTTTCATAACTCTGACGCTCGTTCCTTCGGGTGCCTGAAAATACACAAGAAAATTACCTGAATTTGACGGAGGCATCATTTCTTTGCCGATAAATTTAGTCATATACAAAGAACCGATAAATATAAGTAATGCTGTTAATATAACAAGCAATCTATGTTTTAAACTCCACGCAATCATACCTTTGTAAATATGCGTAATTTTTATCATCATATTTTCAAGAATTGTAAATAGCATGCCATGGTCTTTTTTATGGACAATAAACCTTGACGCAAGCATAGGAGTGAGCGTAAAAGATACGAACAATGAAACTAATACGGCAAAAGCAACAGTTAAACCAAATTCATAAAAAAACTTTCCTATCATGCCCGGCATAAAAGCGACTGGAACAAATACCGCAACAATAGAAAAAGTTGTAGCCATAATAGCTATGCCTATTTCACTCATTGAGTTAAAAGAAGCGCTGACTCTTTCTTCTCCGTTTTCAACATGCCTGAATATATTTTCAATGACAACGATAGCATCGTCTATTAATAGTCCTACGGAAAGAGACAGTCCAAGCATAGTCATATTGTTCAATGCGAAACCCATTAAATGCATAAATCCGAATGTAGAAATTATGGCAGCGGGTAATGATATTGCGGCAATTAGAGTAGTTCTTATATCTTTTAAGAAAAAAAATACTATTAAAACCGTAAGAAGAGCGCCCCATATAATATCAAATTCAACCCCCGATATTGATCTTTCAATATACGTCGCGCTGTTATATGCGACAGACGCATGCACTCCCGGAGGAAACGAATATTTTATTTCATTTAAATAATTGATAGATTCACTTGCAACTTTTACTGCATTTGCATGCGTTTTAATAGTAATACCAAGACCTACGGCAGGTTTTCCGTCGAAAGTAGTTATAGAAACAGCAGGAGCCTCATAATTTTTTGCAAGACCTATTTGAGAAAACTTGACGGGAACACCGTTAATATTATTTATAATCATATTATTAAAGGCTTTTGAGCTGTGCAGTCTTCCTTTTAAATATGTAAAATATGTTTTTGTATTAGTTTTTAAATTGCCGGTAGGCATTGCTACGCTTTGAGATTCTATTGCATTAATTATCTGATTTACACCAAGGTTATGACTTATTAATTTATTATTGTTTATATTAAATACCATTCTCCTGTTTCTTGCTCCGCTAACTATAACCTGTCCAACGCCGGATAATCTTTCAAATTTGCGCTGCAGCACTTTCTCGGCATAAAAAGTTAAAAATCTTTTAGAACGGTTTCCGCTCAAAGTAATCCATAAAATAGGCGAAGAATTTACATTTAATTTTTTTATTACGGGAGTATTTATGTTTTTTGGTAATGTGTCTAAAATTGCATCTACATCGGCGGTTACTACTTCATATCTATGGTCTATATTTTTGTTTAAATGAAATTCAACAATTACGGATGACTGTCCTACGCTGCTTGTAGACATAATATGTTTTATTCCGGAAACAGAATTTACCGCATCTTCAATTTTTTTTGTAACATCAAGCTCCATTTCTTTAGGGCTTGCTCCAGGCAAGGTGGTTGTGACGGTAACAATCGGAAATTGAATATTAGGATAAAGATCTACCGCGAGGGTAAAGTATCCAAAAATACCCAGAACAACAAAGATACTTACCATCATTACGGCAAACACAGGTCTTTTAATAGATATATCAGATATTTTCATAGCAATTTATTTTGCTTTAGTAAAATTTATTTTTAATTTATTAAATTAGTCTATTTCTAAATTATTTTTAGCAATTTAGCTAAAATTTAGCTAATTAGTTGATATTAAATAAATTACTTACGCATGTATTATATATTTAGTTAAGTTATTTGGCGACGGAGACTTTCTGTCCGTTTCGCACAAGATTTGATCCTTTCACTATTACATAATCATTTTTAGTTATACCTTTAACAATTTGTATATACCCGTTTTTAGTTGTCCCTGTTTTTACCTTTTTTATATAAGCTTTATTATTTTTGTCAATAAAAATAAAATTTCCTGTTAAACCTGTTCTTAAAGATGCTTCAGGAACAAATAATCCATTGTTTATTTTTTTTACTTTAATATCAACATTAGCAAATAACTGAGGCCTAAGTATTGATTTATCATTTTTAAATATAGCTTTTACTCTGACCATTCTGGTTTGAGCATTAAGCTGCGGACTTATAAAATATATTTTGCCGCTAAATATTTTATGAGGAAAACCTTTTACTTTTGCCAGTACGGTCTGCCCCTTTTTAATTTGAGAAATTTGGCTTTGCGAAATATGAAATTCCATTTCAAGCGGCTTAAGGGAAACAATTTCATAGGCAACTTTATTTATGGGAACATAATCTCCCAGATTAATATTTCTTTTATAAACAATGCCGTTAATCAAAGATTTTATCAAAGTGTCTCTATAATTTTTAGCATCAATGCCGAGAACAGATTTATCGGAATTTAATGCCGATAGCGCCATTTTATAGTTAGAAACTGCAGTATCATACTCTAAAGGAGTTAAAAGCTTTTGTTTATACAACATTTTATCTCTTTTTAATGTTGATAGCGCAAGGGCAAGATCGGCTTTATCTTTATTGACTACACCATGCTGAGCCTTTAAAGCATAATAAGCTTTTGTTCTGTCAATAACTGCCAGCACTTCCCCTGCATGAACCATATTGCCGTCATGAGCGTAAATTTTTACTACCTGTCCTGCAGTTCTTGAGGAAACATTTGCAGTTGTATACGGTATAAAATATCCGGGCGAAGAAATATATATATTTGCATTCATAACTTTAACTTTTTTTACTGTTACAAGAAGATTATGTTTTACCGTTATTTTTTTACTTGAGCAGGCGCTTAAAGTAAAAACGGATATAAGAATAAACATTAAAAGTAAAATAGAGGTCAAATGCCTGAATTTTTGATTCGGCATTTTACGCTTAGTATTAAAAGTTATATTAAGATTTAAATTAGAATTAGAATTTGAATTTGAATTAAATGTTTTTTTATTTTTATTATTACTTTTACTTGCTATAAATTTTACAATTTTATTTATCATTTTTATGATCCTTTAATTAATTTTTAATTCCGTCAATAAAAATATCATATATTTCAATTGCTTCCGATTTAATTAAATTTTCGTCAAATTCAACCGCATTGGTTTTAAAATTATAAATGGCATTAGTTTTAATAAGCGAGATAAGATAAAAACCTGATTTTAAAGGATTAAGCCAATTTTTAAAAATCCCTTCCTCTATACCCTTTTTAATTATTTCAGAAATGAATTCGGCGTATTTTTTTCTTCTTAAATTATAAGATTCCTGCGAAGTTTTTTTTAAAAACACGACATTCATTTCATCTAAAAAAACAGTCTTAAAAAAATATTTATTTTCGTTTATATATAAAAGATTTTCATATATTAAAGTTTTAAGTTTTTCTTCAGGCGTTTTTTTATTGTTTACTTTATATGTCATCCTTTTAAACATAACTTGAAAACCGCTTTTCAGAACATTTTCCAGCACATCATTTTTGTTTTTAAAATACAAATAAACCGTTCCTTTTGCAACGCCGGCATCATGAGCCAGTTTATCCATAGTAAAATTAGAAAACCCTTCTTGTTCTATGAGTTTCCTTGCCGATTTTAAAATGGAATCAGATTTATTTATTTTTATAGATTCTTCTTCAGTCATATTTTTTAATTAAATTAATTAAATTTATTATTTTTTATATATAGCAATTATTTAATTTCACCATTATTTATTATAATGACTTTATAGTCATAAATCAACCAAATACTTTAATTATTTTTTATATATAGCAATTATTTAATTTCACCATTGTTTATTGTTTATTGTTTATTGTTTATTGTTTATTGTTTATTGTTTATTATAATGACTTTATAGTCATAAATCAACCAAATACTTCAATTTTTCCTCTCAGCATAAATATTATCTAAGATTTAAATTTAATTTTGGCAATACTGCATTAGCGGCTGTTTAATTTTTTTAATCAAAAATGATAAAGCAAGGAGCATAATAAAAAAATATATTATGCTAAAAATTAAATGAACGGCAGGATTAAATTGAATATTTGAAATAAATACAATAAGATTTAATAATATTAATATCGGAAACGACCATAGTAAAATCCATCCTTCGTAAAAATGAAAACAATGCGCTTCTTTGCCGTATAATCCGCCTAAACCTGCTAATACTAATCCTATTGAAATTATAATTGAAATATCTTTAAATAAAGCATTAAAATTAAAAAAATAAAAAGAAACTGCACTAAGAAGTATTCCTGCTATAATACAGGAAAGTATAAAAATCTTAACTTCTTTCTTCCAAACAAGAAGAAATATTCCTGAAAGAAGTGTTCCTGCTTCAAATATTGCAAGTCCAAGCAATATATAATTTAAACTATTAAAAATATATGAAAAAACAAATATCAAAATTCCTATAAATCCGATAACATAACCAATCCTGTATGTTATGTCGTAAGATTTAGGATAATAAACATCGTCTTGACTCATTGTAATATAATATAAGATATAAAAATCTTTAATTTATTAGTTTTATGTAATATTCCCGCCTAAAATTTTTAGCTTCAGCTAAATTTGGGTTAAATAATCGTTTTAATTTTAAAATTTTTAAATAAAATTACGCATTTTATTTGTAATATATTGTAATACGAGGCTAATTTAAACAGGCTCATTATTTTTATACAAATAATTAATCATTGTATGTCTTTGCCAAGAATAGTTATTAAAGCATTTTTTTTGCCGGAAAATATTTTTTTAACTAAACTAAATATTAAATCTCCATTCACGGCTTCTATTTTTTTTAATACCTGATTTTTTGAAATATATTTTTTATAATAAATTTCATTCAATGCATTTCTAGTCATTAAATTGTTTGACGACTCTAGTCCAAGCAGGAAACTATCCGAAACATGTTTTTTGGCATTTAATATGTCATCCTCGCTAATTTTATTTTCGCCTAATTCATTGACAATATCTAAAATAACATTTTTTGCAGTATTAAATTTATCATTTGCAACTCCGGCATATATTGATAAATAGCCGTCCGCCTTATGAAAAACACTATTGGAATAAATAGAATATGCCAGTCCCTTTTTTTCCCTTACTTCTTGAAATAAGCGGGAACTGACAGACCCTCCGAGAACGGTATTTAAAATCTCCATAATATAATATTCTTTATCTGTTTTCTTGATCCCGTCAAATCCAATCACAAAATGAATTTGTTCTAATTCTTTGCAGTGGAAAAATTCGCCGTAATTTTTTGATATTTTTTTATTTACGTCGGTTAAATTATCTAAATTGCCGAAAATTACACTATTATTTACACTGCTATTATTTGGTTCGGCGTTATTGTTTTCTTTATAAAATTTTTTTATAAATTTATCTATTGATTCAACAACTTTATTATGGTCTATATTTCCTGCCACCGATACTATAATATTTTTAGGAATATAATATTCGTTAAAATATTTAATAATTTTATCCCTGTCAAAACCCCGGATTGTTTCGGCAGTTCCAAGTATAGGGCTTCCATATAAAGAATTGCCGTAAAAATCTTTATAAAAAAGGTCATGAACATAATCATAAGGGTCATCCTGCGCACCCATAATTTCTTGAAGCACGACTGACTTTTCTTTTTCTATTTCACTTGCCGAAAATAATGAATTAAACATTATATCCGTAAGCAAATCAATAGCTCTTTCATAATTTTTTGCTAAAACTTTTGTATAAAAACAAGTCAATTCGTTTCCGGTAAAAGCATTTAATGCGCCGCCCATAATATCAATTTCTTTATCAATATCTAAATATGAGCGTTTTTTAGTCCCTTTAAAAAGCATATGCTCTATAAAATGCGATATGCCGTTGATATCCGAAGGTTCGTTTGCACTGCCTGTTTTTACCCAGAAACCTATTGCAATAGAATCAAAATATGATTTTCTTTCGGTTATAACAGTTGCACCTGAATCTAATATGTCTTTATAAACCTGTCTCATAAATTTTTAATTGTTTATTTAATAGTACGAATAGTATAATAGTTTTAAGTATTAATTAATATATATATTAATATAATATAAACTTTTTATATAATCATTCAAAATAAAAACAATAATTGAGTTCTTAAAATTTATTATTTTTATTTTACCTATATATTAAATATTAATTCAAAATAAAAAAATGATTAAGTTCTTAAATTACCGTAATAAAAATTTAAGAACTTAATTTATTATAAAACAATTGCAGCTCAGCTTTTCTTATAAAGCGGCTTTTCGAGATAGTTTAATTTTACCTGCTTTGTCAATATCTATAACCTTAACCTTTACTTCATCGCCTTCTTTTAGAATATCTAAAACATTTTCAACTCTCTTTTCATCAAGCTGAGATATATGAACTAAACCGTCCGTTCCCGGAAATATTTCTACAAAGGCTCCGAATTCCATTATTTTTCTGACTTTGCCGTAATAAATTTTTCCTATTTCAGCTTCCTGAGTAATGTCGTTTATTATTGCAACGGCAATATCCAAAGAATTTTTATCGGACGAATATATATTAATTTTTCCTGTATCGTCAATATCTATCTTAGCTCCGCTTTTTTCAATTATTCCTTTAATAACTTTACCGCCCTGCCCAATAATTTCTCTAACTTTGTCGGGTTTAACTTTCATTGTTATAATTTGAGGAGCGTTAGGAGCAAGTTCTTTTTTTGGTTCACTAATGGTTTTAAGCATAATATCAAGAATAACAATACGCCCTTCCTTAGCTTGAGCTAAAGCCTTACGCAATATATCGTCAGTTACGCCTGCAATCTTAATATCCATTTGAAGAGCGGTAACACCGTTTCTTGTACCTGCAACTTTAAAATCCATATCCCCAAGATGGTCTTCGTCCCCCAGGATATCGGTTAAAATTGCAACCTTTTCATTTTCTTTGATAAGCCCCATTGCAATACCTGCTATAGGCGATTTAATAGGCACTCCTGCATCCATTAGCGATAAAATCGCTCCGCAAATTGTTGCTTGCGACGATGAACCGTTTGATTCAAGGATTTCGGAAACGACTCTTATCGTATAAGGAAATTCGTCTTTAGAAGGAATAACATATCTTAAAGCTTTTTCGCCAAGCGAACCGTGTCCTATTTCGCGCCTTCCGGGACCTCTTAACGGAGCAACTTCTCCAACCGAAAACGGAGGAAAATTATAATGGATCATAAATCTTTTAAATGATTCTTTTTCCGGCGCATCTATGATTTGTTCGTCAAATTTAGTACCCAATGTTGTCACAACTAAAGCTTGAGTCTCTCCTCGAGTAAAAACCGCAGAACCGTGAGCCATTGGAATTTCGCCGATAGAACAGGTTATCGGCCTAATATCTTTTAAGCCTCTGCCGTCTATTCTCTTGCCTTCATCTAATATCAAATTTCTTAATATTTCTTTTTGTATGTCTTCAAATACGCTATAAATTAAATTTTCATTATCAGGATAAATTTCGCTGAATAAAGTATTAGTCTTTTCTCTAAGTAATGAGATTGCTTCATTTCTTTCCTGCTTAGAAGTAATTAACACACATTTTTTTAACTCGCTATATGCATTTTCTTTAATTCTTTCTACAAGCTCTTCAGGCATAGCAGGCAGAATAATTTCCATTTTTTTTGTATCTAACTTTTCTAAAATAGAATTTTGAAATGATACTAATTCTATTATTTTACTATGCCCGAAATTTATTGCGGAAAGAATATCTTCTTCGTCTAATTCGTCAAAACTTCCTTCTACCATTGTTATTGCATCTATAGAACCTGCTATTACGAGATGAGTATCGCTTTTTTCAATTTCCTGATATGTCGGATTAATAATAAATTCTCCGTTTATTCTTCCTACTCTAACCCCTGCGGTAGGACCGTTAAAAGGGATTTCCGAGGACATAAGCGAAAATGAAACACCGAGCATAGCCGCCATATCAGGGTCATTTTCCTCATCCATTGATATAACGGTTGCAATGACCTGCGTGTCAAAAAAATAATTTTCCGGAAAAAGAGGCCTTATCGGACGATCTAAAAATCTTGAAGTAAGAACTTCTTTTTCGGTAGCTCTTCCTTCTCTTTTAAAAAAACCTCCCGGTATTTTGCCTGCTGAATAAAATTTTTCAACATAATTTACCGTTAAAGGCAGAAAATCCGTTCCTTCTTTAATATTTTTATTTACACAGGTAGTAACAAGCACTTTAGTTTTGCCGATAGTAACTAACGCGCTGCCGCTTGCCTGCTTAGCTAATCTGCCTGTTTCAATAGTAATTTTTTTGCCGTCTAAATCTAAACTTTCAACAATATAGTTATTTGCCATTGTATTTAATCTCCGTAGCTTTTATTGCCTGATATAAAACTAAATGGCAATATAGTTAAATTAATTTAAAATCATTTTCTAAGATCAAGAGATTCTATCAATGATTTATATCTTTCTTCATTTTTGCCTTTAATATAATCAAGAAGATGTCTCCTCTTTGAAACCATTTTTAAAAGTCCTCTTCTTGAATGATGATCTTTAGCGAACTTTTTAAAATGTTCAGATAATAAATTGATGCGGTAAGTTAATAATGCAACCTGCACTTCAACTGAACCTGAATCAGAATCGTGCTTTTTAAATTTCCCGATTATTGATTGTTTTTCTTCCTTTGAAATAGCCATCTAATAAATTCCTCCAAAAAAATAGTTTAAAATATTATATGTTAATTTTTATCTTTATTATCTTTATTATTATCTTTATAAGATAAGTTAAATCTTTATAAGTAAAATCTTTATACTTTATAAGTCAAATTTTTATACTATATAAGTAAAATCTTTATAAGTCAAATCCGCCAAGTCAAATCTGTGAAATAAAATTTACTAAGTTAAATTTACATTAATCAAATTGCTTATAATAAAATCTTTTCCTTTTTCAATATCTTTAAAAGGTATAGCGTTAGAAATATCGTATCCGCCTGCATTTGTTCTTCTGAGAGAAATAAGACTCATAGGCAAATTAAATTTATCTAAAATATCTTGTGCAAAAGCTCTAATGTAAGTGCCTTTGGAAACCTTGCACATAAAATTAATAAAAAACCCTTCTATAGATTTAATCTCAAATTCATAAATATGAACTGCCGAAGTCTTATTAATAATTTCATCCGGCAATTCATTGTTTCCATTATTTTCATTTTTTCTGGCATATTTATAAAAAGCTATGCCTTTATATTTTTTAGCGCTATATAAAGGAGCTTTTTGAATAATATCTCCTTTTAAATCTTGCAGATATTTTGATATTTTAGCAACATCATCATCGGTAATTTCTTTTTCTATGACTATTTTGCCCGAAGCATCAAGCGTATCGGTAAATTCGCCGCATTTGAACGTTCCTTCGTATGACTTAGGCATATTAAGAAACTTATCCTGCAATTTTGTTGCATTATTGATTAAAACAGGCAAAACTCCAGTTGCAAACGGGTCAATGGTACCTGCATGTCCAACTTTTTTACAATTTAATGTTTTTTTTATAAAACTGTCAACGCCGAAAGAAGAAATATCTGCCGGCTTGTCTATTATCAAAAGTCCTGATTTAAAGAACTTCTCTGCAGTATTCATATATATCCATTTTAATATTATTTAGATCACCGCTTACTTTACATCCTGCCGCAAATTTATGACCTCCTCCGCCATACTTTTCTGCAACTTTAGCAACATTGGCATAGCTTTTGGCTCTAAAACTTAGCCTATATTCATTAAATGAAGCTTCTTTAAAAAAAATAGCAATTTCAACACCGTTAATTGATCTCGGATAATTAACGAAATTTTCAAAAAGAGCCATACCTTTTTGCTGATTTTCATTATTTTCAAATACTTCATTTAACATTTGTTTTGAACCGATCATCGATGCAATTTTTCCGTCTTGAACTAATTCAAGCGTCGCTAAACTTTTTGCTAAAAGTCTATATTGCTCTTGAGGTTTTGTTTCGTATATTTCTTCGGCAATTTTAGCGGGATTTATATCATATTGATTTAACACAGAAGCAATATAGAAAGCATTTTTAGTAGCCGATGCATATCTGAAAGAGCCCGTATCTGTTAATATTGAAGCATAAAGGCATATTGCTATATCTTTATTTATTTTAGATAGAACTTTTTGTCTTTCTTCGGTTTTGCAAGGTAATTCATCGCCGATTTTATATTCTATTTTATTTTCTTTTGCGCCGTAGGCTGCAAAAAGATAAAATAATACTTCTCCTGTCGAACTTGCATCCGGAATAACAAGATTAGCGTGTCCAAAATTATTATTGGTAAAATGATGGTCAATATTAATTATTCTATTAATCGTCAATAAATTTTCATATCCGTCGCCGACTCTTTGAAGTTCACCGCAATCCACTACAATAAGTAAGTCTATAGGTTCAGCAGGAAATTTCTGGGAAAATTCTTTTGACCACGGCAAAAATCTTAAATTTAGCGGTATAGGGTCTTTATCATAAAGATATATTTCTTTATCAAGCGATTTTAAAAACATTCCCAAAGACATAGCCGAACTTATCGCATCGCCTTCAGGATTTTCATGGGTTGCAATGAGTATTTTTTTAGATGTCTCTATTAAATGAAATATTTCATCAACATTAGCAGAAAAACTATTAATATTGTTCAAATTATACATTTATAATTTTTTATCCTTTTATTTTAATTATTATATAAAACATATACTATAAATTATTGCCGTTATTGCCGTTGATTGTTATCGTTTATTATTTTATTATTATCGTTTATTATTTTTAGAATTTTTGACGATTGTTCAATTCCGGGATCATATTCAAAACTTAAATCAGGTATTAATCTGAGTAAAACTTTAGAAAAAACTTCTTTCTTTATAAAATGTTTTGAACTTTTAAATCCGTTCATTACTTTTTTAACTTCTTTTTCTATATATTCAGAGTATGTATTGTCTTGAGTATCGTAAAGACTTCCGTTTTTTATGGCAATGACACTGAAAAAAATTTTGCAATATCTTAGATCTTTTGAGATTTCCGCCCTAATAATAGTAACATTCTTAAGCCTGTCGTCATTAATCTTAAATTCTAATACTAATGAAACCTCACGGGCAATCAGTTCTGCAACTCTTTTATTCCTTTCTATCATAATGTTTGTTTTATATATTCAATTTCATAAATTTCTATTACATCGTTGATTTTAATATCATTAAAATTTTCAAGAGATATGCCGCATTCGAAATTTGACTGTACTTCTTTAACATCATCTTTGAATCTTTTTAAAGAATCTATATGACCGCTATATATTATGATATTATCTCTTAAAAGTCTTACACCCGCAGATCGCTTGACGACACCTGAAGTTACCATACATCCTGCAACAGCGCCTATTTTTGGAACATTAAACACGCTTCTTACTTCCGCTTTTCCAATAATAATCTCTTTTTCTATCGGAGCAAGAAGTCCTTCCATTGCATCTTTAATATCTTTGACTGCATCATAAATAATATTATAATACCTTATTTCTATATTTTCAGTTTCGCTTAAAGCAAGGGCTTTAGGCTCAGGTCTAACATTAAAAGCTATTACTATAGAACCTGTAGCTTTTGCCAGCATAATATCGGATTCCGTTATAGCAGAAGCGCCGCTATGAATTGTTACAACCTTAACTTTATCTGTCGAAAGCTTATTAAAAGATTGTATAAGAGCTTCCATAGATCCATACACATCACTCTTAATTATTAATTTAAGCTCTTTTACATCGCCTGCTTTTATTTTAGAATATAAATTCTCAAGAGTCATTCTGCTTGAAGATTTATATTCACTCTCTCTTCGCTTTAGCTGCCTTTCTATGCTTATTTTTTTAGCTTCTTTTTCATCTTTTAAAACTATAAAATTGTCGCCGGGTGACGGGACTCCTTCTATCCCGAATATTTCTATAGGAGTAGACGGACCTGCTTTTTCTAATTTGTTGCCTTTATAATCCATCATTGCTCTGACTTTAACAAAATATAAACCGCATACTGCGCTATCATTAATATGCAAAGTACCACTCTTAATCAAAATAGTCGCAACGGGACCTCTGCCTTTATCAAGCGCCGCTTCTATTACGGTTCCTCTGGCAGGCTTATCGGGGTTAGCTTTTAGCTCTAATATTTCTGCTTGAAGTATTATAAGTTCAAGAAGTTCTTTTAATCCCTGTCCTGTTTTTGCAGATACTAAAGAAAATAACGTGGAGCCTCCTAAATCTTCGGACACTAATCCATATTCCATTAAGCTATTTTTAATTTTTTCGGGGTTAGCTCCGGGCTTATCTATTTTATTTATTGCAACTATTATCGGAACATTTGCAGCCTTGGCATGATTAATAGCTTCAACTGTTTGAGGCATAACGCCGTCATCAGCCGCTACGACAAGAATTACGATATCAGTAATACCGGCTCCCCTAGCTCTCATTTCCGTAAAAGCTTCATGCCCCGGCGTATCAAGAAAAACAACCATAGAATCGCCTACTTTTACATTGTATGCACCGATATGCTGAGTAATACCTCCTGCTTCGTTAGTCGTAACATTTGTTTTTCTTATGGCATCTAATAAAGAAGTTTTCCCATGGTCAACATGACCCATGACAGTTACTACGGGAGCTCTTGGAACTAATGATCCTTCAGGATCTATTGCCTCTTCAAGCGCCACTACCTCATCAAAGCTGACATTTTCAACGGTATATCCGTATTCGGATGTTATAAGCGATGCTGCGTCAATATCTACAATCTGATTAATTGTGGCAATAATATCAACGTCTAAAAGCTTTTTAATAACTTCGGAAGCTTTAACGCCTATAGCTTGGGAAAGTTCGTTAACGGTTATTCCATTACTTATTTTAATTACTTTCTTTGATTGTTTTTTTTCTGTTATTAACGTTGAATTATATTCATTATGGTGTTTATTGAAATCTTTAAACATTTTAAATCTTTTTCTAGGTTTTCTTGGAGCTACATATTCTTTCTCTTCTATAAGGTCTATAATTTTTTCATTTTTTTTAGGTTTGGCAACGTTTTGTTTTTTTACAATATTTTTCTTTAATGATTTATTTTCCGATAGATCTTTCACTTCATTTAAAGGCAAAATTACCGGTTTTTCTATTTTTAAAATTACTTCTGAATATAATTTATTTTTGGTTTTATTTTGTATATTTTCAGTACTTTCTATATTCTCTGATATATTTTCTTTTACTGAAGCGTTTATTAATTTGTTTGACTCATTATCATTGATAAATTTGCTCTGTTGTTCATTTGTTTTATCTATCTGATGCAAATCGGACTGATTCAAATCGGGCTGATTTGCATCAGGAACGAAACCTTCTCCTTTGTCAATATTTTCCGAAGATATCGCATCTTTAGATAGTGAATCTGTCAAATTTTGTTCGCTTTTATCCTTATTATCATAGTTGATGGATTCAACTTTGCTTGACCTTCTTCTAATGACTCCCCTAGAGACTCTTCTTTCTTCAGTTTTTAAAGAATCTTGCGAACTGCTTTCATTTATTACTTCATTATTATCTGTCATAGTTTAATTAATTTCCCTGTTTATCCGTTCTTTAAGTTCTAAATCTGACTGCAGACGATTAAGTAAATCCTGAGCGGATTGAATAGTTTTATCCGCTTTTTTAATATCGATAGATAAGTCGTTAGCTAATTTTTCTGGATTTGCGCCTGCTATAATTTCAACGGTAGAATAACCGATTTGATAAAGCGATCTTGCAATAATGTCTCCCACGCCGGGAATATCCATAAGCATTTTATATCCTTCTACATCTTTTTTGGCAGCTTTAGATTCAGAAACAACATCTATTTTATAACCCGTCAAGTTAGAAGTAAGTCTAACATTCTGCCCCTGTCTTCCTATTGCAAGAGACAACTGATCGTCAGGGACGATAACGGTTATAACTTTAGTTTGGTTATTAAGCAGAACTTTTGACGGCTCAGCCGGACTTAGAGCATTTGAAGCCAACTTAGAAGGATTATCGGAATATTCGATGATATCTATTTTTTCCCCTCTTAATTCATTAATGATGTTTTGTATCCTGAAACCTTTAATACCGACACATGCTCCAATAGGATCTATATCTCTGCTGGTGCTGTAAACAGCTACTTTAGATCTGAAGCCAGGAGCCCTTGCAACCTTTGCAATCTTTACTATTCCGTCATAAATTTCAGGAACTTCGGATTCAAAAAGTTTTATTAAAAATTCGTCCGATACCCTCGAAAGAATAAGTTTTGGTCCTCCTTTTTCCATTCTAATATCTGACAGCACAGCTCTTATTCTGTCGTGAGCTTTATATGTCTCGCTAAAAATTTGTTCCTGTTTAGGCAAAACTGCTTCAGTTTTTCCGAGGTCTACAATTATCATTGATTTTTCTACTTTTCTTACAAGACCGTTGACAATTTCGCCTTTTCTCAGATTAAATTCATCAAATATATTTTGATGTTCAACTTCTTTTATTTTCTGAAATATAATTTGTTTAGCAACTTGAGCTTCAATTCTCCCGTAAATATTTTTTTCTACTTTGAGACCTAGGCTATCCCCGATATGACTGTCAACATCATATTCAACAGCTTCCTGAAGCGTAATCTCTGTTTTATCATTCTTTACTTCTTCAGCCACATCTTTAAACATAAAAACTTCAATTTCTCCTGTTTCCTCAGTATAACGAGCTTCCAAATCGTAGCCGCTCCCGATATTTCTACGCGCAATTGCAAGTATAGCCTGCTCAATGGCTTCTATGACTAAAGATCTGTCAATATTCTTGTCTTTAGACAACTGATCTATAACTGAAGAAAGCTGGTCGGTATTAAGTTGCGCCACAATTAAACTCCTTAACTAATATAAAATTATAAAATATAAAATTAAAATTTTTATTCTGCTATTAAATTTGCTTTTTTTATTTGCAAAAAAGGTATTACGTAATTTTTATTATCTATTTCATCGTATATTTTGATATTTGCATTTAATAATTCTTTTTCACCTGTTTTATTTGTTATATCTGAAACATCAATAATCTTTCCTACGAAATTTAATCTTCCGTTAATTTTTTCATTTAAAGATATTTTAACACGTTTATCTTTAAATCTTATATAATCTTTTATTTTAAAAATTACCCTGTCTATTCCCGGCGAAGATATTTCTAAGTTATATTTAAAATCTATCAATTCTTTTATATCAAGAATCATGCTTAATTCTTTAGAAATATCGGTAAGCTGGGATATATTAACCCCGCCTTCGGCATCAGCATAAATTCTTAAAACAACTCCTTTATTTTTTAAAGAAGAAACAAATAAAGCTCCTACGATATAACAGCCGTAGTATTTTGCAATATCCTCTGCAAGTTCTTCAATTTTTTTTAACAAATCATCATGCATAAATAAAAAAAGCGGGATAAACCCACTTTTAGATAAAACTTTAGTAATGATTAACTGTATTTTTTAATTATAAACAAATAAATGATAAATATCAACAAAATAATTTATGTTCATATTTGATTGAATATAAAAAAAGACCATCTGGGGGAGCTTTAACAATATTTGAGGGGGTTTTGCCATTATTAAGCAAATAATTTATATTCTCAATATTAATTTTGCCTAATCCGTAAAGAACAATCGCTCCAATAATTCTTCTTACCATATGTCTTAAAAAACCATCACCTTCAATATAAATATTAAATCCATAATTTTTTTTCTGAATATTAATTTTAATTACCGTTCTAAAATAATCTTCAATATCTCTTTTTTTATCTGATTTTGCAAAATTTACGAAGTTATAATTTCCTATAAACATTTTAGAAGCTTCTTTCATTAAATCAAGATTAAGGCTATCTTTGATATACCATGAATATTTAGATAGCAGCGCGCTTTTAAATCCGTTATTCAATTTATAAAGATATGTTTTAGAAATAGTATTAAAAGTTGCATGGAAAGAATCATGAACAATTTCTATACTTTTAACTGCAATATCAGAGGGCAAAACTCCGTTCAAGCTTGATTTTAATTTATGCAAATCTAGTAAAAAAGGTAATTTAAAATTAGCTACCTGATTTAATGCATGAACTCCCGCGTCTGTTCTGCCTGAAACAAATAGCTCAATATCTATTCCGGTTATTTTTTTAATCGCTTTTAAAAATTCACCTGATATTGTTTTTAATTCTATTTTGCCAATTTCCGCAGAAAAATTATTTTGGATCTGCCATCCGTGATAATTTGACCCGTCATATTCTATAACTATAAGATAATTGATCATTTTCTGTTAACAATTTTAGAGATTATATATCTTAGAGATCTCAAAGACAATCCAAGTTCGCTTGCCAGCAGTTTTTTAGGCTGCCGTTTGTTTTCAATTCTATCAATGACGATATTGTTTTCAATATCACTTATAAATCTTTCTAAACTTATTTTATTTTTTACATTAATTTCATTAAATATAAAAATAATTTTTTTTAAAATATCTTCATATGCAGCGGTATTTATATCGGAAATAATATCATTATAATTTGAATTTTTTCTTAGGGTATCAGGAAGGCAATTTTCTGTTATATCCTCTGATTTGCAATATATACACGCTCTTTCTATAATATTTTCTAATTCGCGAACATTTCCCGGATAATCATAGTCCGCTAAAATAGAAACTGCATCTTGACCAACCGAATAAATTTTTTTATTATGTTCTTTAGAATAATTATTAACAAAATGTGAAACTAATAGCGGAATATCCTCTTTATGTTTTCTTAAAGGAGGCATTTCAATATGAATAGCGTTAAGTCTAAAGAATAAATCTTCTCTAAATTTGCCCTGCCTTATTAACTCATTTAAATCTTTATTTGTTGCGGCAATAAATCTTATATCTAAAACATATTCTTTATTGGAACCAAGTTTTCTAAAGGTTTTTTCCTGCAAAACCCTTAAAAGCTTTACTTGAACAGGCATAGGCAAATCGCCTATTTCGTCAAGAAACAGTGTTCCTTTGTTTGCATATTCTAAAATACCTTTTTTATCATAATTTGCGCCGGTAAAAGCTCCTTTAAGATAACCGAAAAGCTCGCTTTCAATAAGATTTTCAGGAATTGCGGATAAATTTACCGGAACAAATTCACCGCCGTTTTTACCGTTGGATAAATTATTAAAATATATGTCATGAGAAAGTTTAGCTGCAAGTTCTTTTCCTGTACCGGATTCTCCTGTAATAAGCATTGTAGTAAAGCTTTTGGCAAAAATATTTATTTCATCTATAACTTTAGCTATTACAGCAGAATTTCCTATTATATTGCCTCGTAATTTGTCTTTATTGGCTAATTTATTTTTTAAATTATTGAGTTCGTCATATATGGAAAAATAATCTATAGCTTTTTTTATCGTTATTTTGAATTCTTCCGTGTCAAAAGGCTTTATAAGATAATCAAATGCTCCGTCTTTTAAAGCGTTTACGGCAGTTTTTACATCGGAATATGCCGTCATAAGTATTACCGGCAATTGATGATTTATATGATTATAATTTGCATTTTTAAAATATTTTATCTTAAATTGATGAAGAAAATCGATACCGCTTATATCCGGCATTGAAATATCGGATATGATCAGATTAAATCCGTTATCTTTATTATTGTCGTCATTATTGTCGTCAATAATTTTTAAAGCTTCTCCTGCAGATAATAAAGCTGTAACTTCATATCCTTCATATTTTAAAAGTATTCCTAAAGAATCTAAAACAGATTTTTCATCGTCTATAATAAGTATTTTTTTATTGTTTTCCATGTCCGCTGAATTCGTATAACGGTAATTTAATATTGATTAATGTGCCTTTATTCTTTTTACTTTTTATACTAATATTTCCGTTAAAATTATCTAAAATAGATTTGACTATTGAAAGACCGAGTCCCGTACCGTTTTTTTTTGTGGTAAAAAGAGGCTTAAATATGTTTTTAATAATATCTTCGCCTATACCTTCTCCATTGTCATAAAATTTCACAATTAAGCAATTATCAACTTTATTTTGTTCAATTAAAAAATCTCCTGAAATTTCTATAGAACTTATTCTGATTTTGCCCCTTTTATTATTACCGCAATTTTTATATTTTGATTTAATAGAAGCGGCTGCATTTTCAATTATGTTCACAAATATCTGCTGTAAACGGTATTTTTCAAAAAATATATTTATTTTACTGTCAATTCTATTTACTATATTATAATCTTCCGATGATTTAAATTGAGAAATTATGTATTCTGAAAAATCATAAAGATTAAAATATTCAAAATTCACGGAATTATCTATTATATTAATATTAAAAGTTTTAGTTTTAGTATTGACAAAACCAAGAAAATCTTTTACAAGAGACTCAAGCCTTATAGTTTCTGCTTTTATGATTTCCGTCAATTTATTAAAATCGTCACCGCTAATTTTCACGTCTCCAGCAAATTTTCTATTTTCAGAATTTAAAATATCTATAGAGGTATTAATTGCAGAGAGGGGGTTTCTTATTTCATGCGCAAGCCAGCCTGCTAATTTTCCGGTAGCAATTAATCCTTCATTTATTTTTGCATCAAGCTCCAATTCTTTTACGTATGATATATCTCTAAAAAGCAGAATATGCCAACCGGAATTGCTATTCTCTTTAAACTTAGAATAAGAAAAACCTATAATGCTTCCATTATATTTAACTTCAAAACGAACATTGTTAATTTTTTCATCCTCAAAAATATTAAGCGGAAAATCTTTAAAAATGTCGTCTATTCTTAAATTGAAATAATAGAATGTACCTGCTTTGCCTACATGGGACTCTTTAAATATCCCAGTTTCAACCAAATCCATTCCTGATTTATTTACGAATACAATATCATTTTTATCATTTAAAACTATAACTCCCTGCGTAAAACTATTAATAAGTTCTTTGTTAAATATTGCGGCATTCTTCATTACCTCGTCTATTTCTATTACTTTATTGCTTAAATATTTTATATTTTTAGAAAATTTATATAAAATCCAGCCGAATATTAATAAACCAAAAATATTTAAACTTAAAGCAAATAACAATTTATCAGGATTATATAAATAATAATAATGACCGGGAACATTAAAATAAAACTGTAAGTCGGCAATAAAACCGATAGTTAAAGAAGAAGCAACGGTAAAAAAAATAATCCCTGCGCCTAAAAAAATAAATCCGGCTATTAAAACTAATAAATAATATAAAAAGATCAGATTGCTTTCTAATCCTCCATTTAAAATTACAAAAGCCGATATTAATATAAAATCAAAGATAAGCTGTATTGAACCAAATAAACCAAAATATCTTTCTTTTTTCTTTTTTCTAATATAATAATTTATAATGGAGTATAAAACTGTAAAAAGAAGGGTGATAAATAAAAAAATAAAAATTTCAACTTCATTGTAAATAAATAGGCTTGAATTATGTTTAATCAAGATAAGCAGGTAGGCTAAAACAGCCAAAGAAATTGCAGTAAATCTAAAAACTATAATAAATTTTAATTTTTCATAAATATTATCTCCTTCAATATTAAAATTTAAATTCAGGCTTTTATGTGCCATATGCAACAATAAGGTAAAATACTTTTATCTTAATTTATAACTGCTTTAAACCTCGCCATAACCGCCGCTCCAGCCCTAACGGTCGCAACTATTTAAACAAGATGTTAAACAAGATGAAAGTTGACTGATACAATTTTTTATCTTTTCATAACTATCTAATAAACTAATAAAGTAAAGTAAAGTAAAGTTATAAAACATCCTGGCAGGAGGGGAGTTAAACAACTATCCTTTGATTGCTTTTCCAAGATTAAATATAGGCAAATACATAGCTACAACCAAAACACCGACAACAATTCCAAGAAAAACTATAAGAGCAGGTTCCATCATTGAAGTCAAATTAGTTACAGCATTGTCAACTTCCTCGTCGTAATAATCGGCAACTTTAGCTAACATAGCATCAAGATTACCTGTTTTTTCTCCAACCATTATCATTTGAACAACAAGAGGAGGAAAAAGCCCTGTTTTATTAATTGCAACTGAAAGGGGGGCACCTGAAGCTACATCTTCTTTTGTTTTAATTAAAGACTCTTCTATAATTTTATTTCCGCTTATTTTAGATACAATACCCAGAGCCGATAAAATAGGAACGCCGCTTTCAACCATTGTTGAAAGTGTCCTGGAAAATCTTGCAATAGAAACTTTTTTCAGCAATAATCCTATTAACGGCAATTTAAGAATTAAACTGTCTATATTCCGTCTTCCATTTTCCCTTTTATAATATGACTTAACTAAGAAAACTACTACGCCTATGGCAATAATTATATAAAGTATATACGACCTGACAAAATCGCTGAAATTAATAACATCCTGCGTAAGACCCGGCAGTTTTGCGCCGACGCTGGCAAAAAGATTTGCAAATACAGGAATAACAAATGTCAATAATATTACGATAACTCCAAACGCGACCGACAATACTATTGTCGGATATATCATAGCACCTTTCACTTTTCTTTTAAGTTTAAGAGTTTTCTCAAAATATACGGATAATCTCTTAAAAACTTTATCTAAAACTCCTCCCTTTTCTCCGGCATCAACAAGATTTATATATAAATCATTAAATACACGCGGAAATTTTTTAAAGCTATCCGATAAACTTCCTCCGCTTTCTATGTTTTCTTTAATTTTAGATAAAATGCCTTTTAAATTTTTATTTTTTTGCTGTTCTATCATTATAGATAAACCTTGCAAAATAGGAACACCTGAATCTACCAATGAAGAAAACTGCCTTGTAAATACTATTAAATCATTGTCGCTAATTTTAGTCTTTGAACTTACTTCCTTTGAAGCAGTAAGCCGTAAACTTAAAAATTCACTTTTCTTATCTACATTTATAGGATAAATATTATTCTTATGAAGCTCATCAATAACAATTTCAGGACTTGCGGCGTCAATTTGACCGACAATATATTCTCCTGTTTTTTTTCTGCCTTTCCATTGATAAACAGGCATAAAATTAACCTCTTAATAATTTTATATTATATTTATATTATAATATAACATATTATATTTATACAATCAATTAATATCACCGCCCTAAAATTGCCGATAGAAAATTTTATACTGGATGACCGCTTAGCTCTCGGATTATAGCCTCGTGAACAGAAACGGCGTGCGTTTCTACTATCGGAACTTTCCCGCTGAAGCGGGTTGGGACTTTGAGAAGATTTATCGTTTCACCCGTCGGGTTTCATTCCTGCACAGGCACTAATC
>JAJZVN010000170.1 GCA_021845685.1 bacterium
GTAACCGAACAATAAACTTGGTTTTATACGACGATATATGAAATATCCTATCTGCGTTTCAAAACTCTTAGTTTTGCCGGAGGTTGCCGAAGTAATCGCATATACGCTTTCAGGTATAAAATTATAATATGAAAATGCCGTTTCTAATGATACATAAGAATGCGGATATATCTTGTTTGCAATTAAAAACAATAGGTTTTCATTAATTTCCGTATCGGAAAAAACGTAAAATTCTTTTGTTATCTTTTTTATGTATCCTTTGTTTTGCCAATAGCTAAGTCTCTGACTGTGAAAATTTGAATTTATTTTTTTAATATCGTTTATATTAAAAGTTTGAAATCCTTTTAATTTATCTTTTAATTCTAAAAAGTTCATATCATATGATAAACCAATTAAAATACCAATAATACATGAATACATTCAATGTATAATAATGTATTTAATTTATTAATTATATATAGCAATTTCAATGACCCAATAGCCATATATATTGATGTTATTTTTAATGATAATAACAATTATATTGTCTATGTTATATTTTATGTCTTTTTAATAATTGTGTCAAATATATTCTTTTTCATTCCTATTTTTAGGAATGAAAAAGAATATATATTTATCTTTCCATTTTCCTATTACTTTCATATAGAGATAATCGTCTTATAAGGCGAGCAAATAAATAAATCTTGACAAATAACGCAGTTGCTGACCCCTTTATTCGACCCTTTTATTCTGCCCCCTTCATTCTTTAATTGATGAGGTGGCCATGATTGTTTCTCCGTTATCAATTGTAAACAATATTTAAAAATGGTATAATTACTATATGGAATTTGAATATGATCGGAATAAAAGTCGAACTAATAAGGAAAAACACGGCATCGATTTCGATGAAATTCAAAAACTATGGAACGATGAAAATTTGGTAGAAATCCCGGCTAAGGATGTGGATGAGCCAAGATATATGACTATAGGAAAGATTAAAGAAAAACACTGGTCTGTTATTATCACACGCAGAAGCGAAAAAATTAGGATTATCTCCGCAAGGAGATCAAGAAACGATGAGGTAAAATTATATGAAAGCAACTAAATTTGATGAAGAATTCGATAACGGCGAATCCGTCATCGATTATTTAGATTTAAAAAATATTAGAAAGCCCAATCTTGAATTGAAAAGAATAAATATAGACATTCCAGTCTGGATTGTCGAATCATTGGATAAAGAAGCAAAACGGATAGGCATATCAAGGCAGGCAATAATTAAAATGTGGCTTGCCGAGCATTTAGGTTAGAACTCAAATATATATATTTGAGTTCTTCCGTGAGTTATAAAAAGTTTGTACAAAAAAATTAATCTATTTCATTATAATTCTTCCTATACTACCCCCGTTAAAAAAAATATAAAAATCCATTTTATTTTTATTTGCAAAATCCAAAAACGCATAAGAATTATCTATATCGTCCGAAATCAATAATCCGCCGTCTTTAATATAAATCAAAGCAGTATAATATTCAAATCTCTGTCACCAGTATGAATGATCGCTGTTATGATTTGATATTATATATTAGTATAGTAATAATGGTATGACGGACACAGTGCTTCCCGAAACCGGCGTATTGGGCGAAAGAATTTAATTATTTTTCCATTTAGCGCTTCCTCTATTTATTTTTTAAAAAAATAAATAGAAGTTTATTTCGCCGGCGCTAAAATCATAGACATTAATAAAAATATTTAATTTAATCCGCAGCATTTTTTATACTTTTTACCGCTGCCGCATGGACAAGGATCGTTTCTGCCTATTTTGTTTTTTTTATTTTCTTGTCCGTATAATGCAGGATGTTCTTCCATTAATTTACGTCTTCGCAAATTTTCCATATTCGTTGCGTAGAGTATAAAAGAACCGACTATATTATTGGCATTGCTTATAAGTTCGCGCAATTCTTTATCGTCTAAATCTTCATCATTCGCAAACTCTGAACTTATTTCTTCATCTATGCTTTTAATGTAATGCTTAATTATAAGGCTAAGCAAAAAAAAAGCTCTTGAAATGGCATTATCTTTTTCTTGTGATTTATTTTCTTCTTGGAGGACGGAAGAAATTTCCCAAATATCTTGCCTTAAAAATAACGATATATAAAAACCGTATAGCCATTTATTTAATTCTAAAAAAAGAGAGTCATTTTCCTCAACCTCTTTTTTTGTAAATTTATACGGAAATTTAAGTTTATTTTCGTTAAAAGAGTAGAGATAGCTGCTATATAAACCCATAATGGTACTATAAATTTCATGAAACTGTTTTTCGGAATCGAATGCAAATGTGTCGCTATCAAATATACCGTTAAGCCATTCGCTCGGTTTAATTAAATCAGGCGTAATGGCTATGCCGAATAAATATCCTTTTAACTCCGTCGGGCTTTCTATTTCGGTTAAAGCGTCGTTTGCTGCAAGGTATTCATAGAAAGATTCAAGTATTTTTTCTTCTTTATCGCTAAGATACTTAATTTGTTTCAATTTATGTTTATATATATTAAATATTAATTTTAATCATTAATCATATCTCTTAATAAATATATTAAATAAATAAAATCCGTTTGTCAAGGTAAACGCGTGTTTTGTGCAGGAATGATAAGGATGGGTGCGTATGGACAATATTGCTTAACTAACCACTTATTATAATATATAGCGCCTTATTTTATTCCAGTCAATTAGGGGGCTAATACAAAGCGGTTTAGAGGTCAAAAAACCATAAACGGTATTAAATTATCGGCGATAAAGAGAATAAATAAATCTGACCCCTTTATTTTTTGTGCAGGAATGATAAGGATGGGTGCGTATGGACAATATTGCTTAACTAACCACTTATTATAATATATAGCGCCTTATTTTATTCCAGTCAATTAGGGGGCTAATACAAAGCGGTTTAGAGGTCAAAAAACCATAAACGGTATTAAATTATCGGCGATAAAGAGAATAAATAAATCTGACCCCTTTATTTTTTCGCATGTATTTGTCGTTCAGCTTCAGCTTAAGCTAAACTTCTTCATTTTTATTTTTATTTTTATTATATTGCTTCGATTTGCAATTGTCAAAATTATTTATTTAAAATTATTTATTTACCTTAAACCAGTAAAAATAAAAATTAAAAATGGCGTCCGTTTTATTTATTTTTAAAAAG
>JAJZVN010000171.1 GCA_021845685.1 bacterium
TGCCAATTAGTGACAATTTTTGTCATATCCTTTAAATATAAGTAAAATTAAACGTTTCAAGGGATTTACTAATTAGCGGTTGACAATTTTTGTCAAATAACATATTTTAAGAAAGAATATTAATTTATTGAGATTTTATATAAGTGCTATTAAAATAAATAGGTTAAGGTAATTTTAATGCTTTTTTATGCTTTGGCATAAAATATGCTTGTCTATAATATAAAGTATAAAGTAAAAACAAATAAAAAAATAAAATAATTATTTGCGGATTAAATTAACCAAATTAACATATCTAACTTTTTAAGGAGGCAACACAAATGAACATTAACAGGTTAAAGGGAAAGAAGGGTTTCACCCTTATCGAGCTTTTAATCGTCATCGCCATTATCGGTATCTTGGCAGCAATAGCGATTCCTACGTATTTGTCCTATGTAAATAGGGCAAAGGATTCGGAAGCGATGACCAACTTGGGAGCAATATTTACGGATGAGACAGCGTTCAGCGCAAATAATTCGACTTATATAAACGCTGGTTTAGCTAGCAATACTGGTAATGGTGTTGTAGCTGGAAATGCATCTTCAGCAATCCATCCGTTCTATAGTCCTACTGGAACTTATTATAATGATACTCCGCCATTTACCTGCAATGCGGGGGTGCTTCAAACTAATGGTGGATATACTACAATAGCAGCAGGTGTGCCAACAGTAACAGCTGGAAACACTCCAAACTCAACAGCAAAAGGCGGATTTGCCGATATAGGATTCTTGCCCAAGGGGTCACTTTATTTTTATTACGATGTTGTTGCTGCTACTGCTGCTAATACTGCAATTCCTACATCTGTTGCTACATTCACTGCGCCCACTGTTGGTGCTAATGGAGTTTGCGGTCCCGGCTATGTGGCCAATGCATGGACCAACTTTACAGGAACAAATGCTCAAATGTATGCGGTCAATGATTTTACAAGTACACCTACTTTGATTACTGGAACGGCATACTAATAAAAAATTAAAGGTATCAGATTTATTTATTCCCTTACTCCCGACTGCGTTTGCCGTGGCCGGGAGTTTTTGTTTTTACTGTTATAAAAAATTTTGTTGACATTACTATATGTAGTTATATAATGTAGTATAAAACTATATATTGATAATATCGAACATACAATATCCACATAAAACAAAAAATAATAATATTTTATTTAATGTTTAAATTTTAAAAATACATTTAAAATAAAGTAGGGGGTTATTGAGTGGAAGAAAAAGAAGAAAAGCCTCAGATTGTTTTTTTATTGGGTGCTGGTGCTTCGATTATGGCGGGTGTTCCTGATACTATAAAATTTGTAGAGTATTTTAAAAACCATATAGCAAGTGGAAATAATTCCAATGATATTAAAACAGTAAATAAGATAATAGAAATTTTGGAAAAATGGAAAAAGGCTGAAACAGGCAATTCTGAACAAAAAATAGACATAGAACTTCTTTTGGAATCACTTACAAAACTTAATAAAAAGAAAGATGAACCGTTATTACAATTTTATGAAAATATTGAACAAAATTTTATATTAAGAGATTATGCTGAAAAAAAGCCACTAATCGATGAATTAAAGGATTTTATAAAAAAGAAAGCTATAATATCCGACAGTAGCAAGATTAAATACCTTGAACCACTTTTAGATTTTATTAGAGAAATTAAAAATATCCAGCCTAAAGAACATCTAAATATAATTTCATTAAATTATGATACATGCATAGAGCAATTTTGCATAGAGCATAGACTAAATTACAGCGACGGGTTTACAGACAGATGGAATCCCCAAATGTTTAAGTCAGAAACGGTAGATATATGTCTTTATAAATTACATGGGTCGGTTAATTGGTATCGCACCGAGAGGGGAGATTATGTAAAAATACCTATAGATATAAGTAAATTTAAAGAAAATGTTAGCACAATACCTCTTATTTCTGGCGAAAACACTGAAAGTCTGATGCTTTACCCTATGCAAAAGCTCGATTATGCAGAACCTATCTTAGAAATGTTGGTTAATATAAAGCACATTCTGGAATCAGATTGCAAGTTTCTAATTGTCGTCGGTTATTCGTTTAGGGACGAACATATAAAAAATATTATATTAGATGCCGCAAGAAAGAATAAAAATATGCAATTAATATTAATTGGTCCAGACGCCTACAAAATTTATTTTGAAAAGCTTAAATATTATGATAAAAAATTAAAAACCGTGTCGCCCCTTAACGGGCGTGTTATTTGTTTGCCATATAAATTTGAAGAAGTATTTAAAAATATTAGGAATAATTATTTAGAAGATTTAAAAAGAGGATTAAAAAATGAAAAATATCTAATAGAGAACGAATTGAAAAATTATAGAGAAGGCGATTCTGTTGATATACCCAAATTTCCAATCCCAACATCTGACAATACAATAGACTTTTTTTTAAAATCATTTCATTTTGAAAAGGCGGAAGAACTTTTTAATAAATATAATAATTATTTTCAGACATTTAATTACCCGCAGTATTTAAAATTCAAAGTAAATTATTTCTTTAAAATGGCTATATATTATAAATTAACCGAACAAGAAGAAAAGGCAAAATATAATTTTAAAGAACTTTCTAATCTTTTTACCGAAATAATGATAGATGGGTTTAACATTGAAATTGAACTTAGGCAACTCAGTGCTGATGGGAAAAATGACGGACTTACTGATGATGATATGATCTGTATACATTTCAGTAAACTAAAAGTAAATGGAAATAAAGTAATATTAGGGCAAGCCAGCTTTATTTTAGATATAATAAAAGATTTAATTAATTTCTACAATGATGAAATAAAAAAAATAGATAATAAAACATTCAATGAAATCGTTTCTAACTTGAATCTCCTTGAAGAACATTTAGCCCCATTCAAAAATGGTTGTATAACTTTTAAAGAATATAAAGAATTAAAAGATAGAAATAATAAAGTATCAAAAATTCAAAATAGAAATATTAATGAAATTAAAATGGAGATTAAAAAGATAGAAACCGACATAATTAGTAACTTTATATATTTTAAACTGTAAAAATAATATCTAACTAAATTGTAATTCGCTATAAAAAAATTACAAGAAAAAAAATAAATAGATTTAATTTTTAATTAAGAGGAAATA
>JAJZVN010000172.1 GCA_021845685.1 bacterium
AGTTCTTTAAATGCTTCCCTGTTGAGAGAATAATAAACCCACTTCCCCGATTTCCTTCCGTCGATTAACCCTGCTTTTTTTAAAGCCGACAAATGATGCGAAACTAAAGTCTGGTCAAGATCGAGCGCTTTATAAATAACGCATACGCATTTTTCTCCGTTTTTTAATTCGGAAACGATTTTAAATTTACTTTCGTCACCGAGCAGTTTAAAAAAATTTTTGAGTACCAACTCATCCTTTGTCATAAATTTATACTACTATTAAAAATTAAAGAATAATGAATATATGAATTATAATTCATATATTCATTATATGGCTTTTATTTTATATTGTCAATAGATGATTTTTATACTTTATATGGCTCTGTTCGTTTTATTATGATATAGATGACGAAAAAAAAATTTTGAATAAGTTATGTCTCTCATTTTATTTATAAGATCTACTTCTGCAATTTTCGAACCATTTCCAAGAACTCTTGCGGTCATACATAATAAAGCCATTAAATATTCCTCTTTAAGCCCTTTTTTTGTAAATTCAGGAATACCAGGACAATATAATTCTTTAAGACCGATACTATTATTTTTCATCTTAAAAATGCCATTATAATGATCGATATGAAAATGAGATAAAATAAAAATATCAGGTTTTTCATAGTGATATCTAAATATTTTTTTAAATCCTTTAAAAGCTTTTTCGCTACCTGCTTGACTCCCACAGTCTATCAATATACTTCTGTTGCCAATCGTATCCAGTCTCATACATAGACCGTCACCAACATCTGACAAATATAAGTATTTCATAACATTATACCTACTATTATATGTATTTACAGTTAAGTTAAATATTATATTGAACTCATTAACCCCATTCGCATCCTTCGACGGGACAACGCCAATTCGTTCCGTCGGGAACGTCGGGGTGAATTTCGTTTACCACTATTTCTTCATATTTATGATAATATTTACATTCCAATTTATAAGCTTGCATCGGAGATGAGGTTTCCTGAGCCCAAAAGTAGCTACATCGTTTTTCTTTGACGGACCGTAAAATCCTGCCTTTAAGGTCGTTGTCGGATCTACCAACGTAATGCGGTTTTTTTCCGGTCTTAGATAAAATATATACCCCATATGGCGATTTTGCGATAATTTCGTATTCGTCTATATTTTTGATTAGGTCGAATTTAGTCATTTCTTACCTCATTTTAATTTATTTATGTTGTCAATAAGAATATCAAAAGAATTAACGCCGATATACCATGCGCCTTAATTAAATTTAATAGGCGATACTTTGGCTTTTTTGCATACATCAACTATAGCCGACCTTACTGCCGTTATTGCTTTGCGATAAATTTAAGATTTTTTATCGATAGCCGATAATGTTATATAAAGCAAATAATTGCAAAATAATTATATTGACAAAAATATTTTGCAAAGATATAATCAAAATAATCAATCAAAAAACAATAAGCATAAACATATTTGCTCATCTACCAACCGAGGTAGAAGGAACTCGGGGATCGCTTTTGATTATATTTATATAATTAAAGGCGATCGCTGTTTTATAACGTTTTTTCATATTTTTTGCATAATTCCTTATTTTTCCACTCATTCACATAAAAAGCGGTAACCCAATAATAACTGGCTTTTTTATTTTGTAATATAACAACATAGTGGTAGTTTTCAAGCCAGATATATGTTCTTGTTCCCTTATCCTTTGTTCCTTCAGTATATTCCCAAATTTTTATCTCGTCACTTTCCTCCGTTTCCATTAACGGTTTTGCCCAATGAAGTCTTTCCGCTCTCCTATTATCAATCAATCTATCGCCTGTTTTATCGTCTTTGGTTATAACATGCCAGAATCCTTCCTCTTTTCCTTCGCCGTCCAGCTCTATTTTGTTGTTATAAACTACCTTAATGTTTTTATGGTAAACATCGGCATCCTTGAAATCTCTTTTAAAAACTTCGTACAGCATCGATATGACTTTATCTCTTTCTCCATCTACGCATAAAATAGGCGGTAAAAATGAGGGGTTATCGCACATTATTATTTCTCCTGAGGCGTAAAAATAAATAAATTAAATTTATTAATCCAAGGTGGGCTTGTCGCATTAATAGATTGTTTCGTATAATATTGAATGCGTTTTATCAAGTTATTTTTTGAATTACTGGTTTCTAACCCGCGGTTATAATAACTAACGGCGCCGATTAGCAAATCCGCAAGTTGCAAAATTTGAGATTCGGAAGAGTTTATATTTTGAATATTTTTTATAATAGATTGATTAAAATCGTGGTAATTATTACAAAGAATCTCTTTTAATTTAATTATTTTATCGGAGCTCCTTGTGTCTTTTTTATCTATGTAAATATTATATTGGCCGTCGCTATAATCAATAATATTTTTCAACATATAATAAAAGGTTTTATAATAAAACGAATCATGGCTTCCCTTATTAAAATAATCATGATTAAGCTTTAATTTATCGTCAACTACTAATGCTCTAAAATTTAAAGATTCTGATGCAAAAAAATAATCGATAAGTTTTATAAAATAATTTTCTCTCGACTTAGATACCTTTACCCATTTGATTTCACCGTTTGCATTGTATTCCCTCTTTATTTTTCGAATCTGCTCTGAAATTTTTGTTACATCATTTTTAGGACACCATATCGCTCCCGTAACCATAGATTTTTGGTGATCATGTTCAAGATGGCAACTTTCGTCGCAATAAATATTATATTCCATCGTAATTAACCTAATTTAATTTATTTCTTTATTTTTATATCTCCTGCATAACCCACTTAACCCTTCCGATTATAAAATTATCTTCGTCTATTTTATCCGTTTTTAATTCCCTGTCGGCAAAATTTTTATTATCGGATTTTAGGACTATTTTGCCTTGGTCTTTGTAATAAAAAACCCTTTTTATAGCTATGCCTTCGTCCGGAATGCGAACGGCGTATATTTTTCCTTCTAAATATTCCCTGTCGTTAATATCTATGCCGACGTATCCGTTTTCTCTTACCGTAGGAGACATGGATTCGCCTCTTACCTTAACGGCGACCATATTTTTTTTATAAAATTCTTTTTTTAAATAAAGCTCCGTAATGGAATTATAACTCGAAAAATCCACAAAATTACCGGCGCCGACTTCGGAATA
>JAJZVN010000173.1 GCA_021845685.1 bacterium
ATCTTAATAGTTATGGGAGAATTGTTTGCCGGCATTTTTTTAACGGCGGGCTTTATTACCAGAATAGCCGCTTTTGTCGCGATATTTTTAAATTTAAACTATCTGTTTGCCATGTACTGGATAAGCCCGTCGGAATTAGGCGTAAACCTGACGTTTATAATATGCGAATTAGTTATTATATTTACCGATTCCGGAAAAACGTTTGGCATAGATGCTTTATTTTAGCCGGAATTTAAAAATATATTTTAATTTAATCCAAAATCTGATAAAATAATAACCAAGATATTTCTTCACGGTGGATGTAGCTCAGCTGGTAGAGCCCCGGATTGTGACTCCGGTGGTCGCAGGTTCAAAACCTGTCATCCACCCCACTTAAAACCGCATATTTTATAAGGTTTTCCCGTTTCAAGCATTTATAATATTTAATCAAATAATATATTTTTACCTATTTATTTCTTTTTTATGTTTATATTTTCACATAGTTGATATATCCTCCCCCAGTTCTTATCTTAAAATGCTTGTAAAATAAAATAGTATGTCTATTGTAAAGAGAGGCAAATATATCAAAGATGGATACCCTATACGTTAATAGAAGCTTCTGTGCGGGTTAATTATGATAGTCGGGCCCTTTTCGCGTTTTTTCTTCAAAATTATGTAAACTTTTAATATCCCGCAAAGGAGGTTTCCCAAATAGACGGCTATATTCTCGGCTGAATTGGGACGGACTTTCATAACCTACTCTGAACGCAGCGGTAGATGCATCTATTCGTTCTGTCAACATCAGCCTTCTTGCTTCGTTAAGACGCAACCATTTTTGAAACTGCAAAGGACTCATTGAGGTCATTACGCGAAAATGATTATGAAACGCAGACTTACTCATATTGGCTTGTTTTGCAAGGCCGTTAATATGCAAAGTTGTGGTAAAATTGTTTTTAAGCCATGTTATTATCTGTGCAATTTTATTCCCCTGACTTCTGTCGGAAACTATATTGCGCAAGCGCATACCTTGTTCGCTAACAAGCAGGCGGTAAAAAATTTCACGTTTTATTGTTGCAGCTAAAATCGGTATATTTTCCGGTTCATAAATCAAATCTGTTAAGCGATTAAATGCATTTATAAGCGGCAAAGTAATTTTTCCTGTGGCCATACCCCTTTCTGGCTGCTGCCGATTAAAATACGGAATATTGCCCTCTGCTACTAACCCAGCAATTTCATTTATATCAATCTTTAAAACTAAACCAAGGTAAGGCTTTTCTTTGCTTGCTTCAGTAATTTGAACGAGAGCCGGTATATCTATTAAGGTTAATAAAAAACGGCTTTCATCGTATATATATGTTTCATCCGCTAAAACTACCTTTTTAGACCCTTGCGCAATTAAGCAAATACGCGGTTCATATAATATGTTTTCAGGTTTAGTAGGACTTTCAGTTTTATAAAATGATAATCCTGGTATCGCAGGTATATTGCTTTTATTATTATTGGTTAATCTTAAAATTCTTTTTTTTAAAGACTCAATCTCTGTTTCCATAATATTTTATTATAAAAATATAAATGTTATAAAATTACGTTATCAATGCTGTATTTATTTATAAATAATAACAAATCAAACTGATCCCTTCAATAAATATTTGCCATTCTTCGGACTATTAGGCAATAAATCAAGACGATTAGGATAACGAACTGCTATTTTAAGTGATATAATTTTAGAAATAAAGATAAGCTATTTAAAAAAAATTTAAAAATCTCGTCAACTTGTGTTTGTTTGTAAATTTTTGTTTCCAAACCGACTACGCCAATGCCTGTTAACTTATATATCAATTAAATTAAGATAAATAAAAATAAAATATTTTTTATATCGTAAACAAATTTTAAGGAGGTAAAGACAAATGGAAAAACGCAAATTAGGAAACGGCGGACTTGAAGTTTCGGCAATCGGGCTCGGTTGTATGGGAATGTCTCACGGATACGGAAAACCTGCAGATAAAAAGGAGATGATAAATCTTATACATAAAGCCGTAGATACGGGTATTACTTTTTTCGATACCGCAGAAGTTTACGGTCCTTTTACAAACGAAGAGCTTGTAGGAGAAGCACTATCTTCATTAAGAGATAAGGTTATTATAGCGACTAAGTTCGGTATATTTATAGACGCTAAAGGAAAACAAGCTCAAGACAGCAGACCCGAAACTATAAGGCGCAGTATAGAAGGCTCGCTTAAGCGGCTTAAGACCGATTATATAGACCTGTATTACCAACACCGCGTAGATACTAATGTTCCCATAGAAGACGTTGCAGGAACTATAAAAAATCTCATTAAAGAAGGTAAGGTTAAATATTTTGGGCTTTCCGAACCAGGAGTCAAAACTATAAGGCGGGCTCATGCCGTAAATCCCGTCGCCGCCGTACAGAGCGAATATTCTTTATGGTGGAGGAAACCTGAAGAAGAATTAATCCCTACCTTGGAAGAGTTGTCTATAGGTTTTGTCCCATTCAGCCCTTTAGGCAGAGGCTATCTTACCGGAAAAATAGATGAGAAGACGTCTTTTGATAAATCCGATTTTCGCAATATACTGCCCCGTTTTACCGCCGAAGCAAGAAAAGCTAATCATGCGATAGTAGAGCTTATAGATAAAATAGCCCTGCAAAAAAAAGCTACTTCCGCACAGATCGCTCTTGCCTGGCTTTTATCGAAAAAACCATGGATAGCTCCTATACCCGGTACTACTAAACTTTACCGCTTAGAAGAAAATATAGGCAGTCTCAATTTAAAGTTATCTCCTGAAGAATTAAAGACTTTGGACGACGCATCGTTAAAAATAAAGATTGAAGGCAATAGATATCCGGAAGAGTTAGAAAAAAGAAGCGGACTTTAATAAACAAAAAAACAAAATAAATTAAAAAGATTTAAATTTATAAATTAATCAGGTTAATAATATAAAGGAGGTTTTATTATTATGTTAAATTTTGATTTTTATAATCCTACCCGAATTTTATTCGGCAAAGATAGAATAGATGAAATTTCAAATCATATTCCGTCTAACGCTAAAGTTTTAATTACATATGGGGGTGGAAGCGCTAAGAAAAACGGACTGATAGATAAAATAAAAAATGCCTTAGGTAAAAGAATCGTTTTAGAATT
>JAJZVN010000174.1 GCA_021845685.1 bacterium
ATATTTCATAAAACATATCGATACCGGAGGCGTTTTAATAAACGACATTCCGACTGCGAGAGCCGACCACCAGCCTTACGGCGGCGTAAAAGAGTCCGGCATAGGGAGGGAAGGCGTAAAATATGCCCTCGAAGAAATGACCGAACTTAAATTTATAAGTTTCGCCTGACGCGCCTGCCTATTGCATTATTTTCTGATTTCTGATATTATGAAATCATACTTTTATCGGAGGTTGAAATAAATAAAATGCAGAAGTCTATATTTACGGCAGAGATAAAATCCAGAGGTCAGCTTACTATACCTAAAAAACTAAGGGAAACAGGGAATCTTGAGGAAGGTCAGGTCGTTTCCATTATTCCTTTAGGCGAAGCCATTATCGTTACTCCAAAAAGACTTGAATTGGACGAAGCAAGAATGGAAATAAAAAAAATTATAAAAAAGTCGGGGTTTTCACCTGAAGAATTATTGGAAGGCATCGGCGAGGAAAGAGAAAAACTTTATAAAGAATTATACCGATAAAGTATGAGAGTTTTTCTCGATTCCAATGTTATATTATCCGGACTTATATCCGATAAAGGCGCTCCAAGGATAATATTAGACTTATTAAGTCTGAAACTGACTTCGATTACCGGATTAACCGGCGAATATAATATTATAGAAATAGAAAGAAATCTGAAAAAGAAACTGCCTTCCGCCATTCCGGCATACGAAAAATATCTGCCCATAATCAATTTAGAAATTATTAAACTGCCTTCTAAGACGGAAATCAAAAAATATTCCGGACATACCGCAGATAAAGACGTTCCTGTTCTCGTTTCGGCTATAAACGGAAAATCCGATTATTTAATTACCGGCGATATAAAAGATTTTAAAAAACTTAAAACTTCCGACGAATACTCGTTTAAAATAGTAAATCCGGCTGAATTTATTTCCGAAGCAGCAGGCAAAATTTTATTTATAAAATCAGATTGAGCTGCTCCGTCTTGTATTTATATCTATTTTTTTTCATGAGAAAAAATTTTTCTTGACGGCGGGGGGGGGGGTATGATTATATAATATCTTAATCAGTTAATAAAAATATTATTTAAAGTTATATAATATAAATTTTTATTTGTTATTTGAAATAAATTTGTAGATTTATATCATTATTATATTATCATTATATAGGTAGAGAGAAAGGAAGGAGTGGGGTATATTTGTGAACGTCTTTAAATCTAAGCAATTTTTAATCGGGCTGACGACGGGAGTAATATTTTTAATATTTTCGGCATTAATAGTCTATTTTACAGGTGATTTCAATTATGTTGTGAGAAGGTTTAATATAATATTTTTTTTCGGCACATTCATAATCATTTCTTCGATATTTTTATCGTCTTATATGAGTGCTAAGAGAGATTTAAAATTATCGGAGCAAAAAAAACTTTTTGACGCAATAATGGAATATACTACCGATACCATTGTAGTAAAAAACCATTCGGGAGTATATATAACGGCAAGCAAAAGCGCAGAGAAATTTCATTATAGTCCCCAAATTATTTCTACCATGGGAAAAACGGATGAACAATTAAAAAATTTATCCTTTCAAACGGAAGATTTCTTTAAAACGGTCGAAGATACCGACAAAATAATATGGGAAACAAGAAAACCCAATAATTTTTTACTTCAACTTTACGATAAAAATAAAGCATCTCATATCTTTGATATTACAAAGATACCTATTTTTGACGAAAAAGGCGGAAGACTGCTGTCTATAGCCGTAGGACATGATATAACGGATAGAATGGAGAGCGAAAAACAGTTCAAATCCATGTTTTACGATAATTCCCTCCCGATGTTTACTTTTGATTTAGAAACTCTTGTTTTGCAGGATGTAAACGAATCAGCTATAAAATACGGCGGATATGCCGAAAACGAAGTTATAGGCAAAACCATGGATGAAATCAACCCGTTTGTTACGAAGGATATAATTTTTAAACTTTTGGATAAATTCAAGCAAGGTAAAGATAAAACCTTCAGAGGGATTAAATTTCCTTTGAAAAATGGAGAAATAAGGGATATCGAGGTCAGTCTTACGTTAATTTATAAAAAGAATGAGTCGATAGCTGTAGCAACTATTTTTGATGTTACCGAAAAACTTGCAAACGAATCTAAAATAAAGTTGCTTAAACAGCTATATGAATCATTAATCAAGGAAGTTTCTTTAATATTAAACCCCGAAAGCGAGAATGCCGTTTTTCACAGGACGCTTGTCGCATTGCAAAAAAGCGGCATTTTTAACGCAGTATGGATAGGCAGGCTTGAATCAGATAGGAATATCAAATATATATCAGCCAGAGGTAGAGGAACGCAAGAACTAATGAAGATAAAATTGAACGCGGACTGCGATAAAAAGTTTTTGACGCTTGCCGAAAGGGCAGTATGTTTAAATCGCATAGTTTATAATAACGACCATATTTCTGACCCGCTTCTTGAGCCGTATCTTGATTTTCTGATAAAAAATGAGTGGCACTCTGCTTGCGCCGCCCCCATCCACAGGGCTGACAAGGTGTGGGGAGTTATTACTTTGATTTCCGACAAAAAGAATATCTTTGACAGGGATATACTGGAATTTGTTTCTAAAATATCAGCTCTTTTATCACACAGTCTTAACGAGATAGATATCAAAAATCAACTTGAAAAAGAGAAAAGAAAATCGGAATATCTTGCCCACCACGATGCGCTTACCGGACTTCCTAACAGGCTTCTTCTTACTCAGCTTTTGGAAGGAGCGATGAATAGGGCTGATAGAGGTAAAACTTATGTCGGCGTAGGAATGATAGATTTCGACGACTTTAAACAAATTAACGATATCTTCGGACACGATGAGGGAGACAATCTTTTAAAAGAATTTGCAAAAAGATTAAAAAATATTTTAAGGCAGACAGACCACTTGGTCAGGCTTGGAGGAGACGAATTTGTTATATTAATGGAGGATTTAAAAAATAAGGACGACTTGTATATACTTATTCCAAGAATAGAAAAGGCATTTGCTAAACCCATTGTTATAAAAGGAAACGATATTTATTTAAAAATAAGTTTAGGCATTACCCT
>JAJZVN010000175.1 GCA_021845685.1 bacterium
ACGGAGGACTTATGCAAAGCGAAACTATGTTTAACGAAAATAAATAAAAATCCGGTAAGGAATAAAAAAGAAGTTAATAACAATATTTTTCTAAAAGTTCTAAAAGGTATTAAAAACATCCGTATAAAGTTTTAATTTTATATAACTGTTTTTATTATAACATTCAGATAAATATTTTCAATATATATATAAAAAAAAGTAAAAAATTTGTTTTGGCAGCTTTTAATTTGTCATAATATTCCATTTATTATTATTTTCAGTTAAGAAATATACAAAATGAAAGTTATTTATATAGACATTTTAATAGTTATTAACAAAAAGGAAAATAACATTGACAATGGGGGGGGGTGTTATATTATTTATGTTTAAATTAAAATTTAATTATTGTTAATTTAGTAATGTTTTTATTGCATATGTCCATTTATATAGTAACTTTATACATTTTATTATCCTTCAGGAAATTTTAAATGAAATATAAATTAGGATTAATATAATTTTATATCGGAGATAGATTATATCTTGAAATTTAAGATAAATTTTAAAGACGTAAATATAAAAATTTTAACCGTTGAAGTAATTCTTTTTTTTGCCGCGATTGTCGTAGCCGGATATTTCTTAAACAGGCACGACCCGATGGGAATAAAAGGAATGACGAGTTATTTTTTAATATTTTTAACGGTTATAACGTTATTTTATGGAATAGCCGCAGGCATTATATCTTTAATTTTATCTTTACCGATATTAATATACTTTTACCGTCCATTTCCGATGCATTTTTTTTTATTTCATCTTCTAATGGTATTGATTTTAGGGGAGTTTTATTTTTACTGGAACCGGAATATTAAAAAAGCGGAAGAAAAGAGCGAATATGTAGAAGAAAAATTTAACGAATTAAGAAAGAATTTTTACTTTTTAAAGCTTTCATTTGACCAGATAGAGAAAAGCTACGTCACCAAACCGGTTACGGTCAGAGGCATGATTCAAGACATAAAAAAGTTATTTGCCTCAGGTGAAAAACCTTACGGAGAAATGATTAATATGGCATCACAGTTATTCAAAATAGAAAGGGCATCGCTGTTTATAAAAAGCAAATCTGGAGGAGAATATGAAGATGTAGGCGATATAGGTGAACCGGTCAAACTTGATTTAAACGATTATCTCGTTGAAGAATCGTTTAGGGAGAAAACTCTTACATATCTTCCTTCTATATTAAAAAATGATAAAGAAAGTCATTCCGAATACCTTGCGGTAATTCCGGTTTTTAATTCTGACATTGCAGAGGCGGTATTTGTAATAAAAGATATAGCTTTTATCGAATATAATAAAGAAAATCTTTTACTTGTTTACCTTTTTATGTTTTATTTTTTTGAAAATGTAAAAAGCGTAAGCGGTTTGAGTAATAATATTAAAAAATATATTAAAATTCTGGATATAGACTTTTTGATTGAAACCCTAATCCCGATTTAGAACAAAAAAAATAACTATAAATATGACAAAACCCCTTAATTTTTCTATGTTTACGTGATATAATAATCACTGAAATCTCCAACCAAAAAGGTTTCACAAACTATAAAAAAATAAGGGGGTTATTAATAATGATACAACAAACTCTATTTCCTTTCAATATGGAAATTACGAAAGATAAATTGACTTCAAAGGCGGGATTATCTATTTTTGCGGAATATAACCAATCTATCGGTTTAACCGGACTGTCGGATAAATATCTTGCCTCCCCTAAAAGCAACAGAGGATTTAATCCTTCGGTATTTGTAAATTCTTTAGTCCTCCTATTAACTGCCGGAGGAAGATGCTTAGATGATTTAAGAGAGCTTAAAAACGAAAAAGAACTGTTAGGAATTACCGGCATTAAAATTATTCCGGAGCCCGATACCGTTGGAGACTGGCTAAGAAGAACGGATATAGAAGGATTAAATTCTACAAATTCTTCGGTAATAAAAAAAATAATTGGGAAAGAAGATATAACCGAATATACCTTGGATATAGACGCAACCGAAATTATAGCAGAGAAAAGGGAGTGTATGTACACTTATAAAAATAATAAGGGGTATATGCCGATGCTCGGTTTTTTATTCGAAAACGGTATATGCTTGTATAACGAGTTCAGGGAGGGCAATATCTCTCCTGCCTATAATCATGTAGATTTCTATAAAAAATGCAAGAATAATATGCCTTACGGCAAAACAATAAAATACTTCAGGGCGGACAGCGCATCTTATCAGTCCTCTTTAATCAATTTACTTGAAGAAGATAACGTTAAATGGGCAATAACCGCAGATCTCGATTCTTCCGTTAAAAAGGCAATTAAATCAATAAAGGAATGGGTAAAACCTCAAGGATTAGATTTTGAAATAGCGGAAACAATCCATTGCACAAATAAGACAGGTAAAGCATTTAGGCTTATCATAAAAAGGGAATACAGGAAACAACCAGACTTATTCGAGGGACAATATTTCTGCCACGCAATAGCTACAAATCTCGAGGGAGAACCATTGGAAATAATAAACTGGCACAATAAAAGAGGACAGGCAGAGAACTTCAATAAAGAGATTAAATGCGGTTTTTCTATGGAAAGTATGCCATGCGGAACGTTTGCCGCAAACGAGGTATATTTTGCGATAGGCATTCTATCCTATAATCTCTTTATAGGGTTTAAATCTTTAAATCCGCTTTTTTCAAATAACACAATAAAAACTTTCAGATGGTCTTTCTTTAATATAGCCGGAAAAATAATAAAGCGTTCCGGCAAATTTATTCTAAAAATAAAAACGGATATGGATAGATTTAAGGCGCTTTTAGGATTAAGACAGAAAATATTATGCGTATGAACTTATTTTTGGAAAATTTAACGACTACGGGAGAATTTTGTTTAAAAATAGCCTTAAAATCTAATTTCCCGATATTTTTACAGATATTATTTTTTTGAAGGCAAAATAAAAGTATTTTTATAATATCGCATATAAAAATAACCGATTTTTTTAAAAAAAATAAAAAAATCGGTTAAGTTACAGAGGTATTAAATTTCTAAATCGGGATTAGGGTTTATCTTTATCTTTAATT
>JAJZVN010000176.1 GCA_021845685.1 bacterium
GGGCAAAGGGGGTGATGAAGGTTGATTGCGATTATTAATAAAACGTATTAAAAGCAAAATAATAATACAAAGATATTATGACAAATTAAAAGTTAAATTCAATAGACAAATTAAAAGTTGACAACAGCTTTTTTTAACAGCTTTTTTTAACAGTTTTTTTAACACCTGTCTTCCAGCAATTTTTATACCATTTATATTCAATTAAATTATACCAAACGAATATTACAGAATTATGACGTTTATGTTAAATTTTTGTAATAGTTAAATTAACGTCCATTGCGTCTAAAACGTCGGATAATCTTTCTCTGATGCATAATCCTGCGATGTCGGTTAATTATTCTCCGGCGCTGAAATCGATACTGTCAAGTATTTTTTTTAACAGTATTTTTTTAAAAAAATATTTCATTAAAGATAACTGCTTTAAGGGGGTAGCTTTGTCCGAACAAAGCTACCCCCTTAAAAACCCCCAGCAAAATCGGGAATACCTTAGGAACCAGTTTTGACCACCTGCGGTGCTACATAAACGGCATAAGCTGATTGAATTCTGGCTCGTTTAATTGCCATAAATGTTTTTCTATTTCAGGATTAATAATTAATTCTTGGGTTTTCTGCATAGCATCTATCCTTTGAAATTAAATTTTAACTTTCAAAGTATATATACACTTTTTTTTGAGATACTGAAATTTTAGGCAAAAAAATACCCCGCTTGGATATTAATTCCATGCAGGGTAAATATTGTTTTCCGCAGATAATAAAACAAACTTTATTCTTTTGATAAATTGCTGAACATTCTTGGTTTTAGTATCAAAAAACCTAATATGTGAGACTATGAAAAGTTATAGTAGAATATGTGAAACTATGACTAAAAGGCAATAGCATGCGCTTGTGCTCATCTTTAAACTGCGGTATTACTTTTTCCACACATCGTCAACTGCTTTCTTAAGCGTCTCCGGAACTAAATACGAATATCGCTTGGTCATTTGCGTAGTTCTATGCCCTAACAGTTCGCCCGTAATAAATAGGCTCGTCCCGTTCATTACCATTTTTGACGCAAAGACATGCCTTAAGTCGTGGATCCTTAAATCTTTTAATCCGGCGTTTCGGCAGGCGGTATGAAAAGAACGTTTGAAGTCGGATAGCTTACGTCCGTTATCATTAAATACATATAAACAGTCGTCTTTTTTACTTGGGGCAAATTTTGCCTCAACCACTTTTTCTTTTTCAATGCCGCTTAAAAGCTCTTTCAAGGGCTTGCTTATCGGAATATATCTATCGTATTTCGTCTTAGTCCCTTTTATCGCTATTACGTTATTCTGTAAATCCACATCGTCCCATTTAAGATTTAATGCTTCGCCCTTGCGGCAGCCGATATAAATAAGAAAGGTTATAAGGTCTCTGGTAAGTTTATTCGTGGCGCCGTTAATGAGTTTCTCTATGTCTTCATCGGATAGTGTTTTAAGGCGGGATAATTCGTTAAGTTTCTTTATTTTGAATGCCGGGTTCTTATCTATATAGCCGGATTTAATACAGTAATTAAAAAAATGAGATAATGTAGCGGTTTCAAGATTAACGGTTCTAAAATTAATATCCTGCTCTCTTTTATCCTTATTTTTTGGCAGGTTTAATATCTCAAACTTTCTTTTAACTTGGTAGTTAATTATATCTTTTTCCGTAATATCCTGAATATTTCTGACTTTAAAAAAAGAAAACAAATGTTTTAATATATAATCGCCTTTCTCTTTTATTGTCTTCGGAGAATTGGAAATATTCTTTAAATATTCTTGGTAAACATCGTCAAATAAAAACTTATTTTTAGTTTTGGTAGGCAAATTAAAGCGGTTTCTTATGGTATCTGCATAAATAACGGCGGCTATTTCATCGGCAACGGATTTATCTTTCGTTTTACAAGAATATTGACAGAGTTTACCGTCTATCATAAACTTACACCAATAAACTTGACCGCGTTTATAAATATTCATAGTTCAAATTGTATCTAAAATTGTATCTAAAATTAATAAATTTTACCTAAATTTTAATAAAATTTAGAGATTATGTCAAGGTAAGATTTTTATTGAAGCGTTCTGAAAGCTTTATTTTGCTTATATTTAGCTGGTGGGCTGTCCCGGGATCGAACCGGGGACCTACTGATTAAGAGTCAGTTGCTCTACCGATTGAGCTAACAGCCCGAAAAGATTTATTGAAAATGCGGCAAAATATTAATGCCTATCAATTATATACTATTTTTATTTTTTTAGTCAATTTTTTTAACAATATTTTTATTAATGATATACTTATAAATAGATATTACGAAAATATAATATAAAGAATATTTATAATAATGAGGCGGTTAAAAAGATTATCCGAAGAAATTATATGATATTTAAAAACAGGATGGAAGCGGGGAAACTGCTTGGAGAAAAGTTGTCGGCGGAGAAATTCGGCGGCGGAAATACCGTAGTCATAGGTTTGTTGAGAGGCGGAATACCCGTTGCTTATGAAATAGCGGTGATATTAAAATCTCCGTTAGACGTGGCATTGGTAAGAAAAATAGGTGCGCCCAACCAGGAAGAGTTGGCCATAGGGGCGGTAGTAGACGGAAAATCGCCGAAAGTTTATCTTAACGAACCTCTTATATCGCACATTAATATTCCTTCGGGATACTTAGAGCGCATGGAGAAGATTAAACTTAAAGAAATAAGGGAAAGGGAAAAAATATACAGGCGGGGAGCTGAAAAGATTGATGTAAGCGGCAAAACGGCTATAATAGTGGATGACGGCATTGCTACCGGAGCGTCTGCCATGGCGGTAATAGAAGCAGTTAAGGATGAAAAACCTGCGAAAATAATCGTAGCGGTGCCGGTTATAGCCGCCGATACTATGAGAGAATTAAGGAAAGTCGTAGATAAAGTAGTAGTTTTAAGCGCTCCGGAAAAATTTTACGCGGTTGGCGAGTTTTACGAAGATTTTAGCCAAACGACGGACGAAGAAGTGTTATATCTTCTGCAAAAATCAAAAAAATAGCATAAATTTTATAAACGCAAATTAATTAATTATATAAA
>JAJZVN010000177.1 GCA_021845685.1 bacterium
GGTTAATTTCCTCAGCTATCTTCTCATAATATTTCTGCAGAGTTTTGTCAGTGTTAAGCGGAAATTTATCTAGGTTGGCGAGGATATTAATAGAAAATTCGTCACACAAGAGTTTTTTTATTATCAGCAGATACTCATAGTATTTAAGCATAAGCCGCTCGGAATTTTCCTTATCTACGGTGTAATGAGAAACTGATATTTGCAGTAAATGATGAAACCTATTAAGGTCTTTCCATTTGGCTATTTGTTTAAGATCTTTGACGGCGGATTTAATATTTTCATAGTTGTCTTCTATATCGTTGCCTTTTGCGTAAATCTTCAGCATAATGTGTTCTACAAAATTTCTAAGGTATTGCAATATGTCTTGGGAGACCTCACCTCTCCCAGACACATCAAATTGACCTATGTTTCTGCATATGGCTTCATCAATTTTTTGTATTTGCCTGTCTATCTTTAAAGACATTGCTTTAACCTCCATTCGGCTCCATTTATACTACTACCCAATATCTAAACAAAAATTAATTATCGTTAAGGTATGATAGTTTTATTTATTTTATTATTTTATAATATATATCGGACACTATTTTTAAGACACTATTTGTAATTTTTATTTTTATTAGTTTAAAATAAAGTCAGATTTATTTATTCGCTTAATGCCGACTGAATTAAATAAAGGGGCCAGATTTATTGTTTTATTTTTAGAAGATATTTCTCCCTCAAGAGCATTACTTGAATAATAATCGTCATAAGTTAAATTTTCTGATATTTGGTTTTGGCAATTATCGCAAACGAAACTAATAATCAAACAATTTGAATGTACTGCACTCAAACGACGATGAATCATTTTTACCCCGTTTTAAAAATTTGTTTTTTCAATTGATTAATAAATTACTGACATAATTATTAACAATATAATTCTATTCAGTTAAACTTTTATGACTTTTTTTCTAAATCTTATTTAGCAATGGAATTTTTATAAGATTTAAAAATAAAATCTTTTTTAGAAATTTTGTCGTAAATTCTCGTTTTAAGTTTCTGATTTTTTTGATATTCTTTAGACTTAAAGTTAGAACTTAAATAAACATCTCTTCCTATATCAGAAAGTATATAAGATTTAACCATAAAACATCTGCCGGTATGATTACAATAGGTATCTTTTTTAACATATGGGGCAATTAACTTATTCGGATAACCCGAAAATTTCAAAACGGATAATCCAGATTTGTTAACAATAACTTTTTTTTGAAAACTTCCTAATTTAAAATAATAAAAAGGAAATTTATATAATTTGAAAAAAATAAACGATAAAAGAAAAATAATTAACGGAACAGATATGTCTTGAATTAGATATTTTTTAATGTATTGCCTATTTTCTCTGTTTTTAAACAAGGCTGAAATATTAAACAAAATAGCATTTGAAGATGATACAAAAACAAGCAAAGCAATACAAAATATTAAAACTTTAAAAATCAACGCAATATTAAATTGAAAAAAAATAAGAAAAATTGGAAATAATTTTGCAACAAGTACTGTTAAGAACAATAAATACAAAAAATAAATGAATAAGTAGGATGAATATATTTTTTTATTTTTCCAAATTTTATCCTTGATTTTTAATTTTGAAGACTCTTTTTTAGATTCTAAATCTTTTTTAGAAAAAATAGGCAAAGAAATAAAAAATAAATAGGCAATTAAAGCAATTAAAATTAATAAAATAAATATAAAATCAGAGAAAGAGAAATATTGAATAATTATTAATAAAAATAAAAGATAAAAACCTGTTACTATAGAATTTATTAAAGAAAATTTATTTCTATGTTTGTTTATAATTTTTTCATCAAAACCTTTTCCTTCATAGTTTTTTTGTTCATTTTTTATCTGTTCATCAAATATCGTTAAATAATAGATTCCCGGAAAACCCATAATAAATAAAGCAGCACCAAATAAACCGCTAATAAGTACAATAAAAATAAATCCATCAAAAATAAATCCGGTTTGCATATTAGGTATATATTTAATGTATATAAAATAAGGAATAAAAATTAGCGTAGTAAAAAAGATGCCTAAATAATAAATAACAGAAATAAGTTTAAGTATTAAGCCTAAAAAATTATTTGCCGAAACAAAATTTAAACTTTTTTGGGAGAATGTGCTATCTTGGTTTTCACGATTATTTTCATCTGACATGATATAACTCATCCATAAAAAATTAAAAAGATCTTAAATTTTTTTGTATATATAATATTCTGAACCAACCTGTTAGGCACAATAAATACTATTGCCAAAATATAAATTAAGATTTTAATATTCCTGCTTAATATCGCAAATTTTTCTTTTTGAATAATTTAAGCTATATTAAAATTTTATCAATAATAAAAATAAAGTCAACAATATTATTTAATTCTTCAAATTTATATATTTGCTTATATCCGACAAAGTTTGCCGGCAAACCGCCTGCCTAAGTCAAACAGATCTTGCCGTTTTTCAGTTTCCTTGACAATAAATAAATCAGACACAATTTTTTAAATTTTTTTTAAAGATTTCATTGACTTAAAACTAACGATATTATTTAATATTTAACCAACGATAAAGGGTCACAATAAAGGTGTCAGATTAAAAATAAATAAATCGGACGCCATTTTTAATTTTTATTTTTACTGGTTTAAGGTAAATAAATAATTTTAAATAAATAATTTTGACAATTTCAAATCGAAGCAATATAATAAAAATAAAAATATAAATGAAGAAGTTGAGCTTAAGCTGAAGCTGAACGATAAATACATGCGAAAATAAGGCGGTTGAAAATATGATATTTAAAATTTATTTAGAAAAAAGTGATGAAGGCGGATATACCGTTACCGTTCCTTCTTTGCCTGGCTGTATTTCCGAAGGCGATACCAAAGAAGAAGCTATAGAAAATATTAAGGAAGCTATAGAATTATATTTAGAATCGGATGTGAAAATTTCCGCCGATAACCCTAATATAGAAGAATTGGAATTGGCAATATGAGTAAAGTGCCGAGTTTAAATTACGACAGAGTCGTTAAGGC
>JAJZVN010000178.1 GCA_021845685.1 bacterium
TTGGAAATTTATAGAAAAAAATTAATTAAATTGAAATAAAATAACCAAAAAATGGATTTTATATTTTATTAATTATTTCAATAACTTACATTAAATATTTTACTTGACAAATAACACAGTTGCTGACCCCTTTATTGCTTTATTGACCCCTTTATTCTGACTCCTTTATTCTTTATTCGATTGCCTTTATTGTGGTTCTATTTATTTAATATGCCCAGTTGCTTGCTAATCCCTTAATTTATAAGGATTGGGGGGGAGAGAATTTTATTGACAAAGCTGGAATAATATTATATATTTATTGACGAATATTTAATATGCAATAAATAAATAGAACGGTATGCGCTTTATCGATATATTGCGTAAATCGGCATAAAGAATAAAAAACAGGCATAATAATAAATAATATAATAAATAATTATAGCAATTATTAATTCATAATCTTATCATATTTTTGGAGGTTTAAGTTTGCAGAAAGCTCTTATTACAGGCATAACGGGTCAGGACGGTTCGTATCTTGCGGAGTACCTTTTATCCAAAGGCTACGAAGTCCACGGAATAATAAGAAGGGCATCAGCCTTTAACACCCAAAGGATAGACCACCTCTACGTCGACCCGCACGATAAAAACGCACGCCTCTTTCTGCATTACGGCGATATATCTGATTCATACCGTCTTGCCAATCTTCTTTACGGCATTAATCCTGACGAGATATACCACTTTGCTGCACAGACCCATGTACGCGTAGCATTTGATATTCCCGACGAATATACGGCCGACGTTACCGATCTCAAATTATACGATAGCTTTAGGAAAACATATGAACATTGTGAATAGAAATAATATTGCAAGCTTAGACATAGTTTGGCAGAAGACGGATATAGGTAAAGCCGAAAGATGCATAGTAAAAAATCATAAGCCGTGCGTCATATGGTTTACCGGTCTTAACTGTTCCGGTAAATCCACCATTGCTAACGCATTGGAACTCAGGTTAAATAAGCTTAATTATCATACATATCTTTTAGACGGGGACAATATCAGGCACGGTTTAAATAAAGACTTGGGGTTTAGTCCAAAAGATAGAACTGAGAATATGAGAAGGGTCGGAGAAGTCGCAAAACTATTCGTAGATGCGGGCATTATAACCCTTTGCGCATTTATTTCGCCGTTCAAAGATACCAGAAAAGCAATCAGGAATTTATTTGAAAAAGAAGAATTTATCGAGGTTTACGTCGATACACCTTTAGAAGTTTGCAAGCAAAGAGACGTTAAGGGGCATTATAAAAAAGCTCTTCTTGGAGAAATCAAAGGATTTACCGGAATAGATTCGCCTTACGAGCCGCCTGAAAATCCGGAAATTGAAATTAAAACGGCAGAATGCCGCATTGACGATGCCGTCGAAAAAATATTAATTTATTTAAAAGAAAGGGAAGTTATTAACAACTGTACTCTATAAATTATCATAACTTATTTCACTTTACAAAATGAATATTAAAATCCATGATATTATAAACATTGCCGTAAAAGCGGGCGACGCTATTATGGAAATATACAAAAAGGATTTTAGCGTAGTTTACAAAAACGATAATTCGCCTTTAACGGAAGCTGATAAAAAATCTAACGACATAATATGCTCCCGATTAAAAGAAATATATCCTGAGATACCGATTATTTCAGAAGAAAATAAAGAAATACCTTACGAGACCAGAAAAAACTGGGAATATTTCTGGCTGATAGACCCGCTTGACGGCACGAAAGAATTCATTAAAAAAAATGGAGAATTTACGGTCAATATAGCTTTAATTAAAAAAAATAGGCCTATAATGGGCGTAATATATGCACCTGCGCTGAATTTATCGTATTATGCCGAAGAAGGCAATGGCGCTTTCAAAATAAACGATAAAGGACAAAAACATAAACTACCTCTATATAATAATAAATTTAGTAATGCAATAAGGGTTGTTTCAAGTAAATCTCATTATAATACTGAAACAGAAAGTTTTATTAATGACCTGCGCGAAATTTATGATAAAGTAGAACTGCTGTCTATTGGTAGCTCTTTAAAAATTTGCCTTGTTGCGGAAGGTGTTGCTGATATTTATCCAAGATTTGGTCCTACTATGGAATGGGACATAGCAGCGGGAGATATTATAGCATTAGAAACTAATAAAAAATTATTTAAATACAAAGACGGGAAGTTTCTCGATGCTTTTTTATACAACAAAGAAAACTTGATTAACAGTTGGTTTTTAATAAAAGATAAAGATATAATATAAGTAAATATAATGCAATATAACAACAATAATGTAAAGAAAATTTCAAAAAATGATATAAACTACAATTTATATTTAAGAGAACTTTAAAATATCCTCTTTTATTTCATTTATATTAAAAATAAAAGAATATATTAGATTATATTTGTAGAAAAAATAAAATGGAAAGCTTAATAGAGAAAATAATTCATAATGGTAATTTGCTATCAATAATCATTAGAGCAAATTTTAAAAAAAGTGGGATAACTTTTTTTACTCCTTTAGATTTTTCGCAGCAATTAGGTTATATGTCTCACCCTAAGGGAAAAATAATAGAACCGCATATTCACAATGTTGTGAAAAGAGAAATACATTATACTAAAGAAGTATTGATTATAAAAAAAGGCAAGCTTAAAGTTAATTTTTACTCTGAAGATAAAAACTTTATTGAAAGTAAGTTTCTTTATGAGGGTGATGTTATTTTGCTTGCTGAAGGCGGTCACGGTTTTGAAGTGATAGAAGATATAGAGATGATCGAAGTTAAGCAGGGTCCCTACTGTGGTGAAGCTGATAAAACAAGATTTATACCAAAAGAGGATGATAATAATGGAAAATAAATTTATTCCGGTATGTGAGCCTTTATTAGAAGGAAATGAGTTAAAATATGTATCCGAAGCAATTAAAACTGGATGGATATCTTCGAATGGAAAATTTGTTAAACTTTTTGAAGAAAAATTTGCTGAATATTGTGGGGTAAAATATGCCGTATCAACCTGCAA
>JAJZVN010000010.1 GCA_021845685.1 bacterium
GTGCCGGCGGCGGAATACTTACGGACGAAGTAATGAATGTAAGGATTGCAGGTTCTATGCCTAAAATGCAGGTCATCAAAGAGGTAATGGACAATAAAGGCGTTAATTTTCTTGCATTGATATGCGCTATTTGCAAGACTCAGTTTACGAATATGTATCCATTATACGGCTTTGACAAGGAAATGGTGGGGGGCGTGCATCAGCTCGTAAGCTCAGCCATAATTCTTTAAAATTTTAGATTTAACAAATTTATAAGTTTAAATTTATAATAATATTAATAATAATAAATGAGGAGGGTCAATGAAATTTGGTATATTAGTAAAAGAAAGCCCCTATAACTTTCAAGCTTTTGATAGCGCTTATAATTTTGTCATAGCCGCAATAAAAATGGGTCATGAAATTACAGGCATATTTTTTTACGATGATGCCGTTTATGCAGCAAATAAGTATTTAGACCCTCCTCAAGGTGAAAGGAATATAAGATTATATATGGACGATCTAAAATCAAAAGGGGTTAGATTGGTGGTTTGTGTTGCTGCAGGAAAAAGAAGAGGGCTGACGAATGATACAGTGAGCGGATCTGCGGAAATATCGGGATTAGGGCAGCTTCTCGAATTGTCTATTGAATCCGATAGATTGATCACATTCTAACTCTAATTAATATGGTTTATTTAAATTTAAAAGGGTTTAAACGGAAGAAATGATATAAATTTACTTTAGAATAAGGAGAGAATCAAATGGTAGATCAAGAGTCAAAGGCGAAAATTATGTTTTTATGCAAAACCGCCCCTTATGGAACTATTTATGAGCAGGAAGCCATAGAAGCTATGATAATGTTCAGTGCATACGAACAGGACATTAGCGTCGCTTTTATCGGTGACGGCGTGCTTTCTTTAAAAAAGGGACAGAACCCCTCCTTAATAAATATCAAAAATTTTACACAGACTTATCTTGTTATTATAGATGACTTTGAGGTGTCTCATTTATACGTCGAAAAAGAATCGCTTGAAGAAAGAGGTATGAAAGAAGAAGATCTTCTTACAGAGGTTGAGGTATTGCAAAGGGCTGATCTGATAAGCAGAATAGACGAAATGAAAGTAATATTGCCATTCTAATATTTATATGTACAATAATAATACTTTGTAAATTTTAAATTATGAATAATAAAAAAATAAACTATAATTATAAAATTATAAACATGAGGTGAATTACAAATGCTTAATATAGTAAAAAAATCCCCTTATGAAACATCTTCTTTAAGTAGTTGTCTTAAATATATAAAAAAAGGCGATGTAATTCTTTTTACCGAAGATGGAATTTATGCCGTAAAAAAGGGCGGAATGTTTGAAAAACATGTTTCCGACGCTTCACAAACCTGCTCTATATACTATCTTTCTCCCGATACCGAAGCAAGAGGTATTAAAAGCGATGAGATAATTTCCTCAGCTAAGCCTGTAGACTATCAGGGTTTTGTGGATCTTACTATTGACTCTCCTAAATCTATTACTTGGTAGTGACGATTTAAATTAAATCTAAATGTCGTTTCTATTTCCGCATTATAAATTCTAAATAAGTCTCTTTCACATTTTATGCGAAAGAGACGTTTCCTTATATAACTCCCCAAAATAAATTTCTATGGAAGGGAGCATAAGTAAGTTCTGTTTTTAAATTTTTTATGATATAATTTAAAAATAATAAAATATAGAATTTTATAATTACTTTAAAGATTTAATTTTTAATTAATTATTATAATTAATGGATAAAATTTTTGTTATACATGAACATCATGCAAGTCATTTGCATTGGGATTTAAGATTTGAAGAAAACAATGTTCTAGTTTCATTCGCGCTACCCAAAGAGCCTCCTGTAAATAAAGGCATAAAACATCTTGCAATAAAAGTTGAAGACCATCCGCTTGCATATGCAAATTTTGAAGGAATAATACCTAAAGGGCATTATGGAGCAGGAACTGTCAAGATATGGGATAGAGGAACTTATAATTTATTAAAAAAAGATAATGATAAATATATTTTAGATTTTAAAGGAAGAAAAATAAACGGAGAATATACATTGCTAAAGTTTGAAAAAGCAGGCAAGAATCAATGGCTATTTTTTAAAAATTAAAATTTTTATATGGAGGCGTCTAAGTTTAGATTTATTTATTCTATTTTTATATAAATTTAAACTGGCTGTGCGATTATGAACATTGATTTATTGGTATCTAATAAAAATAAGTTTAAAAAACTTCTTGAATGTGGACAAAGCCCATGGTTAGACAATATTTCAAGATGCATGATTGATTCGGGAGAACTTAAATCATTGGTTGATAATAATATAATCACGGGAATTACCTCAAATCCTTCAATATTTGAAAAAGCGATTGATTCCGGCATGTGCAATTACCCCGAAACTATTAAAAATATGTCGTCCCAAGGTTTAGACACATTTAAAATATATGATGCTATTACTCAAAAAGATATAAAAGATGCCGCTAAATTACTTTATCCTGTTTATAAAAAGACAGCAGGCAATGACGGATTTGTCAGCATAGAGGTTCCGCCTAATATAGCTATGGACACTGAAACTTCGGTTAAAGAAGCCGCCAGAATTTTTTATTCAATAAACGAACCCAATCTATTAATAAAAATACCTGCTACAAAAGAAGGCTTATCCGCTATAACCCAAATTATAGCAAAAGGTATAAACGTCAATGTTACGTTAATGTTTTCATTAACTCACTATATAAACGTTGCAGATGCTTATATGAAAGGATTAGAATCTGCATTAAAAAACGGAATTAATATTAATAAAATACACAGCGTAGCAAGTATTTTTATAAGCAGACTTGACACAATGATTGATAAATTGTTAGATGATATATTAAATAATAATGATGGCAATGCAGATAATAAAAACAAAATTATTTCATTAAAAGGTATGGCTGCGGTTGCCAATATAAAGGTTATATATAACAAATTTTTTGAAATATTCAATAGCGGCAGATTTAAAAAATTAGAATCAGCTGGCGCAAATATTCAAAGACCTCTATGGGCAAGTACAAGTACTAAAAATCCCGATTATTACGATTTAAAATATGTAGAACCTTTAATTGCAAAAAATACCGTTAATACATTACCGGAACAAACAATTGAAAGTATCGCCGACCACGGAAATATTAAATCAGATACTGCAAGTTATGATTATGAAAATTCCGTTAATATTCTCAATGAACTTAAAAAATTAGGGATAGATACTGAACAGGCAGGAGAAATTTTGCAAAAAGAAGGCGTTAAGTCATTTGAAGAATCATATAATAAACTTTTAGATTCAATCAAAAATGTGTGATTTTTTATCCGGAGGAAAAATAAAATGGAACTAAAAAAAGGGTTTGACAGAGATGGATTATCCAATGAAGAAATATCATTCTTAAAAAATTTTACTCAAAAATGCAGGGGCGATATATTAAAAATGACTACGGCAGCATCTTCCGGTCATCCCGGCGGTTCGATGTCTTCTATTGATATTTATTCTATTCTATACGGTTTCGGTTTTGTCTATAATGATAATCCGTTTAAAGAAGACAGAGATATAATTTTAGTCAGCCACGGGCATACATCCCCCGGAGTTTACTCGGCATTGGGAAATTACGGTTTTTTCAATATAGATGACGCCATTACATGGTTTAGATATGCCGGTTCGCCTTTTGAAGGGCATGTAGAAAAATCTGTTACAGGAGTTGAATGGGATACGGGAAATTTAGGGCAGGGTCTTTCCGCAGCATGCGGATTTGCGCTTGCTTCTAAATTGCATAATTATAACAATCATATTTATTGTATTATGGGAGACGGAGAGCAAACAAAAGGTCAAATATCCGAGGCACGCAGATTTGCCGTTAAATATCAATTAAATAATTTAACCGTAATTGTTGACCATAACGGTTTACAGATTGGCGGGAAAATTTCGGATATCATGCCTGACAACATAAAACAAAATTTTGAGGCTGACGGATTTCATACTTTTGAAATTGACGGACACAATTTTGACGATATATACAAAGCAATTAAAAAAGCGCATTCAATTAATGCTCCGGTTGCAATCATTGCAAATACTGTGATGGGAAAAGGCGTGTCTTTTATGGAAAACAAAGCCAAATTTCACGGTTCTGCTTTAAATATAGAAGATTGCAAAAAAGCTTTAATTGAGCTTGGAGAACCTGATAATTTAGCCGAATATATCGACAGAAGAAAACAGGAATTTTCGATTAGGCCGCTGCCGGCTCACAAAAATAATTATATTACAATTAAAAATACAGGAAATGCTATTACATATACAAGAGAAAAAAATATAGATAATCGTTCGGCATTTGGAAATGTATTGGCAGATATTGCAAAAAACTATAATATAAAAATAGACGGGGGGAAACTTCCGATGGCTGTTTTTGACTGTGATCTTGAGGGTTCTGTTAAAACAGGAAGTTTTAGAACATTATTTCCCGACCGTTTTTTTGAATCAGGTATTGAAGAACATAATACGGCTACCATATCCGGCGCAATATCAACTGCAGGCATTCTTTCATTTTTTGCGGATTTCGGCGTATTCGGCATTGACGAAGTTTACAACCAGCAAAGGTTAAATGATATAAATCACACCAATCTTAAAGTAGTATGCACTCATAGCGGGATAGACGTCGGGGAAGACGGAAAAACACATCAGTGCATTGATTATTTCGGTCTTTTAAATTCCATATTCGGATTTAAAGTAATACTGCCCGCCGATCCTAACCAGACGGATAGAGCAATACGATATATAGCTTCTCATGAAGGCAATTTTGCCGTTATAATGGGACGCTCAATTATACCTGTTATTTTAAATAATGAGAATACCCCAGCGTTTGGAAATAATTATGAATTTAAATACGGCAAAATGGATAAAATAATAGACGGCGGCGATGTCTGCATTATATCTGCCGGAAATATGACGGTTCACGCAATTGAAGGCGCAAAAATGCTTCAAAAAGACGGAATAAAACCAATGCTTCTTAACGTTTCCTGTCCTTCGGACATTGATATTGAAGACTTAAAAATTGCAGCGCAAACAGGGTTTATTATTACGATTGAAGACCATAATGTAAAAACAGGACTCGGAACTGTTATCGGGTCATTGCTTGCCGAAAACAATATTCAAACAAAATTTAAAAAATTAGGAGCAACTTTTTATTCTTCTTCAGGTAAACCGTCAGATCTATATAAATTAGCGGGGCTTTCGCCTGAAGGTTTATATAATACGATTAAAGAAACGTTATAATTTTCTTGATATTTTATTTATTATTATTTATACCAAGATTGTTTTAGGCTCATCTTTATTATTATTGTAAACATTAAATATTATTAAATCATCTTCTTGTATAAACGGCGTCATTAAATTTCATACTAATATTGTAAATATTAAATATTAAATATTAAATATTAAATGCAAAATTTTTTTATGATATTATTTTCAAATAAAACGTATATAATATAAATATAATTAAATATAATGAAAATAAAAAATTTATTTTCATTATTAAACAATATTATAATCAAATATTATTTAGTTTAAATATATTTTGAATATTATGAATATAAAAAGCGGAAATTTATGGGCAGGACTTCTTAGAATTTATATAGGAATTTTTTTTCTATACGCAGTTCATTTTAAATTAAATCCGTCATTTTTTTCTTCTTTCCATAATAAGATGGCTTTTTTTGCAGGACATGACCCTATTATATGGTATTCTAATTTTTTAAACAATTATGTTATTCCAAATTCATTTTTATTTGCTTTATTGGTTGTCATAGGAGAACTGACCGTGGGACTTCTTCTTGCCGTCGGATTTTTAACGCCGATAGCCGCAGTCATAGGAATTTTTTTAAATTTAAATTATTTATTGTCAATGTACTGGATATCTTCAGCAAATCTCGGCATTAATCTTACATTTATAATATGCGAATTAGTTATTATATTTTCAGATGCAGGCAAATCATTAGGATTAGACGGTTTCGGTTTTTTTTAAACTGCTAATTGTATTTTTTTAAAAGATTGACTTATATTTTAATAAATATTAAAATTATTTCAATAGGCATTAAATATGAAATATCTTACGGTGGATGTAACTCAGTTGGTAGAGTCCCGGATTGTGACTCCGGTTGTCGCAGGTTCAAGCCCTGTCATCCACCCCATTAAAAACCGCAGTAAATAAGCGCTTTCAAGCAATACTTTTTGCATTTCATTTCTTAGTTTTGTTCGGTTTAGCCGTCTGAATACCAACAATTATAAACCGTTTTGTTTACTTTTGCACCTTGTAATGCGATATGATATGATATGATAAGTAAAATTTATAGCTTAAAAGATTAAAGAAAAATTTGAGAAAAAGTAAAATGCGGCTATATACGAATAAATGGATATTATTTGTACAGGGGTTTATACTTTTTGCGGGGGCAATTTTTTTAATCTGCGCCGTTATATTTAATTTGCCCGCTAAAAACGATGAAGCCATTGTCGGGCTTAAAGGAATAATGTTTATGATTCTTTTTGTCATCAATACGGCTTCGCATTCCCTTTATACCAGCGAATTTTATTATATTAACAATAAGTGTTCGAATAAAAGCTGCACAACGGACTTAAAAAAAGATATTAAGAACTTTGACGATGAAATGAACGGAAATAATAAAAATTCTTCCATAAAAAATATTTTGACGTTTAATCTTTTTATATTAAACAGTTCGTATTTTCTTATTTTTTCAATTTTGATAAATATTATTCAGGCGACCAGAATTATGGGAAAAAATAAAGTCTTAGTCATATTGTCTTTTTATTCATTTTTAATTTTTTTAATAATTATATCTATAAATTATATCCTTTATAATTATCTCCTTTATAAATCTCTTAAAAAAATCATTGAAAGCGATTAACTTTATTTTTTAATTTTAACCGTTTTTGTTTCTTCCAATATACTAAAAATAGTTTTAAAATATTAGTATTATAATATATAATTAAAATATTATAATAAAAGTGTGGGTTTTAATGGATGTAAAAAAAGAAACAATGGCGGTAGGCAGGATGATGTTGGCACAAAATTTACCTCATAGTATTTTCTATAAAGATAAATCATTAGTTAAATTAATAAGTTATATAATGCAATTATCGGATTGTTATTCCGGTTGCCGCAGGTTCAAGCCCTGCCATCTACCCCACATTAAAATCGCTGTAAATAAGCGCTTTGCATAACATATGTTTAAATTTATAAACGAAAGAAGTTTAAGGACAAAACTCCTTTTTTCAGCTTTTGTCGTCTTATTTTTTACAATAATTACCGTTAATTCCGTTGCTTTATATACAATTTATGCTACGCTTGTTTATAGAAATTCTTTAAGAAATAAATTGCATAAAAATATGCTTGTATCGCAATTAAGATTTTCATTATTGCATAAAAATATTGAGTCCGTAAAAAGTATTTTTTACGAAGCTAACGAAAACAGTTATATTAAATATGTATATTTTCATATATTAAAAAACAATAATATAAATATCAAGCGGCAGCTTAATTTTGGTTTATATAATAAAAAATTAATAAAAAATATTAATCCGAGCATAATAAAACTCAATAACAAAATTATAGGAAAAGTTTATATAAATTTTAATTTAAAAAAAGAATTGCAGCAAATAAAGCTGAGGGTTTTTTGGGTTGCGGCAAGGTTTTATCTTATAAGTCTGATATTTATATGTATAGGTCTTATTATATTTTATTTCATAATATCCAAAGTGACAAAACCTCTTTTAGAGCTTGAAAGCAAGATGGTAAAAGTGTCTAATGGAGATTATTCCGTTCATATACAATCAAGTTCTAAAGATGAAATTGGAAGTTTAGTTAATATTTTTAATTTTATGATTAAAAATATTAAGGGGTATATTGACAAGATAGATTTAATCAGTAAAGAAAGAGAAGAATTAAATTGTATGGCGCAGATGGGAGAAATGTCCGGCATGGTGGCGCATGAAGTTAAAAATGCAGTTTATGTGATTAATTCCAGCAACAAATACATAAAAAACAACCTTCATATTAAAGATAAAAATTTACTGGAATTTATTAATATTATTGAAGAAGAATTAAAAAGACTTAATAACATGACAGTCGGTTTTATGCATTTTGCAAAACAAAGAGAACCAAAATTAACCGATGTCAACCTAAATGATATAATAATTGAATCAATCCGGATATTAAATTATGAAATAAAAAATGTTAACATAAAAATTATTAAAAAATTAGATAATTCTATCGGTTTAATAAAAGGGGATAAAGAACTATTGAAACAGGTTATAATTAATTTGCTTATTAATGCAATAGATGCCGTAAGCAATATGAATAACCCTATAATAAAAATAACAAGCGGACCTGTTATAATTAATGAAAAGGATAAAATTTTAATTAATATATCAGATAACGGAGAAGGCATAAAAGATTTTAATACCAATAACGTATTTAAACCTTTTTTTACAACCAAGAAAAACGGAACTGGTTTAGGGCTTGCTATATCATCAAGAATAGTGCTTTTACATAAAGGATTAATTAACGCTGAAAGAATAAACGGATTTACGGTCTTTTCCGTTGTTCTCCCTAAGCGTAGAATTATTTAATTATATAATGTTAATATTAATATTAATATTAATTTAAAATTTTTATAATTATGACTAAAATACTTCTTATTGACGATGAAAAAAATATTTTAAAAGCTGTAGGTTCGAATCTTGAACAAAACGGTTTTAATGTTGATACGGCTATTAGCGCCGAGATTGCTTTTACTAAGTTAGATAATAAGAAATATGACGTGATTCTTTGCGATTTAATATTGACGGGTATGAACGGGTTGGATTTTTTAAGCCGTGTAAGAAAAATTAATAAAGATGTTATATTTATAATGATTACGGCAAACGGTTTTATTGATGACGCTGTTAAAGCAATGAAAATAGGCGCCGATGATTTTATCAGCAAACCTATAGATATGGACGGTCTAATAAATAATATAAATATTTTGTTAAGCAAGAAGGAAAACTATAATAACGAAAACAAACCAAAATTTCAAACTAATTTAATTTATAAATCTAAAATAATAGAAGATTTAATTAAAGAAATAGGAATGATTGCAAAAGCGTCCTCTAATATTTTAATAACAGGAGAAACAGGGACAGGCAAAGAATTGATAGCAAGAATTATTCATGAAATATCGGAAAGGAAAGGAGCTTTTATCGGGATTAATATTAACGCATACCCCGATAGTTTAATAGAAAATGAACTTTTCGGTCATGAAAAAGGGTCATTCACAAATGCCGTTAGCACGCAAAAAGGAAAATTTGAACTTGCGTCAAACGGAACGCTTTTTTTAGACGAGGTTGGAGAAATGCCGATAGCTGTTCAGTCTAAATTATTAAGAATACTGCAGGAACGCGAGTTTTCAATGATAGGTTCAAATTCTGTTATTAAACTAACCGCAAGAATTGTTAGCGCTACGAATATTGATATAGAAAATGCCGTATTGCAAAATAAATTTAGAGAAGATTTGTTTTATAGAATAAATGTATTTCATATTAAAGTTCCTCCGCTCAGGGAAAGAAAAGACGACATAATGCCTCTCGTATATTATTTTATAAAAAAATTCAATGCGGAAAATAAAAAGAATATAGTTAATATATCAAAAGATGTCGAAGAAATTTTAATAAATTATAATTTTCCCGGTAATGTCAGGGAACTTGAAAATATAATTGAAAGATCCGTTATTGTTACTCCTTTTGATTCCATTGAAGTAGATAATTTGCCGAATTATTTAAAAAAAACCGATAAAACTCCATCTATTTCTTCTATGCCTCCAAATAATCTTTACGATTTCGATTATGATTTAAATTTGGATTCGGTAGAAAAAGAACTTATAATTAAGGCGCTTGAAAAATATAATTATAATCAGACAAAGACAGCTATTTCCCTCGGCATATCCAGAAAACAGCTAAGAACTAAAATGAAAAAATACGGTCTTTTTAGTGAAAAATAAATTGGTTTAAATCTTATTTAAATCTTAAATAATGAATAAAATAATAAATAATGATGATTTCTTTTTAAAAATAAACGATATTTTTTACAGTATTCAGGGAGAATCCTCATTTGCAGGTTACCCCTGTTTTTTTGTGAGACTCGCAGGGTGCAATATTAAATGCTCATACTGCGATACAAAAGAAGCTTTAACAGATATAAATGCTAAACTATTTCATATCAGTGATATCATAAATGAAATAATAACATATGGCGAAAATATAAAATTAGTAGAAATAACAGGCGGCGAACCGTTAATGCAGAGCGGTGTTTATGAATTAATGCATGGACTGTTAAATTTGAAATATATTGTTTTACTTGAAACAAACGGTACATTAAGTCTTAAAAACGTTCCTGATAAAGTTGTAAAAATAATGGATATAAAATGTCCGTCAAGCGGATTTGAAGATTATAACAATTACGAAAATCTAAATTTTATAAATAAAAACGACGAATTAAAATTTGTCATCGGAAGCAATGAAGATTATGAATTTGCCAAAAATTTTATAAATGCAAACAAAAATGCGATTAATACTGAAAAAATAATATTTAGTCCTTTAGAAAATCATTTCGCACCTCATATTTTAGCCGATAAAATTTTATTTGATAAGCTGAATGTAAGAATCGGGCTTCAGCTGCATAAAATACTTAATTTAAAATAGACCTACGGCAAAATAAATTTTCTATCGGCAATTTTGGATCGTTTTAATTTCTTGACAACTATAAGATAAATAATATATTATTAAATGCAAATAATATTTATTTTTGTTAAAAAATACTTTTCTTATTTAAATTAAAATCAATTAAAATATTAAGAAACATTTCTTTTTTTATAGATTCATTTTTTTATTCTATGTGTTATATATGTCGTATGTCGTATGTAGTATATAGTTAATATAAATAAAAATTTCATATAATAATATATATTAACAATATAAGTAATATGTTGATGTAGATTTATTAAATTTAATATTAAATTTTAAGAGGGTATGATGATGGAGAAACCATTTAATTTAACTTCTAATTTAAAAAAAAGTTTGTTATCAGGAAGTAAATATTTCAGGATAATTATGTTATTAATGTTTTTATTAGTCCCTATCTTAGCTTTTTCGGGATGCGCGTCAATGAGCGGTACAACTAATTCAACGACTTCTGCGAGCGGTATGAGCGCCGGTAATATGAATTTGCAGACAAAGATGAGTTCATCTATTTTTCTGCAGCCCGTTTCTCCAAGCGAAAAGGTAGTTTATGTAAGAGCTACAAACACCAGTTCCGCATCTGGTCTTAGATTTAAAGCAGTTTTGGAGCAAGCTTTAATAACTCGCGGATACAAAATTACAAATGACCCTAAAGAAGCTTATTTTATACTCATGTCAAATGTTTTATATCTCGGCAAAGAGACGCGTGCTTATACTGCTGCAGGTGCATTGGCAGGAGGTTTTGGCGGCGCTCTGATAGGTTCAAGATACGGCGACGTAGGTTCTACATTGGTAGGCGGAGGAATTGGAGCTTTAGCGGGAGGTCTTATCGGAGCTATGTTTCAGCATAAAAAATATATGATGGTTGTTGATATTCAATTAGAACAAAGGCAGAAAGGATCATACACAACTAACGGAACAGCAACATCTGAAGGATTAGGAAATACCACTACTACTTATAACGCAGGCGTGAAAAACTGGGCAATTTACAGAGACAGGGTCGTTGCAACGGCTAGCGCAATCAATCTTAAATTCAGTTCGGCTGAACCTGCATTAAAAACTGTGGTAGGAAGAGAAATTTCAAATTTATTATAATTATAATATTAATATAAAGATTATAGAAATTATTAATGCCGTATAGTTTTATAAAATAAAATATAAAATTATACGGCATTTTTTTTAATTTTCAAACTTGACATACTCAACCACATACCTAAAGGCGGGGGATTCTAGTATCGACGGCAGTTGCGGACAAAGTCCGTCTAACTAACGCTGCCTACTCCAAGAGAAGATGTCCTGATTAATACGGAGACAATAACGGTAAATATATTAACAAATAACAAATTTACCTTTATCTTTATATAATATTAATTTATAGTTTGTTTAATTATATATATTTATTAAAATATTTTTTTACATTATTCTGCCGGCTTTTCCTAATAATGTCATTATATTGTTAAATACAAAAATAAAAATTGCGGCGAATTCAATAAATGCAAAAATAGAAAAGAATAATAGCGTTATTAAGCTATAGCCTGGATTGTCGCTTGATATTATCCAAATTAATGCCATTCCCAATAATCCAATATTTGCCAAATAAAATTGTATGATTATTAATCTATTGCTATAAAGTTTAAAACCGCTGAATCTCGGAAGCACATGATAGCCTACCGAATATATCATCATAGCTATAAAACCTAATAGAAGAAAGTGTACATGCGTTAAAAGAAGATAATTCACCGAAGGCGGATAAACTGCCATTATAAAACCTAATAACGCTCCTAAAACAAAATATAACAAAGACGAAATAGTAAAATAACGCATAGCAGGACTCATAAGCTACTCCCGTAAAATTTTATTTATTTATTTATTTATTTATTAAAAGTAAAGCTTAGCAACAGAATTATATCCTTAAATGAATTATATACAAAAAAAGAATCTACTGAGATATTTGACTTTTTTAAAGATATCATCGTAAAATTTTAAATTGTTTATGTAATAATATAATTATAAATAATTAAGATTTAATAAAAAATGATAAAAATCACACATTGTATTAGGTATTAGCAACGCATTAATTTTTATTATTTTTATAATAATTGCAGTATTGAGTTAAAAAACATGAAGAGCATTTAGGATTTCTGGCGATGCAGTAAGTGCGGCCGTGATTTATAAGCCATCTGTGCATTTTCATCCACAGTTCAGGTTTAATAAGATTGGTTAAATCAGTTTCTGTATTTTCAACATTAGTAGAATTAGCAAGACCTATACGATTTGATACTCTAAAAACATGTGTGTCGACAGGAAATCTGTTTTGTCCGTAATAGGTTCCAAGAATAACATTCGCGGATTTTCTGCCTATGCCGGGCAAATCGACAAGCGCGTCAAAATCGGTAGGAACATCGTTGTTAAATTTATTTTTTAATATTTTAGAAGTTTCGATTATATTTTTGGCTTTAGTATGATACATACCGCAGGTTTTAATTTGATTTTCAAATATTTCTAACGGAACTTCGGCAAGTTCAGAAGGTTTTTTGTATAATTGAAATAATTCTTCAGTTATTATATTGACCCTCTTATCTGTGCATTGAGCGGATAAAATCACGGCAATAAGAAGCTGAAATGCATTGTTATAATTTAAAAAAGGTTTTAAATCCCCATAATTTTTTTCAAATAAATCAATAATATTATTTAATTGAATTTTATTCATATATAATTATAAATTTTAAAAATAGGCCTGAATTTTCCTTTATATTATATATATACATAACGATACTTGGTTTGTTGCGTATTTCATTTTATTTATATGTATAATATGTATAAGTTTAATAAACTGTGTTAATTTTATTTTAAGCTTTTACAATAAATATCTTGCTTGAAAGAGGGCATTTAATATAATTTATCTAATAAAATATTACCGTCAAGATGATAATATGTTTGCCGCATTTTCTTGAAAAACAGCGTTAATATAATTTGCTTAATAAGAGTTAATAATATTTTGCTGTATTTCGGTTAATTGTAAAACAGCCTTTTTAGCAATATCGCCAAATTTATTTATAAGTTCAAAATCTATCGGAGTTTTTTCGGCGCATCCTTGAATTTCAATTAATTTTCCGCTGCCTGTCATTATAAAATTAAAATCAAGTTCGGCGTTAGAATCTTCCGAGTAATCAAGATCAAGCAAAATTTCATTATTTACAATCCCGATACTGATAGCTGCAACAGAGTCATAAAACGGCATTTTTTCAATTCTGTTTTGTTTCAACAAACTTAGAAAAGCTAAATGTGCAGCCACATATGCACCGGTGATAGAAGCAGTCCTTGTTCCTCCGTCCGCGCTGATAACATCGCAGTCAATTAACAGGGTGATATCGGGAAAATCCGAAAAATTAGCGACAGTTCTTAAAGTTCTTCCAATAAGTCTTTGAATTTCCTGAGCCCTGCCGTTAATCTTTCCTTTTGAAGAATCTCGAGGCATTCTGGTTTGGGTAGATCGGGGCAGCATAGAATATTCCGCAGTAATCCAGCCCTGCCTTTTATCTTTTAGAAAAGGAGGAACTTTATTTTCAACGCTGGCAGTGCAGATTACTTTAGTATCGCCGGATTTAATAAGACATGACCCTTCAGCATATTTCATAAAGTCCGGAATTATAGTTACTTCCCTCATTTCATCAAAAGCGCGATTTTTTTTTCTTAGCATAAATTTGATTATTATAATTTATAATATTATTATTTTTAAATATTTATAGTATATATGCTATAAATATTTAATTAACCGTGTTATAGATATTAAGTTTAAAGAACAGTTTAAGCCGATGCCCATTTTTTATTCTGAATCAAAAACATATAAAGATCATTAAGCTTAATTGTATTCAAAAGTTTAGTGTTGATTAACGAGCATACCGACGGTATATCGTTAAGCATAGATTCTTTATCAGAGACAACCATAAGCATATCTTCAGGTTTTAATGTTTTAAGTTTTCCGACGACCGCCAGAACAGGAGGACCTCAGCATAAACCTCTGATATCCAAAGTATTAATAGAGTTGTTATCCATTTTATTTAATTACCCTCCGCCCTTATTTTTAAATATTTATATTTATATTTTGAATTGCCGTAAATTTATGAATACCTTTAATTACATCAGGTTTTATGTTTAATTTATAAGTTTATATTTTGAATTGCCGCATCAAGAATACCGTTTATAAAAAATGGAGACTCTTCATTGCCAAATTTTTTTGCTATTTCAATAGCCTCATTAATGGTGACATTTTTGGGAATTTCAGAATGAAAAAGCATTTCAAAAATAGATTGTCTTAAAATATTTCTATCAATTCTTGACATTCTGTCAATAGACCAATTTTTAGATACTTTTTGAATTAAAAAATCAATTTTTTCAATATTATTCAAAGTTCCTATGATGATATCTTTAAAAAAGTCAAATATCTCAGTAGATTCTTTTTTTGTGTATAATTCATTTACGGAATTAATAAAACCGTTATACATCAAGCTTTCCGAGGCGAAATCTTTAAAAAAAGTATTAATTCTAAGATCTATAGAATAATTAATGCCCCCGTCTGCTTCATATAAAAATTGTACCGCAAGTTCCCTTGCCATTCTTCTTTTTGTCATTATTTAGATGTCTATTTATAGATATAGATTATAGATATAGAAAAATTTTATATTAAACTCATAATATAAAGTAATATTATTTTTTAAGTTTTGAAAATAATGTAACCATTTCAACAATGGACATTGCAGCATCAAAACCTTTATTGCCCATTTTAGTGCCTGCCCTTGATATAGCCTGTTCTATTGATTCAGAAGTAATAATGCCGTAACTTATAGGGGTATTAGAGTTAACAGCCAGCTCGGAAATCATTTTAGTAACTTGCTGCGATAATAAATCAAAATGATTAGTTTCCCCTCTGATCAAAGTACCCAAGCAGATAATACCGTCATATTTTTTTGTTTCCGTCATTATTTTTATAGCCATAGGAAGTTCAAATGCGCCGGGTACCTTAACTACGGTTATATCAGATTCATTAGCTCCGGAACGTCTTAAATAGTCTAATGCGCCGTCTAAAAGTTTTGAATTGATGAATTCATTAAATCTTGCCATTGCAATGCCGAATTTAAATCCTGCGGCGCTGAGATTTCCTTCAATTAAATTGTACATTAAAACACCCCATTTAACTTAAATTGTTTTATTTATTTTGATTTGATATTTTTTATATTTAATATATGTCCCATTTTTTCTTTTTTAGTTGTTAAATAGTGCAAATTTTTATGTGTAGGGCAAATTTCAATCGGCACTCTCTCAACTATGCTAAGACCGTAGCCTTCAAGTCCTATAATTTTTTTTGGATTATTTGTCATTAATTTCATTTTTCCTACCCCTAAATCAACTAAAATTTGAGCTCCGACGCCGTATTCTCTCAAATCTGCTTTAAAACCTAATTTTTCATTGGCTTCAACAGTGTCGTAACCTTTGTCCTGCAGGTTGTAAGCCTTAAGTTTATTTACAAGCCCTATACCTCTGCCTTCCTGACTTAAATAAAGTATAACGCCTTTGCCCGCTCTATTTATCATTTCCATAGCATTTTTCAGCTGATCTCCGCAGTCGCATTTTTCAGAACCGAAAACATCGCCTGTCAGGCATTGGGAATGAACTCTCACAAGAATAGGGTCGTCTTTTTTTATTTCTCCCTTAACCAAGGCGACATGTTCTTTAAAATCAATATCATTTGAATAAACGATAATCTTGAATTCACCGCCGTATTTTGTGGGAATTTTAGATTCGACCATTCTTTTTACATGTTTTTCATGTTTTACTCTATAATTTATAATATCCTGTATTGTCAATATTTTTAAATCATGCTGTTTGGCAAATTCAATTAAATCAGGCATTCTTGCCATAGTCCCATCATCTTTCATAATTTCGCATATTACACCCGCAGGTTTAAGTCCCGCAATACTTGCAATATCGGTAGAACCTTCTGTTTGCCCCGTCCTGACAAGAACACCGCCGTTTTTAGCGGTAATTGGAAAAATGTGTCCGGGTCTTACAATGTCTGTAGGTTTTGCATTATCTTTAACAGCCGTAAGTATAGTATGAGATCTGTCATAAGCGGAAATGCCGGTAGTAACCCCTTCCGCCGCTTCTATCGAAACAGTAAAGGCAGTCGAAAATTTAGACTGATTGTTTGCAGCCTGGGGATGCAGATTTAACGAATCGGCTTTTTCCTGTGTTAATGTAAGACATATTAATCCCCTTGCATATTTTGTCATAAAATTAATTGCTTCAGGGGTTACCATTTCAGCTGCCATCGTAAGATCGCCCTCATTTTCTCTATCTTCATCGTCGACTAATATAATCATTTTACCTTTTCTTATTTCTTCTGCCGCTTCTTCAACTGTTGTCATTGGCATAATAAAACCTCATTAAATTAATTTATTAAATTATTTAATAATAATATTGTTTTTATAATATTTATAGTTTAAATTATCCTCTATCTTGCAATAGAACTTTTAAATATGCTTAAAATGCTTATAATCTTTAATATTATATAATTATAGCATTATATATATGCAAATATTTATTTGATAAAACCGTTTTCATAAAGAAATTCATAAGTGATATTGGATTTTTTTATATTTTTAAAGTTATTATGATACTGAGCATTAAAATTATTATTTGATATATGTTCATTTTCATTATAGTTTTTTTTATCAATGAAATAGTTATCCTTACGGTTTGCATTTTCCGTTAGTCTCGCGGAACTATTGACGGCGGCTTTTTCTATTATATCAAATTCAATATTAACATACCCGCCTATTTTTTTATTTTCTAAATTTGTAAATTTATAAGTTAAAGGTATAATGCTTACGTAAAAATCATTATTTTTAATTTCATTAATTGTAAGACTGATGCCGTCAATGGCAATAGAACCTTTATTAATTAAATATTTAGACGATTCTATATCATTATTTGCTATGCCGATAATATAGGCATTATTATACTGTTGTTTGCTTATAATTTTTCCTACCCCGTCTATATGACCTAATACAAAATGCCCCGATATGTCGCTATTTACGGACAAAGCAGGTTCAATGTTAACTTTAGTCCCTATTTTCATATATTTTAATGTTGATTTTTTAAATGTTTCCGGTGAAAAATCAAAATTAACTGTTTTCCCGTTTATGCTTTTTACGGTAAGACATATACCGTTAACGGATATACTTTGTCCTATATAAGCTTTCTTAGAGCATTCTAAAATATAAACGCCTAAAATTCCGCTGTTTGAGTGCAATAATATAGATTTTATTTCACCTTTTTCTTTAATTATTCCTGTGAACATAATTTATTCTGATTATTTATTTACAATTTATTTATATCAGATTATCAGATTATTCAGTATAATAAATTAAAAAAACATCATCGCCTGTTTTTTTAATATCCAAATTTTTAAACTTAATTAATTGCTTATCTGCATATAAATCGTCCAAACTTTTTTTGACGGTATTTGTAAACGGGAAATTATTATTTAATTTATTCAGCTTATTTAAATTAGCAAAATTTATCAAATCAAATGCGTCAATAGTGCCGGCATTTCCGATTATATAAGGAGTTATATTTAATACTAATTTATCATAAAGATTATTTAATATAATATATGCAAATAAATGCTGTCCAGACTCAATTAATATGCTTGTTATGCCGTATTCGGCACATATTCTGAAAATTTCGGCAATATCAAGGTATTTGTATTGTTTTTTTTTAATAAAATTATTGCCGGCAATTAAATAATTTTCTAAATAATCTCCATAGTTATTATTATAATATACTTCTTTTATAATTGCACCTTTTTGTTCAAGCATTTTTTTTCTTTTCAGTTTTTCTCCGCTATATTCAAAAGAAGTAAAAATAATAACTTTATCATTCGGATCCTTAAATAAAAATAAGTTAGAATTAAGCGGAGTTATAAGATTTGAGTCAAGAATGATTCTTGTAAATTTTTTTTTTGCACCGTTCCTATGATTTTTAACATACCGTATATTTAATTTAGGATTATCTATCGCAATAGTATTTGCGGATACCATAATAGCGTCATGTAAAAGCCGCAAATTGTGAGTGTATTTTAAAGATTTTTCTGATGACATATAAAGCGGAGTGTTTTTCGAGGCATTGCCGTTGCTTGCCGTATTTTTATTTAAAAATCCTATCTTTCCGTCTAAACTGATTGCAATTTTAATTGTGATAAAAGGGAGATTGGAAGTAATATTTTTTAAAAATATTTCATTTAATTTTTTTGCTTTGTCTTCTAAAATGCCGTATTTAATTTCAATTCCGTTGCTTTCAAGATATTGAAAACCGCTGCCGGAAACCGATGGGTTCGGATCCTTAATAGCAGCGACCACACGTTTAATTCCGTATTGTTTAATTGATTCAACGCACGGAGGAGTTTTTCCGAAATGGCTGCATGGTTCTAAACTTACGTATAAAGTTGCCCCTTTAGCATTATTGCCTGCCATTTTAAGAGCGTTAATTTCAGCATGCGGTTCCCCTGCTTTTTTATGATACCCGAATCCTATAATTTCCTTGTTTTTAACAATTACGGAGCCGACCATAGGATTGGGAGAGGTAAAACCGGCAGCCTTTTTTGCAAGATTTAATGTTTTAGCTATGTAATATTCATCGCTGTATTTAGCATATTTAACCATTTTATTTTTTTTCTATAAAATCGGATACTGTTTCATATAATTCGTTTATATCTTTAAATGATAGATAAACAGAAGCAAATCTCACATAGCTTATAGCGTCGATATTTTTTAGTTTATTGAGAGCAAATTTTCCTATCTCCGTGCTTTGTATTTCGCTTAAGCTGCTTTCCTCAATCCATTTTTCTACAGATCGGGTTATATTTTCGATATTTTCTATAGAAACAGGTCTTTTTTCACAAGCTTTAATCAAACCGTTTAATATTTTTTGCCTGTCAAAAACTTCACGTCTGCCATCTTTTTTTATAATCAAGGGTAATGATACGACAATAGTTTCTAATGTGAAAAATTTTCTTCCGCAAAAATTACACTGTCTTTTTCTGCGGACAGTCGCAGCATCCTTAGACAATCTTGAATCTATAACTTTATCGTCTTCGCTTGAACAAAAAGGACATTTCATATATATATATTTATATATTGTTTATTATTATATAGTTACTTATTTAGTTACTTAACTCAACTTCACCGTTTTTATTATTATAAAATTATAACTTATTGATATTGTTGCATTTTATTTTTTATTTTATAATCCCCATAGACATTTTTATTGCCCCCATAAATATAGTAATATCAATATGCTGCTGTTAATTATGGTGAAGTAGGGTTAATTAGTTACTTAGTTAGTTACTTGTTTTAGTTATTCGCATAAATAAATTTAATTCATAAAATAAAAAATAATTAATTATTTTTAAGCGATCAATAATGTATAATAAATATAGATACTTAAAATAAATTATCTGCTATATCCGTTTTTATTATATTTTATTATAAATATAACTTAAGTATAATAATTTAATTATAAATAAATAATATAAATAAAAATACAATAATATAAATAAAAATACTATGAAATAGAATTAAAATATACTGCACCTATTGTCAAGACGTTTTTTTAGTTTTCTTACTCTAAATTTTAACAGATTTTCGGGTTCATTATAAATTTTTTAACCATGCGGTTTATTATCTTATAATTTTTATTTATAAAAATATTATTATTATAATATGAATTTATAAAAATAAAAAACTAAAAATTTAAAATTTAAGAATAAAAAATAAAAATATGGCTTTCAAAATTTTTACTAGAAATAAAAGTGCTTTTACATTAATTGAAATCGTGATGGTTTTAATTTTAATCGGAATATTAGGAATAATAGGAATTGCAGGACTGAATTCCGCAGTTTCAAGCGATAGGGCAATTTATGAAAGACAACTTGAATCATCTATAAGATATGCACAGCAGTATTCAATGTCTCATTATTGCTTTACATTTGTAGTTTTTACAAACCCTCCTGCAAATTCTACGTCAAATGCGTCAAATGCCTGTTCTATATCTTCATCCGGCGGAAACTCAGCTATAGAATATGGCGGATATCAAATATGCGCATGTCCTTCGTCAAATACTTCAACAAATAACGGCAATTCATATGCCCCTGTTTTAATAAATAATCCGTTATCGCAAGTTACAAGTTACTTTCAAGTAGCATTTAACTATGGAATAAAATATTCGGTTCAGAACAGTACCAATGTTACGCCGACAAGTATTAGCGGAAATTATTTTGCATTCAATTCTGAAGGTCAACCCGGAACTTTTGGCACAATTAGTAGTCCAAGCGATATGTGTGTATCCGGCAATGCTGCACCATTTACGCTGTTTAATATTTCCAATAATACAAACCCGATTTATTTTCTTCAAATTTCTTTCGGCAATATCCCCTCTGATTCTTTTTATATTTATCCGAACACAGGTCTTGTAAGCAGCAACGGTTCCCTGTAATGATAATATTAAATTTGCAGGCAAAACTAACCATAATCTATAATTTCTAATGGAAATTTTTATTCTATAATGATATAATATTGTAATTTTAAAATATATAAATTAAATATCAACACGGCAAAAAATTTATTTTATTATTTTATTTATTTATAAGTTATTTATAAAATTTATTTATAAAATAATTTGCAGGCTTATAATACGGCTATTAATATGATGATATAGTATTGCTATTAATTTATTTTTCAATATAATTATAATTCAACATTAATAATTATATTATATTTAAATCACCGTTAGAAATTATTAAAACTGATTCAGCATATGATAAATACTGGATTCCCGCTTTCGCTGGAATGACACCAAACAGGTTAAAATTTAAACCTTCTCAAAGTCATTCCTGCGTTGGCAGAAATCAAGAAAAAGAAATTTCTAACGGTGATTTAAGGTATTATATATATAAACTAAATAAATAAATTAAATTATCCAAAGATTATCAAACAAAAGGGGGAATTATTTATGCTTATGTTAAAAATTAAAAATCTGTTATCTGTGCCTAAGGTATCTTTAATGATTTCTTTATTCATCGGTTTATTTATTTTTGGTTTAGCGGTATTTGCTATGCCAAAGTTTGCCAGCGCTAAAACAAAAACTTTTTATTGTCCGTCAGGCTATTCTTTTAATTCAAAATTAGAACTGTGCGAAGGTGATGGAAGTTTAAAAGGCTATAACACAACACCTAATACAAAAATAAATGTTTTTAAATCAAAACATCATATTTATATTTGTCCTAACAAATATGTCTATTCTAAAAAGATTCAGCTGTGCAGAGGCGAAGGCTCTTTGAAAGGCAGCAATATTCAGCCTACCGTTGAGACCAGAAAAACAAAACCTGCTTCAAAAATTTCCAAAGCTTCTATGAAAAATATTAAAAAGACTGCTTTTGAAAAGAAAAAAATAGGCTAATAAAATTCATCCAAATAATAAATCAAATTAAGTAAAATAATAAAATATTAAGTAAAATAGTACAATATAAAGTGAAATAGAAAATATAAAGTGAAAATAATAGCAATATTAAGAAATCAGAGAATGTTTAATATCTTAAAAGAGTATGCCGATTTAAATAATTTTGACATTGTTCATTATATAAATGTTGAAGATTTTTTAAATAATTACTCTTTATACATAAATGACGATATTTATATGGTTGTAAATGCAGGGATAGAAATTGGACATAATGTATTATCTTTGAAAAATATTAAAGCTATTCAGCAATTTGGCATCGGCGTTGAAAACGTTGACTTAGAAGAAGCTGCAAACAATAAAATACCTGTTTTTAATGTTCCGACAAAAGGAACCGCTAATGCAACGTCTGTAGCTGAACTGTCAATGTTTTATGCATTGGCTCTTGCAAGAGATTATAACGGATGCATAAATTCTATTAATCACGGCATAGCTAATGAGCCTATGGGTATCAGCCTGGCAGGCAAAAAATTCGGCATTATCGGCATGGGAGGAATAGGTCTTGAGCTGATAAGACTGCTAAAGCCTTTTAATACAGTTATTTACGGCATTAAACACACAAAAGCTGAAAAAGATTACGCAAAAAAATTAGGTATAGAGTTTACAGGGACTTTTGCTGATGATTTTAAAATTATATTGCCGAAATTAGATTTTATTGTTTTGGCATTGCCTTTAAATGAAACTACACAAAATATTTTAAACGGCGAAACAATAAACTTGTTGAAAAACGGAAGTTATGTTATAAATGTCGGAAGGGCGGGACTTATTGAAAAATACGCTCTTATACAGGCATTAAAAAGCGGAAAAATTAAAGGTGCCGGACTTGATGTTTTATGGGAAGAGCCCGCCCACATAAGAGATGAAATATTTCATTTTAATGTCATAGCAACTCCTCATATCGGCGGAGCTACCGAATCGTCAATTAACGACATAGCCGGAATCGGCATGGAAAATATTAAAAACTATATTGATAATAAAAATTTAAAAAACTGCGTTAACGCAGAAGCGATAAGTTAGATAAATATGCCGGTAAGCTGGCATATAATATGTAATATATAGTATAGATAGACAGATAAGCATTAAGAAAAGCTTATGGATAGACGTTAAGTTAGTTCGTTCGATGTAACTATCCAATATAAATATAATAAAAATAGAAAAATAAAAAGGAAATATACCTTTATGGATTATAAAAATACGCTTAATTTGCCGTCAACCGATTTTCCGATGAAGGCTAATCTAAAATCCACCGAAGAAAAATTTTTGAAAGAGTGGGATGAAATATCTTTATATGAAAAAATGACGGCAAAAGCAAAGGAAAAAAATTTTAAAACTTTTATTCTTCATGATGGTCCTCCTTATGCTAATGGACACATTCATCTCGGCACCGCTCTTAATAAAATTTTAAAAGATATTATAATAAGATTTAAATTTATGCAGGGTTATTATGCTCCTTATATACCCGGCTGGGATTGTCATGGTCTTCCTATAGAGCATAATGTTGATAAAAGTTTGAAAAATAAAGATTCTATATCTCAGGTTGAGAAGAGAAAGCTTTGCAGAAAATATGCGGCTGAATTTGTCGAAATTCAGAAAGCTGAATTTAAAAGATTAGGCAGTATCGGTAGATATGATAACCCTTATTTAACGATGAATTATTCTTATGAAGCCGACACGGTTAGGAAAATGGCTGACTTTATTAAAAATGGCGGACTTTACAGAGCAAATAAACCTATATACTGGTGCAGCTCTTGCAAAACTGCTCTTGCAGAAGCAGAAGTTGAATATGCGGAAAAAACATCGCCTTCAATTTACGTAAAATTTAAAATAAAATCTGATTTGTCCGATGTCGTGAAATTGCCTGAAGGCAAAAATGTTTTCGCCGTCATCTGGACAACTACTCCATGGACATTGCCCGCTAATCTCGCAATATCTTTGAATCCTGATTTTAATTATGTTTTTGCTGAAGTAAATAAAAATAAAGAAAAAGAAATATACATATTAGAAGAAAGCCTTGCCGAAGAAACGTTAAAAAAATTTGGGTTTAAAGACAATGAATTTAAAATATTAGCCGAGGTTAACGGAAAAAAATTAGAAAGCAAATTTGCGATGCACCCTTTTATTAATAGAGATTCAATACTAATTTTAGGACAGCATGTAAAAAAAGATACGGGAACAGGTTTGGTTCATACGGCTCCAGGACATGGCGATGAAGATTATGCCGTTGGATTAAAATATAATTTGCCTGCTTATGCGCCTGTCAACAATGAAGGTATATTTTTAAACGATGTAGATTTTTTTGCAGGGATGCGCGTGTTTGATTCTAATATTCATGTTATAGAAAAATTAAAAGAAATAGGCGCATTGGTTCTTGAAGAAAAAATTGAACATTCTTACCCGCATTGCTGGAGATGCAAAAAGCCTCTTATTTTGCGTTCTACAAAACAATGGTTTATTTCTATGTCAATAAATAACCTGCGGGAAAATGCATTAAAGACAGTTAAAGAAAACGTCAAATGGATACCGAAATGGGGATTAGATAGAATATCCGGAATGCTTGAAGTCAGACCTGACTGGTGTGTTTCAAGACAAAGGTCGTGGGGCGTTCCGATAACGGCTTTTTATTGCAAATCCTGCGGCGAGCCGCTAATTGATTACGATATTACTATGAAAATAGCCGATGAGTTTGAAAAATACGGCGCCGATATCTGGTTTGAAAAAGATGCTGATTATTTTTTAAACGAAACAAAAATAAAAAAGCATATAAAATGCAGCAAATGCGGCAGTGAAGAATTTGAAAAAGAAAGCGATATTTTAGATGTTTGGTTTGACAGCGGAGTAAGTTATTTTTGTGTTTTAAAAAATGATGAAGATATGAAAGCAATAGGCTTTCCCGCCGATTTATATCTTGAGGGCTCAGACCAGCACAGAGGCTGGTTTCATTCAAGCCTCTTAATTGCAATAGGCTCGCAGGACGGAACTCCTTACAAGTCTGTTTTAACTCATGGATTTGTTGTGGACAGCTCAGGAAGAAAAATGTCCAAATCTCTCGGCAATGTTATCGCTCCCGATGAAATTATAAATAAATACGGAGCGGATATTTTAAGACTTTGGGCTGCTTCCGAAGATTATAAAAATGATATGAGAATTTCTAATGAAATTTTATCCCGCCTTTCCGAAGGCTATAGAAAAATTAGAAATACAATAAGATTTATGCTCGGTAATCTGTTTGATTTTGATGATACTGCCGATGCCGTTAAATTTGAAGATTTAAATGATGTAGACAAATATGAAATCCATAATATATCTTTACTTGCTCAAAACTTATCGAGACATTATTCAAGTTATGATTTTCACCTTGTATATCAAAATATATATAAATTTGTCACGAGTTTTTCATCTTTTTATTTGGATGTATCCAAAGATTCTTTATATGTTGAAGCAAAAAATTCATTTAAGAGAAGGTCTATTCAAACAGTGCTGCATTACGGCTTAAATATTTTAATTAAATATTCAGGTCCGATTTTACCCTTCACTTCTAAAGAAGCATGGAGTTATTTTAATAAAAAAAATAAAGAAAAAGAACTTGCATTTGAATATTTTGACGAAATAGACGAAAATTTTATTGATTTTGAACTTGCCGAGAGATTTGAAAAATTAACGGAAATAAGAAATATTGTTTTATCTTCTTTAGAAAAAGCAAGAACCGAAAAGGTAATAGGCAGTTCGCTTGAAGCTTTAGTTATAATAAGAGCCGCCGAAGAAGATTACAAGCTATTGTCTGAATTTAAAATAAGCGAATTAAAAGAAATATTTATTGTATCGGCTTTGCAGATTGAAAAATTAGGCACTACTAATGAAGAAAACGGTGAGTTTATTTCGGAAGCTATCGTGGAGCTTGCTCCCGGGCAAAAATGCGCAAGATGCTGGACGTTTAGCGAAAGTGTCGGAACGCATAACGATTATAATGATATTTGCGGCAGATGCCGCGATGTATTAATAGATTTAAAATAAAAGAAACAATCTAATAATTTTATGCATTAAATAAATCAGATATAATAATTAACCCTACTTTGCCATAATTACCGGCAGCCTGTTGATATTTGTATATTTATGGGGGCGACAAAAATGTCTATGGGGGCAAAATAAAAAATAAAATGTAATAAAATTAATGGGTTATAATTTTAGAATAATAAAAGCGGTGAAGCTGGGTTAAGAATATGACTGATAAGAAAATAATAATAGCTGCTAATTTTAAAATGAATAAAACGCACATTGAAGTGCGCGCATATTTAAATTCATTTTTTAAAAAATTGAAAGAACTTAATATAAATATAAACGATAAAACCGATGAAAAATGCATTGAAACTGATGCAGAAATTATATTTGCGCCTCCTTTTACTGCGCTTAACGAAGCATACAATATAATTGAAGAAAATATTGAATTTGGACATCTTGTCAAACTTGCTTCGCAAAATATATATTTTGAATCAGCGGGAGCCTATACAGGAGAAATATCAATAGAAATGATTAAGGCGTTTGACTGTTCATATGCTATAATAGGTCATTCTGAAAGAAGATGTATATTAAACGAATCCGACGATTTGATAGCTAAAAAAATTTTTGCTGTTTTTAATTATAATAGTAAAAAAATAGATTTAAATTTTTGCGAAAAACATAACGGCAAATTGATACCTATATTATGCGTCGGCGAAAACTTAGATATCAGAAAAAGCGGAAAAGCTTTTGATTTTGTTGCGGGACAGTTAGATAAAGCTTTAAATTATTCTAAAAATAATTTAAACTCTAATATGCAAAACATAAATGATAAATTAAAAGATAAAAGTATAATTGAAATTGATGAACTAATAGTTGCTTATGAGCCTGTATGGGCAATAGGAGCAGGATCGTCCATAGAACCTGAAGACGGAGAAAAAATGCATAAATTTATATATAAACATTTGAATAACAACTATTCTTCTATTAAAAATTTTTCCGTAATTTACGGCGGAAGCGTTACCGAAAAAAATATTAATATTTTAATGGAAAAAGAGCATATTGACGGCGTATTAGTCGGCGGAGCAAGTCTGGATCCGCAGTCTTTTTTTAACATTTATAAATTTGCTGTTTCAAAATAAAATATTGCCCAAAATTTCAGTTAAATATTTTCTAATTTTCTAATTTTATAATTTATTTTATAATTTATATTAATATTTTAATCATTTCCAATAATTAATAATTATAATTATTAATTATATTGTAAATAAACAGGTAAATTAATAAAATGACCGATAAGTTGAAAAATATTCAGCAAATACAGCCTCCCAAAGGAACCCGTGATTTTCTTCCCGACGCAATGATTTTAAGAAGAAATGTTATGGAGACAATCAGGCAATGTTTTGCTTTATACGGATTTAGCGAAATTGATTCGCCTGTTTTTGAGTATTTTGAGCTTCTTTCAAGAAAATGCGGCGAAGAAATTGAAAAAGAAATTTATACTTTTCATGATAAAGCAGATAGAAAATTAGGTCTAAGATTTGAGTTTACTTCTCCTCTCGGCAGATATTACGCTTCAAATAATGCAAAACTTACAAAACCTTTCAAAAGATATGTCATAGGAAAAGTATACAGGTATGAAAATACCCAAAACGGCAGATACAGGGAGTTTTATCAGGCTGATGTTGATATTATAGGCGTTTATTCTATGCTTGCAGAGCTTGAATTAATTGATTTAGCTGTTTTTACGCTTGAAAAATTAGGACTTAACAATTATGAAATACATTTAAATAATAGAAAAATATTAGACGGGATTATAGAAGCTTCAGGAATACCCGTTAATAAAAAAGAAGCGGCATTGAGAATTTTAGATAAATTGTCTAAAATAGGAGAAGATAAAGTAATAAAAGAATTTATAGACAATGATTTAACCGAAGAAAACTATAAATCTTTTATTGATTTAGTAAATTATAATAATATAAATAACAACAATAACAAAAATAATAATGTAAATAATGCAAACAATAATATAAACGCTGACTTTGAAAGTTCAAATATATTATTTTTGGAATATCTTAAAGAAAAACTAAAAAATAGCGGTAAAGCTTTAGAAGGAATAAATGAACTTGTTTTTATTTTTGAAAATTCAAGCAAATTTAATTTAGATAAATATTTGCGGTTTGACCCGCTGCTTGTAAGAGGGCTTGGCTATTATACCGGACCGATATTTGAAATAAAATCTTTAGATGTGAATATAGGCAGTTTTGCTGCGGGGGGAAGATACGATAATTTAATAGAATTGTACGGAGCGCGTCCGGAGGGAGCCTGCGGATTGTCTTTCGGCGTTGACAGAATTATAGATATAATTCAAGAAAAAAATCCTGATTATATTAATAATTTACCTTCCCCTATAAAGGTATTTATCGCGTATCTTGATTCAAATGAAAAATTGATAGATTATTCTTTTAATATTGCCAAATTATTAAGGATAAATAATATAACATGTGAAATAAATCTAAATGAAAAATTAAATATATCTAAACAGTTAAAATATGCCAACAGTAAAAAGATTCCTTATACAATTGTAATAGGCGCAGATGAGCTGAAAGAAAATAAAATAAAACTGAAAGATATGAAAAAAGCAGAAGAATATTTTATTTCATTAAAAGATGCCATAAAAATATTAAAGTAAAAAAATACAAAAATAAAGTTAAATTTAACTCTTGCATTTTAAATCTTCTTAAGGGATGTAAAAATAAAATGAAAAATACAAAAAAAAGAAAAAGAACATGAATATTTATTTAATAAAATTTATTATTTATGAATAAAGTTTTAAAATCAAAAGTATTCATTACAGGTTTTATGGTTATTTTATTATATATAACCTGTTCTTTTGCAATTTATTCTTTTATTAATCATATAAACAGTAAAGCTAATGCTGATAATAAATTTTACAAAAAAACATTAAATCTTGCCGAAGATTTTTATTCTTTAAATTTCTATTTAAAAAAATATAATACTAATTCCCGCAAAAAATTAAATCCGCATCAGATTGGAAAAATTACATATAAAGTAGGCGACATCAATCAAGATTTTAAATATTTATTTAAAAATTTACGGAGACAAGATAAATATTTGCAGGACAAAATACGTCCGATTTTAAATAAAGCATTTGTTGACTGGAAGAAAAAATCACTGCCTGAATTAAATTTATTAATTAAACAAAAAAATATTCAAAACAAGTTTACCCCGCGGTTATCATTCATATTTTACAATAATTCAATACTGCTAAGAAAAGCATCGGATATATCAATGAAAATAAATATGAATTATGCAAACGATTCTATGCGATTATTAAATTTGCTGCTATTAGTAAATTTTTTAATGGTAATAATTATAAGCCCTTTATTTTTATATTATATTATAAAAGTTAAAATTCAAGCCGAAGATAATGAAAAATCAATTAAATCGATATTTGACCAGATGCTTAGCGGTCTTATTTTATTTAGAGATAAATTTATATACATAAATCCGGAAGGCGAAAAAATATTAGGGTATTCTTTGTCAGAATTAAAAACAATGAATAATTGGGATATTATGTCTTACGAATATAAAGAAAGCGCAAAATCAAGATATAGCAAAGCTATAAAAAACGAAGGCGCAAGAGGAGAATTTTTATATAAAATTATTACTAAAAACAATGAAATAAAATGGGTGATATTTCATACATTGACGATTAATTACAAAGGTCAGCTTACTCGGCTCGGTAATTTTGTAGATTTAACAGAAATGAAAAATGCGGAAGACAAAATAAAAAATATTACAAGAATGTATTCTACTTTAAGCGATATAAACCAGCTGCTTTTAAGAGTGGAAAATATAGACGACGTGTATGAAAATATCTGTATAATCGCAGTTGAAAAAGGTCAGTTTAAAATGGCATTTTGCGGTTTTCCAGATGATTATAATAATAAAATGGATATTAAATTTTCGTATGGTTTTGTCGGAGACTATTTAGATGACTTTACTATTTCTATTGACGATTCTATACCCGAAGGGCAAGGTCCGGGCGCAATCGCTTTTAGAGAAGACAGAATTGTAATTAACAATGATACCGAAACGAATCCGCTTATGAAACCTTATAGAGATAAAGCTCTTAAAATGGGGTTTTTATCTACGGCGAGTATGCCGATAAAACAGCATAATAAAATAATCGGAATATTTAACATATATGCCGGTGAAAAAGATTTTTTCGATAATAAAGAAATTACCCTTTTAGAAGAATTAATGAAAGATATTTCTTTTATGATAAATAAAATTGATTTAGAAAAAGAAATTAATTTTATGTCTTTTTATGATCCTTTGACGAAACTGCCTAACAGAAATTTTTTTATAGAAAGCGTGAATAATTATTTAGAAAGAGCTAAAGGTCCTGCAGCTATAATTCTTCTGGATTTTTATAAGTTATCTTATATTAACAATACGTTCGGATATGGAACAGGCGACAGTCTGCTTAATAAGACGGCAGATAACCTTAAAGATTCTTTTACCGTTCAGGATATTATTTCAAGAATCGGCGGCGATGAGTTTGCGGTATTTATTACGGATTTAAAAGATAAAGATTCGGTAGTCCAGATTATTGATAAAATAAAACATTATTTTAAAAATTCCGTGCATATTGACGGACAAACATTTAATATTTCTTATAATATGGGAATATCAATTTATCCCGATGACGGAACAACGGCAGATAATCTTTTAAAATCAGCCGATATTGCTCTTTCAAATGCTAAAACTCAGGGCGAAAATGATTATGAATTTTTTACTTCGTCAATGAATATAAAAGCCGCTGAATTTTTAATGATGAAAAAACGTCTTGTAGATGCATTTAAAAATAAAGAATTTGTTGTTTATTATCAACCTTATTTTAATATAAAAAAATATGATGATTTTAATTTGAAATACCAAAACAATCAAAACGGTAAAAAAGATTCATTGAAATATGAAATAAGAGGAATGGAAGCTCTTATGAGATGGAACAGTCCTGATCTTGGTTTTGTTCAGCCTGCGAAGTTCATTCCGCTATTGGAAGAAATGGGCTTAATAAGACAGCTTGAAGAATTTTTAATAGATGCCGTATGTTTTAATTTAAAAGATTGGAAAAATAATAATTTAAAATTAGTTCCAGTTTCTATAAACATTTCTCCCGTGAGTTTTGATTATGAAGTCAAATGGTATTGCAATCCAGAGTTAGTTACTTCCCCTGCATATGTTTACGAAAATAAAAGTTTAAGTTTGGTTGATATGATTTTTCAGACTATTGATAGATACAGCCTTGATTATTCTTTGATAAATATTGAAGTAACGGAAGGCTTATTTATTCATCATTTTGATTGCGCTTTAAAAATATTAAACAGATTTAAAGAAAAAGGTATGAAAATTGCTATTGACGATTTTGGAACGGGGTATTCATCGCTGTCGTATATAAAAAATATTCCTGCAGATATTATTAAGATAGATATTTCATTTATAAAAAATATGATGGAAAACCCAAAAGTTTTTGCAATCATCAATACTATTGTGGAGCTTTCCGCAAGATTAGGAATAGAGACTATAAGCGAAGGCGTAGAGACCGTAGAACAACTAGAAAAATTAGAATCTTTAGGAGCGGACATGGTGCAAGGATATCTTTTCTCTAAGCCTATCCATGAAACAGAAATACGAAAAATGCTTTAAACATAACTATATAAAATTCCCCAGATGGATGGGGAAAATTAAATTGCAAAAAACAATGCTTATATTCCCCGCAGATTCAAGCGACAGTATGGGAATAAATAAATCGGATATTATAAACTTAATGAATCTATTGACTTTAATCCTGCGATAGAAAATGTTTTAGATAGTTTAATACTAAGCAATACTGGATTCCCGCTTGCGCGGGAATGACACCCAAAGGGTGAATGTTTAAATCCTCGCTAAGTCATTCCTGCGTAAGCAGGAATCCAGAAAATAAATTTCTATCGCAGGATTAGGGATTGACATCATTCTTGACATTTTTAAAATAATGGTTTAAAATTAAATATAATTTATTTTATATCTTATTTATATCTATATAAATAATATCTCAATATCTCAATTTTATATCTCGTTAATTATTAATTATATTATTATTGCCGGAAATTTCTTATATATAAGATAAGTAATAAAAGGCGATGGTTTATAGCAGGAGTATAGCAGGCATTTTTATCCTGCTCATCCTTATTCAATTCACCTTTTTTATTTTCATTAGCAATATTTAGCAATATGAAATGAATTAAATTTTTCTATTTTTCAACTTATCTAAACTATTTAATTAACTTAATTAACATTAATTTATTTTGAATTTATTTTGATGGAATATTATATATGAAAAAATTTAATAAAGTATTAATAGCTAACAGGGGAGAAATAGCTTCCCGCATTATAAGAGCATGTAAAGAATTAGGTATTAAGACAGTCGCTATTTATTCCGAAGCAGATTCCCAGGCTTTGCATGTTAAAAAAGCGGATGAAGCGTATCTTGTCGGACCAGGCCCTATTTCAGGATATTTAAATGTTAATAGAATAGTAGATCTTGCTGTTAATATAGGAGTTGACGCTATACATCCCGGATACGGTTTTTTATCGGAAAATGCTAAATTTCCCGCATATTGCGAAAAAAGAGGTATTGTTTTTATAGGTCCATCAGCCAAATCTATTTCAATGATGGGCGATAAGATAGAATCAAAAAAACTTATGCGTAAAGCAGGTGTTCCCGTTGTAGAAGGTTCGGAAGGCGGAGTTATATCTGAAGAAGACGCATTGAGCATTGCACGATTCATAGGTTATCCTGTAATGATAAAAGCTTCTGCAGGCGGCGGCGGCAAAGGGATAAGGATTTGTTTTAACGACGAGGACATTAAAAAAAATTTTTCGCTGTCTAGATCCGAAGCAGAAAAATCTTTCGGAAATCCTGAAGTTTTTATTGAAAAATATATAGACAAGCCTCATCATATAGAATTTCAAATTCTTGCAGATAATTACGGCAATATAATACATCTTGGCGAAAGAGATTGTTCTATTCAAAGAAAACATCAAAAATTAATCGAGATTGCTCCGTCTCTTATATTAACCGAAGAATTAAGAAAAAGAATGGGCGAATCCGCTATTGCCGCAGCTAAAGCCTGTGATTATAGAAATGCAGGAACAATAGAATATATTATGGATAAAAACGGCAACTATTATTTTATGGAAATGAACACGAGAATTCAAGTTGAACATCCTGTTACCGAAATGGTTACGGGAGTAGATATAGTCGGCGAACAAATTCAAATTGCAATGGGTAAAGAATTAGATATTAAACAGGAAGATGTAGTGTTAAGAGGCTATGCTATAGAATGCAGGATTAATGCCGAAAATCCAAGAAAAGATTTTGCTCCCAGTACGGGAAAAATCACTGCGTATTATTCTCCCGGAGGTATCGGCGTAAGGATAGACGGGTCGGTATATAAAGACTATGTATTACCGCCTTTTTACGATTCAATGATTGCTAAAATGACTGTATATGGAAGAACATGGGATGAAACGGTAAGAAGAGCTTCAAGGGCATTGCAGGAATTTGTAATAAAAGGCATACGAACTACTATACCGTTTCAATTAAAAATAATAGAAGACGAAGATTTTATAAAAGGAAACTTTGACACTCATTTTATTGAAGAAAGGCAGTACCTGAGAGATTATAAAATACAGAGAGATCCCTCTGACAGAATTATTGCTATCTCAGCCGCTATTGCGGCATATTATGGAATATAATATAATATATATATCATTAATAATAAATAATATAAAATTATAAATAAATGTGATCAATAATTTAATAAAAATAGCAGGCATAATATGAGCGAAACAAAAGAAAATTACATCAGAAAAGTTGATTTTATGGAGGTTGCCTTAAGAGATGCGCATCAGTCATTGTTAGCTACAAGAATGACTACTCCTGATATTCTGGGAATAGCCCATGTTCTTGATACTATAGGTTTCTGGTCGTTAGAAGTTTGGGGAGGAGCAACTTTTGATTCATGTTTGAGATTTTTAAAAGAAGACCCATGGGAAAGACTTAAAAAATTACGCAAATCCTACAAACACTCCCGTCTTCAAATGCTTTTAAGAGGGCAGAATTTAGTGGGATACCGTCATTACGCCGACGATGTCGTAGAAAAATTTATTGATTTAAGCGTTAACAACGGGATAGATGTATTTAGGATATTTGATTCGCTGAATGATTTTAGAAACATCAGAAAATCGGTAGAAGCCGTAAAAAAAAGAAAAAAAATAGCGGAAGCAACTATATGCTATACGACAAGCCCTGTCCATACAAATGAATTATTTACTAAAATGGCATTAGAACTTGCAGAAATGGGAGCCGATACAATAGCTATTAAAGATATGGCGGGTCTGCTTTCACCAATAAAGGCGTATGAGCTTGTGTCTATGATTAAAAAAGTCGTAAATTTGCCTATCCATGTTCATTCGCATTCAACAAGCGGTTTTGCTCCTATGTCATTGTTAAAAGCCGTTGAAGGCGGAGCAGATATTATAGATACCGCAATATCGTCAATGTGCTGCGGAACATCGCATCCGCCCACGGAATCTATGGTATTTACTCTCTCAGAAATGGGTTATGATGTGGACCTTGATCTTGAAAAACTCAAAGAAGTTGCGGATTATTTTAAAATAGTAAGAAAAAAATATAAAGCTTTTGAGAGCGAATATACAAATATTAACACTGATGTGCTTGTGACGCAAGTGCCTGGCGGAATGATGTCAAACCTTGCAAACCAGCTCAAAGAACAAAATGCGCTTGATAAAATGGATGAAGTTTTATACGAAGTTCCTCAGGTTCGTGAAGATTTAGGGTTTCCCCCGTTAGTAACTCCTACTTCGCAGATTATTGGAACTCAGGCGGCTCTTAATGTAATAACGGGAGAAAAATATAAAGTCATAACCAGCGAGACAAAAAATTACCTCAAGGGTTATTACGGCAAAGCGCCTGCCGCAATAAACGAAGATGTTAGAAAAAGGGCTCTCGGCGATGAAGAATTTATAACGGTAAGACCTGCCGATCTTCTTGCGCCTGAATTAAGTCAGAATATAGATAAAATTAAAGAATTTATAACCGGCGATGAAGATATTATGAGCTATATATTATTTCCCCAGATTTCTATTGAATTTTTTAAAGACAGAAAAGACGGAAAATTGCCGGATTATACCGCTAAAAGCGGTGAAGGAGAATATTCGTCTGATATGTCAAACGGATTAGTTCTGTCCAATGAATTTGCGGAAGCCGAAGAATTTAGAGAAGGTGATCTTGTGCCTAGTGAATTTATCGTTACGGTTCACGGTGAAAACTATAAAATAAAAATAGCAGGGGTAGGACATAAAGCAGATCAGAAAAGACCATTCTTTTTAAATGTAGACGGTACAATGGAAGAAGTAACTATTGAATCGCTTACGGAAGTAGTTCCAAGTTACGGAGGCGAAATAGTGGGCGAAAATATTGCAAGATCTAAACGTCCTTCGCCAAAAAGAGAAGGGGACGTATATGCGCCGATGCCGGGAAGAATTACTAAATTATTGGTAAAAAAAGGAGATTTAGTAAATGCAGGCGATACTGTTTTAATAGTAGAAGCTATGAAAATGGAAAATGAAATTCACACGCCTATTGACGGTATCATAAAAGAAATATATGTTAAAGAAGGCGATATGGCAAATCCTGACGAAACGCTTGTGTATGTCGAATAATTAATTATTTATTATTTTATTGTATTGTTTTTTATTTGATTAAAAAAGGTAATTATAAAAATAAAAGAAATAAAATTATAATTATATTTTAATAATATTGTATATTTATATAATCAATCATTTTAAAATTATGAAGGTGATTTAATTGACACGTAATCCTGCAGTTGCAGGTTCTTTTTATCCTGCGGATATAAATCAGATAAATGCGCTTATAAAATCATTTAATGTGACCCCCTCTGATGATAAAATTAATGCTTTTGGAATAATTTCTCCGCATGCAGGATATGTTTATTCAGGGAAAACTGCTTTAATGGGGTATTCATCTATTGACGTAAAAAAGAATATAATAATTATGGGTCCTAACCATACAGGGTTAGGTTTAGATTTTTCTGTTATGAACAAAGGAAGCTATAATTTTGGCGCATTTAATGTACCCGTTAATTCTATTCTTGCAGATGAAATCATTAATCAAAAAGACAGCCCGTTCCAATCTGACTATAAGGCTCAGTTAAAAGAGCATTCAATCGAAGTTCAAATACCATTGCTGCATTATTTTAGATCTGATTTTTCAATAGTTCCTATAGTTATTTCATATATAAGATATGACGATGTAATAAAGTCCGCCAGAGCTATTTTTAACGCTCTTATAAAATTAGACTTGATAGATGATGTTTTAATTGTCGCAAGTTCCGATATGACACATTATGAAAGCGCCGAAGAGGCAAAGATAAAAGACTTGATAGCTATAAACGAAATTTTTAGGTTTGACCCAGAAGGGCTTTACAATAAAGTTATTAGCAATAAAATTTCTATGTGCGGATTTATTCCTGCCTCAATTATGCTGTTAGTCGCAAAAATGGCGGGGAAAACCAATGTGAAATTAATTAATTACACAAATTCTGGAGAGGCTTCAGGAGATTATTCAAGCGTTGTAGGGTATTCCTCAATTGTTGTATATTAGTATAGTATAACATCATAGTATATAAATTTATATAGCTTAAATAATATGGTAAAAACAAGATTTGCACCGAGTCCCACAGGATATCTTCATATCGGAGGAGCTAGAACGGCGCTATTTAATTATATTTATGCCAAACATTACGCTGGAAAATTTATTTTAAGAATTGAAGATACCGATTATGAAAGATCTTTAAAAAAATATGAAGAAGACATAATTAAAAGCTTAGAATGGCTTGGATTAGTTTCTGATGAACCTGCCTCATATCAATCCTCTAGATTAGACATATATAAAGAATATTGCCAAAAACTTTTAGACGAAGGCAAAGCTTATAATTGTTATTGCAGCGTTGAATTGTTGGAAGAAGATAAAAATAAGCTTGTAGCCGAAAGTAAAAAACCGATGTACTCAGGAAGATGCCGCAATTTGCCGCCTGATAAACAAAATAACGCTTTACCGCATGTAGTCAGATTTAAAACACATAGAGAAGACGGTCATTTAACAAAATTTAAAGATTTGACGAGAGATCAATTTGTTTCCGTAAACAATAACGAGATTGACGATTTTGTAATTATGCGGACAGACGGAATCCCTACTTATAACTTTGCCGTCGTTATAGATGACGCTCTTATGGGTATCACTCATATTATAAGAGGAGACGACCATTTGAGCAATACGCCTAAGCAGGTGCTTCTCTATGAAGCTCTTGGTTTTAAACCGCCTGAATTTGCTCATGTTTCAATGATTCTAGGAAATGACGGAAAGAGATTATCTAAAAGACACGGCGCAACGGCGGTTATGCAATATAAAAACGACGGTTTTTTACCTGAAGCTCTGATAAATTATCTTGTAAGACTCGGCTGGTCTCACGGAAATGATGAGATTTTATCTATTGCAGATATGATTAAGTATTTTGATTTAAAACATATAAGCAAATCGGCCGCCGTGTTTAATAAAGAAAAATTATTATGGCTTAATGCTCATTATATAAAACAGAAAACTGCAAAAGAATTAGTAGATATGATTAATGATATAGATATAGATAATAAAAAAGATAAAAAAATAGCTTATAGTGAAAATACTTCAATTTTAATAGACGCTTTAAAACCGAGAGTAAAAACCTTAATTGAAATAAAAGAAAAAATGGGATTTTATTTAAATGACGGCAATATTATTTATGATAAGAACCTGCTTAGCGAAATAGATAAATTTAAATTAAATGAGTTTGATAATTCTGAGCACGGAGAAAAATTAAGTAAATTTAAATTAAACGAACACGATAATTCTGATAATAATAGCGGCTATGCCGTTAAGCATAACGATATTCAAGATAATAGCTTTAATTCTTTAAACAATGCTATATTTTTTTTAAATACATTAATAAATTTTATTGAAAATTTAAACTTGGACAGCCAGAGCTTCAATGGAGCAGGATATATAAATTACATAAAAGAATCTTTCAATGAATTTTTTTTAAAAAATAAATGGTCGCTCAAAGAAAAGGCTATGATTATTAGAATAGCACTGACGGGAGAAAAAATAAGCCCTGGTATTTACGAAGTTATTTTTGCGTTGGGCAAGAAAAGAACATTGCAAAGAATATATAATTTTATTGAATTTTTAAAGACTAATTATAATCAATAGCGGCTCTGTTTTCTTTATGGTATGAAAATTATTTGCGGAATTGATGAGGTCGGCAGAGGCTGTTTGGCAGGTCCGGTAATATCGGCTGCAATAATTATTGATAAAAATTTAATTCCCTACGGTATTAAAGATTCTAAGTTATTAACTCCTGAAAAAAGAGAATATTTTTTTGATTATTTAATAGAAAACGCAATTTCTATTTCAATCGGGGCTGCGTCTAATGTTGAAATTGACGAGATTAATATATTAAATGCCACTATGCTTTCTATGGAAAGAGCATTTAATAATCTAACCGTTAAACCAGATATAGTTATTATAGACGGTCAATATATTCCTAGGCAGATGAAAAATTTAGATAAGATTAAAGTATTGCCTGTTATAAAAGCAGATATAAAAGTAAAATCAGTATCTTGCGCTTCTATAATAGCAAAGGTTACTAGAGATAAAATTATGAGAGAATATTACGATAAAAAATATTATGGATACGGATTTAAAAATCATAAAGGATATGCAACAAAAGAACATATAGACAATATTTTAAAATTAGGATTAACGGATATACATAGAAAAACTTTTAAATTTTCCTGTTAAATAAATAAACTTTTAAAATTATCTATTTATACCTTAAATCACCGTTAGAAATTTCTTTTTCTGGATTCCTGCTTACGCAGGAATGACTTTAAGAGAATTTAAATTTTAACCCAACGGGTGTCATTCCCGCGAAAGCGGGAATCCAGTATTTATTATATGTTGAAATAATTTTCATAGTTTCTAACGGTGATTTAAGATTATATTGTAATAATATTATAATACAAATAGATTCTTGTCAAAGCGTGTTGAAACACACAAAGTTTATAATTTAAAAATAAATATATTTGCATTATAATATTAATATATATAAAATACATAAAAGAAATAAAAATAATAAAGAAATAAAATAAAAAATATGAAGTCGACATCTTTAAACAGAAAAAAAGGAGAAGCAGGAGAAAAAATAGCCAAAGAATTTTTAGAAAAATTAGGCTATAAAATTATAGCGGCTAATTTTAGAAAAAAATGCGGAGAAATTGATATTATAGCAGATAAAGACAAAAATAATATATATTTTATAGAAGTAAAATCAAGATTCCAAGATAATTTTGGGACGCCGTTAGAAGCTGTTGGCAGAAAAAAGATAGATAAAATTGCAAAAGTATCGGAATTATTTTTGCTTGAATATGCAAAAAAACCAAAATCAATAAACTATGGAATAATATCAATAGAATTTCTATCTAACAGTTCAATCAAACTTATATTCTTTGAAAATGGATTTGATTAAATTATCTTTAGCGCAAATCGCTCCAGAACCAGGATTATTAGATTATAATCTTGAGAAACATCTAAAATATATAGATGAGGCAAAGCAGGCGGGAAGTAAACTTATAATATTTCCGGAATTGTCTTTAACCGGATATTTTTTAAAAGATGCCGTTTATGATGTGGCCATTAATATAAAAAATAGTTGTAAAAATAAAGAAAACAGCAAAAATATCGAAAATACCGGATTAAATTTTAAAACATTCAATAATTATAATTATATAATAGACAGTCTTTTAGATAAAAGTGAAGAAATTGTAATTATTGCAGGATTTGTTGAATCGGATGAAGATTATAATTTTTACAATAGCACTTTTTGTTTATCGGGAGGCAATATTTTACATGTTCATAGAAAAGTTTATCTTCCGACATACGGAATGTTTGAAGAGATGCGGTATTTCAAACAAGGTAAAGAATTTGGAGTGTTTAATATTCTGGGAGTTAACTCCACAATATTAACATGCGAAGATGCCTGGCATTTGTCTTCTTCATATATTGCAGTTAACAAGGGAGCTAAACTGATTATAATCAATTCTGCCTCTCCTGCCAGAGGAATTGAAGAAGGAAATGATAAATTCAGCTCGGTTAAGATGTGGGAAGAGCTTCTTTCCGTTATAGCTTTTTATTATAAAAGCTATGTCATATATGTAAATAGAGTAGGTTTTGAAGACGGCATAGGTTTTTCCGGAGGCTCATGCGTATTTTCTCCGGACGGGAAAAAAGACTATTCTCTTGAGTATCTTGACGAAGGATTGCTGAATATTGAAATAAATCTTGATTTCTTAAAAAATGAAAGATTTAAAACTCCTATACTGAGAGACGAAAATTTAGATATAACATTAAAAGAAATTAAAAGTATAATAGATTATCGGTAAATTAAATACAGATAAATTAATTAAGTAATAAATAATTTATAAATAATAATTTATAAATATTTTTTTTGCTAAAATTGATTCACTTTTTTAATAAAAATTAATAATAAACATAAGCAGACAATATAATAAAAAGCTGAACAGTAAAATCAATATATATGTTATCATCGCGGTGATGAGAATTCATATAAAATTTCCATCGGCAATTTTTAGATATAAATATAAAATATATATAATAAATATATTATAAAAAATAAATATCAATGATTAGTCAGCATTTACCTGTGATAGATTCAATTAATTTTAAAAATATTCACAAACTTCTTATAAATTTTATTAAAGAAGAAGTTAAAAGAACAGGAGTAAATAAAATTGTATTAGGATTATCAGGAGGAATAGATTCCGCAGTTTCATGCTATCTTGCGGTTTCGGCGTTAGGCAGTGATAATGTTGCCGCTATTTTAATGCCTTACAAAGCAAGTTCTTCAAAAAGTCTTGAAGACGCAATGCTTGTCGTAAAAAATTTAAATATAAATCATTATATCATTGATATTACCGCCCAGATTGATGTTTATTTTGATAAGATAGGCAGCAATAAGTCATATTATAATAATAATTCTGAATACAATAAGTCTAACTTTAATTTTGAAGATAAATCTAAAGAAAGTAATTATGAATTAAAACTGAGAATGGGAAATAAAATGGCAAGAGAAAGAATGTCTATTTTATATGACCGTTCCCATATTTTAAATTCTTTGGTTTTAGGCACAAGCAATAAATCCGAACTTTTATTAGGCTATGGAACAATATACGGCGATATGGCCTCAGCTTTAAATCCTATAGGAGATATTTATAAAACGCAAATATATCAGCTTGCAAAACATCTCGGTGTCCCCGAAAGCTTAATAAATAAAGCCCCGTCTGCAGACTTATGGCAAGATCAGTCTGACGAGAAAGAACTTGGATTTACTTATAAATTAGCCGATGAAATTATGTTTCTTTTAGTAGATAAAATGTATAAACCTGAAGTTGTTATATCTATGGGTTATGATGAAGATATTGTTCATAAAGTTTATAATAAAATAAAAAAGTCTCAGTTTAAAAGAAGGCAGCCTTTAATTGCAAAAGTTTCTCAAAGGACGATAAACATAGATTTCAGATATTTAAGAGACTGGATTTAATCATTTAAACTTTTACTATATTAATATTAATATTAATGACTGTATAGTACGCTCCTACGGATGGGCGAGCAAATACGACTATCCTGAAAAGTAGTCAACTCTTCCTTCATTGTTAATGAGGAGGCGGTCGAAGAAAGCTGACAGAGTAGCAGGAGAGAGGAAGCGCAGGCAAGGTCTTGAGATGTATTTAGACATTCCGCGGCCGTTTAGCTATATTATTAAGTAATCATTCACTATTATATCATCATAATGCATAATGTATAATTTATATATTGTTGCAACTCCTATCGGCAATCTTGAAGATATCACAATCAGAGCTTTGAAAACTTTGCGTTCCGTCAGTTTAATTGCGTGCGAAGATACCAGAAAAACAAGGATTCTTACTTCAAGATATCATATAAAATCTCGTTTGATTTCATATCATGAATATAATAAAAAAGGAGCGACGGAAAATATAGTTTCGCATATTACTAAAGCAGGCGATGCCGCATTAGTAACAGAAGCAGGTACTCCGCTTATTTCCGACCCCGGTTCATATCTTGTAAGAATGTGTATTGAAAGAGATATAAGAGTTATACCTATTCCTGGACCTTCCAGCGTTATAGCTGCATTATCGGCATCAGGGGCGGATGTGTCGGAATTTACTTTTATAGGTTTTTTGCCTAAAAAACCAGGGAAAAGGAAAAATATGCTCCTTAAATTAAAAGAGGAAGGAAGAACTTTCGTCGTGTTTGAAGCGGCAAGAGACATTGAAAAATTATTTGATGTCATAGAAAATATTTTTGGAAATGTAAAGATATGCTATGCAAAAGAGATTACAAAGTTTTTTGAAAATATTAGAACTAAAGATATAAGCTCTTTGCGCATTGATTTTAATAATAGCCCTGAACTTTTAAAAGGCGAAATCACATTAATAATATCTCCGAAATTATAATTATAACAAAAGTTTAACGCCGTCTAATCCCATCTCATCCTAAAAGAAAGCACAATAACATATTAGTTAAATTAATAATATTTATAGAAAGCACAATAACATATTAGTTAAATTAATAATATTTCTAAATTGTAACAAAAATTTAACATAATCTTCATCAAATTGTAACATTTCTTTTAGTATAATATCCTCATATTAAATATTAACCCAACTCAACTCAACTTCATCGTTTTTATTATTATAAAATTATAACCCATTGATATTATTACATTTTATTTTTTATTTTGTAATCCCCATAAACATTTTTGTTGCCCTCATAAATATAGCAATATAAACATGTTGCTGGTAATTATGGTGAAGTTGGGTTAAAAATAACAGTTAAAATAAAATAAATTAAGATGGGAGGATTTATGAATGCAAGTGAAGATTTAAGGAGTGAGTTGCTTCATAAGGTAGACGAAGTAGGTCTTGCAAAGCATCATTTTAGAACTATGTTTACGGCAGGCATGGGTTTTTTTACTGATGCGTACGATTTATTTATTATAGGGGTTACTATAGCTCTGCTGACTCCTATATGGCATCTGACATCTATTGACATTGCATGGCTCGGCTCCACATCGTTAATAGGTGCTGCTATGGGTGCTTTTGTATTCGGGCGGATTTCAGATATTTTTGGAAGAAAAGCTATCTACGGACTTGAAGTAATAATATTAACGATAGCGGCGATAGGTTCAGCTTTCTCTCAGGATATTTTGCAGCTTATAATATGGAGATTTATATTGGGCTTAGGCATAGGCGGCGATTATCCTATAAGCGCTATTATTATGAGCGAGTATTCAAATAGAAAAGACAGAGGTAAATTAATAGGTATGGTGTTTTCTCTGCAGGGAATAGGGTTAATAGCAGGTCCTATGGTTGCAATCTTAATATTAATGCTCGGCGTTCCGCATGATATTGCATGGAGAATTTTATTAGGGTTAGGTGCAATACCGGCAGCCAGCGTCATTTATCTTAGAAGAAAAATTAAAGAAACGCCGCATTTTTCTCTGTCTGTTCAAGGAAACGTAGATAATACGGTCGGAGCGATAAATGATATAACCGGGTCAAACATTAAAGTCAATCATGAAAATAGGCAGCAGCAAACAAGGGTGAAAGCAAAAGCAAAATGGACGGATATTTTAAAATATCCATACAATCTGAGACTTTTAGGAACCATGGGGAGCTGGTTTTTAGTTGACTGGGCATTTTACGGAAATTCAATTTCATGGCCACTCGTCATGAAATCGTTTCTTCCGCACGCAACATTTATACAGGGTTTAGCTTTAGCAACCATTGTTTTTATAGTTTTTGCCGCCCCGTTTTATTGGATAGCATCCTTTAATTTAGATACTCTTGGAAGAAAATTTATACAGACATTCGGGTTTATCGGCATGGCGTTAGCTTATCTTATAATCTCGTTAGTAAGCTTTTCCGGATATACTTTATTACCTGTTGCTTTTATGCTGATATTCGGATTAAGCTATATATTCGTGGAGTTTGGACCGAACATGACAACATTTATTTATCCTGCGGAGGTATTTCCGACTTCCATAAGAGGTCTTGGGGACGGTTTGTCAGCTGGAGCGGGTAAAACAGGGGCATTTATCGGAACATTTCTTTTTCCTTTGCTTTTAATGACAATAAAGATTCAGGGCACTTTTTTAGTTCTTGCCGTAATTTCGGTAATGGGAGCTATTTTAACGATTGCCACCCTGCCTGAAACAAAAAATGTTTCACTGGCAACAGTAAGCGAAGAAAATCAATTTGTAGATGAAGATTCCGAATCTTTAAATATGAAAGGACATTCTGCAATAAAAGTAAGTACGGTAAAATCAAATAATTTATAAGTTATGTTTGTTATATTATAAGAATATATTTAAAAGTTCAAAAATTAAATTTGATAAAGAAGATTATTAATTTATTAAATTTTGAAAGTGAGAAAATAAAGAACGTGAAAATTATCAAATTTAATTTATAAGTCGTATAAATATTTTTATAAGCTATTATAACTATAAGATATTTTTTAACAGCGGTTAAATAAATAATTAAAATTTATTTAACCGCTGTTTTTTTAATTTTTTTTGTCTCCAAGTAAATAATAAAAAAATACGGAACATATCTGATAAGCCGCTTATGACAACAAGCTTGTCTTTAGCTTCATATAATTAATAAAACAATCCAAAACATACCTGATATTATATTTTGATATGATTATAATAATATTGTAACAAAAATTTAATCTAATCGTCATTATAATGAAATATTAATTATATATAATATAGATATTATTATAAAAGAAAAAAAGGTATAGCTAAGAATTTTATAAATTTTTTATAGAACGGCAAATTAGTTAATGCATTAGCAATTAAAAATTAAAGATTACGCCTTTAGGATTTATTATTATAAGTTTCCAATAAATTTGAACTTATTTTAAATTAAGTTAAATAGATTGTTATTAAATTTAAAATAATTAAATTTATGTAAGGAGGTTAAAAATGGATAGCGAAGAATTGAAGAATTTAAATAATGATTTGAATTTTAATAAGTTAGACGATAATTTTAATAATGCAAATTCACAAATTGAAAGAATAATGAAAAAAATTTCTAATAATGCAATTTTAATAAAAAATAAATATTTAGGTATGATTAAAAATAAAATAAATAAATCTCCAAAAGGAGAAGCGGTAATGGATATGTCATGCGGATGCGGAGATTCATCTTTTTCTGTTATAGTTACGGAAAAAGACATTGAAAAGATTTATGCTAAATTTGATAAAAAATGTTCTTTTTGCAATGATTTTATAAAAATAAAATTTATTGTGAAAGAAAATTAAATTTACGTATCGTCATAAAAGTTATGCTAAAAAAAAATTACGCCAAATCCGATACTCATATTCATACAAGTTATAGCGACGGTTTAAATTCCCCAGAAGAAATTGTAAATGCTGCAAGCGGAAATTTAAATGTTATTGCGATAACAGATCATAACAGAATTAAAGGGGCATACAAAGCGAAAGAATATGCGGGGAAAAACCGTCATTTAGGGGTGGATGTTATAATAGGCGAAGAAATATCAACAAAAAACGGACATGTAATAGGACTTTTTATAAAAGATAAAATTATTCCGGGCAAAACCGCTCAAGAAACTATTGACGAAATACATAAACAAGGCGGACTTGCTATATGTCCTCATCCGTATTATCTTATTTCGTATAAAGAAAAGGGTAATAAACCATTGCGAAAATTATTAGGTTTGCTTAATTTTGATGCCATTGAAGTTATAAATAATTCAAGCATATGTGCCTTTTTCTATAATGCTTTATCTTCTCTTGCGAATGCTTCGGTCGGTCTTCCCGCATTAGGGGTATCCGATGCCCATTCTAAAGAATTTATAGGAAAAGGTTTTACAAAATTTGAAGGAAAAAACGCCGAAGATTTTAAAAATATGATAATTAAAAATAAAGTAACCGCACATTTTAAAAATTATTCTTTTAAGGATATCAATAAACAATTATTACATTCTTTTAAATCTTTTTATTATTATTATATGAACGATATTAATGATATTAATGACAAATAGATAATATAGGTGTTTTCCCGCCTGACTTGGTCCAAGAATTGCGATTATTTGCCAGAACTTTAAGCTTTTTGGAGCAGTCTGTTTCGTGGTCAGCATCGCCTTGACAAAATCATCTTGACAAATATGTACGGTATATTTTATATTACATAGATGATAAAGTATTTTTTGAATAAAAAATATAAGGTTTTTCTATTTTTTCCTCTTGCCGCTATTGCGATTTTTTATCTAATCGGGGCTACCGAAATAAGCTATATGTTTAATGCTCCAATGATAATGACCCCAATGCAAGTCGGAATGCCTATGCAGATGGGTCAGACAATAGGAAAGTCGGTAAAAGGGATGGAAAAAACAGCTTTGCTATTTCCATCAAAAATCAATCCACGTCATTTCAATAAGTTAAATTTACAATCTTACGTAACTTGCGTAGAATGTCAGAATTTACCTACCGCTTATTATTACCCCGTAATATTTTATTACGGTAGTTTTATTAGAACAATCTTGTTTACAGGAAAGATATATAGGAAACATTTTTCTTCCGATATACCCCATCCCCCTCAAAACCCTCTTATTTAATCGAACATCAATCTTTTGCTTTGTTTTGTTATTACTCATTGCTAGCGTAGCGGACAGACGGAATCCAGCAGGAGGAAGCGCGTCTTTCGCACTAACTCCGGCGAAGCTCACCAACGTTTTATCGCGCAGCAAAGCGAGCAATCTACCTTGAGATTGTTTATGTTTTACCATATATGTTTGTTTTTATATCTGTATCTAAAGCATAGGCATATAGTTATTGTTCGGCGTGCAGATTAAAAATTAATTAACATAATTAAATTAAAATAAGAAAAAATTACTCCAAATTTAAAAATTTAAAGGAGATTTATTTGTAATGGAAAAAGTAAAGATAAAAATATTGCGTATAGCATTTTTTTTGATGATTCTGATATCAGTATCTATGATATCTATGATTTTTTCAATGCCAAAAGGTTTTTCAGCCGAGCTAATTAAGAAAAAACCTCATTTTGATGCGGTCGTATTGCCGTTAAAATTTCTTATTAAAAAAGCTTTAAAAAATCCGGAAATAAAATCAAGCATATATCAATACTTGGGATATAAAGAAAATATAACAATAGTAAAGAGCCTTCCCGAGCCTGCGGTAGGATTCGGAATGACTGATGCTAACGGGTTTAATAATCCGCAGATAGGCATTAATTCAATGAGCTACTGGAAATTTAGCGCATCGCAGGCAATACCGTTTCCCACTAAATTATTTATAAATAGCAAAATCAAGAAATCCATATATAAATCATTGAAAGATAAAACTATTTCTTTAAAACTTTTTACTATTTTAAATATCAAAGATGTTTATTACAATCTTGCTTTATTAGAAAAAGATATAAAAACTTTTAAAGAAAACCTTACGCTTATTAATCTGCTGTTAAAATATGCCGACAGAAATTATGCAAGCGGCAGATCAAACGCAAGAGGTCCTATGAGAATCATTTTAGAGATTGATCAAATAAAAACTAAGTTAATCTTATTTAAAAAACAAAAAAATAAATTTGTATATATATTGTCAAAATTTACGGAGCTTCCGATAAAATATTTTAAAAATAAAAAAGCTGAATTTATGGGAAAAGTTATGCCTTTAAAATATCAATTTAATAATCTTATGAAAACAGCGGATAAATTAAATCCTGATTTAAAAGAAGGAAAAGAAAATATTAAAACTTCCCTGCTCGGCATAGACCTGGCAAATCAAGGATATTATCCAAATTTTTCTGTATTTTTAGGCTATGGAGACAGATATTCGCTTCAACCTGTTATATCAGGCGGCGTATCAATTACTTTGCCTTTATATTTTAATGAAAGTCAGATTCCAAAAATAAACAAGGCAAAAAAATATAATATTAATACTATTTATAAATATGCATGGATACGATTAAAAACCGTTCAAGATTTAAAGACTGCCGTAAGCAATATAAAAAATGATTATAAAGTTTACGTCATCAATAAAAATATAACCGAACCCGAAGCAAAACTCTTATTCAATTCGTATACCAAAAGTCTTATGTCGGGCAAGGCACAGACATTTCCTTTGTTGAACAGTTTTGTCCAATTGCTTTTGATAAGACTTAAAACTTATGCATACAAAGCCGAATATTTTAAGGATGATGCTTTTTTAGAGGCGGTTATAGGAAAAAATTAACGGTTTAATTTTTTATTAATATTTAATTAATTTGAATTTAATCGTTTTGTATATAATTGCATATAAAAAAATTATTAATTTATATAAATTAATAATTATAGTTAAACAATTAAACAATTAAACAGTAGATATAAATTTTATAAAAATAATAATAAAGACAGAGGATATATTATGAAAAAAATGATTTATATAGCAGGTCTGATTATAACTCTTATAATAGGTATTGCGGCATCGGCAGTTTATTTTCAATTTTTTAATTATAAATATAAAAGCAATAATAATAAGCCGCCTAAAAAAATGCCGAAAAAAATGGTAATGCCTTTAAAAAAAGGAATTTTTGTAAGTTCAAGACAAAGGCAGCTTTACGGGATAACCGTAGGCACGGTTAAATACATAAAAATAAGCCCTGTCATAAGATCAATCGGCGAATTGAAGATAGCAGAACCGCTTATTAAAAAAATATCATTAAGATATAGCGGATATATAACAAAGCTGTATGCAAACAAAACCGGAATGAAAATATATGTCGGCGATAAATTGTTTAGGATTTACAGCCCGTCTATTTTTAACGCAGAAAAAAATCTTTTTTTAGCTTATAAAAATTATAAAAATGCTAAGAAATCAAATTATAAATTTAGTATTGCGGAAAGCAAAAGTTATTACAGAGCTGCCGAAAAAAGGCTTAAGCTATACGGAGGTATATCAAAAAAGCAGATAAAAGAAATAAAAGACGGTATTTATACAAAATCCGATATTGTTATTTATTCAAATTTGTCAGGCATTTTATTAAAAAAATATGTATATTCCGGGCAGCATTTTACTAAAGGGCAGACATTATTTAAATTAGCGGGGTTAAATACATTATGGATGAATATATCTATTTATGGAAGCGATTTAAAATTTGTCAATAAAGACAGCAATGTATCAGTTGAATTTTCAGCTTACCCCGGAAAAATTTTTAACGGAAAAGTATCATTTATATATCCGTATTTAAAATCTCACGCAAGGGTTACGGAAGCAAGAATTGTTTTTAATAATAGACAAGGACTATTGCATCCTGGTATGTTTGGAAACGCTGAATTAATAATGAAACCGATGCATAAATTGTCGATAAAATCATCTTCGGTTTTATGGACAGGGACTGAGCCGGTTGTTTTTATATATAACGGCAAAGGTTATTTTGCGTCGAAAAAAGTTGTTCTGGGCAAAAGATGGGGCAATTATTATCCTGTAATAAGCGGTTTAAAAGCAGGAGAAAGAATTGTAACCTCCGGTACTTTTTTGATTTCATCCGATGCAAACTTGAAACAGTCGGTTAATTCAATGGCAGGTATGCCTGGTATGTAATATAAATAAATATTAAATTTTGAGGTTTATATATAATGATTAAAAAATTAATAGATTATTGCATAGAAAATCAATTTATAGTACTTATTTTTATGCTATTTTTAGGATTTTTCGGTACGATTGCCGTTAAAAATATAAGATTAAATGCCCTTCCTGATATTGCGCCTACGGAAGTTATTATAAAAACAGATTGGTCAGGCGAACCGCCGAATCTTATAAATTTAAGAGTAACCTATCCTATAGAATCTTATCTTCTGTCTGCTCCTAAAGTTAAAGAGGTCAGAGGAACTTCTATGTACGGTTCATCGTTTGTGACTGTAGTGTTTAACAGAGGAACAAGCATTTCATGGGCAAGAGCCCAGATTTTAGCTTATATGAATCAGATTAAAACATTACTACCCCCGGGAGTAATCCCTGTATTAGGTCCTTATGCCAATGCTATGGGTTGGGTTTATATGTACGGGATAATTGACAAAGATCATAACGAAAATTTAGAACAGCTAAGAACTATCCAACAGTATTATTTAAGGTATGCTTTAGAATCTGTTCCCGGTGTTGCTCAGGTTGCGACTTACGGCGGTTTTCAAAAAGAATATCAGGTTACGTTAAATCCGAGGGCGATTCAATATTATAATATGTCAATCGGTCAGATTAACAACTCTTTAAAATCATCGAATAACGATATAGGAGCAAGAGTTATAGATTCTTCTTCGGGCGCTGAACATCTTGTGTTTGTAAAAGGCTATCTGCATACATTAAAAGAAATAAGAAATATAGTAGTCGGACAGACCGCAAATCATGTACCTATTCTTGTAAAAAATATAGGCTCTGTAGAAAAAGTACCCGCCTCTCAGAGGTCTTATTCCGATTTGAACGGCAACGGACAGATAGTAGGCGGCGTTGTTATTATGCAGCAGGGAGCCAATACTTTAAATGTAATTAATGCCGTTAAAAAGAAAATTAAATCTTTAGAGACTTCTCTTCCTAAAGGAGTTAAAATTATCACGACTTACGATGAATCTTCTTTAATCCACAGGTCTATAAATACACTTAAAACCACGCTTTTAGAGATAATAATTATAGTTATGCTTGTCTGTATTATTTTCCTGTTTCATTTCAGGTCTGCATTAGTAGTGATAATCATGATGCCGTTTGCAATATTGGGAGCCTTTTTGGCAATGTACTTATTACATATAAGCGCAAATATCATGTCTTTATCAGGTATTGCTCTTGCTGTCGGCGCAATGGTTGATTCCAGTATAGTTATGATTGAAAATGCCCATTCTTATATAGAAAGACTTGAGCATAGTCCCGATTCTGTTCCTGAACATATAAAAGCAATTAAAGACAAAAAGAAAGCAAAAAAAGTTTATATTGCAGAATCGGCAAAAGAAATGGGCAAACCATTGTTTTTTTCTTTAATAATTATAGCCGCAGGATTTTTGCCTATTTTTTATTTATCCGGGGAAGTCGGGGCTTTATTTAAGCCTTTAGCTTACACAAAAACCTTCTCGATGCTTTTTGCCGCTTTAATATCCGTTACTTTAGTGCCGATACTTATGGTTCATTTAATAAAAGGTAAAATAAAACCGATAGACGAAAATCCTGTTAATAGATTTTTGGCTTATATTTACAAGCCCGTTTTAAAATTTGTTATGCTTTATAAATATATATTTATAGGTTTAATTTTAATTTTAATGGTTGCAACTTATTTTGTTTATACAAGAATAGGTTCGCAATTTATGCCGCCGTTAAATGAAGGGACTTTACTGTATATGCCTTCCGCATTACCCGGTTATTCGGGAACAGACGCTCTAAAATTAATACAAATTGAAGACAGGATAATCAAAAGTTTTTCGGAAGTCAAAATGGTTACGGCAAAAGCAGGCAGAGCCGATACGGCTTTAGATCCTGCAGGACTTTCGATGACGGAGACCGTTATTAATTTGACAAGACGCTCAACCTGGCCGGAAGGAATGACTGTAACAAAATTAATAAGTAAATTAAACAAAGCGTTAAATATCCCGGGACTTGTCAATGTATGGACAATGCCGATCAAAAACAGAATAGAAATGACGTCTGCCGGGCTGCGCACTCCCATAGGCATAAAAGTTTACGGTTCAAATGTAAATATATTGCAGAATATTTCGGCAAAAATAGCTTCCGCTCTTTATATGGTAAAAGGAACGCAGAGCGCCTTTGCAAATAGGATTAACGACAGACCTTACATTGAAATAAGTCCTGATTATATTAAAATGGGGTTTTACGGCATAACGCTAAAAGAAATTGACGATGCGGTGGATGCGTCGATTGGAGGAAAAACTATTACTACTTTATATAACGGATTGGCTCGATATCCTTTGTCTGTAAGATATCCTTATACATACAGAAATTCATTATCGGCAATTCGAAATATTTTAGTTAAAACTAAAAACGGTCCGTATGTGCCTTTAAAAGAAACGGCCCACGTAAAATATATTATCGGACCGGATTATGTTTCTTCGCAGGGCGGTATCCCCGATGATATTATAGATATAACATTAAAGACTAAAAATATGGTAGGGTGGGTCAAAACCGCAAAAAAAATGATATCAAAAATGGTGCCTCTGCCTGTGGGCTACCATATTGTTTTCTCAGGAGAATACAAATCGCTTCAGAGTGCAAATAAAAAATTATTGTTAATCATTCCTCTTACTATACTGATTATATTTTTGCTTATATATTTAAACTTTAAATCAATCCCGTTGTCGCTGATAGTTATGCTGTCCGTGCCTTTTGCGCTGATAGGAGGATTTTTTTATATTTATCTGCTACATATAACTTTAAGCATTGCGGTATGGGTGGGTTTTATTGCGCTTATCGGCGTTTCAACTGAGATAGGAATGGTCATGATTACCGTTTTGGACAGTCTGTTTAAAGAAAGAGAAATAGCGGCGGTAACGGTATTAGAAGATTTAGAAAGTTCCGGAATTTCAGATGTAAGCATGGTGCATAAAAAAATAAATGACGCTTTTCCTCCGGACGATAAAATACAGAACACACAGAACATAGAGGTCATGCGAGATACGCAAAACACGCAGGATACGCAGAAAAAACATGAGGGAAATTATAAAAAATTAAGTAAACAAGATATAGAAGATATTAGCGCTACCGGAGCTACAAAAAGGCTAAGACCTGTTGTCATGACATCATTTGCGATAATTTTCGGTCTTTTACCCGCAATGTTTGCTTACGGAGCAGGCGCAAGAACTACAAAATTTATAGCTGCTCCGATGATAGGAGGAATGATTACCGCAACTATACTAAATTTATTGATGCTGCCTGCTATTTATTCTATGTGGAAACAATATGAAATTAAGAAAAAAGAAAAAAACAAATAAATATTAAATAATTAATTGGTTTAAAAATATTCATCAAAATTTAAATATAAAAAAGCTCTTTCTTTCATGCTATAGGCTATAATAGTATAATATCCCCGCGATTATAATCGTGGGGATATTAATTTTTTTGATTGATTTGTTTTTTATAATTAAAGCAATCGCATATATGTGGGTTTACTAACGTATGAAATGAAGCGCAATTATAATAGTTAACATAATGCTTAAAAAGCCTAATGTCAACTTGGTGTTGAAATTAATTTTATCATTTAAAGCGTCAATCTTTTTATCTAACATTTCAAACTTTGTTTCAAATTTATTATCTAAAGCATCAATCTTTTTATCTAACATTTCAAACTTTGTTTCAAATTTATTATCTAAAGCATCAATTCTAACATTAAGTTCTGCTCTAACCGAATCAATTTTTTTATCTAATATTTCAAACTTTGTTTCAATTTTCTCATTCAAAGCATCAATCCTAACATTAAGTTCTGCTCTAACCGAATCAATCTTTTTATCTAATATTTCAAACTTAAAGTTAATTGTAGTATCTAAGCCGGCTAATTTAGTATCAACTTTTTCAAATCTTGCGACAATGTATTTTTCTTGATTGTCAAATCTTGAATCAAAATATTTTTCGGCAGATACGGAAAATTCCATAATTTCTTCCTTTGCTTGATTTTGCATTCTTAATTATCTCCTTATAATTATATCATTAATTTTTTAAAGCAATTAAAAAAAAATTATATAATATAATTATTAAAGAATTATGAAGGAAATATTAAAAATTGATTAAATTTTTATCAAAGTATGTATTATGTTCTAACTGAACACCCATTACGGAAATTACTGGACGCCCTCTTCCGTCCCGGTTTTTTTAGTTTTTAGACGGAGTTATAAAATACTTGACATTTTTTAATATTTTTAGTATTCTGGAAATATGGAAATAATAAATAATAAAAAAATTAGAAATTCAAACCTGAATGTGAATAATAAATATAACAAAAATGGAAATGAAAATTATAATGCGGCAGAAGTAAAATTTATAATTGAAGCCCTAGAAGCTCTTTCTAATGAAAGCAGGCTTAAAATATTTCGTATGCTTGTTAAAGCCGGACACTCAGGTTTAACTGTTACCGAAATGTCCAAGAGTTTAAATATGCCTATGAGCACATTATCATTTCATCTGGCAAAATTAAGTCAGGCAAATATTGTTTTATTTGTGAAGCAATCAAGGTTTATAATTTATTCTGCTAATTTTGAATCTGTCAATAAGCTTATAAGCTATTTAACCGAAAGCTGCTGCAACGGAAATCCTGAAGAATGTTTTAATGATATTTGCAAATAAAATATGCCGTTTGCTTTTATTTTTTAATTATTTAAAGTCTATTTAATTATTATAATTGGAGGTATGAATTGTGGAAAATTCAATAGTTTTAGAGATTTACGACCCCGCTTTATGCTGTTCAACCGGAGTTTGCGGTCCAAGACCTGATATAAAATTGATAAAAATTAATGATATTTTAAATAAATTAAAAAATGATTTCGGCGATAAAATTGAAATAAAAAGGCATAGCATATCTAATGAACCAAAAGAATTTTTATCCAATAACGCAGTTAGATCTATAATCCAAAAAGAAGGAAAAGCAAGCTTGCCTGTTTGCATATTAAACGGAGAACTTTTAACCCAAGGAAGATATCCCGAAGAAGGGGAACTGTATGCAGAAATATTAAAATCTTCACTAATCTCAAAATAGCGGATATAAAATATAGGTATTGTTTTTTGCATGATTTTTAATAAATAAATATTTAGAGTCAATGCAGGATTTATATTGATTTTAAAATTAATTTATTAATTAAACAAAAGACCATGATAGAAATTTATTTTATTTTAAAATTTCCGAATTTAAAAATAAACTTATTAATTAAAAAGTAGTTATCAAAGGAGGCGTTTAAGTTTAGATTTATAGATTTTTATATATTTAATTTTTATAGATTTAAACTGACGGCATCAACTATTATGAAATATATGTTTTTTTCAGGAAAAGGCGGAGTAGGCAAAACGACTATTTCATCTGCGACGGCTTTAAATCTTGCATTGAACGGCAAAAAAACTTTGATAGTGTCTACAGACCCTGCTTCAAATCTTTCCGATATATTTGAACAAAATCTTAAAGAAGAAGAAACAAAAATAAAAGGGGTAGACAATTTATATGCTTCAGAGATAAATGCGGCAGATTCGTTAGAGAAATATAGGGCTAAAGTGTTAGGTGATTCGATTAAAGGCTTAGATAACGATGTTATCTCTATGATTGAGGAAGAGTTTAAATCTCCATGCACTGAAGAAATTGCAAGTTTTGATTCTTTTACTGGTTTTATTGCGAGAAAAGATTTTGACGTAATAATATTTGATACGGCTCCTACCGGTCATACGCTTAGATTGATGAGCCTTCCGCTAAAATGGACTACTTACATTGAAGAGGTTAAAAAAGGCGAAGGAAGAACTTGCATGGGACCTGTTACAAACATTGAAGGTTCTATAGAGATATATAATGAAGCATTAAAGATATTAACAGATAAAACCGCGACTAATTTTTTATTCGTTATGCGTCCTCAAGATCTGTCGTTTTATGAAACCTTACGTTCTATTGAAGAAATTAAAAGTATCGGTATTACAAATATTGAAATATTAATTAATCATGTTCTGCCAGATAAGCTTGCTAAATTTAATATATTTGAAGAACAATATAAACTTAATGAAAAAATAATTGAGCAGGCGAAGAAAACCGGTTATAAAATAAAGAAATATTATTTAATGCCTGAAGAAATAAAAGGCTTAGATTCTTTAAAAAAATTTATACTAATGGAAGATAAAAATTTTGCCGTAAAATATTTTGATAAATTTTTTAATAGCGACGACAATAATAATGCCGGCGGCGATCACAATATAATTAACAATAATAATAGCGCCATTAGTGATTTATATAGCCTTAATAAAAACAACTCTGATTTAATTAATAGAATAAATAGCGACGCAATAAATTCAACAAAATTTATTTTTTTTATAGGAAAAGGCGGAACAGGAAAATCTACCGTTTCTCTTTTAACGGGTTTATATTTATCCAAATATAAAAATAAAAAAACATTAGTTGTATCGGTTGACCCTGCCAGTCATATAGGTAAAATTATGGGCGTTGAATCAGTCAGTGAAGAACCTGTTCAGGTTGAAAACAAAAATTTATTTCTTTCGGTAATATCGCCGGAATCGGCTTTGAGTGATTATAAGGCAGATACATTGCAATTTTTTCAAAAAGTCTCAAACAATGCAGATTCTCTTAAGGTTTTAGAAGAAGAGCTTAATTCTCCATGCACCCTTGAAATAGCCTATTTTAAAAAGTTTTATAATTATTTTAAACTAGGGGACGGAAAAAACAATATAAAAGAAAATACTGATGCCGATATAAACATCAATGCAGAAGGCAATTTAAATCTAAATATAAAAATAAATAATGATATTCAAAATAATGCATATGCATATGCTGGATTAAAAGATGAATTTGATTATATTATTTTTGACACTGCTCCAACGGGACATGCCTTAAGACTGTTGTTTTTAGCCTTTGAATATCAGAAAGAAAATAAGAATAATAGCAGCGCCGACGACGACAAAAAAGATGAAGAACTTGAATTTTTGATTAATACTATAAAAGATAAAGAAAAAACATATTTTTCTTTAGTGCTGTATCCTGAATTTACTCCTATTGAAGAAGCATACAGAGCATATAATGATTTGAAAGAAGCAGGCATAGATGTATCATTTTTAAGTATTAATTATCTTTTAAATGAAGAACTTAAATCAATAAAGTTTTTTAAAGATAAAATTGAACAGGAATCAAAATATTTAAATGTGATTAAAGAAAAGTTTAATCTGCCTTCTTTATATTTTGAGCAATATCCTTTTGAGATAAATTATAGAAATATAGAAAAATTTTTAAAAAATTCATTTAAATTATAAATGTTTATTTAAATGATAAAGAACATTTAATTAATAATTAAAACAATTAAAAAAAATTTTTAAAATAAATGAAATTAGTGAATGTTACACAGATTACTAAATCATCATACAACGAACTAAGGAGTGTTAATTTATAATATTAAGAAATCAATTTCTAATTTTTAATTGTTAATTTTTAAACTGTGCCTTCAAATTGTGTTAATTTATATTATTAAGTTATTAAGAAATCAATTTCTAAATTAAGAAATCAATTTCTAAGATATAGAATATAAATAATTTAAAAATCAATAAAATAACTAAGAATTTTAAATAAAATTTTAAATTAAAAATTGAGGTAAATTATGAATATTATTTTTATATGTACGGGAAATTCTGCAAGATCACAAATGGCAGAAGGATTTGCTAAATTTTACGGTGAAAAATACAAAATAGCTGATTTAAATATATCCAGCGCAGGCGTTAATCCAAAGCCGGTTAATCCTTTCGCTATAGGTGTTATGTTTGAGAAAAATATAGACATAAGCAAGCAAAAATCAAAATCTGTGGATGTTTTTGATTTAAATACTTTTGATTATGTAATAACTCTTTGCGGCGATGCAAGAGATAATTGTCCGTTAATTACTTCAAACAATATAAAGCTGCACTGGGATTTAATTGACCCTGCAGGCGTTATCGGAGATAATGATGATAAATTAAAAGCTTTCAGGGCGGTAAGAGACGAAATTGAAGAAAGAATTGCAGCATTATTGAAAGAAAAATATAAAATAATCAAATAAGTTCAAACAATATTTGCCCTCCGTAATATCTTGAATATCCTGAATATTCCAACCGTCCTGTAATATTTTAAGCATATAAGCTGTAATTTATTTAAAATTATCGTTCAATAACTTAATCCGATACAATTATTTACAATTATTACAAAACCGTAACAAAACCTTAATAAATATTTAACAATTCTGTAATAAAACCTTAACATCAATGTGCTAATATAATAAGAAAAATATATATAAAATATATAAAGGAAGAGGTCTATTTATAAATTGCAGTAATAGTAACTTAAAAAACCGTTTATTTATTTATTTATTAATTGATTTGTTAATTAGCAGCAATAGTAGCTTAAAAACCATTTATTTATATTTATTAATTAATTAATTTAGTTATTAAATTTAAATAATTTACTAATTAAATAAATTAACGCAATGCAATATTAGATATATACTGGCTATAGTCTATATTATTGGTTTAATTAAAATTAATTTTAATATGGAGTTTATCATGAATAGAAGAGATTTTATAAAAATTGGAGCCGCTGGTTTATTAGGCAGTGTTGTAGCCGATAATTTAATTACAAAAAATGCGAATGCCAAAATGAATGACGCTGAAACCGATACGGCTAAATCAAAATTTAAAAAACCGGAGCATGTAGTTTTAATAATGCAGGAAAACAGAAGTTTTGACCATTATTTCGGTATGATGGACGCTACTATAAACGGTCAGCCGAAAAGGGTATTAGAACTCGGTATAACGGATGGCATGGGCGGAAGCATTAAACCGTATAATCTCGGATTTCAGTATGTAACCCCGAATCATGTTGACCCCAATCACTCATGGAAAGCATTGCACACCATTTATAATAAAGGGAAAATGGACGGTTATTTTTTAAACGGGATCAATCAGCCTACAGACGATTATAAAGTAATAATGGGTTATTACGACACAAAAAAAGCGCTTACTCCTTATTATTATTACGCAAAAAATTATACGCTATGCCAGAATTATTTTCATTCTATAATGGCTCCTACCCAGCCCAACAGGCTTTACCAGATTGCAGCGCAATCCAACGGACATATAACGGATATGAAACCAAAAAAGCCGTATGAATTTCCTACTATTTTTAACAAGCTTGAAGAGGCTAAAATTTCATGGAAGATATATGTTGAAGGCTGGCCTCATCCTGAAAAGTATATTCACCATTGGGTTCCAGTTATATGGTTTAAAAGCTTTCTGAAAGATAAAAACTTATGGAATAAAATAAGACCTGCGGCAGAATATTTTGAGGATATTAAAAAAGGAACTCTGCCAAAGTTTAGCTGGCTTGTGCCTGACTTTAAACATTCGGAACACCCGCCCGCAGACGTAAAGACAGGAATGATTTATACTGTAAGGAGAATTGAGGCGTTAAGGAAAAGTCCGCTGTTTTCAAAATCGGTAATATTTTTAAACTGGGATGAATGCGGAGGATTTTATGACCATGTTGTACCGCCGATTGTTGATTATTATGGTCTTGGATTAAGAGTAGGATGTATTATAATTTCTCCTTTTGCGAAAAAAGGCTATATTTCTAATGTAAGACATGAGCATACATCCATACTTAAATATGTTGAAAACTTATGGGGAATAGACCCTTTGACCGACAGGGATAAATACGCAAACGGTTTTGAAGATGTTTTTATTTAACTTCTTATCGGCAATTTAATTTATAGTTATAAGTTGTGTTACAAAAATTTAACTTAATCGTCATAATAATGCAACAATAAATAAGTATAATAAATAAATAAATAAATTATTAAATTTTTAGTTTATAACTTATAACAAAGTGTAAGTTTAAAAATAAAGCAATAATATAACGATAATTATTAATAAGGAGGAAAAATGAATTTAAATTATATAGTTCACATTGCTTCAGTTTCAGGAGGCGTACTATATCTTATTATGATAGTGCTTCTTGTTGCTTTAGCCGTAATCATTGAGCGCACCTGGTATTTAAACAAAATAATTAACAAAGGGTATGAAATAACCTCAAAAGTGTCCGAGCTTAAGACAATAGACAATAAAATCCTAACGGAGCTTGTATCTTCATCCGACAATATACCGCAGTCTAAAGTTTTAAATATTGCTCTAAAATTTCCCGAAGTAAGAAGTCATGACCATTTAGACAGACTGATTGAAGAGGAAATATTATGGCAATCTCCGTCAATTGACAAAAGACTCTGGATTTTAGATTCAATTGTAACTTTAGCTCCGCTTTTAGGTCTTTTAGGCACAATTATAGGCATGTTTACAGCATTTTCTGTCTTAGGGGCGCCGGGCAGCGCTCCGCTTAAAGTTACAGGCGGTGTTGCCGAGGCGTTAGTCACAACAGGAGCAGGTTTATTCGTTGCCATTATCGGTCTCGTATTCTATAACGGTTTGAATAACTGGGCGCGTCTAATTATTCACCAAATGGAAACAATTAAAATAATGTTAGTTAATCGTTTAGAAAGACCATGCACAAAAGGCGACAAAGAATTAACTGATATTGGGTTAAGTCACAGTAAGGCAGCTGAAAAAGGACGCAACGGAAATTCATTAATTAAAAATCCGTTTCCCGTTAAAGGGGAAGGGGAGGTTGTAAATGGGTAGTTACAGTTATATGAATGGGGGAAGCAAAAAAGCAAAGATAGTTATTATTCCTATGATTGACATAATGCTGTTTTTAGTGGTTTTTTTTGCACTAATAATGTTAAGAATGATACCATCTTCAGGAATAGCTTCGCAAATTCCTCATGCAAGCGCCGTGCAAGAAATGCCGCACCCTAAAGTGCTCATATCTCTTTTTAAAAACGGCACTATAAAGGTGAAAGGAAAGGTTTTAACGTTAAACGAACTTGTATCTTTGCTTAGAAGTCAAAATCCGAAAAAAACAGTAGTGACTATAGCAGGTTCAAAAAAAGTGTCGCTTCAGCATCTTGTTTCGGTAATGAGCGCTTGTAAAAAAGCGGGCGTAAGTAAAATAGGCATTGCTGCTTCGAGGTCTTAAATGGAAGATTATATTAATAATTCATCTTTTAATAATAACAGTCATAATGACGGCTACAATAAGATTCCCTTCGGTTATGCAATACTTTTAGGCGCTGTTTTAGAGCTTGTGCTGGTTGCAGCTGCGATATTAATATTGTCTCATATGCCTAAATATGTGCCGATACCTCAACAAAAGCCTATAATGATATCGCTTGCAGCTATCCCTACGCCTCCAAAGCCTATAGTTAAGCCTAAACCAAAGCCTACGCCTCCGAAGCCGAGACCTGTCGTTAAACCTAAGCCTACGCCAATACCGCACCCTAAGCCTCATGTCGTAAAGCATGTCGCTCAAAAAGTTTTTAAAGCAGTACATGTAAAAAACGTTCCGCCGTCGCCGGCAGTTCATGAAATAGTACCGCCGTCACCAAGACCGGTGCCAGTCGTCGAACACGGTCCTATTAATCCGTCTCTTATAGCAATGCTTACTGGAGAGATAAGACAAAAAATTAAGTCATCCCTTGTGTATCCTTCTGCGGCTAAAGCTATGCGTATGCAGGGTAAAGTCAAGGTTCTCTTCACATACTATAACGGTGTAATCAGTAAGATAAAAATAATTCGCGCCTCCCAATTTTCTTTATTAAACAGCGGTGCAATTAAAACACTTGAATTGGCTAATTATCCATTGCCGCCTAAAAAACTCAGAAATAGAATATTACAGTTCAGCATATGGATAAGATTTAAGTTGCATAGATAAGTTGCATAGATAAATAAATAAATAGATAAAATAAATAGATAAATAGATAACAGGTAAAATAAACAAAATAAAAACAAAATAAATTTAATTGATAATAAATGAAATGGGAAGAAAGATAGAAAGATAGATATAGATATAGATGATATAGATATATAAAATATTATATAAAATATTTAAAATTTAATATTATATTAATATTAATTAAATTATTTAAATCTTTAGTTGAAAGTAAAAACTGGAAGTGATTTATTTATGAAATTTATGAAATTTAAAAAAACTAATATGAAAATAATTATTGTATTTTCAGCAATATTATTTGTTAGTTCTATTTTTAGCGGCTGTGCATATTATGTTAAACCTACACCGCCGCCTTTAGCTTTATCTGAAATAATTAAGCTATGCAAAGAACGCGTACCGAATGAAACGATAATAAAAAAAATTAGAGCCTCTCATGAAGTGTTTTATTTAACTGCAAGGGAAATAATTAAGCTTCATAGAGACGGGATAACAGCAATAGTCCTTGACTATATGCTAAAAACAGGCATAAGAAAAAAACAGCATCGTGCATTACAAAGAGGCTATCAGTTAAGACCGCATTATTGGATGTGGTATAACTGGCAATGGGCGCCTTATGCCCCTTACCCTTATTTTTATCCATATTAAAATAAAAATATTAAAGAATTACAACAATTATTAAATTAAATTAAAACATTAAAGAATTACAACAATTATAAAATATAAAATATAAAATTAAAATAAATTAAATTAAATTAAATTAAATTAAATTAAAATAAAATAAAATAAAATAAAATAAAAAAACAGGAGGGCAATGTGCAAAAATCGTATTTAAATTTGGTTTCGTTATGTTATGCCGTATTTTCTTTGGCAGCGGTTTTAGGGCTTTCAATAATTTTATTTCAAACGCCGGCTTATGCAGTTTCAAAATGGCAGCTAAATTATAACAAAGCAGTGGGATTTTTAAAAATAAAAAAATATAATTCGGCTCTAAAATTCGCAAAAATATCTCTTAAAGAAAATAAAAATCCTTACACGCTTCAGTTGAACGGCAATATCCTTCAATTTTTAAAAAAATATAAAAAAAGCAATTATTATTTTAAAAAATCCCTTGCTTTAATTATAACCAGAGTAAATAAAAAAGGCAGTACTAGTAAAAAAACAGACAATTTTATAAAAATTATAAAGAATAATATTGGAGTAAATTATCTTTTAGCAGGAAACAGGCAATTAAAAAAGAAAAATATTAAAGATGCGATTAATAATTATAAAAAAGGTTTAGCATTTGCCAATAAGAAACATTTAACAGATGATTTAATGATTAACGCCGCTATCAGCTATGAGAATATTAATAAATTCAAACCTGCAATTTATTATTCAAAAAAAGTTGTCGCAAATAGTCCAAAAAATGCATTCGGCTATTTTGTTAAAGGCAGAGCAGAGTATGGACTAAATGAACTTAATCTGTCTATTGCAGACCTTAAAACAGCCGTTAAACTCTCGCCTTCCGATAAATTGTTTAAAAGTGCGCTTAAATTAGTTGAAAAAAAGAAAAATGCAAAGAAATATTAAGATGAAATAAATAAGAAATTTTCTATCTTTACCTAAAATTGCCGAACTTTTTAATAACTTTTTTAATAACTATAGATGATCGCTTCGCTCCCGGCTTATAGCCTCATGAACAGAAACGGCGTGCGTTTCTGCATCGTAACCTTCCTGCTTTCGCTGGAATGACACCCCAGCAATAATTTATTTTATTACAAAAATGTAACATTATTGTAATAATATTTAACAATTCTGTAATAAATATGTAACATTAAATTGATATAATATCCTCAAAATATAATTATAAGTAAAAAATGGAGGAAAAAAAATGGAGAAATTAAAACATGCATCATATCAAAGGAGGACTAAACTGCCGGACATTAGAATAATTATCGGCATATTTATTCTAACTATGATATTTGCAGTTTATGGGCTTACCCCAAATGCTGAAGCTGGGGTAATTTCAATTAAAGCAATCACAAAAAAAGTAAAGGTTAAAAGAACGCCGTTTACGGTTTCAAAGATTAAAAAGAAAACTATTAAAAGAATGACAAATCCCATGACCAGCTTTGAAACTCTTTTAAATGTAGCTCCGTCAATCCACGCCAGCACGGGCGGACCTAATAATGCCAGGGCAAGAGTTGAGTTAAGAGGGTTTGGTACTGGAGAAGTATCTCAAACTTTTGACGGGATACCCATTAACAACATGTTTGACGGCGATTCATCCAATTATATGGACGTCAGAAATAATATTCCTTTTACGCTGGGAGATGTTTCCGGCGTTAATATCAGCTACGGCGTCAATAACCCGAGCGTGGATACTTTTGATTCCTTAGGCGGTCAAATAGGTTATGAGCCTGTTATGCCCTCAAGTAAATTTAGCGCCTCAATATTTGGCGGATACGGTTCTTTTGCCACTAGGACTTACGGTTTTTCTTTAAATACCGGCAAGCTCTGGGAAGGCATAAGAATGTATTTAAGGGTTGAACACAACGACGCAAACAACTGGTATGACGGTTCAAGCTATCCCAACAGAGACCATTCATACTATATGTCTTTAATAAAACCTTATAACAGGGGCAGGTCGCATATTAGTTTAATTTATATGAGAAACGACGATTACGCAAATAACCCGCATCTCGTCCCGGTTGCACTTCTTAATCAGTTCGGATACAACTGGGGATGGCCGGCTTCAGTTGAAAATACACAGGCTTATAATCAGGAGTATTATGTAATATTGGGATGGAAAGATTACATGAACAGGCATTTTACATTCGACAATAAAACTTTCTACTCCCAAGACGATGAGTATAAAAATCTTTATATTAATCCTGCATGCGAAAAAATTGCCGGAACATATAATATTGATACTTCGCAATGCTCAATTCCTTCGAGCATATTTGTTAATGGGGTGCAGCCGTATAATCTGGGGTTTAACAGTTTTCCCAATAAAGCCACTCCATCGACCCCTCAAGGCAAAACAGATACTTATTTAACCCAATTTGCCAATGCAGGGTTAGCTTATGCAACCGATAATCACATTAAAGCGGTTTCTCTTACGCAGTATGGTGATTACCCAACGTTTATAATCAAACTACCAAGAAATATAGTTACTTTAGGCGCGCAGTTAAATTTTGGAAATTTTCATAAAACGGAAGGGGTTGGCAGTACTGCGTTTGCACCCATTATTCTTTCGTATAATGCTATCAATGATTTGAGGGGCAGTGAATCTATGGATGCTTTATACGCTCAGGATAGGTTCAGCATTATACCTCATAAATTATTTCTTGAGCCGGGCGTTAAATATCAATATGTAAATGAAAGTATTTCTTCAAATGCTGTTTATAACGATCCATATGGCGGACAGGTTTCAGATAATTTTACCGAAATAGAGCCGACTGTCGGATTGAGCTATAATTTATTGCCAAACTGGAACTTTTATGCAACTTACGGAAGAACTATGAAAGCTCCAAACTATACCGATTATCTAACAACTATTAATAGCTTTGGACTAAATTCAGGAGTTTTTACGTATGCAACGCCGATAAGTACATTAAAACCGGAAATAGTTACGGATTATGAATTAGGAACAAGATACAGACTTCAAAATCTCGAACTCTCAGCCAATATTTACAAAGAAGATTTTACTCATACGTTTGGCACATATTCAAGCGATGTAGGTGGCATCCGCACATCATATGAGTATAATGGCGGCGCCTCTACGTATACGGGATTTCAGATAGAAGCTCAGTATAATATCAATAAGAATTTAAATATTTATGGCAATTATTCTCTAAATACAGGAAAATATGACAGCACTTTCATAAGTAAGGCATCTGGACTTGGCGGCGCAAGTATGATATCAGGAGAAAATGTTCCATTTATTCCAAGGCACTTGGCGAACATAGGCATTGACGAAAATTATTTAAACATTAACGGAAATTTATCAGGAACTTATACAGGTGAGCAGTTTGTTACAGATTTAAACGGAAACCCGACAAGTTCTTATCATCTCGGCGGATACTGGCTGTTTAATTTAAATTTAAGCCATAAGTTTAATTTTAGAAACATACCGTTTTTTAAAGAAGCTGACTTAAAAAGCATGAAACTCAGTTTTACGGTAGACAATATATTCAATAGAAATTATCTTGAAGGGGCAATACCGGGGTTTGTAAACACGACAAATTCAGGTACATTTTATGCGGAATATATGCCCGGTATGCCAAGGTTTTACTACGTGTCAACTTCATTTAAATTCTAAAAAATATAAATATAATTAAATTTTAATGATATAAAATATAATTAAATTTAAATGATAATAGATTAATCTAATTAATTTTTAAAATATCAAAAAAGAGCTCGGCAGATAATGTTTTATTATTTGTTGAGCCCTTTTTAATTTTTTTATATCTCACCTTTTGGACATATTTTCGATTATTACAAAATTTTAACAGAAGTTTAACCCTGTTGTAATAATAATTATGTTTTAATAAAAAAAGTAAAGCTTTTCGTACTGCCCTCTCTCTCACCTGTATATTGTGATTAGTGAAGTAATCACAATATACAGATGTTTTTAATTTAATGTTCATAATTTAAATCTATTAAATAAATATAATTTTACATTATTATTATAATTATAATAATAACAAAAATAACAAACTATGCTAAAATAAATAATAAAACTATTAAATATAGCGGAGTTTAAATTAATTTTAAATTATTTCAATGTTTAACGAATGTTTAACTAAATGCTTAACGAAAGAGGTTTTGTTATGAAAGAATTAAGCGGTATTGAGATTTATGAAAATTTAAAAGAAATAATAGATCCCCGTCATAGCTGCCTTGTAATCTGGGATGTTCAGAACGGGCTTGTTTCCCGCATATTCAATAAAACCGAATTTATTTCCGGTTTAAAAAGCTTAGTTAATATTTTAAGAGGTAAAATGCCTATCGCATATACGCTTATAACCCCGCCGGAAAAAGAATTCAGGTCATCATGGTCATATTTTGCAATGATGAGGCGTTTTGGAGTAGACGAGCCTTCTAAATTGCCGGAATTTATGGCTAAAGATTCAAATGACAGGAATATTCTTCAAGATATAACGCCCCAAACAGGCGATATATTATTGGAAAAGCCGACGGCGAGCATATTTATAGGAACATATTTCGAACAAATGATGAAGAACAGAAACATAAAAACACTTATTTTTACAGGCATTGCAACTGAGATAGGAATAGAATCTTCGGCAAGGGATGCCGCTAATCGCGGATTTTACCCCGTTATAGCAACGGATTGCGTATCTTCTATGGACAAAGAAGCTCATAACAGGTCTCTTGAGAATATGCAAAAAATGTTTATTTGCGAAAGTTCGCAAACTATCGTGAAAAACGTTTAACTCAAATTATTAAATTATTTTAGATGACGGTTTCATTATATAATTATTTAGCTGCACCGGTTAATTTTAACGCGGTCAAATAATTTGTTCGTAGTATTTATTATTATAATAATATAATATCCGGCATCAGGAGGTTTTTTATGAAATCTATGATATTAACAAAAATAACGGATTTAAAAATAAATAAAAACCCTTTATGTAATATAAATGCTAAAATACCGGAAATTAATCAAAATGAAATTTTAATAAAGATTAATACCTGTGCGGTATGCCATACCGAATTAGACGAAATTGAAGGCAGAATTAAACCTATTGAATTACCAATTATACCCGGTCATCAGATAGTCGGGAGGATAATTGAAACGGGTAAAGATGTAAAAAAATTGCAAAAAGGAGACAGGGTAGGTATCGGCTGGATCAATTCGGCATGCGGCAAATGTGAATACTGTAAAAACGGTTATGAAAATTTATGTCAGGAGTTTGTTTCAACGGGTAAAGATGTGGACGGCGGTTATGCCGAATACACAAAAATAAATGAGAATTATGCCGCTTTAATCCCTGAAAATTTTACCGACGAAGAAGCTTCACCTTTGCTTTGTGCGGGTGCAGTAGGATACAGAGCTCTGAAATTAACAAATATTAAAGATAAAATGAATTTAGGTTTTCTTGGGTTTGGAGCTTCGAATCATTTAGTTTTGCAGATAGCAAAAGCTATTTATCCAAATTCAGAGTTTTTTGTGTTTGCAAGATCTGAAAATGAGAGAAAATTTGCTAAAGAGCTTGGTGCATATTGGTGCGGCGACGTTACTGAAACCCCTGTTGAAAAGTTAAATGCAATTATAGATACGACGCCTGTTTGGATGCCTGTCGTAGAAGTATTGAAAAATTTAAAGCCTAATGGACGGCTTGTTATAAATAATATTAGGAAAGAAGATTTTGATAAAGATTATCTTATAAATATAGATTATTCAAGGGATTTATGGATGGAAAAAGAGATAAAATCGGTTGCAAATGTTACATTTAACGACATAAAAGAGGTATTAAGTATCGCATCTAAGTATAATATCAAGCCTGAATACCAAATATATGATCTTTTAGACGCCAATAAAGCTATAATAGATATAAAAGAAAAAAGAATTAAAGGGGCGAAAGTCTTGAAAGTATCATAAAAAAAAGATTATAAACAATCTCTACAGTTAAGTATTTTATTTAATAACATTAATAGCTATAAATTGTATATTGTATAATATTAAATAACGAATCAGCATATTATTACATGTAAGGTTTAATCAGTCTTCCAATATTTACCTTTTTTAAGAAGTTCAGCGTTGGTTATGGTCCAGGTATAGTAATCTTTAGTGTAAAGTTTTAATAAATTGAAATTTTTTGTTTTGACATTTATGTTTGCATTTAACATAATTTTAATACCTGATTAAAGAAAAATTAATACAAAATACTTTATATTAACACAAAAATTGAACAACTCCCAATATATTAATTTTGTCAGGTATTAAATGCTCAATCTCAATGTCCAACGCAAAATTATAATTTGGTTTATTATGCTTTTTTATGCGTATATTAATCTATGACCTTTAGGTTCAGGCACAGAATCTCCAAATTCATTTGCGGTATCAATCCATAGTTTAATTGCTTCCTTTATATTATTTAAAGCTTCATCGTAAGAGCCGCCATGAGCTAAACAACCGGGCAATTCAGGAACATTAGCAATAAACGCATCATCATGATTATCCCAGTAAATTATTATTTCATATTTAAACATTAAATTTCGTCTCCAAGATTATATTTTAAAATTATTTCTCTAACTTGTCTGACTTGATACACTTTTGCTTTAACGCCATCGCATTGTAAATTTATCCTTTCTATAACGCCCTCTTTTCTAAAAATATGATGGTCTCCTCTAATTCGTTCAGTAAATCCAAATTTCTTCATTAAATTGGATAAATCTTTGAATGAAATATTAGTATCGGATTTACTTTGTAATATATGAGTTAATAATTTTTCATATTTAGACATTTATTAATTGGTTTAAAAAATGATATTTTTCATTGAAGTATTTTTATCAATACGCCTATGATGATAACTGCTCCTACAAGCATACCCCCGACGGCCGTAATAATTTGATATTTTAATTTATATTCAAGTTCTTTAATATCTTTTTTAGTGACTATGTTTTCATTTAAAATACGCGCTATTTCCTCAGCTTGAATTTCTGCTTGTTCATCTGTAAAACCTACCTGTTTTAATTTTTTTACATATGCCAAAGTATCATAAATTATACTTTCCATATTTATTGTCCTCATTTTTTAGTTTTATTATAGTTATAATTATATTTTTTTTTACGATAAATAGTCAAATAAAAATGTTTAATGGAGGATAAAAACTATATATATTTTTATTTATCAATAAATGTTTATTACATAATACATATAAAAATTATAAAAATATTTATAAATTTTAAATCATAGCCCCAATTTTCTTGGCTACTTCGTAAATATAATTATTTTTATTAAGTTTTGAATCGTTAATAATAATGTCAATTTTTCTTTCACCTGTTTTTTATTTAGGTATATATATTGTAAATAGTAAATATAATAAATATTCTGATAATTATTTTTAAAAATAACAAAATTATAATTATATTATAACACAAAAATAAACATACTCTATATAATATGAGCCTTTCTATTGTATTAGCAGTCTTATTATAAGTCTTAGAGGAAATTCATGA